>JACPDG010000048.1 GCA_016184125.1 Candidatus Rokuibacteriota bacterium | reverse complement strand
GACAGCGCGCCGGGGACCTGCCGGCACTGCAGGGCGAGCCAGCTCCGGTAGAAGGCCTCCGGCGTGGCCGCCTCCGCGAACGCGCGCCACGCGGCCTGGTCGGGATCAATCGCCGGCGCGCCGGCGGACGATCCGGGCGGTGGCGGCACGGGCCGGTCACCGCGTCGCTCGACCTCGGTTGAATCCATCACGACCGCCTCACCGCTGGTCCTGGCCGCGCGCGGTCGCCGCCGCGCCGGGAACTAGCCCTGTGCCCGGGGATCGGGAAGGGGTCCGAAGCGGTTCTCGTACTCGCGGAGCACGTTCTCCAGCAGGATCGCGAGGCGCTTGGCGGCGTGCGGGGACATCACGATCCGGTCGGACAGCTGGACCGAGATCTCGCGCTGGCCCGCGTGCCACGCCTGGTTGATGCCGAAGAGCAGCACGATCTCCTCGCGCGTGGATGCCACGTTGCACACGTTTGCGTACGAGCTCTTGAGCCCGGTGTCGTCCCAGCGAATCCGTGGACCGGTCTGGGCAGTCTCGGGCGGCGTCGCCGGCGCGCGTTCGTCAGCCACGGGAGCCTCCTTGCTCGGTCGAACTTGCCACGTGGGCAACCGTGGTGAAGATTCTACTCGATGGGGCGCCACGCATGGGTACGTTTCTGCCTCATCTCGGTCGAGAAAGAGCCTTGAGAAGCGGGACCGCCGGTTCGAGTCTCCGTTCCGGACGGCCGCGGCCTGGGGGGCCGTGTCGCGGCCCCCACACAGCGGGTCTACGCGCCTTGGCGCGGATCGGGCAGCGGACCGAAGCGGCTCTCGTACTCCCTCAGGACGTTCCCGAGCAGGATCGACAGGCGCTTCGCCGCGAACGGGCTGAGAATGATGCGGTCCGTGAGCTGTATCGGGATCTCGCGCTGGCTCGCGTGCCAGGCCTGGTTGACGCCGAACAGCATCACGATCTCCTCGCGCGTGCTGGCGACGTTGCACACGTTCGCGTAGGAGGTCTTCATCTTCGAATCGTCCCACCGGACGGTGGGACCCGCCGCCGGATCAGGTTGCCGGGGCGTGGGGGCGTCACGCGTCACGTCGGTCGCCATGGGTCCTCCTGTGTCGTGGTTCGGGAGCCGTCCCTGCGGCACGGTTCGCGGTAGGGGACCCGGTGACTATAGCCGATCTCAGTTCGCGCGACAATCGACCGCCGCGGCGGTCGATTGTCGCGCGAACTCTCACCGTCCAGATCGGACGACGTCTTGTTGCCGCCGCCCGGGCGCAAGGACCCGCTCGAACAGGGCCCAGAGCCGCGGCAGCGTGACGTCCACGCTGTAGCGTGCCTCGACCGACGCGCGACCGGCCAGGGCCAGCGGGCGGAACGCGGCCGGGTCCTTCAGGACGCGGATCGCCTCCGCCGCGAGCCCGTCGACGTCGAAGAAGTCGGCCAGCAGACCATTCTCGCCATGGCGCACGATCTCCCTGACGGGCGCGACGTCGGACGCGAGCACGACGCATTCGCACGCGAGCGCGTCGAGCAAGGACCACGACGGGACGAACGGCACGGTGAGATACACGTGCAGGTCGCTCGCCGAGAAGACGCGGGCGAGCTCGGCGCCGGGCACGGTCCCGAGGAACCGGAACCGCCGCAGATCCGGGCGCTCGGTGGCGAGGACGTGCTCGCGGAAGCTTTTCGCCTTGACGTGCCGCAGGTCGTTGCCGTAGTGGATCCCGTCGCCGCCGACGACGACGAAGAGCACGTTCGGCATCTCCGCGGCGATCCGCTTCGCGACGCGCACGAAGACATCGAAGCCCCGCATCGCCTCGAGCCCGCGCGCGGCGTACGTCACGACGCGCACGTCGTCCGGGATCGTGTCGAGCCCGATGCGCCGCGGCCCCGGCTGGCGCCGCCAGAACGCGGTGTCCACGCCGTCGTGGATGACGTCGACCTTCGGCTGCCACTCGCGAGGCAGCAGGCCCTTCTGCCACTGGGTCGCCGCGTACCCGGACGCGCACGCCGCGAGGTCCAGCAGGATCATCGCGTTGCGCGCGTGCGCGCGCAGGAAGTCGATCTCCTCGGGCGGGAAGTCCGGACGGAAGTCCATGTCGGAGCCGTGCGGGTGGTAGTAGTACTCGAAGTAGCTCACGATCGGCGCGCGGTAGAGCTCCTGCAGGAACACCGTCGAGCCGAAGCCACTGTGCCCGACGACGAGGTCGGGCGCGAGCTTCGCCGCCTTGCACGCCTCGTACACGCCGTGCGCCTGCCATACGGCGTTCTCGAACGTCCGCGAGCAGTGGTGGTTCGCGCGCGTCGCCCCGCCCTTGATGTCGTAGCGAACCATGCGGACGCCGTCGTGGGTGCCCTCGAGGGCGCGCGTCACGAAGACGGCGTCGATTCCCCGCTCGTGGACGAGCCGCGTGGCGATGTGGCCGAACTGCGCGGGAAAGTTCGGGTGGACGAAGAGGATCTGCATGCCGGACACGAGTCTCCCGCGCTCACTCCCAGGTGCGCTCGTCGGCGATCTTCTTCGCGCCCTCCGGGATGACCCCGGCGCCCACGACCTCCACGGTGCCCCGCAGCTTCATCACGTCGCGGATGGCGCTCTCGAGCGTCGAGCGCGCGGCCGCGGCATCCACGCCCTCCGCGAGCTCGACGCGCATCGTCAGCGAGTCCTGGTGCCCCTCGCGGCCGACGACGACCTGGACGCGCCGCACGCCCTGCACGCGCGCCACCACCTCGTCGGCCTGGCGTGGATGGACGAAGACGCCGCGCACCTTCGTGACCTCGTCGGCCCGGCCGCGCCAGCCGAGCATGCGTGGGGACGTTCGCCCGCACGCGCACGGCTCGTCGGTCACGAGGCTGAGATCGCCCGTGCCGAAGCGGATCATGGGGTACGTCATGTTGTTCGTCGTCGCGACGATCTCGCCCACCTGCCCGTGCGGGAGCGGCTCGCCCGTCCGGGGGTCGCAGATCTGCGTGATCACGTCCTCGACGAGATGCATGCCCGCCGCCTCGGCGCACTCGTAGGCGATCATCCCGAGGTCGGCGGTGCCGAAGCCCTGGCGCGCCATGATCCCGTGCTCGTCCTGGAAGACGCGCCGCAGCGATTCGGGGAACGGCTCGGCGCCCACCTGCGCGACCTCGAAGGGCGGACGGCCGACCCCCATCTCGTTCGCGCGCTTGAGGATGGTCATGAGGAAGCTCGGCGTGCCGACGTACCCGGTCGCGCGGACCGTCGTCGCCACCGTCACCTGCTGGTCGGTGTTGCCGACGCCGGTCGAGACGACGACGCAGCCGATCGTGTGCAGCGCCTCGTCGAGCTCGTGCGCGGCGGGCAGGAGCTGGTAGCCGAACGTGTTGACGACGACGTCGCCCGGACGGAAGCCGCCGGCGTAGAGGCACGTCTCGCCGTGCCACGCGGAAAGCTCCGGTCCCATGGGTTCGAGGATCGGTCCGGGCGACACGAAGATCCGGCGCAGCCGCTGGACCGGGACCGTGCAGAACCCGCCGAAGGGCGGGTCCGCCTTCTGGAGGTCCGGCATCGCGCTCTTCTTCATGACAGGCACCCGCGCCAGATCGTCGATGCGGCGCACGTCGCCCGGCTGCAGCCCCGCGTCCTCGAGCCGCCGGCGTACGCCCGGCGCCGGTGCCCACGCGTGCTCGACAAGCCGCGCCAGCCACGCGTCCTGGTACGCCTCACGGGCGGCGGGTGAAAGCGTTTCCTTCTCGCGGTTCCAGTAGCCGGCTCGGCGATCGACGGTCTTCACGTCGTCCCTCTCCCTTCATGGGGGGACTATCGAGGCCCCCCATGCCCCCCAACGCTCGGAGCCGTCCCGGGAGGTGCGCGGACGCACCTGTGAAACCCGGGAAACCCGGGACGCCCCTCGATGATCTGACTCGTTCACGGGCTCTCACGGCCCCGCAGGCCCCGGGCGCCTCATCGTCCCACGAGCGCGGGCGTGGTGGAAAGCCCCGGCGCGGGAGCAGAATCGACCCGATGAGTCGACGCGTTCGAGCGCGGGCTTTGCCCGCGCAACCGATCCTTTGGGGGAGGTTAGGAGGGGGCCGTCGAGGCCCCCTCCTACGAAAGCCAGCGCTTGCGCCGCCGGTAGTGCTTGACGTCCCGGTAGCTCTTGCGCGCGCCGACCTCGCTCAGGCCCAGATAGAACTCCTTGATGTCCTCGTTGTTCTGGAGCGTGTCGGCCGCCCCGTCGAGCACGATCCGGCCGTTCTCCATGATGGAGCCGTGCTCGGCGATGGTGAGGGCCATGGCGGCGTTCTGCTCGACGAGGAGGATCGTCACGCCCTCGGTCTGGTTCAGGCGCTTGACGATCTCGAAGATCTCCTCGACGAGCATCGGCGCGAGCCCGAGGGAGGGCTCGTCGAGAAGCATGACCCGCGGCTGCGACATGAGCCCGCGCCCGATCGCGAGCATCTGTTGCTCGCCGCCCGAGAGATACCCCGCCCTCGTGCGGCGCCGCTCGGCGAGCCGCGGAAAGTACTGGTAGACGAGGTCGAGGTCCCGCCGGACGGCGCCGAGGTCCCGCCGGGTGTGAGCGCCCGCCAGGAGGTTCTCCTCCGCGGTCAGGTGCTCGAACACCCGGCGCCCTTCCATGACCAGCACCACGCCCATGCGCACGATCTCCTCCGGCAGGCGGTGGTCGATCCGGACCCAGCCGTCGCGGCCCTTGAGCTCGATGGACCCCGTGGTGACCTCGCCGCGCTCGGGACCGAGGATGCCGGCGATCGCCTTCAGCGTGGTCGACTTCCCGGCGCCGTTGGACCCGAGCAGCGTGACGATCGTCCCCTCGGGGACCTCGACCGAGACCCCGCGGAGGACCAGGATCGACCTGTCGTACACCACCTCGACGTTGTTCAGCCGGAGCATGGAAGACGTGGGCTCGGGTGACGCGCTGCTACTTCTTCCCCGCGGCCTTCCGGACCTCGTCCTGCACGACGTCGCGGTAGCCGTGGAACCAATCCGTGTGGGCCACGATCTCCGTTCCACGCACCTGGTAGAGCTTGACCCAGCCGCCGCCCTCGTGGTCGGCCTCGGTCACGGTCAGCGGGGGCAGCAGTCCGCCGAGCGTGAAGTCCCTGATCCGCCTGTAGCCGTTCCTGACCTTCTCGCCGGTGACCGGCAGGCCCTCGTGTGCGACGGCAAGCCGGATCGCCTCGGCCATCAGCGCCCCGACGAGGACACCCCGGTTGTAGTAGACGGAGCCCACCGTGGCGGGGACCTCCCGTCCCTCGTCCCGGTACATCTTGACGATCTCCTGGATCACGGGGAAGTTCCGTCCGACGCCGGCGAACTGCATGCCGAGGTAGCCCTGGGCGGTGTCCCAGCCCGCGGCGAGGATGTCGTGTTCGCCTGCGCCCCACACCAGGCTGACCACCTTGTCCAGGGGGAAGCCGTTCTTCTTGAACTCCTTGATCGAGATCGACGGCGACTTGCCGAAGAGGTGGGCGATCACCCAGTCGGCCCGCATCCGCCGCGTGATGTCGAGCACCTGAGAGGCCATCTCGACGCCCGGCGGCGGCACCGCGAAGGTGCGGCACCCGTAGCCTTCCTGCTTGCAGATGCGCTCGAAGACGTGGAGCGGCTCGCGGCCGGCCGGGTTGTCGTAGAAGATGTAGGCGATCTTCGACCCCTTCCTCGCGCCGCTGTCCTTCACGTACTTCATGCCGGCGCCCATCTGCGACCAGTAGGTCGCTGCCAGCGGGAAGATGTACGGCCACTTCCGGCCGTCGGTCGCGTCCGCGCGCCCGAAGCCCGGCGTGATCCCCGGGATCTTGTCTTCCATGTGGCGGGGCGTCAGCGCGTAGACGATGGGCGTGCCGTAGTCGAGCATCGCCACGCCGCCCTCCCGCTTGATCCGCTCGTAGGCCTCCACGCCCCGGTCCACCTGGTAGCCGTGCTCGACCTCGATGTAGCGGATCCGGTGGCCCTCGATCCCGCCCTTCTTGTTGACCAGGTTGACGTAGTCGAGCACGCCCGGGCAGATCTGCTCGCCGACGAGCTTCGTCGCGCCGGTCCGGTCGCACTGCCCGCCGGCGACGATCTCGTGGTCGGCGAGCGCGGCCGTCAGCGCCCCGGAGAGACCGAGAACCAGCGCCGCGACCGTGAGCACTCTCGACAGCGTTCGGATCCTCATCCGTCTACCCTCCCTTGGCTAACGCGAACGGTGATCCATCGCGGAACCCGGCGCCCCCGCTCCCGCCTCAGGGCCCGTGAACCCATCGCGTTCCCGAGCCGCGGCCCGGGTCCCCCGGGCCGTGTGCGAGCATCGGGGGGCGTTCGGGGGGGCGCCTCGCCCCCCCGATGTTCTCAGTAGGAGAACGGCCACAGGCGGAAGTACCGCTTGACGTTGAACCACATCCTCGCGAGCCCCTGGGGCTCGATCGCCAGGAAGAGGATGATCAGCCCCCCGAAGACCACGAGCTGGAAGTTCGCGAGGAAGTCGGCCACGCGCGCGTACGGCACGCCGAACACATTCTCCGAAACGCCCACGACCGTCAGGTCCAGCACGATCGGCAGGAGCTTGATGAAGATCGCCCCCAGCACCGAGCCGATCACGCTGCCGAGGCCGCCGATGATGATCATGGCGAGGAACTGGATGGACACGATCAGTGTGAACTGCTCGTAGTTGGCGATGCGGAGGTAGTAGGTGTAGAGGGCGCCCGCCACCCCCGCGTAGAACGAGCTCACCGCGAACGCGAGGAGCTTGTACTTGAAGATGTCGACCCCGATGATCTCGGCGGCGATGTCGCGGTCCCGGACGGCGATGAACGCGCGCCCCACGCGCGAGCGCACCAGGTTCAGCGCGCCGAAGTAGGCGAGCAGGAAGAACGGCAGGAGCAGGTAGTACCGCCGGAACTCGTTGTCGAACTCGACGCCGAGGATGGTCGGATTCTGGACGTAGATCGTCGACTGGGCGCCGCCGCCGATCCACGTGACGTGGTTGATGGTCCACTCGATGATGAGTTGGGCCGCCAGCGTGGCGATCGCGAGGTAGAGCCCCTTGATCCGGAGCGACGGGATGCCGAAGAAGGTCCCGACCAGCATCGCGACCACGCCGCCGGCGGCGACGCCGACCAGGAACGGCATGTCGTAGCGGCTCGAGAGGATGGCCGCGGCGTAGGCGCCCGCCGCCATGAAGCCGCCGTGGCCGATGGAGATCTGCCCCGTGTAGCCGACGAGGATGTTGAGCCCGATCGCCCCGATCGCCGAGAGGACGATCGTGTTCACGATGCTCATCCAGTGCTCGTTCCCGGCCGACCACAACGGGAGCGGCAGCAGGACCAGCAGCGCGACCGCCGCCAGCGCCGTCGCCCTGGCGAGCGGCAGCGTGTAGAGGGCCATGTCGCCCTCGTAGGTCGTCTGGTAGACGCCCGACTCGCGGTTGATCATACGCGCTCGATGATCTCGCGGCCGAAGAAGCCGTGGGGGCGGACGAAGAGGACCAGGATCATCAGCACGTACGGGACGAAGTCCTTCGTCCCGCCGCCGACGTAGGGATCGAGATAGCCGGCCGCGATGCTCTCCACGAGGCCGACGATCAGCCCGCCGACGATGGCGCCGAGGATCGAGTCGAGCCCGCCGAGGATCACCACCGGAAAGACCTTGAGGCCGACGAGCGCGAGGAACGTATCGACCCCGAGCATGTTCCCCCAGATGAGCCCACCTGCCGCCGCCGCGATGCCGGCGATCGCCCAGGAGAGGGCGAACACGCGCCGGACGTTGATCCCCACGGTCATCGAGGCCTGCTGGTCGTCGGCCACCGCCCGCATCGCGATGCCGAACCGGCTCCTGGTGAAGAAGAGGCCGAACGCCACCAGGCTGAGGATCGCCGTCACCGCGGCGACCACGTTGATCGGCGAGATGAACACGCCGCCGACGACGTACGGCTCGACCCGCACCGGCAATGGCAGCTCGCGCGTTCCCGCCTTCCAGAGAATCGCGGCCAGCCCCTGGAGCACGAAGGCAAGGCCGATCGTCACCATGATCACGGAAATGACGGGCTGGCCGATGAGCGGCCGCAGGATGCCGCGCTCGAGGACGAAGCCGAGGGCAACCATCCCTGTCGCGAGCACCGGGATCACGGCCCAGAGCGGCATCCAGCCCAGCCCGAGCATGACGGCGGCGCCGTAGGCCGCGAACATCACGAGGTCGCCCTGCGCGAAGTTGATGACGCTCGTCGCCTTGTAGATCAGGACGAAGCCGACCGCGACGAGGGCGTACATCAGCCCGACCAGGAGCCCGTTGACGGTGAGGTCGAAGAAGAACTCCATGGCGGCTCCCGCCTACGCCGCCTTCGGCAGGGGGACCTCCCCGACCGTCCGGATCGCGAGCTTGGTCTCGAGCGTGGCCTGGCGCCCGTCCTGGTAGGTGATGACCATGGTGACGGGCACCTCGGCGGCCTCGGAGAAGAGCGCCTCGATGATGTCCGCGTACTTCTTCGCCACGAACGCGCGGCGCACCTTGCGCGTGCGCGTGATCTCCTCGTCGTCGGGGTCGAGCTCCTTGTGGAGGAGCACGTAGCACCGGATCCGCGTCGCCTCCGGGAGGTCGCGGTTCACCCGCTCGACCTCGCGCCCGATCAGGTCGTAGACCGGGGGCTTCTGGGCGAGGTCGGCGTAGGTCGTGTAGGCGATGCGGTTCCGCTCCGCCCACTTCCCCACGTTCTCCATGTCGATGTTGACCATCGCGGCCACGAAGGGCCGGTTCTGCCCGGTCGCGACCGCCTCCTTGATGTACGGGCTGAACTTGAGCTTGTTCTCGATGTACTGGGGCGCGAACGTCGTGCCGTCCGCGAGCGCCGTCACGTCCTTGGCCCGGTCGATGACGACGAGGTGGCCGCGCTGGTCGATGAAGGCGGCGTCGCCCGAGTGGAGCCAGCCGTCGCGCACCGTCTCCCGCGTGGCCTCCGGGTTCTTGTAGTACCCGGCGAAGACCATCGGGCTCCGGGCCAGCACCTCGCCGCGCTCGGTGATCTGGAGCTCCACGTTGGGGAAGGGCCTGCCGACCGTGCCGACCGCGACGTCCCCGTCGCGCTGGATACAGGACACGCCCGAGATCTCCGTCTGCCCGTAGACCTGCTTGAGATTGATCCCGAGCGCGCGGAAGAACAGGAAGATCTCGGGCCCGAGGGGGGCGCCGCCCGTGTACGCCGAGCGGTTGCGGCGGAAGCCCAGGTGGTCGCGCAAGGGGCCGAAGACGAAGAACTCCCCGAGGGCGTGCAGGAGACGGAGGCGGAGGGAGAGAGGCTGGCCCTCCATGCGCCGCCGCGCGACCTCCTCGCCGACGGGCATGAAGCGTCTGTAGACCCAGCGCTTCACGCGCGAGGCGTCCTCCATCTTGACCTGGATCTGGGAGACGAGGTTCTCCCAGATCCGCGGGGGCGCCACGAGGAAGTGCGGCCCGATCTCCTTGATGTTCTCCTGGACGGTCTCGGGCCGCTCCGGACAGTTCACGGTGAACCCGATGACGAGCGACGCCGCCAGCGACCAGAAGGTGTCGCCGATCCACGCCGGTGGCAGGTAGGCGAGCGTCTCGTCGGTCGGCCGGTACGGCTCCACCTGCTGCATCCCGGCGATCGCCGCCGCGAGGTTGGCATGGGTGACCATGGCGCCCTTGGGCGCGCCCGTCGTGCCCGAGGTGTAGCTGATGAGCGCGATGTCCTCGGACCGGCCCGCCCCGACCAGCTCGTCGTACAGCCCGGGCCGCTCCGTCGCGTGCTTCCGCCCGAGCTCCTGGACCTTCACGAAGCTCGTCAGGATCGGCGCGGTGTAGTGCCGGAGGCCCTTCGGGTCCTCGTAGATGACCCGCCGGACCTTCGGGAGGCTGTCCTGCAGATCGAGAACCTTGTCGACCTGCTCCTGGTCCTCGGCGAGGACGATCGTCGCGTCCGAGTGGTCGATGACGAACTGGAGCTCGCGGGCGATCGAGTCCTGGTACAGGGGTACCGGGGTGCCCCGGGCGGCCTGCGCCGCCACCATGGCCCAGTAGGCCTGCGGGCGGTTATCGCTCAGGATGGCGAGCTTGTCGCCGGGCTGGAACCCGAGAGCGACCAGGCCGAGGGCGAGCTCCTTGACCTCGCGGCGGTAGTCGGTCCACGTCCACTGCTGCCAGATGCCGCGGTCCTTCTCGCGGATCGCAACGCGGTCCGGCCACTGGCGCGCGTTACGCTCGACGAGCTGTGGAAGCGTCGATTCGGTCACCGGTCCCCCTCCTCCCCGCCCACGTCTTCGCGCCGGTCTTCCCCCCGAGATAGGCCTTGATCACGAGGGGATTCGCCTTCACGTCCACGGGCGTGCCCTCCGCGATCGTCTCACCCAGGTCCATCACGACCACCCGCTGGGAGATGTCCATCACGACGCCCATGTCGTGCTCGACCAGGACGACCGTGGTGCCCCACTCGTCGTTGACGTCGAGGACGAAGCGCGCCATGTCCTCCTTCTCCTCGACGTTCATGCCGCCCATGGGCTCGTCGAGGAGGAGGATCTTCGGATGGGCGGCGAGCGCGCGCCCGAGCTCGACCCGCTTCTGGAGCCCGAACGGCAGCGCCCCCACGACGCGCTTGCGCAAGGGCTCGATCTCCAGGAAGTCTATGACGTCCTCGACGACCCGCCGGTGCTCGACCTCCTCGCGCCGGGTGCGCCCGGCGTAGAGCATCCCCGCGAGCACGCCGGTCTTCATGTGCACGTGACGCCCGAGCATCAGGTTGTCGAGCACCGTCATGCCCCTGAAGAGGGCGATGTTCTGGAACGTGCGCCCGACGCCCAGCGTCGCGATGCGGCTCGGCGCCCTCCCGGTGATGTCGGTCCCCTCGAACACGATGGAGCCCAGATCAGGGTGGTGGAAGCCGCTGATCATGTTCAGGACGGTCGTCTTCCCGGCGCCGTTCGGACCGATCACCGAGACGAGCTCCCCCTGATTCACGTCGAAGGTCACTCGGTTGACGGCTTGCACACCGCCGAACACCTTGGATACGTGTCTGATCTCGAGCTGAGCGGTCATGTCGAAGTCTCGAAGTGGCGTGGAGTCTATAGGCAGGTTGTACTACCTGTCAAGCCGACCAGTAGAGGAGACCGCTACTTAGTGAACGGATCATCTGGCCCAAAGACCTCATCCCGGGGAACGGCGGCGCCGGGACCTGGAGGGCAGGCGGGACAGACAGGCCCGAAGCACGGGCGCGAGGCGCGCGACGACCGTCGGAAGGGGGCGAAGCCCCCTCCGAGGTTATGAAAGCCAGCGCTTCCGGCGCTTGTAGTGCTTGACGTCGCGGTAGCTCTTGCGCTGCCCGACGCCGGTGAGCCCGAGGTAGAACTCCTTGATGTCCTCGTTGTCGGCGATCGTCGTGGCGTCGCCGTCGAGGACGATGCGGCCGTTCTCCATCACGTAGCCGTGCTGCGCGAACCGCAACGCCATCGTCGCGTTCTGCTCCGCGAGCAGGACCGCGACGTTCTCCTCGCGGTTGAGCCGCGCGACGATCTCGAAGATCTCCTGCACGAGCATGGGGGCGAGGCCCATCGACGGCTCGTCGAGCAGCATGAGCCTCGGGTGGGCCATGAGCGCGCGGCCGATGGCGAGCATCTGCTGCTCGCCGCCGGAGACGTAGCCCGCCCGGAACCCGCGACGGTCCTTGAGCCGCGGGAAGTACCCGTACACCATCTCGAGGTCCGGCTTCGTGCGTGCGCCGCCTTGCGTGTACGCGCCGGTCAGCAGGTTCTCCTCGACCGTCAGGTGCTCGAAGACGTGGCGGCCCTCCATCACCTGGACGATGCCATGACGCACGACCTCGTTCGGATTCCTCCGGTGGATCGGCTCCCCCCGGAACTCGATCGCCCCCTTCGTGACGTCACCGCGCTCGGTCCGCAGCAGCCCGGAGATCGCCTTGAGCGTGGTCGACTTGCCGGCGCCGTTGGCCCCGAGGAGGGCGACGATGCCCCCCTCGGGAACCTTGAGCGACACGCCCTTCAACACGAGGATGACGTGGTCGTAGATCACCTCGATGTTGTTGACCGACAGCAGGGCGCGCGCCGTTCCTGCGCGCGTGTCGGTCCGGTCGGGGGCGGCGCTCACGGCGCTCATGCCGCTACTTCTCCTTCGAGCAGTCGCGCACCGTGTAGCCGAGCTTCTTCGCCTCCTCGACGGCCGCCGCCTCGAGCTTCGGGCGGACGACGTCGCGGATCGGCTCGATCCAGTCCGAGACGATCTTCCACTGCTTGCCGTCCCACTGCTGGACCGCCGCCATCCCGTTGCTCTCGTGGTTCTCGCACGTCACCTTGAGGGGACGCATCATGCCCTTCATGCCGATCTGCTCCAGGCGCTGCTCCGTGAGGTTCAGGTTCTCGAACCCCCAGCGCGCCTGCTCGCTGGCCGGCGGCGTCTTGAGCTTGAACTTCAGCATCGCCGTACGCAGCGCCTCGACGTTCAGCATGGCGTTGATCATGCCGCGGTTGTGGTACACCTCGCCGAGGAGGTCCTTCTTGGTCGCGCCCTTGCCCTTGTCGTACACGTGCTTCACGAGGTCCTGGTGGACCTTGAAGCCGGCGCCGGGCGCGTGGAACGTCATCGACTTGAATCCCCTGGCGCCGTCGGCGGCGGCCACCACGTCGGACTCGCTCCCCGACCACCAGTTGCCGACCATGTGGTCCATCTTGAAGCCCTTGGACGCCGCCTCCTTCACCGCGACCTGGTTCATGACGCCCCAGCCCGACAGGTAGATCCAGTCGGGGTTGATGCGCCGCACCTGCAGCCAGGTCGCCCCCTGCTCCTGGCCGGGGTGGTCGACGGCGAGCAGCGTGAGCTCGAACCCGTGCTGCTTCGCGAGCGTCTCCAGCGTGGGGTTCGCCTCCTTGCCATAGGGGCTGTTGTGGAAGATGTGGACGATCTTCTTGCCCTTGAGCTTGTCCATCCCGCCTTCCTGCGACGCCACGTACTTGACGAAGGCGGAGGCCTGACTCCAGTAGGTCATCGGGAAGTTGAAGACCCACGGGAACCACCGGCCGTCGGCGGACGCGGTCATGCCGTAGCCCATCGAGTGGACGACGATCTTGTCGACGGGCGCCTTGGGGATGAGCTGGTAGGTGATGCCGGTCGAGTACGGGTTCACCAGGGGCGGCTTCTTCCCCTTCAGCCGCTCGTAGCACTCGACCCCGAGGTCCGTCTTGTACTGGGTCTCGCACTCTTCGATGACGAGCTTGACGCCGTTGACGCCGCCGTCGCGCTCGTTCACGAGGTTGAAGTAGTCCTGGAACCCGTTCGCGTTCGGGATGCCGCTCGGGGCGTACGGCCCGGTGCGGTAGACGAAGAGCGGGATGAAGATCGTCTTGTCCTGGGCCCAGGCGCCGGCCACGGGCCAGGCCGCGACGGTCATCGCCAGGAGGCCGATCAGGAACCCTCTCACCTTCATGGTGTCCTCCCTGTCACAGTGGTGTGGTTCGGGTCCCCGCTCAGTGCGGGAACGGCCAGAGCCGCAGCTTCTCCTTCGCAATCTGCCACAGACGCGCCAGGCCGTGCGGCTCGACGATCAGGAAGAAGAGGATGAGGCCGCCGAAGATCATGAGCTCGACCTGCTTCTGGAGGGCGACGGGGACGCTGAGCCCGAGCGCGTGCGGGGCGTTGGTGAGGAAGATGGGGACGAGCACGATGAAGGCGGCGCCCAGGAAGGAGCCGAGGATCGAGCCGAGGCCGCCGATGATCACCATGAACAGGATCAGGAACGAGATGGTGATGTCGAACGCCAGCGTCTCGGCGCTGCCCAGGTAGAGGAAGACCAGCTCGGCCCCCGCCACCCCGCAGTAGAAGGAGCTGATCCCGAACGCGAGCAGCTTGGTCCGGAGCGGCCGGACGCCGATGATCTCGGCGGCGATGTCGCGGTCGCGGATCGCCATCCACGACCGCCCGATCCGGCCGCGGACCAGGTTCTTCGCCGCGAGCGCGAAGAGGACGACGAGCGTGAGCGCCACGACGTACCGCGCCGGCGCCGTCGCCTCCGGCCCCGTCACCATCACGCCGAACACCGTGCGGGGTGGCGCCGTGATGGTCCCCGACGACGCGTAGTTCGAGAACCACGCCACCTTGTTGAAGAGCCACACGAGGAAGAACTGCGCGGCGAGCGTGGCGACGGCGAGGTAGAAGCCCTTGATGCGGAGGCTGGGGATGCCGAAGAGGAGGCCGACGCCCGCGGCGAACAGGCCCGAGACCAGGAACACGACGATGATGTTGACCTGGGGGAACGCGGTCGTGATCTTGAACGCCGCGTACGCGCCCACCGCCATGAAGCCGCCGGTGCCCAGCGACAGCTGCCCGGCGTACCCCGTCAGGAGGTTCAGCCCGATCGCCGCGAGCGAGTAGATCAGGAGCGGGATCAGGACCGCCTGCAGCCAGTACTCGCTGCCGGCGAGCGGCGGGACCAGGAACGCGGCGGCGATCGCGAGCGCCACGACGACGCGGTCCTGGGCGATCGGGAAGATCGCCTGGTCCGCGGCGTAGGTGGTCTTGAACTGCCCCGCCTCGCGGTAGATCACGGGATGATCGCCGTCATCGCCGCTGTCACACTCGCTCGATGATCTTCTCGCCGAACAGTCCCTGCGGCCGGAACAGCAGGAACGCCAGCGCCAGCACGTAGGCGAACCAGTTCTCGATCGCGCCGCCCACCAGCGGCCCCCAGTACACCTCGCCGAGCTTCTCCCCCACCCCGATGATGAGCCCGCCGAGGATCGCGCCCGGGACCGACTCGAACCCGCCCAGGATGAGGACGGGCAGCGCCTTCAGCGCGAGGAGCGAGAGGCTGAACTGCACCCCGCTCTTCGCGCCCCACATCACGCCCGCGGCGATGGCGACGATCCCCGCCACCGCCCACACGATCACCCAGATGGTCTTGAGCGGGATCCCGATGGAGAGCGCGGCTTCGTGGTCGTCGGCCACTGCCCGCAGCGCGCGGCCGATCCGGGTCCGCTGGAAGAACACGGCGAGCACCGCGACCAGGAGGGCGGCCGTGATGGCGGCGGAGAGCTCGAGCTTGTTCACGAGGACGCCGGCGACCTGGAAGGACTCGTCGGGGACGCCGATGTCGAGCCTCTTGACGTTGGCGCCCCACAGCATCTCGCCGAAGCCCTCGAGGAAGAAGTTGAGCCCGATCGTCGCCATGAACAGGATGATGTGCTCCTGGTTGACGAGCGGCCGCAGCACCAGGCGCTCGATGGCGAAGGCGAGCGCGACCATGACCGCGACGGTCAGGACCAGCGCCACCGGGACGGGCGCGCCGCGCTCCATCAGCCCGACGAGCGTGAGAGCGGCGAACAGCACCATCACGCCCTGGGCGAAGTTGAAGACCCCGGAGGCCTTGAAGATCAGCACGAAGCCGAGCGCCACCAGCGAGTACATGAGCCCGGCGAAGACGCCGCCGAGCAGCACCTCGACGAAGAACGCGGGCGCGGTGGCCATGTCGACGAACGGCGCGACGAAGACCGCGTAGAGGAGGCTCACGAATGAGTCACTCCCAGGTACGCGTCGATCACGGCGGGGTTCTGGCGCACCTCGTCCGGCTTGCCGTCGGCGATCTTGATGCCGTAGTCCAGCACCGCCACGCGGTCAGAGATGTCCATGACGACGCCCATGTCGTGCTCGATCAGCGCGATCGTGGTGCCGAACTCCTGGTTGACGTCGAGGATGAACCGGCACATGTCCTCCTTCTCCTCGACGTTCATGCCCGCCATCGGCTCGTCGAGCAGCAGGAGCTTCGGCTCCGCGGCGAGCGCGCGCGCCAGCTCGACGCGCTTCTGCAGGCCGTACGGCAGCCGGCCGGCGGACGTCTTGCGGATGGCCTGGATCTCGAGGAAGTCGATGATGCGCTCGACGAAGGCCCGGTGCTCCATCTCCTGGCGCTTGGCCGGGCCGACGTAGAGCGCCTCGAGCACGAAGCTGCCCCGCATCTTGAGCAGCCGCCCCGTCATGATGTTGTCCAGGACGCTCATGCCCTTGAACAGGGCCACGTTCTGGAACGTCCGGGCGATGCCGAGCTCGGCGACGTCCGGCGGGCTCAGATGCGTGCGATCGCGCCCGGCGAAGCGGATCCGGCCCTCGAACGGGTGGTAGAACCCGCTGATGCAGTTGATGAGCGTCGTCTTCCCCGCGCCGTTGGGCCCGATGATCGCGACGACCTCGCCGGGCTGGACCTCGAGGCTGACGCGCGACAGCGCCATCAGCGCGCCGAACCGCACGCTGATCTCGCAGACCTCGAGCAGCGGCGCCGCCGGCGTGCCGTCCGTCACCGGATCGCCTCCACCAGCCCGGCGTCGACCTCCCGGATCTTGACGTCGGCGCGGATCGTGCCGACGCGACCATCCTCGTACGTCACCTTGGCCTCGACCTCGACGTGCTCGCGGTCGGCGTAGAGCGCCTCGATGAGCGGGGCGTACTTCTGCGCGATGTACCCGCGCCGGATCTTGCGCGTGCGCGTGATCTCCTCGTCGTCGGGATCGAGCTCCTTGTGGAGGATCAGGAACTTCCGGAGCTGCGCCCCGCGCAGCTCGCGGTCCTCCGCGAGGCTCTTGTTCGTCCGCGCGACCTCCTGGTGGACGAGGTCGTAGACCTCGCGCTTCTGCGCGAGGTCGGTGTAACTCGTGTATGCGAGCCCCCGGCGCTCGGCCCAGCTCCCGACGGACGCGAGGTCGATGTTGAGGAGCGCGGTCACGAAGGGGCGGTCCTGGCCGATGCAGACCGCCTCCTTGATGTACGGCGAGAACTTCAGCTTGTTCTCGAGGAACTTGGGCGCGAAGATCGTGCCGTCGGCGAGCCGGCTCACGTCCTTCGCGCGGTCGACGATCTTCAGATGCCCGTGCTCGTCGACGAAGCCCGCGTCGCCGGACCGCACCCAGCCGTCCACGATCGTCGCCGCCGTCGCCTCGGGGTTCTTGTAGTAGCCCCTGAAGACGCCGGGACCGCGATACAGCACCTCGCCCTCGGGCGAGATCTTGATGTCGACGCCCGGCACCGGCGTGCCGACGGTGTCGAGCCACACGTCGCCGTCGTTCTGCACCGAGACGAACACGCTCGCCTCGGTCTGCCCGTAGAGCTGCTTGATGTTGAGGCCGAGCCCGCGGAAGAACACGAAGATCTCCGGGCCGATCGCCTCGCCCGCCGTGTACGCGCGGCGGATGCGCCGCATGCCGAGGTTGTCCTTGAGCGGCCCGTACACGAGGAGCTCGCCGATCGGGTAGAGCAGCCGCTTCCAGAGCGGCACCGGCTGCCGGCTGCAGCGCCGCCGCTCGAGGTCCTGCCCCAGCTCGAGGAAGACGTGCACGAGCGTGCGCTTGAGCCAGCCCGCGTCCTCGATGCGGACCATGACGGTCGTGAGGATGTTCTCCCAGATGCGGGGCGGCGCGAAGAAGTAGGTGGGGGCGATTTCCTTGAGGTCGTGCAGCACCGTCGCCGCGCTCTCCGGGCAGTTCGCGGTGAAGCCGGTGAGGATCGACTGCGTGTACGAGAAGACGTGGTCACCGATCCACGCCATCGGCAGGTACGACAGGATCTCCTCGTCGCTCCGGAGGCCGTCGATCTGGATCCCGATCGAGCACGCGACGATCAGGTTGCCGTGCGAGAGCAGCACGCCCTTCGGCACGCCGGTCGTGCCCGACGTGTAGCAGATGAGCGCGACGTCGTCCGCGGTGCCACGGTCGACCTCCGCCTCGAAGTAGCCGGGGTGCGCGCGCTCGAACGCGCGCCCGCGCTCCTTCACCTGGTCGAGCGAGAGCAGGAACGGCTCGGTGTAGCTGCGCAGCCCGCGCGGATCGTCGTAGATGATCCACTCGAGCCGCGGGCAGTCACGTCGGACGTTGATCAGCTTGTCGACCTGCTCCTGGTCCTCCGCGACGGCGAAGCGGACCTCGGCGTGATCGATGATGTACCCGATCTCGCGCTCGATGGAGTCCTGGTAGAGCGGGACCGGCACGCCGCCGAGGGCCTGCGTCGCCATGACCGACCAGTAGAGCTGCGGCCGGTTGTCACCGACGATCGCCGCCTTGTCGCCCCGCGTGAACCCCAGCGACGCCAGACCGAGCGCGATCAGGCGCGCCTCGGCGTAGTACTCGCTCCAGGTCCACGATTGCCAGATCCCGTAGTCCTTCTCGCGGATCGCGACCTTGCGCGGCAGGCGGTCGGCGTTGGCCTTCACGAGCTTCGGGAACGTGTCCCGTCCGGGATCGAGCGCCGGCGGCGCCGTGACGGGCGTCGACCGAGTGTCTCCCCTGTCCAAATCACCTCCGCGGCTGTGGCGCTTCAGGATCTTTCGAGGCCGGGCGTCGAGTGGCGGAAGTCTATCGGAGCGGCCCCGGCATGTCAAGGAAATCGGACGCTAAGACAACCACTTACGAGGCGCTCCGCTATGGCGACTCCGCTCGCCGGCGCGATCGCGCCGTGAGCGTCCCGAGGACACCTTTCGGGAAGAAGAACACCACCAGGATGAACATGACGCCGAACCCGAGCAGCCAGCGGTCCGTGAGACGCTCGACGAGCGCCGAGCCCGGCGCCAGGACCGCGCCGACCGCCCTGAGGTTCGGGAGCAGCGCCTGCGCCGACAGCAGGACGGCCGCGCCCACGATGCCGCCCCACAGCGTCCCGATGCCGCCGATGATCACCATCAGCAGGATGTCGAGCATGATGTGGATCCCGAGGGCCGACTCGGGGTTGCCCGCGCTTCCCGGCCGCCACGCGCGCCGGGCATGCTATGACGGACGTCGATGAAGCTGCTGCTGTACGCCGGCGTCCTGCTCGCGGGCATCGTGCTCATGAGCTTCCTGAACTTCTGGCTCGCCGTGCGACCGCCGCGCATCGCGGTGCCCGGGACGCCGCGCGAGTATCGCCTGCCGTCCGAGGACGTCACGATCGAGACGCGCGACGGCATCCGGCTCGCGGCCTGGCTCATTCCTCGCGCATCGGCCACGCGATCCCCGGCCGCGTCCGGCGACGCGCGCGCGATCATCCTCCTGCACGGCTACCCGGCCGAGAAGGCCGACATGCTGCCCATCGCCGCCGCGCTCCACGGCGAGCTCACCACGCTGCTCGTCGACCTCCGGTACTTCGGCAGGAGCGAGGGGAGTGCGACGACCCTTGGCCATCGCGAGCGCTTCGACATCGTCCGTGCCGTGGACGTCCTCGCGGCACGCGGGTTCCGCGCGGTCGGCGTGTTCGGATACTCCCTCGGCGGCGCCGTGGCGCTGCTCGCCGCCGCCGAGGACCCGCGCATCCGCGCCGTCGTCGCGTACGCGCCGTTCTCCGACCTGCGCGTGCTCGGCCGCGACGTCTATCGCATCTTCTGGATCGCGAAGTACCCGCTCGTCGAGCTGATGCTCGCGTGGTCGCGGCTCTTCCTCGGCGCCGACATCAGCCGGCCGTCGCCGGCGATGGCGGCCGCGCGGCTCTCGATCCCGGTGTTGCTGCTCGCGAGCCGGGAGGACGAGCAGATCCCGTTCGCGCACGCCGAGCGGCTCGCCGAGGCGCTCCGGAACAACCCGCGCGCCGAGCTCCGGCTCGGACGCGGGCTCCACAACGACCGCGCACCGGACTTCGAGCGGCGCGTCGCGGAGTTCTTCGTCGAGCACCTGCGCTGACGCTGTGCTGGAGCCGGTCGGGGCGATCGCGGCCCCGCGCCTCAGCCCGGCCGCGCGCGGCGCGGCGCGACGATCCAGAGGCCGGCGGCCGAGAGGCTGGCGGTGAAGACCGCCGTCATGAACGCCGCCTGGTAGCTGCCGGTCGCGTCGAAGATCCGCCCGGCGAGCCACGGCCCGAATGCGCCGCCCATCGCATTCGACACGTGGAGCGCCCCGAAGATCGCGCCGTAGTGACGGCCGCGGAAGAGGTCGCTGATGACGGCGGGCATGAGCGGCGCGGTGGCCGCGTATCCGACCCCGATCAGGACGGCGTACACGTACGCGAGCCTCGGGTTCGGAGCGAGGGCGACGACACCGAGCACGCCGATACTGGCGGCGAGGCACGCCATGCCGATCGTGTAGGCGAGCTCCCGCCCGAACGCGTCCGAGAACCACCCGCCACCCATCTTGCCGGCGATGCTCGAGAGCCCGACCACGCTCACGACGGTCGCGGCGACGATGGCCGGGATGCGATGGTCCACGAGGTACGCGACCTGATGAACGAGCAGCATCTGGCTCGCCATGTTCCCGAGGATCTGGATGATCCCGAGGGCCCAGAAGCGCCAGGTGCGGAGCGCCTGGCCGAGCGTCACGCCGTGGCGCGCGATCGTGTCGGCGATCCGCGCCGCGGACGCGGGCGCGGCGACCGGGCCCGCCGCCGATCGGGTACGGTCCGCGGTTGCGCTCGACGCCGGGACCGCCGGCGGATCGCGCACGAGCCAGACGCTCGCCGGCACCACCCACGCGAGCATCAGGGCGCCGAGGACTCGAAACGCCCAGCGCCATCCGCCGGCGTCGATCAGGAACTGGGCGAGCGGGACGACGAGGAAGATGCCCATGCCGACCCCGGATGACGCGACACCGAGGGCGACGCCGAGGCGTTGCGGGAACCATCGCTGAACGAGGATGACGGCCGGCACCCAGCCGGCTGTCGCGACGCCGACGGCCGTCAGGAGCCCGAACGTGGCGTAGAGCTGCCATGGCTGGTTGACCGCACCATTCAGCGGAACCGCCACGGTGAGCAGCACACCGCCGACGATGACCAGACGACGCGGCCCGAAGCGATCGCCGAGCCAGCCGAGGCCGAGTCCCGAGAACCCGTGGACCAGCGCGAAGACCGAGAACGCGCCGGCCAGCACCGAGCGGCTCCAGCCGAACTCGCGCAGCAGCGCGACCAGGAAGACGCTGTACGAGTACCAGATGCCGTAGACGAGCCCGAGCGTGACGAACGTCACGCCGAGCGAGCGGACACCCGGGCCGCGCAGGGGGACGACGGTCACGCGAGCCCGAGGAGCGCCACGGCTCCGCCGGGCCGCTTCCGAGCCACCGTGGGGGGGTTGGGGGGCCTCGATAGTCCCCCGAGTCTTGGCGGGCGCCCGAGGAGCGCCACGGCTCCGCCGGGCCGCTTCCGAGCCACCGTGGGGGGGTTGGGGGGCTTCGATAGTCCCCCGAGTCTTGGCGGGCGCCCGAGGAGCGCCCCGGCTCCGCCGGGGCGCTTCCGAGCCACCAAGGGGGGTTTGGGGGGCCTCGATAGTCCCCCGAGTCTTGGCGGGTGCCCGAGGAGCGCCACGGCTCCGCCGGGCCGCTTCCGAGCCACCGTGGGGGGGTTGGGGGGCTTCGATAGTCCCCCCATCACTATCGAAGCGCGCGCTCGATCAGCGGCAGGGCGAAGTACACGATGAAGGCCGCGGACGCGGCGAACACCATCGCGTGCAGCTCCCGCGCCTTGCCGCCGAGCACCTTGATCGCCGAATACGTCACGAACCCCGCGCCGATCCCGTTCGTGATCGACCACGTGAACGGCATGACGAGCATCGTCACGAAGGCCGGGATGGCCTCCTCGGCGTCGTCCCAGCGGATGTCCGCGACGAGGGACATCATGTAGAAGCCGACGACGATCAGCGCCGGCGCCGTCGCCTGCGCGGGAATGACGCCGGCGAGCGGCGCGAACCACATGGCGGCGAGGAAGAGCACGCCGACGGTCACCGCCGTGAGGCCGCTGCGCCCGCCCTCCGCGACGCCGGCCGCGCTCTCGATGTACGTCGTATTGCTCGACGCGTTCGCGAAGCCGCCGACGGCGGCGCCGAGGGAGTCGACGAGGAGGACCCGGGTGGCGCCGGGCAGCCGACCGGTGCGATCGAGAAAGCCGGCCTTGCCCCCGACGCCGATGATCGTGCCCATCGTGTCGAAGAAGTCCGAGAGCATCACCGAGAACGTGACCAGCGCGGCGGTGAGGACGCCGAGCGTCGCGAAGAACCCGAAGTCGACACGGCCGAACGTGGAGAAGTCCGGAGTCTGCACGACGCTCGCGGGGATCCGCGCGGCGCCCGGCGCCGGGAACCCCGTCCAGCCCGCGACGAGGCCGTTGAGCACCACGGCGAGGATCGTCGTGCCGACGATCCCGAGCAGGAGCGCGCCGCGCACGCGCCGGGCCATGAGCGCCGCGGTGAGGACGAAGCCGGCGAGGAACACGACGACCGGCACGCCGGAAAGCGGCCCGAGGCCGACGGGCAGCGGGCCGGTCGCCGGCTTCACCACGAAGCCCGACGTGAAGAAGCCGATGAACGCGATGAACAGGCCGATGCCGACCGAGATCGCGCGCTTGAGCGCCATCGGCACCGCGTCCATCACGGCCTCGCGGAAGCGCGTGAGCACGAGGAGCGCGATGACGATGCCCTCGAGCATCACCACCGTCATCGCCTGGGGCCACGTCAGCCCGCGCCCCGCGACCAGCTCGAACGCGACGACGGCGTTGAGGCCCATGCCGGGCGCGAGCGCCAGCGGGTAGTTGGCGGCGAGCCCCATCGCGATCGACAGCAGCCCGGCGGTGAGGCACGTGACGGTGAGCGTCGGCGCGAACGGCAAGCCCGTGCCCTCGAGGCCCGGCACCCCCTGGAACCCGAGGACGATCGGGTTCACGAAGATGATGTAGGCCATCACCATGAACGTCGCGAGACCGGCGCGGAGCTCCGTCGCGACGCTCGTCCCCCGCTCGTGGAGCGCGAAATACCGCGAGAGCGCGGCAGGCATCCGCTATGTGCGGAACTTCCGGAAGTCGACCGGCCGCTTCTCGACGAACGCGTTCCGGCCCTCCATCGCCTCCTCGGTCGAGTAGTACATGTGGAGCGCGGTCGACGCGAACTCGGCGACGCCGGCGCGCTGCGCCGAGTCGATGTTGAACGACTGCTTGGCGAGCGCGATGGCCGTGGGGCTCTTGTCGAGCAGCTCCTGGCACCACTGCTCGACCTCGGCGCGCAGGTCCTTGAGCGGAACCACCTTGTTGACGAGCCCCATCCCGAGCGCCTCCTGCGCCGTGTACTGCCGGCACAGGTACCAGATCTCGCGCGCCTTCTTCTCGCCGACGACCCGCGCGAGATACCCCGTGCCGTGCCCGGCGTCGACGCTGCCGACGCGCGGGCCGGTCTGCCCGAAGATCGCGGTGTCGGCGGCGATCGAGAGGTCGCAGAGCAGATGGAGCACGTGGCCGCCGCCGATCGCGAAGCCGTTCACCATCGCGATGACCGGTTTCGGGATCGTGCGGATCGCGTTGTGGAGCGCCTCGACGTCCATCGGCCGCTCCTCGGTCGCGTAGCCGCCGGAGCCGCGCTCCTTCTGGTCGCCGCCGGAGCAGAACGCCCTGTCCCCGGCGCCGGTCAGCACGACCACGCCGAGCGAGCGGTCCCAGCGCGCGTCCACGAACGCGTCGGTCAGCTCGCGCACCGTGCGTGTGCGGAACGCGTTCCGCGTCTGCGGCCGGTTGATGGTGATCCAGGCCACGCCGTCCTTCTTCTCGTAGAGGATGTCGGTGTACTCCATCACGCTCCTCGGGTCAGAGGGGTTTGCGCACGTGCCGGCTCAGCTCGCCGCCGCCGATCAGTGGTCCCGGGCGCGGTCCGCGGGAGGCGGGAAGAAGACGGCCTCGCGACGTTCCTGCCACGCGCGGTTCGCCTCGACGATTTCCCACGAGGTCGTGCAGGCGCGCTGCGCCCGCAGCACGTCCTCGATCATCGCGCGCGGGTCGGCGTGGAAGGAGTCGTGGAGCAGGCGCTTCGTGTGCGCAGCTGCCGTCGGCGACGCTCCTCGGGCCTTCTCGATGACCGCCTCGATCGCGCGGTCCAGATCCGCCGGTTCCGTGACCCAGTTCACGAGGCCCATCGCCCGCGCCTCGTCCGGCGTGACGTCGTCGTTCAGCAGCGCCAGCTCCTTCGCGCGCCCCAGGCCGATCACGCGGGCCAGACGCAGCACCGCCCCATCGGGGATCAGCCCGTGTCGCGTGGCACCGAGGCCGATCACGGCGTCGGTCGTCGCGATCCTCAGGTCGCATGCGAGCGCGAGCTGCAGCCCGCCGCCGATCGAGTGGCCGTGCAGGACGGCCACCGCGATCTTCGGCATGTCCTCGAGGCCGTTCAGCGCGCGGATCCAGTGCCGGAAGAACGGCTCGTCCACGGTTCCCGACGCGAGCGCGGTCCGGTCCATGCCGGAGCAGAACGCGCGCCCCGCGCCCCTCACGACGACGACGACGACGTCGCGGTTGGCCGCGGCGCTCTCGGCGTGGTCGGCGAGCGTGGCGGCAAGGTCCGTGTCGAGCGCGTTCAGGACGTGCGGGCGGTTCAGCGTGATCCAGGCGACTCCGTCCTTGACGTCGAGCAGCACCGGTGACGACGTCATGCGGCGCCCCGGGATGCACCGCTGCGACGCGCCCCCGCGTCCACGCCCGGACCGTCGCTGCCGCACGCGTGCCCACGGACTCGCAGTCCGGCGCGGTGCAGACCGAGAACGCGTTCGAGCGGTCGTGGAGTGTCACCCATCAGCGGTGGGATCAAACGTAGGGAAAATCACCGCGCAAGTCAACGAGCTCGATGCCGCGAACGAGCCGTCTGCACGATCCGGCGGCGCGAGCCCCCGCAGCCGGCCGGTGTACGATTGGGCACAGCATCCCTTCCCGGAGGCCGGCACATGACAGCGATCTCGCGTCGTCGATTCCTCGCGAGCGCGACCGCGGCCGCGGCCGCCGGCTCGTGTGCGCTGCCGCTGGCGCGAGCCCAGACCCCGGTCAAGCTCGGTAGCGCGGTGCTCGGCGACTATGCGCTGGCCGGCCCGTTCCTCCTCGCGCTGGAGCGCGGGATGTTCCGTTCCGAGAACCTCGATGCCGAGTACGTGCCCTTCCGTGGCGGTCCCGACCTCGTCAAGGCCGTGATCGCCGGCGAGATCCTGATCGGCGCCGGCGGGAGCACCGACGTCCTCGTGGCGCGCGAGGCCGGCATGCCGCTCAAGATGATCGCGACGCAGACCGAGGGCAATCACTTCACGCTGAACGTCGCGCCGACGATCACGAAGGTCGCCGACCTCAAGGGCAGGGCGATCGGCGTGACGCAAGCCGGCGCCACGACGTGGGTCTTCGCGCGGATGCTGGCCAGGCAGCAGCAGTGGGACACGGACCGCGACGTGAAGATCGTCGCGCTCGGAGGGCTCGACGCGCAGCTCGCCGCGCTCGCGCGCAACGAGATCGCCGCGTTCGTCTGGGGCGACGGCGGCGCCGTCACCCAGCTCCAGGGCAAGTCGAAGATGCTCATGCGCTTCGATGCCCTCACGCCGAAGTGGATCAGCCAGATCCTGTACGCGTCGGAGGACGGCGTCCGCAAGCACAACGAGACGATCCGGAAGGCGATGAAGGCCATCTTCACCGCGCAGCGCTTCATGGCGCAGAAGACCGCGGACGCCGCGGAGGCGATCGCGAAGAAGATCGGCTGGAGCGTCGACGGGGTGCTCGCGGCGCACAAGATCTCCGGCGGTCTCATCTCGCACGACGGGACGGTCAGCATCGAGGCGCTCGCGTCGGTGCAGGACGTCCTCCTCGAGCACGGCGTGATCAAGAAGAAGCTGCCGATCGAGGAGCATCTCACGCGGGAGTTCACGCCGGTTCGCTTCCCCTGATCATGGGGGGACTACCGAAGCCCCCCATACCCCCACGCTCGGAGCGCCCCCGCCAAGCCGGGGCGCTCCTCGACCACCCGATTCGCTCACGGCCCGGCTGCCGTCGCCGGAGTGACCGTTCCGCCCGCGAACGCGGGCGGGACAGCCCGGGCTAGCCCGTTTCCATCGGCAGCGAGGGGTCGTTCGCCCACTCCGAGAGCGACGCGTCGTAGACCGCGACGTCGTCGTGGCCGAGCAGGAACAGCACGAACGCGTCGCTCGACGCTGCGATGCCGCCGCCGCAGTACGTCACCACCCGCCCCGCGTCGAGCACGCCGGCCTGCGCGAACCGCTTGCGAAGCTCGTCGGGCGGCAGGTACGCGTGCGTCTTCGGGTCGACGATCGCGCGGGCCGGCACGTTCGCGCTGCCTGCGATGCGGCCCGGCCGGCCGTACGTGACGCCGCCGGTGCCGCGGTGCTGCTCCTCGGTGAGGGCGTTGACGACGCACGCGGCACGGTCGCCGAGCGTGCCGAGCACGGCCTCCTTGCCCACGAAGAGGCCAGGACGGGGTCGAGCGACGAACCGGGCGGAACGCGGCGCATCGGGCGCGGAGGAGATCGGACGACCGTCGAGAGTCCATTTGCGCCAGCCGCCGTCGAGGACCGCGGCATCGTCGAAGCCGAAGGCGCGCAGCATCCACCACACGCGCGCGGCCCACATGTTCTGCGCCCGGTCGTACAGGACGACGCGGACGCCGTCGCCGACGCCGTAGCGCGACATCCCGGCAGCGAAGCGGTCCGCAGGCGGCATCATGAAGCGGAGCGCGCTGTCCGGGTCGGAGAGGTCCTGCGGCAGGTCTGCGAAGCCGCTGCCCGGGATGTGGCCCGCCTCCCAGGCTGCCCGGCCGGACTCGACGCGATACCCGCGGTCGGGATCCGGATGGAGGATCACCGTGCACTCCAGCACGCGCACGGACGGGTCGTCGAGGTGCTGGGCCAGCCAGCCGGTCTCGACCAGGAACTGGGGGTTGACGAGTGTCATCGGAGCCTCCCGCGCTGTGCGTATGCGCATCGGGTAGCACGCGGTGCGCCAGTCGTCAACGCGCCATGCCCGCCGCCGATCACGGGCCAAACGCGGTGGTCCCTGTCCGCGACACGCCACCACGACCGCCGGTGGCGCCCGGGCCTCTTCATCGTCTCAAACGTTCGTTGACACGGTTCCCGGCACCGCTCTAGAGTCCGCCGCATGACGACTGCGGACCCGATCGAATCCGGGACGAGACGCGACCAAGGCGCGCCCGAGCGTGCCGAGGCGTTCGGCCGCGCCGGGCTACGCCAGGCATCGCCCCTCGCCGCCCTGCTCGTGGCCGCCGCGGTCACGTGCCTGCTCGCGACCGCCGGCCGTCCGCTGCGCGCGCTGGCGCAGGCGCCGGGCGGCCCGCTCGTCACGCTCGCCGACGCCTCCGGCCACGCCCAGCTGACGGTCCGCGGAAGCGACGCGCGGCTGACCGTCCACGACGCCGCCGACCGGGTCGTCGGACACCTGAAGATCGAGACCGACCGCGTGAAGCTCCGCGATCTTCAGGACCGCGACCGGTGGAAGATCAAGCGCAAGGCCTACGGCGCGGAGATCGAGGACGGGGCCGGCCGGCGACTCTACCGGGTGCGGCGCGACGGCAACGGCTGGAAGCTCGAGGACGCCGGCAAGCGCGTGCTGGCGAGGGTCAAGCCGAAGGCGGACGCGCTCGAGGTGCGAGACGCGGACGGCCGCACGATCGCCAAGAGCAAGCGCGGAGCGAACGGGCTCGTGTTCGAGACGGACACGGGAAGGCGCACCCACACGGTGAGCGGTCACGTGGATCTCGGCGCCGGCACGTGGCTCGCGCTGGAGCGTTTCTCGCTCGCCGAGCGGGCGGCGCTCTGGGCGTACTTCGCGCACGTTCAGCGATGAGCCAGCCGCCGCCGATCACCTGCGGCGATCAGGCGCGGTACCAGCGCCTCGACCTGACGCGCGGCGGACGCCGCCAGCCCACCCCGGTCCGGCGGGAACCGCTCGGTGATCCAGAGAACCCTCAACGTTCGATGTCGCCCGTCGCTGTCGCCCGCTCCTCGAGCAGGCGGGACTCTACGCGCGCCGCAGCAGCTCCTGCGCGATGACGATCCGCTGCACTTCCGACGTGCCCTCGCCGATCTCGGTCAGCTTCGCGTCCCGGAAAATCCGCTCGACCGGGAACTCCGTGATGTACCCGGCGCCGCCGTGCACCTGCACGGCCTTCGTCGCTGCCTTCATCGCGACCTCGGACGCGAACACCTTCGCCATCGCGGCCAGGTGCATCGACCGACGCCCCCGGTCCTTCTCGTACGCAGCCCGGAGCATGAGCAGGCGCGCCGCCTCGAGCTCGGTCGCGAGGTCGGCGATCATGCCCTGGAGCCCGTTGAACTCCGCCAGCGTCTTCCCGAACGCCGTCCGCTGGCGCATGTACGCGATCGCGTGGTCGATCGCGGCCTCGGCGATGCCGACGCCCATCGCGGCCATGGCGATCCGCCCGCCTTCGAGCACCTGCCTGGCCTGCGCGAAGCCCCGGCCGCGCTCGCCGAGCAGGTTCTCGGACGGCACGCGCGCGTCCTCGAACACCAGCTCCGCGGTGTCCGAGGCGTGCAGGCCGAGCTTGCGGTACGGCCGTCCGGCGGTGAATCCGGGCGTGCCCTGCTCCAGCACGAACGCCGAGATGCCGCGCGGACCGGGGTCGGCCTCGGTCCGCGCCATGACGACGGTGGTCCCCGCCACGGTCGCGTTCGTGATGAACGCCTTGCTGCCGTTCAGCACCCACCGGCCATCCCGCGCCTCGGCGCGCGTGGAGAGCGCCGCGGCGTCGGAGCCCGAGCCCGGCTCGGTCAGGCCCCACGCGCCGAGCACCCGACCGGTCGCGAGCGGAGGCAGGTAGCGGCGCTTCTGCTCCGGCGATCCGAACAGGTCGATGTGGCTCGTGCAGAGCGAGTTGTGCGCCCACATCGTGATGCCGACGGAGGCGTCGCCGCGACACAGCTCCGCCACGATGAGCGTGTACGACACGTAGTCGAGGCCCGCGCCGCCGTACTCCGGCGACACGAGGACGCCGAGGAAGCCGAGCTCGCCCAGCGTCTTCACGACCGCGTGCGGGAACTCGTGGCGCTCGTCGTACGGGGCGATCTTCTCGCCGAGCTCGGCATCGGCGAACTCCCGCGCGACGCCGCGGATCGCCTTCTGGTCGGGCGTCAGCTCGAAGTCCATGTTGCCATGATCACCTGGCTCACTCCCTCGCGGGCTTGGTCTTCAGTTCGCCGTCGTGCTCCTTGATGAAGCCGCGGATCTCGTCCGCCATGTCGAGCAGTTTCTGCCACTGCTCCTTGTAGAGCGTGACGGGAAAGCGCCCCAGCCCGTACACGCTGACGCCTCCCTTCTCGCTCACGCGGATCGACGTCGCGCGCGTGCTGCGTGCTTTGAGCGCCGCGTTCTCCGCCCGGAGCCGCTCCAGCTCTGCCTTGATCTCGTCGTCGCCCATCGGTTCCTCTCCTTCGACTTTCGACTTCATGGGGGGCCTCGAAGGGCCCCCCAAGCCCCCCGCGCTCGCACGCGCCCCGGGGGGGGCGCGGCCGCACCCGTGGGGTGCGCGGCCGCACCCGTGGAACCCGGGGCGCGGCTCGATCAGTTCTTCAGCGCGCGCTTCACGACCTTGCCGCTCGGGTTGCGCGGCAGCGCCGGCAGGATCTCCACGTCACGCGGCACCTTGAACTTCGCGAGACGGCGCGCCACCGACGCGCGAACGTCGTCGGGATCGAGCGTCCGTCCGGCGCGTGGCACCACGCACGCCTTCACGGCCTCGCCGTACACGGGATCGGGGATGCCGACGACGGCGGCCTCGAGCACGTCCGGGTGGCCGCACAGCACGTCCTCCACCTCCACGCAGTACACCTTCTCGCCGCCGCGATTGATCATGTCCTTGATCCGGTCCATGACCGTGACGTAGCCATCGGCATCGATCGTCGCGAGGTCGCCGGTCCGGAGCCACCCGTCGCCCATCGCTCCCGTGGTCGCCTCGGGATTCGCCCAGTACCCGGGGACGACCATCGGCCCCCACACCAGCAGCTCGCCGACCTCGCCCGCCGCGCACTCGACCACGGTCCCCGGGTCGACGGTGCGCAGCTCGGCCGTCGGGACCGGACGACCGGCGGACGACACGCGCGCGAACGCGTCGGCGTCGGGCAGGATCGTCGTGGGCGAGCACGTCTCCGTCATGCCGTAGACGTTGTGCAGGCGTGCCGCTGGCAGCCACTCGCGCAGGCCACGGACAGCGTCGGGCGGCATCGGCGCGCCGCCATAGCCGACGACGCGCAGCGTCGCCGCCGACATCCGGTAGCCGGGCTGGCTCATCAGCATGATGTACACCGTCGGCGCGCCGACCAGGTACGTGATGCGCTCCGCCTCGAGCAGCCTGAGCGCGCCGGCGGCGTTGAACTGGCGCATGATCACCGTCGTACCGCCGACGTACGCCATCGTGAGGAACTGGGCGATGAGACCCGTCACGTGGAAGAGCGGAACGGCGACCAGCGTTCGTTCGTCGGGCCCGAGGCCGAAGCACCGCGCGAAGCTCATCGCGCCGTTCACGATGCCGCCGTGGGTCCCGATCGCGCCCTTCGGGTGCCCCGTCGTGCCGGACGTGTACATGATGAACGCGGCGTCGTCCTCCGCGGGGCTGACCGCCGGCGGCGCGTCACGGCAGTCCAGGAGCCGGTCGAGCGGCTCGGTGCCTTCGGGCGTGTCACGGGTCGCGTAGACGGCCTCGCAGGGCAGCGCGGCCCCCTTCGGCGCGATCTCGTCCCACCATTCGGGGTCCGTGACGAGCACCCGCGCGCCCGAGTGCCCGAGCATGTACTCGAGCTCGGCGCGCCGGAGCTTGGTGTTGAGCGTCACCGCGACAGCTGCGAGCGTCGCGCACGCGAGCACCGAGACGCAGAACTCGGCACTGTTGGCCACGAGCAGCGCGACGCGGTCCCCGGGCTGGACACCGCGCTTGGCATGGAGGCCGGCGGCGAGACGCCGGGCCGCCTGGTGCAGCTCGCGCCACGTGAGCCGCCGGCGAGCATCGACGACCGCCTCCTGCTCCGGCATGCGCGCGGCCGCGCGTTCGAGCATCTCGACGAGCGTGCGGGGCCGGTCGGGCCCGTAGCATCGCACGCGGCGGCCGTGGTGGACCTCCTCGACGAGGTCACGCGTCAGCGGTTCGGGCCACAGGTCGACGCCGCGGACGTGCATCGCTCAGACGGCCGCGCGGATGTTCCCGCGGACGAAGCGGACGATGTCCTGGGTCGAGGTGCCGGGGGTGAACAGCTCCTTGACGCCGATCCCCTTGAGCGCGGCGACGTCCTCCGGCGGAATGATGCCGCCGCCGAACACCGCGATGTCGTCGGCGCCTTTGTCCTTCAGCAGCTCCAGCACCCGCTTGAAGAGGTACATGTGAGCGCCGGAGAGCACGCTGAGCCCGATCGCGTCGGCGTCTTCCTGGATGGCGGTGGCGACCACCTGCTCGGGGGTCTGGTGGAGACCCGTGTAGATGACCTCGAACCCGGCGTCCCGGAGCGCCCGGGCGACGATCTTGGCGCCGCGGTCGTGTCCGTCGAGGCCCGGCTTCGCGACCACCACTCTGACCGTCCGCTCACTCATGCCTGCACTCCCTTCGAGCTCATCGCCGCGCGGATCGTGTCGCCCGTCGCGGCGATCTGTGCCCGGTCACCGGCGACGAGCTTCCAGTCGAACCCCTTGCCGTCGTTCGCCCAGCGCGGGATCAGGTGCAGGTGGAAGTGCGGCACCGACTGGAACGCGGCCGGACCGTTCGCCTGGAGCATGTTGAGCCCGTCGGGCGCGAGCGTCTCGCGGACCGCTCTCGCCACCCGCTGGGCCGTCGCGATCGCCCCCTGGAGATCGGAGGCCTCCGCGTCGTAGAGCGTGGGCGCGTGCGCCTTCGTGAGCACGAGACAGTGCCCCGGGTTGAGCGGGTTGATGTCCATGATCACGAGGGTCTTCGCGTCCTCGTAGACCTTGATCGACGGGATCTGCCCGTCGCGGATCTTGCAGAACACGCACTCGCTCATGGTCTCACACCACGACGGTCCAGCCGCGCGTGTCGGGAGCCGTCCCGTACTGGACGGCGACGATCGCATCGTAGAGCCGCTGCGTCAGTTCGCCGATCCTCCCCTCGTTCACGACGATGTGCTGGTCCTTGTAGAAGAGCTCGCCGACGGGCGAGATGACCGCCGCCGTGCCGGTGCCGAACACCTCCTCGAGCGTGCCCTTCCCGGCCGCCTCCACGATCTCGTCGATCGACACCTGCCGCTCCGATGCCGGGATGCCCCACTCGCGGAGCAGCGCGAGCACCGAGTCGCGCGTCACGCCGGGCAGGATGCTGCCCGCGAGCGGAGGCGTGATGACCTCGTCGCCGATGCGGAGCATGAGGTTCATCGTCCCGACTTCCTCGATGTACTTCCGGTGCACGCCGTCCAGGTACAGGACCTGCGTGAATCCCCCGTGCTTGGCGTCCTCCTGCGGGTAGAGGCTCGCCGCGTAATTCGCGGAGGCCTTGGCCTCGCCGAGCCCGCCGGGAACGGCGCGGACGTACTTCGCGTCGACCAGGATCTTGACGGGATTCATGCCCTCGGCGTAGTAGGCGCCGACGGGCGAGAGGATGACAAAGTAGAGGTAGGACTTCGACGGCCGCACGCCGAGGAACGGCTCGCTCGCGATGATCGTGGGCCGGACGTAGAGCGACGTGCCGACCGCGCGCGGCACCCAGTCACGATCGAGGTCCACGAGGGTCGTCCACGACTCCAGCACGACCTCCGGGTCGATCGCCGGGATGCACAGGCGCTTCGCCGTGTTGTTCAGTCGCTGGACGTGCTTGTCCGGCCGGAAGAGCCGGATCTCGCCGTCCGTGCCCCGGAAGGCCTTCAGGCCCTCGAACATGGATTGCGCGTAGTGGAGGACGGCCGTCGCGGGATCGAGCGTCAGCGGGCCGTACGGTCCGATGCGCGCGTCGTACCAGCCCTTGTCGTCCCGGTAGTCCATGAGGAACATGTGGTCGGTGAACTCGGTCCCGAAGGCGAGCGTGCTGTCCTTCGGCTTCGGTTTCGGTGACGTCGTCTTCGTGACCCTGATCCCGTCGTTCATGTCGCCTCCGGCGTTCTCCGCATCCTGTGTCGAGCCGCGCCCCGGGTCCCACGGGTGCGTCCGCGCACCCCCCGGGGCGTGTGCGAGCGCCCGGGGGGTTTGGGGGGCTTCGATAGTCCCCCCATGACTAGAAGATGATCGGCTCGCGATAGAGCCCGAAGACCTGGCGGTAGACGTCCGAGATCTCTCCCAGACTGACATAGTCCTTCACGGCGTCGATCAGGACCGGCATCACGTTCTGCGCGGTGCGGCACGCGTCCGCGACCTGCTTGAGCCGCCGCTCCACCTTGGCCGGATCGCGCGCGGCCTTGAACCGCCCGACGCGCTCGATCTGCTCCAGCTCCACGGTCTCGTCGATCTTCAGGAAGTTGATGGGTGTCGTGTCGCGCATCGCGTACGCGTTGACGCCGACCGTGACTTTCTCGCCCCGGTCGTCCATGAGCTGGTAGCGGTACGCGGCGTCGGCGATCTCCTTCTGCGGGAACCCCTGGTCGATCGCGCGGATCATGCCGCCCATCGCGTCGATGCGGCGGATGTAGTCCATCGCCCGCGCCTCCACCTCGCCGGTCAGCTTCTCGAGGTAGTACGAGCCGCCGAGCGGGTCGATCGTGAGCGGGACGCCAGTCTCCTCGGCGATGATCTGCTGCGTCCGGAGCGCGACGGTCACGGCCTCCTCGGTGGGCAGCGCCCACGTCTCGTCGTAGGAGTTCGTGTGGAGCGACTGCGCACCGCCCAGCACGGCGGCCATCGCCTGGAGCGCGATGCGCGCGACGTTGTTCAGCGGCTGCTGAGCCGTCGCCGACACGCCCGCCGTCTGCGTGTGCGTCCTGAGCCGCATCGACTCGGCCTTCTTCGCACCGAACCGCTCGTTCATGAAGCGCGCCCACATCCGGCGCGCCGCCCGGAGCTTCGCGATCTCCTCGAAGAAGTCGTTGTGGACGTCGAAGAAGAAGCTCAGGCGCGGCGCGAAGCTGTCGACGTGGAGCCCGCGTGCGACCGCCGCCTCGACATACGCGAGGCCGTCGGCCAGGGTGAACGCGAGCTCCTGCACGCCCGTCGAGCCTGCTTCGCGGATGTGGTAGCCGGAGATCGACACCGGGTTGAAGCGCGGGACCAGCTTCGCGGCGAACTCGATCATGTCCACCACGATGCGCATCGCGGGCTCGGGCGGGCAGATCCACTCCTTCTGGGCGATGAACTCCTTCAGCATGTCGTTCTGCACCGTGCCGCCGACCCTGTCCCAGCCCACGCCTTGCTGGTCGGCGATGGCGAGGTACATGGCGAGCGCGACGGACGCCGTGCAGTTGATCGTCATCGACGTGGTGACGTCCCCGAGCGGGATGCCGTCGAAGAGCCGCTCGAAGTCGTCGAGCGTCGAGATCGACACCCCCTCCTTGCCCACCTCGCCGCGCGCCCGCGGGTGATCGGCGTCGTAGCCCATGAGCGCCGGCATGTCGAAGGCGGTGGACAGGCCCGTCTGTCCCTGCTCGAGCAGGTACTTGAACCGGCGGTTCGTGTCCTCGGGACGACCGAACCCGGCGAACATGCGCATCGTCCACAGCCGGCCGCGATACATCGACGGATAGACGCCTCGGGTGAAGGGGAACTCCCCGGGATACCCTGCGTCGCGCTCGTACGACCAGCCCTCGAGGTCCTCCGGCGCGTAGAGCGGCTTCAGCGGGATGCCCGACAGCGACTCGAAGCGCGCCGGGCGCTCCGCGGACTTCTCGACGAACGCCCGGTACGTCTCCTGCTCCCAGCGCTCACGACCGCTCATGGGCCTCTCCCCCGTCATCGCCTCTCCTCCCGCACGCCGCCGGCGAGCACGGCGCGCGCGATCACGAGCTTCTGGATCTGCGACGTGCCCTCGTAGATCTGCGTGATCTTCGCGTCGCGGAAGTACCGCTCGACCTGGTACTCCTTGATGTACCCGTAGCCGCCGTGCACCTGGATGGCGTCGGTCGTCACGCGCATCGCCGTCTCGGCCGCGAAGAGCTTCGCCATCGCCGACGCCGTCCCGAACCTCTCGCCGCGGTCCTTGAGCGCCGCGGCTTTCAGCGTCAGCAGGCGCGCGGCGTCGATCGCAGTCGCCATGTCGGCGAGCATCCAGGCGACCATCTGGTGCTCGCCGATCGGCTTGCCGAACGACGTGCGCTCCTTCGCGTAGCGGCGCGCCTTCTCGAACGCGCCCGCCGCGATGCCGACGGCCTGCGCGGCGATCCCGATCCGGCCGCCGTCGAGCGCCGCCATCGCGATCTTGAACCCCATGCCCTCGTCACCGAGGCGGTTCGCCGCAGGCACGCGGCAGTCCTCGAACACGAGCTCGGCGGTGTCCGACGCCTTCAGGCCGAGCTTGTCCTCCGTCTTCGCGACGACGAACCCCGGCGTGCCCTTCTCGACGAGGAACGCCGAGATGCCGTGGCTGCCCCTGGCGCGGTCGGTCTGACAGAAGACGAGCGCGACCGACGCTTCACGTCCGTTTGTGACGAACGCCTTCCGCCCGTTGAGCACGTAGTGGCCGCCCTCGCGGGCGGCCAGCGTCGCCTGGTTGGACGCGTCCGAGCCGGCCTGGGGCTCGGTCAGCGCGAAGCACCCGATCTCCTGCCCGGACGCGAACGGTTTCAGGAACCGCTCCCTCTGCGCGTCGGTGCCGTACTTCAGCACCGGATCGCAGTAGAGCGAGTTGTTGACGGACATGATCACGGCATGCGACGCGCACACCCTCGCGATCTCCTCGAGGGCGACGACGTACGCGACGGTGTCCGACCCGCTGCCGCCCCAGCCATCCGGCACGGCGATGCCCATGAGCCCCAGCTCGCCCATCCGCTTCACCGTCCCGTGCGGGAAGCGGCTCTCGCGGTCGATGTCGTCGGCGATGGGCGCGATCTCGCCCTCGGCGAACTCGCGCGCCATCGCCTGGATCATCTGCTGCTCGTCGGTGAGCTCGAGGCGCATGCGCGGTCTCCCGTCGCCGCTACTTCTCCAGCAGCTTCTTGAACTCTTCCTTCAGCGCCGGCACGACCTCGAAGAGGTCCGCCACGATGCCGTAGTCGGCGATCTTGAAGATCGGCGCTTCCGGGTCCTTGTTGACCGCGACGATCACCTTCGACGTTCGCATGCCGGCCAGGTGCTGGATCGCGCCCGACACGCCGAAGCCGAGGTAGAGCTTCGGCGAGATCGTCCGGCCGGTCTGGCCGATCTGGAAGCGGTGCGGTCGCCAGCCGGCATCGACCGCGGCGCGCGACGCGCCGACGGCGGCGTTGGGCAGGATGCCCGCCAGCTCCTCGAGGATGACGTAGTTCTCGGGCCCCTTCATGCCGCGGCCGCCCGAGAGCACGATTTCGGCCTCGGTCAGCTCCGGGAGGCCCGTGGCGGCCTCCTCGCGGCGCTCGACGAGCTTCATCTTCGCGCCCGCGAACGTCACGCCAGGTCGCTCGACGGCCGCGGAACGCCCGGCCTGGGTCTCCGCCGGACGGAAGACGTTGGGCCGGAGGGTGGCGAGCCAGGGCGCCTTTGCCCACGTGACCTTGCTGAGGAGCTTGCCCGCGTAGACGGGACGGGTCGCGACCAGCGTGTCCCCGTCCATCGCGAGCGCCGTGCAGTCCGCCGCGAGCCCCACCCCGAGCCGCGCGGCCAGGCGCGCGATCAGCTCGCGCTGCCGGCTGGTCACCGGTCCGAAGATCGCTTTCGGCGACTGCGCCTGCGCGAGGTCGGCGATCGCCGGCGCCCACACCTCGGCGCGGTACGGGACCAGCGCCGCGTTCTCGAGGAGCCAGACCTTCTTCGCTCCCCACTCGCCGAGCTGCTTCAACCCCTCGTCGCTGGCCTTGTCGGTGACCCAGACCGCCTCCACCTCGCCGCCCGAGAGCCGCGCGGCCTCGCCGATCACCTCGGCCATCACCTTCTTCGGCGAGCCCTTCCGATCGTCCTCCACCACGCACCAGAACGCGCCTGCCATCGTCTTCAGTCCCCCTCACACGACCTTGGCTTCTTCGCGGAGCGCCTTCACCAGTTCCCTCACGGCCTCCTTCACCTCACCCGGGATGACGCGCCCCGGCGGCCGCGGCGGCAGGGCCTCGAGCGTGAGGAGCGACAGCTGCGGCGGCTCCGCGGCGAGGCCGAGGTCACCCGCCTTCACGTCGCGGATCTCCTTCTTCTTCGCCCCCATGATCCCCTTGAGCGTCGGGTAGCGCGGCTCGTTGAGGCCTTTCTGGGCCGAGAGCACGGCCGGCAGCGGCAGGTCGAAGATCTCGAGCCCGCCTTCCACCTGGCGGCCGGCGCGCACGGTCTTGCCGTCGTCCGCGATCGCTTCCTCCATGATCCACGACGCGCACGGCCAACCGAGGATCTCGGCGACCTGCGCGGTCACGGCCCCCATGTCGTCGTCGATCGCCTGGCGACCGGTGAGGACGAGGTCGGGCGCCTCCTGCTTGATGACGGCCGCGAGCGCGCGCGCCGTCGTGAGCGTGTCGGCGTCGGCCCACGCCGGGTCGTTCAGATGGATCGCCCGGTCGGCTCCCATCGCGAGGCACGAGCGAATCGTCTCCTTCACGCGATCCGGGCCGAGCGACACGGCGACGACCTCGGTGCCCTGCCGCTTCTCCTTGATGCGCAGCGCCTCCTCCAGGGCGAACTCGTCGTAGGGGGACACGATCCAGGTGACGCCCGCCGTCTCGATCGCTCGCGGGTTCGAGCTGATCTTGACCTGGGTGGCGGTGTCGGGCACCTGTTTCGCCAGCACGAGAATCTTCATGACGCACTCCTATGGGTAGTGGAGTTCCCGGGTGATGCGGAAGCGATCGCCCGGGATGTACACGCGGTCGAAGACCACGGGGTGACCCGCCGGATCGAACGAGACGCGCTCGGACTCGAACGCGGGCGCGCCCCCGGCGCAGCCGAGCTCGCGCGCTTCCCGCCGCTTCAGGCGCACCGCGAAGACCGTCTCGCGCGCGCGCGCGACCGTGATGCCGAGCTTGAACTCGAGCGCCTCGCCGAGCGGCGTCGACGCGAGGTCGGTGCGGGCGATCTCCTCGCCCACCGCGCCGGGCAGGAAGGAGCGCTGCAGGCTCATCGGACGGCCATCGATCAGCCGCAGCCGCTCGAGGACGAAGACGCGTGCATCGCGTGAGAGCCCGAGCGCCGCGGCGACGCGCCGGTCGCTGGCGGCGAAGCGCGAGCCGAGCAGCCGCGTGTCGACGCACTCGCCGAGCGCGAGCAGGTCGCCGGCGAAGCGGCGCAGCTGGAGGATGTCGTAGTCGATCGACGGCGCCGCGACGAACGTGCCGAGCCCATGGCGCCGGGCGATCAGGTTGTCGCGCTCGAGGACCTCGAGCGCCTGCCTGAGCGTCATGAGGGTCACGCCGAACTGGCGCGCGAGCGCCCGCTGGTTGTCCAGCCGCGTGCCCGGCCGGAGCTCGCCGTCGCGGATGCGCTCGCGGAGCGCCTCCGCGATGCGGTAGTACCTCGGGACCCGTCCGAGCATCCGACCTCATGGGGGGACTATCGAAGCCCCCCAAGCCCCCCGCGCTCGCACGCGGCCCGGGGGGTGCGCGGACGCACCCGTGGGACCCGGGCCGCGGCTCGACGATCCGATCGGTTCACGGGCTGTGCCCTCCGATCCGCGGCCGGCTTGGCCGCCCGCGGTGCCGGTGTTCTAGAACTCTCGACGCCAGCGTCGCGCCACGAAGCGCCAGGATCGGAAGACGACCAGGGGAGCGAGCGCACCGCGCCGCGACTCGACGCCCATTGTAGGGCCCCGACGCGGGCCGGCGCAAGGGCGGAACCCCGAGGGAACCGAACGCGTCGAAGCGGTTTCTTCTTGCCCGCCGTTTGCCGACGCGTGACCCGACGTAGTAGCATGCCCGCGCTCGTTGATCGTTCCCACGAACTCGCGGAGGCTCACATGACGTCACCCGATCGCATCGCGTACTTCAACGGTCGCTTCGTCCCCGAGCGCGACGTCCTCGTTCCCTTCCGTGACCGCGGCTTCAAGTTCGGCGACGCGGTCTTCGACACGACGCGGACGTTCGGCCACCGCATCTTCAAGCTCGCGGAGCACGTCGAGCGGCTCTACCGCTCGCTGCGCTACCTGCGCATCGACCCGGGCGTGGCCCCGGCGCGGATGATCGCCATCACCGAGGAGGTCGTCCGGAAGAACCTCCCCCTGCTCGAGCCGGACGAGGACTACTGGGTCACGCAGCGGGTTTCCCGCGGCATCGACCCGGCATACCACGACGTGTGGGCGCAGGAAGGCCCGACCGTCATCGTCGAGTGCGTGCCGCTGCCGCTCCGTGAACGGGCCGCGCTGTTCCGCGACGGCATCCGGGTGATGACGCCGTCCGTCCGCCGCACGCCGCCCGAGTGCCTGTCGCCGCGGGTGAAGACGCACAACTACCTCAACCTCATCGCCGGCGATCTCGAGGTGAAGGCGCGCGATCCCCAGGCGTGGGCCGTCCTCCTCGACACGCACGGCAACCTCGCCGAGGGGCTCGGCAGCAACATCTTCCTCGTCCACGGGGGAGTCCTCGCGACGCCGCGCGAGCAGGCGGTGCTCGCGGGCATCAGCCGCGACACCGTCATCCAGCTCGCCCGCGACCTCGGCATCCCGGTCGTCGAGAAGGACGTCGATCTCTACGACGCGCTGAACGCCGACGAGGCGTTCCTCACCTCGACGAGCCTCTGCGTCTGCCCGGTCTCGAGCGTCAACGGTGCCCGCATCGGCGGGGACGTCCCCGGGCCGCTGACGCGACAGCTCACCGACGCCTACTGCCGCCTCGTCGACTTCGATTTCGTCGGACAGTACCTGAAGCAGCTCGGCTAGCAAGGAGCCGGCGAGCGCGAGACGCTCGGCCCGTGACGACCTGGGGCGACTACAGAAGCTGCGAACGCTCGCTCGGCATTCCCGGCGCCGATACGCCGCCTCGCCTTCTTCCTTATCCCGATCCGTGCCGACCTGTGCGGCTGCTGTTCATCGGCGGGAATCCGCCGTGTCCCGGGGGGGGATTCTGGTCTCGCGACGACGACAGGCTGCTACGGTCGCTTCACGCGATCTTCCTGGACCTCGAATGGGCGACGGCCGACTCGCCCGCCCCATTCCGCGAGGAATTCCGACAGCATGGGTTCCACTTCATTCACGCCGTCAAATGCTTCAGCACGCCACGGCATCCCAGCGCTGCCCTCGTCCGAACGTGCGCGCTCGCTCACTTGCGGGAAGACCTCGAGCATCTTCGCCCCGAACGAATCTGCCTTCTCGGCCAGGTACCGTTCCGCGCAGTCAAGGCGTGTGACGCAGAGCACCTTCGACGTTCGTTCGCTCGTCAGGAGACCACGCTGTCCATCTGCGGAGCAGACGTTCCCATGCTCGTGACGTATTCCCCGAACGACCGCCGGCAGAGCCGGGCTGATCGACGAATCGCTTCGCGACGCGATGGTGAGGATGGCCGGCTTTCGGAACATCCTCGTCCATGAATACGCGCGCGTGAACCCCGCAATCGTCGCCGGTGTCGTCCGGGATCGCGTGGGCGACTTCGTCAGATTCCGGGACGCCGTTCTGACCTGGATGTAGAGGGGCACGGAGGACGGCAGGGCGAGCCGGCTGCCCGGCGACGACATCCGCGCGGCATCCGTTACTTCTCGGCGGCGAGCCTCTGCGAGAGCTCCACGAGCGCGGCGAGCTTCGCCCGCGCGGCGCCGCTGTCGATGGAGCCGGCGGCAAGGGCCACGCCTTCCTTCAGGTCGTGAGCCTTGCCGCCCGCCGTCAGCGCCGCCGCGGCGTTCATCAGGACGATGTCGCGCCTGGGTCCGGGCTCGCCGGCCAGGATGCCCCGGATGATCTCGGCGTTCTGCTCGCGGTCCCCGCCCTGCAGGTCGGCGATCGCCGCGCGCGGCAGCCCGAAGTCGTCGGGCCTGACGGCGTAGCTCTTCACCAGCCCCTCGCGCACCTCGGACACCTTGCTGTCGCCGGTGTTCGAGAGCTCGTCCAGGCCGTCCGCCCCGTGGACGACGAACGCGCGGTAGGTGCCGAGCTCGGCGAGCACCCGCGCGAGCGGCTCGGTCAGCGACGGCGAGTACACGCCGATCACCTGCGCGTTGGCCGAGGCGGGGTTGGTGAGCGGCCCGAGCATGTTGAAGACCGTCCGCACGCCCATCTCGCGGCGGGTGGCCATGACGTGCTTCATGGCGGTGTGCAGCAGCGGCGCGTAGAGGAAGCCGATGCCGACCTCGTCGATGCAGCGAGCAACCTTCTGCGGCGCCAGGTCGAGGCTGATCCCGAGGGTCTCGACGACGTCCGCCGAGCCGCAGAGCGACGACACCGACCGGTTGCCGTGCTTGGCGACCTTCAGTCCGGTGCCCGCCACGACGAACGCCGTGGCCGTCGACACGTTGAACGTGCCGGCCGCGTCGCCGCCGGTGCCGCACGTGTCGATCAGCATCTCCCGGTCGGTCCCGGTCAGCCCGACCTCCTGGCCGTGCGTCCTCACCCGCACCGCCTTCTGGCGCATGACCTGGGCGAAGCCGATCAGCTCCTCGACGGTCTCGCCCTTCATGCGGAGCGCGACGAGGAACGCCGCGATCTGGGCGTTGGTCGCGGCGCCGGACATGATCGCGTCCATCGCGGCGGCGGCCTCGATGCGGCTCAGGTCACGGCGCTCGACGAGGGCGCGGACGGCTTCGGTGATGATCGGGCTCGTCATGGCCGTACTCCTTCCCGGTGAGCCGTCATCTTACCGCGGGACGCCCGCCGCGGCGCCCGCTCTCTGCCGCCTCGCGGGCTCGTGGCCCGCGAGCGCCGATCACAGCCCGAGATACGCCTGCTTGATGTGCGGGCTCGCGAGCAGCTGCTCGCGCGGGCCCTCGAGCACGATGCGCCCGTTCTCGATGACGTAGCTGCGATGGGCCAGCGCGAGCGCCCGCGCCACGTTCTGCTCGACGAGGAGCAGCGTCGTGCCCTGGTCGTTGACGGCGCGGAGCGTCTCGAAGATGAGCTTGACCATCACGGGGGCCAGCCCCAGCGACGGCTCGTCGAGCAGCAGGAGCGCCGGGCGCGCCATGAGGCCGCGGCCGATCGCGCACATCTGCTGCTCGCCGCCGGAGAGCGTCCCCGCCAGCTGGCGCTCCCGCTCACGCAGGCGCGGGAACAGCGCGTACACGAACTCGAGCGTCTCGTCGTGACGGCGCCGGTCGCCGTCGCGGCTGCCGAGCTCGAGGTTCTCGCGCACCGTCATCGACGGGAAGAGCTGCCGGCCCTCCGGGACGTGGGCCACACCGCGCGCCACGATCTGCGATGCTCGCAGCCCGTCCAGGCGCGCCCCGGCGAGCTCCACGCGCCCGCGCCTGAGCGGCAGCAAGCCCGAGATCGCGCGCAGCGTGCTCGTCTTGCCCGCGCCGTTGCCGCCGATCAGCGCGACGGCCTCACCCTGACGCACCTCGAGCGAGATCCCGTGCACGGCGACGAGGTCGCCGTAGCCGACCTCGACGTCAGCGAGCCGGAGCAGCGTCGACATATTCCTCGCCGAGGTACGCCTCGACGACCTTCGGGTGACGCGCCACCTCGGCGGGCGCGCCTTCCGCGATCTTGCTGCCGAAGTTCAGCACCACGACCCGCTGCGACAGCGCCATCACCGCCCGCATGTTGTGCTCGATGAGGAGCATCGACATGCCGGCCGCATGGATCTCTCGGAGCAGGACCACCATCCGCTCGATCTCCGTCGGGTTGAGTCCGGCCATCACCTCGTCCAGCAGGAGGACCGCGGGCTCGGTCGCGAGTGCCCGGGCCAGCTCGAGGCGCTTGCGCTCCGGCATCGTGAGGCCCGACGCGACCGCGTTCGCCTTGGGCCCGAGGCCGACCTGCTCGACGACGGCGCGGGCGACACGCACGGCAGCGCCGGTACCAGCATGCCGCGCCAGCGCACCGACCTCCACGTTCTGGAGCACGGTCATCCGCGGAAACGGACGGACGATCTGGAACGTCCGGGCGACGCCGAGCTGGCAGATCCGGTGCGGCTTGAGGCCGACGATCGAGCGGCCGCGCAGGCGGATCTCGCCGGCGTCCGGCGCGAGGAAGCCGGACAGCAGGTTGAAGGCGGTCGTCTTTCCGGCGCCGTTCGGTCCGATCAATCCGAGCAGGTCGCCCTCGGCGAGCGCGAGGTCGAGGTGGTCGACCGCCCGCACGCCGCCGAAGCGCTTCGAGAGCCCCCGCGCCTCGAGCAGGCTCACGCGCGCTTCCTCGCGCGCACGAGCCGCACGAGACGCGGGTACGCGCCTTCGGGCAGGAACAGCACCACGGCGACGAGCAGCACGCCGTACGCGATGAGGTGCGCGCCGTGCCAGCCGCCCTGGCCCAGGTAGTAGCGCGAGACCTCGGCGAGCGGCGTGAGGATGAACGAGCCCAGGATCGGCCCGAGGAGCGTTCCGCTGCCACCGACGATGGGCCGGATGATGATCTCGACGGACAGCGGGATCCCGAACACGGCGTTCGGCTGGAGCGACAGCAGGTAGCAGGCGTAGAACGTGCCGCCGACGCCCGTCAGGAACGACGACACGATCATCGCGAGCATCTTGTACCGGAGCGTGTCGACGCCGAGCGCCTCCGCCGCGCTCTCGTCCTCGCGGATCGCGGCCAGGTACACCCCGAAGCGCCGGCGCTCGATGAGCGCGACGATCCCGGTCGCCGCGAGCATGAGGACCAGCGTGACGTAGTACCAGGCGCGGTTGTCGCGGAACTGGAACTGCCGCGGATCGCCCGTGAACGTGATGTAGAAGCCGACCGCGCCCCCCACGGCCTCCACGTTGTTCACGACGATGCGGCACACCTCCGCGAACGCCACCGTCAGCAGGACGAAGTAGAAGCCCCGGAGCCCGAAGCGGAAGCCGAGGTACCCGATCACCGCGCCGAGCGCACCGGCGAGCGCGCCGCCGACGAACATGCCGAGCCACGGTGACAGCCCGACCTCCTGCGCGAGGACCGCCGACGCGTAGGCGCCGACGCCGAGGAACGCCGCATGCCCCACGGAGAGCTGCCCCGCGTACCCGCCGACCACGTTCCACGCCTGGCCGAGGAACGCGTAGAAGAAGATGAAGATCAGGATCGTCAGGACGTACGACGACACGACGGCGGGCAGCGCGAGGAGCACGCCGAGCGCCGCGATCCCGAGCCACGTCATGCGGCCCGCTTGCCGAAGAGCCCGGCCGGGCGGAAGAGCAGGATGACGATCAGCAGGCCGAAGCTGACGAGCTCCTTCATCGACGGCGCGAGGAAGACCGCGCCGAGCGACTCGGCGATCGAGACGATCAGGCCGCCCAGGAAGGCGCCGAGGAGACTGCCCATCCCGCCGATGATCACGATGTTGAACGACGCGACGGACAGCCCGAGGCCCGTGGTCGGCTGGAACGGCAGGATCGGCGCCACGAGCGCACCGGCGGCCCCGACACACGCGGCGCCGATGCCGAACGCGACCGCGTACACGCGCCGCACGTCGGTGCCGACGACGAGCGCGCCGTACGGGTTGTCGGCGGCGGCCCGGATGCGGCGGCCGAACGCCGTCCGGAACAGGAAGAGTCCGAGGAGCACGGTGAGCGCGATCGCGATCACGAACGTGATGAGACGCGCGACGTCGACGAAGAGCGGCCCGAGCCAGAGCGGGGGCAGCGTCAGCGACGACCGCACGCGCGCCGGCTCGGGCCCGAAGGCCACGAGCGCCGCGTTCTCGAGCACCAGCGCCACGCCGAGCATGAGGAGGATCTGCATCTCGTGCGGCGCGTCGAGGATGCGGTCGACGAGCCCCCGCTGCACGCCGAGGCCCAGCACGAAGAGCGCCGCCGCACAGACGACGAAGCCGAGGTACGGATCGATCCCCGCACGGCTCGAGAGCATCCACGCGAGGTACATCCCCCAGACCATCATGTCGCCGTGCGCGAAGTTGACGACGCGCATCACGCCGAAGATCAGCGTGAGCCCGACGGCCATGAGGCTCGTGACGCCGCCGAACAGCAGGCCGCTCAGCAGGCCCTGGGCGACGAGTGTCAGGTCCATGCGCGCGTGAGGGGGGCCGCCCGGCTACGCTCGAGCGGTCGTCGCCGGGAGCCCCACCCCGTTTCCCGCCCCTACCGCTTGGGCCGCGGGAAGACGAGCTTCTCCTGCGCCGCGTCCTTCGGCCACACCACGAGCGGCTTCTGGCCGAGGATCTGGATCATCGCCGGGATGGCGTTCGGGTTGTCGCCGAGATCGTTGAAGATCACCGGCCCGCCGTACACCATGAGCCCGCCGCTGAAGCGCGTCTTCTTGATCGCGTCCACGATGGCGTCGGGGTCCGTCGACTTCGCGCGCTCGAGCACGTCCGCGAGGATGAACACCGCGTCGTAGGAGTAGCCCGACTGCGTGTCGAACGTCTTGCCGCCCGTGCGCTTCCGGTACTCGGCCGCCACCTGCTGCGTCTTCGGGTTCTTGAAGTTCGGCCAGGGCACGTTATCCATCACGTACTCGAGGTCCTGCTTGAGCGCGGCGATCTGACCCGCCTCGTAGAGCCCGGGGCTCCCCGGGCTGATGACGCCGAGCACCTCGACGCGCTGCTTGATGAGCTCCGGCAGCAGCAGCTGCGCGCTCGCCGGCCGCGTGATCGGAGCGATGATGTCGGGCTTGAGCGCCTTGGCGCGCGAGACCTCCGTCGAGAGATCCGACGGCGGCTCGGGCCACGGGATGACGTCGACGATCTCCCACGACGGCTTCGCGGCGTCCCAGGCCGCCTTGAAGCCCTTCGCCTGGATGGAGCCGAAGAGATCGTTCGCGTGCATCACGACGACGCGCCTCGGGTTCTGGCCGGTCTCCTTGAAGATCTCGTTGAAGTACTGCACCGCCCTGCGACCGAAGCTCGAACCGGTCGGGAAGTTGCGGTAGACGTACTGGACCTTCTGCTGCCCAGCCTTCACCGACTTCGCGACGTTCGCCGTGATCGGGTCGGCCGCCGCGACGTCGACCAGGAACGGGACGCGGCGCTGCTGCGCGACGGGCACGATCGCGGCGGTGTTGCCGGAGTCGAACGTCCCCATCAGCACCTGCGCGCCCTGGTTGATGACGCGCTCGGCTTCCGTCCGCGCCACGTCCGACTTCGTCTGCGTGTCCCCGAGGAGGAACTCGATCTTCGCCCCGCCGAGCGACGTGATGCCGCCCGCGGCATTGATCATGTCGGCCGCGAGCTGCGCGCCGGCGCGGCACGCTTGCCCCGGTTCGGCGAGCGGGCCCGTGACCGTGTGGATCAGCCCGACCTTGACCGTCTTGGCCTGGGCGCGCAGCGGAAGCGGGAAGCCGACGACGGCGACACCGGCGGCCGTGGCCTTCAGGAACGCCCGGCGAGTCACGGTGCTCATAGGGAACGTTCTCCTTTGATGGTTCAGGGTCGCGCGACGCTCGGACCGGGCGATTATACGGCGAAACCCTCTTGCCTCGGCGCACGGTCGTCGATCAGGTGCTGGAGGAGTCGCCTCCCGGCGCCGGTCGCCGAGATCACCCGAGCAGCTCCCGGGCGATCACCAGGCGCTGGATCTGGTTGGTGCCCTCGTAGATCTGCATGATCTTGGCGTCGCGCATGAAGCGCTCCACCGGGAACTCCCGCGTGTAGCCGTATCCACCGAAGATCTGCACCGCGTCGGTCGCGACCTTCATCGCGGCGTCGCTGGCCCAGCACTTCGCCATGGACGCCTCGTACGTGTTGCCGCGGATGCCCTCGTCGACCTGTCGCGCGGCGTGGTGGACCATGAGCCGCGCGGCGTGCACCTGCATCGCCATGTCGGCGAGCATGAACTGGATGCCCTGGAACGTCGCGATCGGCTGCCCGAACTGCTGGCGCTCCTTGGCGTAGCCGACAGCGGCGTCGAGCGCCGCCTGGCCGATGCCGACCGCCATCGCTCCCGTCGCCGGCCGCGTGATGTCGAGCGTGCGCATCGCGATCGTGAACCCGTCGCCCTCGTCGCCGAGCCGCTGCTCGACCGGGACCTCGCAGTCCTCGAAGTGCAACGCGACCGTGGGCGACGCGCGGATGCCCATCTTCTTCTCCTTCTTGCCGACGGAGAACCCGGGCATCCCGGGCTCGATCAGGAACGCCGTGATGCCCTTCGCGCGCTTCGACGGATCGATGGTCGCGAACACGCAGATGACCCCGGCGTGGTCGCCGTTCGTGCACCACTGCTTCGCCCCGTTCAGCACGTAGCGATCGCCCTGGCGCACCGCGGTCGTCCTGAGCCCCGCGGCGTCCGAGCCGGCGCCGGGCTCCGAGAGCGAGTACGCCGCGAGGAGCTCGCCCGTCGCGAGGCGGGGCAGGTACTTCTGCTTCTGCGCCTCGGACCCGAACAGCAGGATCGGGAGTCCTCCGAGCGGCTGGTCGACGAACTGCGTGGCGGTCGCCGCACATGCCCAGGCGATCTCCTCGGCCACGAGCGCGAGCGCCAGGCACCCCATGTCGCTCCCGCCGTGAGCCTCGGGCACCCAGATGCCGTACAGACCCGAGTCGAGGATCGCCCGGATCGACTCCTCCGGGTACTGCTCGGTCTCGTCGTAGTGCGCGGCGTGGGGCGCGATGCGCTCGCGCGCCACCTTGCGCGCGAGGTCGCGGATCATCCGCTGCTCGTCGGTGAGGTAGAAGAGGTCGTTCATGGTCTGGCCTCGCATGGCTCCACGATGACGAGCGCATCGACCGCGAGGAGCCGGTCACCCGCGGCGATGACGGGATTCAGATCGATCTCCGCGATTGCCGACTCGGAAGCGATCAGGTCCGCCACGGCGCACAGCACCGCGGCGACGGCCCGGCGGTCGACCGGCGGCAGGCCGCGCGGTCCCTCGAGGAGCCGGGCACGCAGCCCCTCGCGCAGCATCTCGGACGCCTCGTCGTCGTCCAGCGGCGCGAGCCGGACGGAGACGTCCGCGATCACCTCGGTGAGCACGCCGCCGGTGCCGAAGGCGACGACGGGGCCGAAGACGTCGTCGCGGCGCGCGCCGACGAGCAGCTCGACGCCCGGCCCGACCCGCTCCTGCACGACGAAGCTTACGCGAGCGACCTCATCAAGGGCCTCGAAGGGCCCCCCAAGCCCCCCGAGCCGCCGCTCCAGGTCCTCGCACGCCTCCCGCACCTCGGCGGCGCTCCGCACGTCGAGCCTCACCGCCCCCGCCTCGGTCTTGTGGGCGAGGCCGGGCGCGTCGGCTTTCACGACGACCGGGTACCCGAGCGCGTCCGCGGCGCTGACGGCCTCGTCGATCGTCGATGCGGTCGCCTCGCGGCAGAACCGCACGCCCGCGTTCTCGAGCAACCGGCGCGCGACCGCGTACGGCAGCGCGCCGCGCGCCTCGCGCAGCGCCGTCTCGATGTCCGGCGGGACGCGGGAGCGCTCGGGAGGCTGAGGGGCCCCTTCGACGCCCCCCATGTTCTCAGAGCCTGTGGACGAATCCGGTGGTCGAGCCGCGCCCCGGGTCCCACCGGTGCGTCCGCGCACCGCCCGGGGCGCGTGCGAGCGCGGGGGGGTATGGGGGGCCATGTCGGGGCCCCCCATGTCGTCAGTCGGCTTCGGTAGTCCCCCCAATCCCGATAGGTACAGCGCCCGCCAAGCGCGGACGGCACGCTCGGGACTCGGCAGGACCGGGATGCCCGCGGCGTGGAAACGTTCCCGGATCGCGGGCGCGTCGGCGGTGAACGCGACGACGGGCTTGCCCGTCTCGTCCCTCGCGGCGACGACGCCGTCGGCGAACTCCGGGATGTCGAGGCCGACGTTGACGACGACGGCGCCCGCGATGGCCTCGTGGGTGAGCACCTCGCGGACGGCGTCCGCGATGCGCTCGCGCTCGACCTGGGGCGTGAGGTCCACCGGGTTGCCGACCGCCGCGAACGGCGGCAGCAGCGCGCGCAGCCGCCGCTGCGTCGCGTCGTCGAGCGCGGGGACGGCCAGGCCCGAGCGCTCGGCGCAATCCGCCGCGACGACGGACGGCCCACCGGACACGGTGATGACCGCGATCCGAGCCGCCGCCGGCCGGCGCGAGCCGGACACGACCAGCGTCTCGATCGCGTCGAAGAACTCCTCCGTCTCCTCCGCGAGCACGACGCCGGCGTGACGGAGCGCCGCGCGGTAGACGTCGTAGCTGCCGGCGAGCGAGCCGGTGTGCGACCCGGCGGCGCGGCGCCCGGCGTCCGATCGACCGCCCTTGAGCGCGACGATCGGCTTGCGCCGGCTCGCGTGCCGGGCCGCGCGGACGAAGCGGCGCCCGTCACGGAGGGCTTCGACGAAGCACGCGATCAGCGTGGTGGCCGGGTCGTCCGCGAGGTACTCGATCACGTCGGTGATGTCCACGTCCGCCTGGTTGCCGATCGAGAGGAAGCGCGAGACGCCGAGACCGCGGCTGCCGAGATGGCGGAAGATCAGGCCACCGTAGGCCCCGCTCTGCGACACGACGGCGATGCCGCCCGGCGCCTCGGGCAGGTCCCAGAAGTACGTGCCGTTCAGCCGTGCGGGCGCCGAGTACACCCCCATGCAGTTCGGCCCCACGAGCCGCATGCCCGCGGCACGCGCCGACGCGAGCAGCGCGTCCTGCGCGCCGCGCCCCTCGCTGTCCACCTCGCCGAACCCCGACGACAGCACGACGGCCGCGCGGACACCGCGCGCCGCCAGCGCGCCGATCGCCTCCGGCACGGCCGGCGCCGGCAGGCTCACGAGCGCGAGGTCCACACCGGGCGGCAACGCCTCGATGCGCTCGAGGGCCGGCAGGCCCAGGATCGAGCCGCCGGACGGGTTGACGGGATAGATGGCACCGGCGAATCCCGCCTCCTTGACGTTCGCGAGGAGCCGGTGGCCGAGCTTCGCCGGGTTCTTCGACGCCCCGACCACCGCGATGGAGCGCGGAGCGAAGAGCGCGTGGAGACCGCTCACCGGACGGCGCGCCGATCGACGACGCGGACCGTCTTGCCCTCGCGCCGCTCGATCGAGCCGAAGGGACAGAGGCGAACCTCGGGGCTCAGCGCGAGCAGGTCGTAGACCTCGTGCCGGATGCGCTCGGCAATGCCCGGATCGCACCCCGGCTCGACCTCGACCTCGATCGACAGGCCCTCGCCGCCGCCGCCGTCCGATTCCAGCACGATGCGGTACTCGTGGCTCACGCCGGCCTGCCGCATGACCACCGCCTCGATCTGGGCGGGATAGAAGTTGACGCCCTTCACGATGACCATGTCGTCGGTGCGCCCGCGCAGCCGGTCGAGTCTGAGCGACGTGCGCCCGCACTCGCAGCGCTCGCGCGACACGACGCGCGTGAGGTCGTGCGTGCGGTAGCGCACCAGCGGGAGCCCCTCGCGCGTGAGGGTGGAGATCACGAGCTCGCCCTCGACGCCGTCGGGGAGCACCTCACCGCTCACGGGGTCCACGATCTCCGGATGGTAGTGGTCTTCCCACACGTGGATGCCGATCCGCGCCTGGCAGTCGATGCCGAGCCCGGGTCCGCCGGTCTCCGTCATGCCGATGATGTCGTAGGTGCGAATCCCGAGGTCGCGCTCGATCCGGGCCCTCAGCCCGTCGGACCACATCTCGGAGCCGAAGATGCCGATCCGGAGCGCCAGCGACGAGAGGTCGAAGCCCTCCTGGCGCGCGACCTCGACGAGACGGAGCGGGTACGTCGCGATCGCGGTGAGCACCGTCGCGCCGAGATCGCGCATGAGTCTGAGCTGCAGCGCCGTGCGGCCCGCCCCCGCCGGCACCACCATCGCGCCGAGCCGCTCGGCGCCGTAGTGGAAGCCGAAGCCGCCGGTGAACAGGCCGAAGGACGGCGTGATCTGGATGATATCGTCGCGCGTCACGCCGGCCGCGACGTAGCAGCGCGCCATGACGTCCCCCCACTGCCGCACGTCCCGCTCGGTGTACGGGTTGAGGATCGGATTGCCGGTCGTGCCGCTCGACATGTGCACGCGCCGGTAGCCGTCGCCGCACGCGAAGCCGAACGGGTACGCGTCCCGCAGCTCCGGCTTCGTGAGCAGCGGCAGCCGGCGCCAGTCCTCGACACGATCGAGATCGTCGGGACGCACGGAGCCGAGCCGACGCGCCCATCGGGGATGGCGGAGCACGGTGGCCAGCGTCCGACGCATCCGTTCCAGCACGAGCCGCTCGAGCCGCTCGCGCTCCATCGCCTCGTACTCCGGCTCGAGCATCCAGATGGCGCTCATCTGTTGTCGTGGGGGGCCCCGACATGGCCCCCCACACCCCCCTTACGCTCGCACACGGCCCGGCTCAGCCGGGCCGCGGCTCGGGCTCGCGTCGCGACGACGTGGGGAGCCCCGACATGGCCCCCCACACCCCCCTCAAGCTCGCACACGGCCCGGCTCAGCCGGGCCGTGGCTCGGGCTCGCGTCGCGACGATGTGCGGCGCCCCGCGATGGTCCACCATGATCAGAAGAACAGGAAGAGGATCGCCATCACGAGGACCATCGCCGAGAGCACGCCGATGCAGCCCCACTTGACCGCCTGCATCTGCTGCTGCTCCGCGCGCCGGTGTCGCGCCATCTCGTCGAGCAGCCGGCGCTCTGCGAGCCGCTGGTGCTCCCCGGGCGGCAGCGGTGCCGCGGGTGGCTTCGGATTCCGCGCGGCCCACCGCGGCGGCGTCTTCGGCTGGCCGTTGCCGGAAGCCTCCTGGGGTGGCGGTTCGTCCGGCGTCATCCCCGAGGCGGTGTCGGCAGCCTGCTACTCCGACCTCAGCCAGTCCGTCAGCGGCTTGAGCCGCCCCTTGTCGACGCGGACCCAGAAGCCCTGCCTCTGGGTCTCGTGGTCCTTCCCGATGGTGACCGGCGGCAGGATCCCGCTCTCCCAGCCCTTGATGCCCTCGAGCGCCGTGGCGAGCCCGTCGCGCGTGAGGTTCTTGCCGGCCCGCTTGACGGCCTCGGCGAAGAGCATCGCGTCGAAGTAGCCCGCCAGCGAGTAGCGGTTCGGCTCGTTCTTCGGGAAGTACTTCGCCATGTGCTCGCGGTACTGCTTGACGCCGGGCAGGTCGGACGAGAGCGGGTCGGGCCAGAGGGACAGCCCCTCGACCCCTTCGGCCGCGCCGCCCGCGAGCGCCAGGTAACGCTCGTCGGTGAGGGGGCCGGACGAGACCATGAGCGTCTCGTTCCATCCGATCTTCTGCCGCTCCTTGAGCGCCTGCGCGCCCGGCCCGGGTGTCAGCACGAGGAACGTCACCTCGGGCTTCGCCGCCTGGAGCTTCGCGATCTGCGCGCTCACGTCGCTCACGCCGCGCTTGACGGGCTCGGACGCCAGGAGCTTGAGCTTGTGCCGCGCGAGGTCCTTCTCGAAGGACGTCAGGAAGGCCTTGCCGTACTCGTCGTCCTGGTAGAGCGCGGCGAAGCTCCGGAGCTTCCGTTGCCCGACGAGGTAGTCGATCATCGTGTGCGACTGCCGGTCGTAGAGCATCATCCCGCTGAAGACATGCTTCTTGCCACGCGTGACGGGCGAGCCCTGGTAGGGGAAGAGGAGCGGCACCCGGTTCGACTCCAGGTAGTCCAGGGTCGCCACGACCGGGGACGTGCCCTGGGAGGCCAGGATCGCGAACACGCGGTCCTGCTCGACGAGCTTCTTGGTGTTCGCCATCGCCTCCTGGGGCTTGTAGCCGTCGTCGTAGTACACCGTCCGCACCTTGCGGCCGTGGATCCCACCGGCGTCGTTGACCACCTTGAAGTAGAGGTCGAGCCCGAACTTCGTGAGCTGGTCGCCGGTGAAGGCGAGCGGCCCCGAGAACGAGTTCGAGCATCCGACCACGATCTCGGTGTCGGTCACGCCCTGCTCGGCGCTCGCTGGTCCCGCGAGAGCGAGCGCGAGGATCGCCGCCCCGATCGCGTACAGGCTCTTCATCGCCTTCCCCTCCCCGAATGAGGTTGCATCGACCCGGCCGAGTGTACAGCGGACGGGGCCCGGAGCGTGACGTTCCTGGAGGCGGGCGTGGAGGACGACACCGCGGCCTGCTAACCCCCGAGCCGTTCTTCCAGCCCCGCGATCCGCTTCTCGAGGACGGCCCGGTACTCCTGCTCGAAGCGCTCGAGCCGCCGGCAGATCTCGTCGAAGTGACCGAGCGCCTATCGCCGGAAGTCGCGTAGCTCGGTGTGCAGGGCGTCGAACCGCTCGTCGATCGCCACGAACCGCTGGTCGACTATGGAGGCGTGCCCGCGAGCCCCAGGTAGGCCTGCCGGATCCGCGGGTCCTCGCGGAGGACCGCGCTCGGCCCCTCGGCGACGACGCGTCCGGTCTCGAGCACGTACCCGCGCGTGGCCGCGCCGAGCGCGAGCCGCGCGTTCTGCTCGACGAGGAGAATGCCGACGCCGGTCGCGTGGATCTCGTCGATCACCCTGAAGATCTCGGTGACCAGCCGCGGGGCGAGCCCGAGGGAGGGCTCGTCGAGCAGCAGCATCCGCGGCCGCGCCATGAGGGCCCGCGCGATCGCGAGCATCTGCTGCTCGCCGCCGGACAGCGTCGCCGCGCGCTGGCGCCTGCGCTCGCGCAGGATCGGGAACAGCCGGTGCGCGCGCTCGAGGCCCTCGCGCACCGCCTCGCGCTGCCACCGGCGGTGCGCGCCCACCAGCAGGTTCTCCTCCACCGTGAAGTCGGGGAAGAGCTCGCGCCCCTCGGGGACGTGCGCGATCCCCAGCGCGACGATCGCGTCGGCCGGCGCCCGGGTGAGGTCGCGGCCGTCGCACAGGATGCGCCCGCGGCCGGGACGGACGAGCCCGGAGATCGCGCGCAGCGTCGTGCTCTTCCCCGCCCCGTTGGCCCCGAGCAGCGTGACGACCTCCCCCTCGCCCACCGAGAGCGACACGCCCTCGAGCGCCCGGCGCTTGCCGTACGCGACGTCGATCGCCTCGACCTCAAGCATCGGCGTCGCCGCTCCCGCTCCCGAGGTAGGCCTCGATCACCGCCGGGTTCCGCGCCACCTCGTGCGGCTTCCCCTCCGCGAGCCGCTTGCCGTAGTGAAGCACGACCACGCGCTCGGAGATCCCCATGACGAGCTCCATGTTGTGCTCGACGACCAGGATCGCGAGGCCGTCCTCGTCGCGCAGGCCGCGGATCAATCGCATCAGCTCGCGGGTCTCGGTCGGATTCAGGCCGCCGGCCGGCTCGTCGAGCAGGAGCAGCCGCGGCCCGAGCGCGAGCGCCCGCGCGATCTCGAGCCGCTTCTGCCGGCCGAGCGGCAGGCTCGCCGCGTCGACGTCCGCGACGTCGCCCAGGCCGACGCGAGCGAGCAGCGTCTCGGCGCGCCGCCGGGCCTCGGCCTCCTCGCGACGGACGCGCGGCGATCCGAGGAGGCCGCCGAGGAGACCGCCACTCAGGCGCGTGTGCTGGCCGACCAGCACGTTGTCGAGCACGGACAGCCGCCGGAACACCTCGGTGTTCTGGAACGTCCGCGCGACGCCGCGCCGCGCGATCTCGTGCGGTACCAGGCCGAGGAGGTCTTCACCGTCGAGCATCGCGCGCCCCCGCGTCGGCCGGTAGAGCCCCGTCAGCAGATTGAACACCGTGGTCTTGCCGGCGCCGTTCGGTCCGATGAGCGCGGCGACCTCGCCGGCCTCGACGTCGAAGCTGACCCCGGCGAGCGCGGCGAGGCCGCCGAAGCTGATCGAGAGGTCCTGGACGGCGAGCAGCGGCATTGCGCCTTCACGCCGCCGGGAGCGGTGTCACGCTCACCGCCGCCGCCACGCGCGCGCGGTGCTCGCCACGCCGCCGGGCATGAACAGCATCGCGGCGACCATGATGCCGCCGAAGATCAGCGGGCGGTAGTTCTGGAATGCGGCGAGCGAGTCGTGCAGGACCGTCACGATCGCCGCGCCGATGAGCGAGCCCCCGACCGACCCGAGACCGCCCACGATGATCATCACGAGGAAATCGACCGAGAGGAAGACGTCGAACGCGTCGGGCGACAGGTAGCCGACGACGAAGGCGAAGAGGCCGCCCGCGACGCCGGTGTAGAACGCCGACACCACGAACGCCGCGGTCTTGAAGGCGGCGACGTTCACGCCGCTCGTCTGCGCCGCGACCTCGCTCTCGCGGATGGCCAGGAACGCGCGGCCGGTGCGCGTGCGTACGAGGTTCACCGCGCCCGCCACCATGAGCACGGTCACGACGACGACGAGGTAGTAGCGCGAGGCCTCCGTCGAGAACGCGAGCGGCCCGAGACGAGCGACGGGGACCCGCAGCCCGTCGTTGCCGCGGGTGAGCCAGTCGAGGTGCAGGATCGCCTCCACGACGACGAACCCGAACGCGAGCGTGGCCATCGCGAGGTAGAGGCCCTCGAGGCGCAGGCACGGGATCCCGAGCGCGAGCCCGACCAGCGCGGTGGCGAGCCCGGCGCCAAGAAGCGTGACGGGCACCGGGAGCGCGCCGGCGTGAATCGTGAGCAGCGCGGTCGCGTAGCCGCCGATCGCGAAGAAGCCCGCGTGGCCGAAGGAGAGCTGGTTCGTGTAGCCCGAGAGCAGGTTCAGGCCGAGAGCGACGATGCCGTTCACGAGCACGAGCGTCGCCAGGAACACGAAGTAGCCCGGCACCACGAGCGGCCACGCGAGCAGGATCGCCGCCGCCGCGACGGCGCCCGCGAGCCTCGCGCGCGTCACACCTTCCTCCGGTGGACGCGACCGGCGAGGCCGCCCGGCCGGACGACCAGGATCGCGATGAGCAGGATGAACGGGACCGAGTAGCGAATCCCCGTCGGCAGGTAGAGCGGTGCCAGGTTCTCGATCACGCCGAGGAGCATGCCGCCCACGACCACGCCGGGCATGGAGCCGAAGCCGCCGAGCACCGCGGCGATGAAGCCGTTGATGACGAGCAGGCCCATCTTCGTCGACAGGAAGACGACGGGCGCGATCAGGAGGCCGGCCACCGCGCCGACGACCGAGGCGAGGATCCACGCCGCCGAGAACACGCGCGGCACGCTGATCCCCATCAGCCACGCCGCCGTCTGGTTCTGCGCGACGGCCCGCATCGCGCGTCCCGCGCGGGTGAACCGGAAGAGCGCCCCGAGCAGCGCCATCAGCACGACCGAGGCGCCGATGATCCCGAGCGAGACGGGTACCACCCGCGCCGGCCCGATCGCGATCGGGCGATTGCCGAAGTACGACGGGAACGGGAAGTCGTCGTGGCTCCAGACGATCCCGGCGAGCGCACGCAGGATCAGCGACAGCCCGAGCGTGATGATGAGCACGTCCCAGTGGGTGGCCGCGATGGAGCGCCGGATGATGGCGCGCTCGATCACGAGCGCCAGCACCGCGGCGGCGACGACGGCCGCGAGGAAGGCGAGCGGGAGCGGCCAGCCGGCGCGCGCGGCGGACCAGGCGACGAACGTCGAGACCACGAACATCTCGCCCTGCGCGAAGTTCACGGTGCGCGTCGCGTTGTAGACGATCACGAGCGACAGCCCGACCAGCCCGTAGATGCTGCCCGTGGCGAGACCACTCACGAGCACGTGGATCAGCGCTGCGGTGGTCATTTGGAAGTGGGGGCCCCGACATGGCCCCCACCTCTGAGCGCGGCCGTGGCGGCGACGTCGACGGCGAAGGTTGCCGGATCCACCGCGACGCCGTAGTCGCCACGCGCCGACTCGAGCGAGATCAGGCCGTCCTGCACCTCCTGGGCCACGCGCTCGGGCGGCCGGTCGAACGGGTCGCCCCAGCCACCGCCGCCACCGGCCCACTGGTGAAAGACGGTGCCGCGCGGGACGGGCACGACGTCCTTCGACCGCGGCACGATGGTGCGGCCGTCCGGTGTCGTGAGCTCGATCCGGTTCACGGACCCGGGCAGCCCTCCGAAGAGGCCGAAGGCACGCGCCTCCTCCTCGACGCCGTCGCCGAAGGCGATGCCCGTCACCTGCTCGCCGTCCACGACGAACTCGGTCTCGACGCCGAGGCCGCCTCGCCACTGCCCCGGCCCCGCGGAATCAGGGAGGTACTCGTGACGGAGCAGCCGGTGCGGCGTCTGGACCTCGAGCATCTCGTAGTCCTGCGCGAGAATCCCGCCCGCGGTGTTGATGAGGCCGATGTGGTCGTAGCCGTCCGCGCCCTGCACGGCGCCCGATCCGCCCTTCAACCCGAGGAACAGGATGTCGACGTAGCGACGGCCGTGCCGCGGATCGAGGCCCGCGACCGTCATCCCGAGCATCCGGTTCCAGCCGGCCGAGACGCGATCGGGGATCGCGGGGGCGAGTGCCTTGAAGATCGCGTCCGAGTGCGGCCCCGCGAGCGTGTTGCCGAACGTGGTCGCGGCCGGGAAGTCGGCGTTCAGGATCGTGGCGGACGGGATGTGGACGCGGACGGGGCGGAGCAGGCCCTCGTTGTGCGGGATGTCGGGATCCACGAGCATGAGCAGCGTCAACAGGATCGCCGAGAAGGACGACGCGTAGGGCGCGTTGACGAAGCCCGGCGTCTGGGGCGCCGTTCCCGTGTAGTCGAGCGAGATGTCGCCGCCGCGCACCTCGATCGTCACGCGGATCGGATGGCGGCTCCCCGGGTTGTGACCATCGTCGAACACCCAGCTCTCGCCGACGTAGCGGCCGTCGGGGATGCGGGCGAGCTCGGCGCGCATGCGCCGCTCGCTCGCGTCGAAGAGCGACTCGACGTGCCGCTCGACGCGCTCGGCGCCCCATCGCCGGTAGACCTCCACGACGCCGCGCTCGCCGACGACCGTGCCGCCGATCTGTGCGCGGATGTCCTCCTCCACGATCGGCAGGCGCACGTTCGCGAACACGAGCCGCCAGACGTCGGCTCTCGGCTCGCCGCGATCCACGATGCGCAGCGGCGGAATCCTGAACGCCTCCTGCCAGACCTCGGTCGCGCGCGGGTTGTATCCGCCCGCCTGCGCGCCGCCGATGTCGGCCTGGTGCCCCTTCGTGGCGGCCCAGGCCACGAGCCGCCCGCCGGCGAACACCGGACGGAAGACGGCGACGTCGTTGTTCTGATTGCCACCGGAGAACACGTCGTTGTGGAGGAACACGTCGCCCGGGTGCACGTCGTCGCCGAAGGCTCGGATCACCGCCCGGCAGGCGGGTTGAAGCGCGAACGCGAGGATCGGAATGTACTCCGTCTGCGCGAGGATGCGGCCATCACGGTCGTAGAGACCGGTCACGAAGTCGCGCGCCTCGTTGAGGATCGGCGAGCGCGTCGTCCTCAGCAGTACCAGCCCCATCTCCTCGGTGATCGCCTTGAGCCGGCGCTCGAGGACAGCCGCGAAGACGGGATCGATCATCCGAGCTCATGGGGGGCCCCGAAATGGCCCCCCAAACCCCCCAACGCTCGCCGAGCCCGGGGTGAACCCGGGCCCGGCTCGACCACCGCGATTTGCTCACGGGCTCCGAGCTCCATCAGGAACGAACCGTGGCGGTCGACCTCGACGCGCCAGCCGGCGGGCACGACGACGGCGGTCGCAGGCATCTCGATCACGGCCGGCCCCGCGAGCGTCGCACCGGCACCGAGCGCTTCACCGTCCCAGATCGGTGTCTCCACGAAGCCGGCCTGCTCCGGATCCCAGACCGCGCGGCGCCCGCGCGGCACGGCGGCGGATGCGCGTCCGACGTCGGGAAGCGCCGGCTTGTCGGTGACGCCGATCGCCACGCCTCTGATGTTCACGAGCTCGAGCGCGGTGCCCGGAAGCGCATAGCCGTAGAGCCGGTCGTGCGCCTCGTGGAAGCGCTTGGCGACGCCCGAGAGATCGCGCGCGCCCGCCTCGTCCGCGAGCCACGGCACCGGGATCTCGTGATACTGCCCGACGTAGCGGACGTCACACGCGAGCTCCACCCGTACCCGCTCCGGCGCAATGCCGCCAGCCGCAAGCGCGTGGCGCCCGCCGTCTGCCACCTCCGCGGCGATCCCGACGAGCCGCCCGGCCTCCAGGGCGTCGAACGGGGCCGCGCAGCTCCTGACGTCGTCATGTCTGAGGTCGGAGCGAACGAGGCCTGCGGCGCAGAGAATCGAGGAATCGCGAGGGACCAGGATCCGGCCGAGCCCGAGCTCGCGCGCGATGCCGGCGGCGTGAACCGGGCCGGCGCCGCCGCCCGCGACGAGGAGGAAGTCCCGCGGGTCGTGACCGCGCTCCACGGTGACGTGACGGATACCGGCCGCCATGTTCGCGTCGATGACCGCCACCATCCCCGCGGCGGCCTGCTCGACGGAGCGCTGGAGCGGAGCGGCGAGCGTCGCGACGGCGGCCCGCGCGGCGTCCGGATCCAGGCGAAGGCGGCCGCCGAGGAACGAGCCCGCATCCAGGTGCCCGAGGATCAGGTCGGCGTCGGTGCAGGTCGGCAGCATCCCGCCGCGACGGTAGCACGCCGGCCCGGGCACCGCGCCGGCGCTCTTCGGTCCCATCCTCAGCAGCCCGCCGTCGTCGATCCACGCGATCGACCCGCCGCCGGCGCCGATCGTGTGGATCGCGAGCGCGGGCAGCCCGAGCGGGTAGCGCGCGATCCTCCCCTCCGTGGTGAGCGACGGCGCGCCGTCCTTGACGAGGCAGACGTCGAAGGACGTCCCGCCCATGTCGACCGTGATGAAGTCGCGCACCCCGTGCGGCGCGACGTAGCCGAGGCCCGCGACGGGCGCGGCCGCCGGACCCGACAGGAGCGTGGTCGCCGCATGGGTTCGCGCGCCGGCGGGAGTGGCGACGCCGCCGCTCGACTGCATCACGAGCAGGCGGCCCCGGAAGCCCGCGCCGCCGAGCCGTTCGGTCAGCCGCCCGAGGTAGCGGCTGAGCACCGGCCCGACGGCGGCGTTCAGCACGGTGGTCGTCACGCGCTCGGTGAACCGTACCTGGGGGAGCACCGCGGACGACCGGCTGACGTACGCGTCCGGCAGCGCGGCCCGGACGGCGCGCTCCGCCACGACCTCGTGCGCGGGGTTCGCCCACGAATGCAGGAACGCGATGGCGACCGCGCCGACACCGGCCGCGCGAAGCCTCGCCAGCGCATCGGCGAGGTCGTCCTCGTCGAGCGGTGTGACCTCACGCCCGTTCACGTCCACGCGCTCGGTCACACCGAGCCGGAGCCAGCGCGGCACCAGCGATGGCGGCGGCTGATAGCGATTGTCGTACTGCGCCTCCCGGATGCCGCGCCGCATGGCGAGCGCGTCGCGGAACCCGCGGGTGGTGATCAGCCCGACGCGCGCGACGTCGCCCGTGAGCACGGCGTTCGTCGTCACCGTCGTGCCGTGGACGATGACCTCCACATCGGCGAGGAAGTCCGCCAACCCGCGTCCCTCTTCCTGCGCCAGCTCCGCGAGCCCCGCGAGGACGCCCTCGGCCGGATCGGCGGGCGTGCTCGGCGTCTTGGCCGCGCGCGGCGGGCCCGACGCGCGGTGCAGCAGGAAGTCGGTGAAGGTGCCGCCGACGTCGACGCCGAGACGGTAGTGCCGCATCGCGCGATTCTAGGCGCCGGGGCCTGCGCCGGGCAAATCCGCCGGCCGGCCCGCTGTTCCCTATCCGAAGGCGCGAGTCATGGCACACTCTCGAGGAAGCGGCTCCATCCGCTCATGGAACACGCGACAGGCGTGGTCCTCGAGCTGTGCAGGAATCGGGGTCGGTACTCGATCGTATGAAGCCACAGACCGCATGGATCGGAGACTGGCGAATCGGGGAGGCGCCCTCCAGAGAGGCGGAGGTCTCTCGCGAGCTCCTGCGTGTCTTCATCGCCTTCTGGGAGGCCGAGCGGCTCGGCGAGAAGGCGAAGACGACACAGCGCCGGTACTCATCCGCTCTCCATGCATTGGGTGGGTATCTGGTCGAACGGGCGAATGACGATGATCGAAGGGACCAGACGGCTCGCGACCTTCTTCGTGAGAGCGTTGAGCTCGACGAAGGCCCGTTGATCGCCCACGACAACGAACCATGGCAACGCGAAATCGACATGGTGTGCCGGAAGCTTCACCGGTATCTGGTGACGCGCGGGTCGCGTAAAGCATGAGCCCCCGCTCCACCGCCACGGTCGAGGACGCGGAGCTCGTCGCCTTGGCTGCGCCGGCTCGGCCTTGGCCGCATCGCTCGTAGCGGCAGGGGCAGCGTTCCTCACCTGGGTCACTCCCTGCCGAGCGTCGGTGGTCACTTTTCGCGAGCGTCGAAGTCCCGTCCGCGTCGTGCCAGCCACTTCGATCGTTCCAAGCGGTGGACCTCACTCCGCCGAGGCGGTCCCCACAGCGCGTCGAGAGCCCCGGCGAGGGCGTCGTCGCCAAGGTGCGCGTACCGCTGGGTGCTTCGGATATCGCGGTGTCCGAGGGCGCGACCGACGAGCGTGAGGTCCTTCGTCGCGCCGTAGAGGAGCGTCGCGAACGTGTGGCGCAGGGAGTGAATGGAATACGCGCGGCGGAGGCCGGCTTGATGGCGCCAGAAGGCAAACCGGTACTGGGCTGCGCGCGCGCAGAGCGCACGTCCGCGGGTGTGCTCGGCGCGACCGCATCCAGTCTCGGCGAGCGGGCGCACGCCTTGATCCGGGTGAACGCGCTGGTCCGCGGCTTCCGCAATTACTTCGCGCTGGGTGAGGAGCCGATCGTCGGCGCTCAGATGCGGGAGCTGGACAGCGCCGTGGAGCGGCTCGCCCTGGAGCTCCTGCCTCCACCGATCATGAGCGACCCGGCGCGGATGTGCCGGGAGCGCTTCGCTCTCGCCCCGCCTCCCGAGGTCAGCGATTCGACACCTGACGGCGTCCGGCAGATCCCGGTCCACGAGGTGTACCCGGACGAGCAACCCGTGAGGTCGCCCGGCTGGATGGCGAAGCGCGACGGCCCGGAGCCGAAGTCATCAGGGGTCGCGGTGCTGCCCCAGGCAACGCCAGCGGAGGACGACGACCCGGCTGGCAACGAGCCTGGAGTGGTCGAGCACGGAGGGCGCCTCTACGTGCTGGCGCATGGAAGTTACCTGACTGCCGGCGGAGAGGTCCTCGTCGTCAAGAAACGCAAGCGGGAGATCTACCGGCAGCCCCTCGGAGCCCTTGGCGTCCTCTTCCTCCAGGGCGTCGGCATGAACGTTTCGATCTCGCTCGCTCTCGCATGCGTCGATCGCGACATCCCGATGATCGTCGCTCC
>JACPDG010000088.1 GCA_016184125.1 Candidatus Rokuibacteriota bacterium | reverse complement strand
GACGATTCCGGCAGCCCGACGTGGGACGGAGACGGAGAGCCACGTGCCACGAGCATGATCCTTCTCCCCTTTTGTTCGCGTGGCGCCCTACCATAGACCTGTCCTGCCGGAACGGGCAAGCACGAGTTGGCAGGGCGCCCGGCAGACGACACCAGAGAGCCGGTACCACCGGTTCGGCGAGCTCGGCACCGAGGCCCGGCACATCAAGGAGGCGCGCGCGACGGGCACAGAGGGCGCGGCATCCAGCGTCGCCGTCGACGATCGCGCTCGCCGGGAGCGGCCGGCGGTCGATGCCGCTGGCAGGCGTCGAGCCCATACAGCGGAGCCCGGCGTACCTCCGAGTTCAAGGAAATGCTGATCGAGGGGCCCGCTGCCCTGCTCAGGAAATTAAAGCGAACAGCTCATTCTCGGGCTTCCAGTGCGTATGGCAACGTCGGACCGAACAAGCGTTCGGTCGGGTCCCGACCGCGCCCAGCGTGTGGCACGAGAGGAAAACGCGATGGCGGTGAAGAGTCCTGAAGCGTATCGGCAGCGGGCGAAGTCGATGAAGCCGCGCGTCTTCATGGACGGCAAGCTCGTCGAGGACATTACCGCCCACCCCGTGACCAGGACCGTGGTCGAGGCGAACGTGGCGAGCTACGAGTGGGCGCTCGACCCCGAAGCCGGCAAGGTATTGAGGCGACCGAGCCACCTCACCGGCGAGCCCTGCAACCTGTACACGACCCTCAACCGAAGCCCGGAGGACCTGGTCCAACGCGCGGCGGCCGGGCTCTACGCGGCGGCCAACCTCGGCACCTGCATCTACCGCTGCGTGGGCTGTGACGCTCTCAACACCCTGGCCGCCACCACCTTCGAGGTGGACCGCGACCTCGGCACGCCGTACCACGCGCGGTTCCTCGACTTCCTTCGATACGTCCAGGACGAAGACCTGAGTGTGGCCGGCGCCATGACCGAGCCGCGGGGGCCGCGCGACCAGAAGATCGGGGAGTGGAAGGACCCGGACCTCTCGCTGCACGTGGTGGAAAAGAACGAGCGTGGCATCGTCGTCAACGGCGCCAAGATCAACATCTCGGGCGCCTACGCGTGCGACTGGACGATCGTGATGCCCTCCGGCGCCCGGCGGCCGGGCGAGGAACCCTACTCGGTCGCGTTCGCCGTGCCCAACGGCGCCGAAGGGATGGTGTACGTCTGCCAGTACGGACCCCACGCAGCGGAGCGCCTGCTGGCCGACGATCCCTGGGAGCTCGGCAACCCGCGCTTCGGCCAGCGGGAGACCTCGCTGGTCGTCTTCGACCACGTGTTCGTGCCGTGGGAACGCGTGTTCCTGTGTGGCGAGACGAAGTACGCGGGAAGGCTCGTCGCGAGATTCGCGCAGCTGCACCGCATGGTGTGCGGTGGCTCGTGCAAGGTGGGCTTCGGCAAGGTGCTCATCGGCGCCGCGCGCCTCATTCAGGAGTACAAGGGACTCGAGCACGCGCCGCACATCAACGATCAGATGACGGAGATGGTGACGCTTCTCGAGACGGTGCGGGCGTGTTCGAAGGCGGCCGCGCTCGAGGGTAGGGAGGAGGTCCCGGGCTCGGGTGTCTGGTTCCCGAGTGACCTGCTGGGCAACGTCTCGAAGCTCAACGTCTGCACTGCGTTCTGGCGCATGATGGCTCTCGCGGGCGACATCGGTGGCGGCGTCGTCGTGACGATGCCGAGCCTGAAGGAACTGAAGAACCCTGAGACGCGAGCGTACGTGGAGAAGTTCTACGGGTTCGGCTCCGATGCCTCCGCCGAGCAGATCATGAAGGTGACGAAGCTCCTCCAGCACTGGACGGCGGGGCTCCACGGCGTCGGCACCTGGCATGGAGCCGGGCCCGTACAGGCGCAGAAGATCATGGTCCAGCGCCTCACCGACTATACGGAGATGAAGGGCCTCGCCCGCCGGATGGCGGGGATCGAGGGCGAGCCGCCGCAGACACAGGAGACCAGCCCATGATGACGGGCAGCGAGTACATCGAGAGCCTGAGAGCGCTCAAGACCGAGGTCTATTTCATGGGCGAGCGCGTCGACGCGCCGGTCGATCACCCGGCGATCCGGCCGCACGTGAACGCCGCGGCGGTGACGTACGACCTCGCGCACGATCCCCAGGGGCGGGACCTCGCGCGCGCGACCTCGCACCTGACCGGGCGCGAGATCAACCGGTGGACGCACGTGCCGCAGAGCCAGGAGGATCTCGTCAAGAAGGTCAAGATGCTCCGCATCGCGGGGCGCGTCACCGGCACCTGCTTCCAGCGCTGTGTCGGCATGGACGCGCTGATCACGCTCGAGAGCGTCACGCACGACATCGACAAGAAGCACGGCACCGGGTATCACGAGCGGCTCGAGAAGTTCCTCGTCGCCACGCAGGACGCCGACCTGATGTCGGACGGCGCGATGACCGACCCCAAGGGCGACCGCTCGAAGCGGCCGGCCGAGCAGCCCGATCCCGACGTGTTCGTGCGCGTGGTCGAGCGGCGGACGGACGGCATCGTGGTGCGCGGCGCGAAGATGCATCAGACCGGCGCGGTCAACTCCCACCAGTTCATCGTGATGCCGGGCCAGGCGCTGGCCGCCGACGAGAAGGACTACGCCGTCGTGTTCGCGGTGCCCGCCGACGCGCCGGGCGTCATCCAGGTGTTCGGGCGGCAGGTGAACGACAGCCGCAAGTGGGAAGGCGAGATCGACCAGGGCAACGCGCGCTACGGCGTCGTCGGCGGCGAGGCGCTCGTGATCTTCGACGACGTGTTCGTCCCCTGGGAACGGGTGTTCATGTGCGGCGAGACCGAGTTCGCCGGCACTCTGGTCGAGCGGTTCACCGCCTACCATCGGCAGAACTACGGCGGCTGCAAGTCGGGCAACCTCGACGTCCTCATCGGCGCCACCGTGGCCGTGGCCGACGTGCAGGGCACCGCGAAGGCGTCGCACGTGCGGGACAAGCTCGCCGAGATGGCGCACCTCGCGGAGACGATGTTCTCGGGCGCGCTCGCGTGCAGCTACGAGTGCCAGAAGCTGCCGTCGGGCACGATGCTGCCCGATCCGGTCTTTGCGAACACGGCCAAGTTCAACGTCGCCCGGTACTATCCCGAGGTCACGCGGCTTGCGCAGGACATCGGCGGCGGGTTCCTCGGTACGATGGTCTCGGAGCGCGAGCTCTCGAATCCGCGCGTCGCGGACTTCGTCCGCAAGTACTACAAGACGCGCGCGGACGTGAGCGCCGAGGAGCGTATCCGGCTCGGCCGGCTGATCGAGAACATGACGGGCGCGACGCCGATCGTGGAGTGCATGCACGGCGCGGGCTCGCCGCAGGCGCAGAAGGTCGTGGTGCAGCGGTTGACCGACTGGGCGGCGAAGCGCAAGCTCGCGGAGCGCGTCGCGGGCATCGAGCGCGCGACGAGCTGAGCTGCGGATCCGGTGTCGAGCCGCGCCCCGGGTTCCACGGGTGCGTCCTCGCACCCCCCGGGGCGCGTGCGAGCGCCGGGGGGCTTGGGGGGCTTCGATAGTCCCCCCAATAGGAGGCGACACGATGCCGATCCCGTACATCCAGCGGACGCGTGAGCGGTACGCGAAGTTCCCGCCGTACAAGTGGGCGTACCACACCGAGGCGCCGTGGGCCCCGCTCGCGAAGCCGATCAAGGAGTGTCGCGTCGCCTTGCTGTCCTCCGGCGGCTTCTACCTGCCGGAGCAGCCGCCGTTCGAGGACAACGACATCTCACACCGCCTCATCCCGAAGGACACGGACCTCAAGCAGCTGCGCGTGTACCACCACGGCTACCGCGACAACGATCCCGACGTCGACGCGAACTGCGTGTTCCCGCTCGACCGCCTGCGCGAGCTCGAGGCAGCGGGTGTCATCGGCAGCCTCGCCGACAGTGCCGTGAGCTTCGTGGTGGGCTACTCCATCCGCCGAGACGTGCAGGAGCGGGCGCCGAAGGTCGTGGCCGATCTGCAAGCCATGGGGGTGGAGGCCGCGCTCTGCGTCCCCGTCTGACCCGTCTGCCACCAGTCCGTGGGACTGGTCGCGCGCGAGATCGAGCGGGCCGGCATCCCGACGCTGTGCATGAGCTCGGCGTGGGACCTCACGTTCTCGGTGCGCACGCCGCGCGCCGTGTTCGTGAACTTCCCGCTCAACCACGAGACCGGCAAGGCGGGGGATGCGCCGCTGCAGCGCCGCATCCTGCTGGACGCCTTCCGCGCGTTCGAGATGCTGTGGGCGCCGGGCCAGATGCTGTCGCTGCCGTACGTGTGGGACCCGAACGACAAGAGCTGGGAGGACACCGACTGGGGCCCGAACTTCGAGCCGTTCGGCGTCGGCAGCTCGATGCAGGAGGGCTTCGCGGAGCGAAAGCTGGGGCGGGCGGCGGACCAGCGGGCGTAGAGCGCGGACGCCTCGGCAGGCAGGTGCTCCGATGGCGTCGGAGATCAGGTGGTGGCGATGACACCGCGTCCGACGATGGAAGATCTGCTTCGGGTCCCCGGCAAGGCGGAACTGGTCCATCACCGCGAATCGTTCAGCCCCGACGTCGCGTTCTACGTCGGGCCGGATCCGGGCATGAGATTCTTCGAGGGCGCGCCCGTCTTCGCCGCGGAGGTCCGCAGCGAGGGGGACTACGGACCGGTGGCCGAGCGGGCCATCGCCGAGAAGCGCCGGGACTACTTCGCCGCGGGGACGACCGTCGTCTGGGACGTCGACCTCCTGGCCGTCGAGGTCGTTCGCATCTACCGGGCGACGAGCCCGGATACGCCCACCGTCTACCGCCGGGGCGAGGTCGCGGAGGCCGAGCCGGCCGTGCCTGGCTGGCGGATGCCCGTCGACGACCTCTTTCCGTAGCGAGTGGCAGCCGGTCTCGAACGCGGCTCAGCGCGCCGCCGGGAACACGAGCGCCACTCCCGCGTGTCGCGCCGCTGCCCGGGGTCGAGGGCGTCATGGTCGCCTCCTGCTGGCCGTCTGGATGCGCCGCGCACGGCGCCCGGTGCGGGGCATGGAGTCACCGGCGCGTTCGTCGTGGGCAGCGTTACACCGCGCAGCGCCGGAGCGGCGTGTGCCTCGCGATCCCGTCGAAACCCGGCTGGTGGCGCGTGCTCCTACTCGTACTCCAGGAGCCGGCGCTCGCCCTGGAGCGCGCGCTCTCGCGTGAGGTCCTGGGTGACCTCGAGCGTGCCGAGGTAGGTGTCCTTCTCGTCTCGCACCGCGAAGTAGCGGATGTGGACGAAGCGGCTGCGGAAGTCCAGCCAGAACTCGGCGACGCACTGCCGGCCGGCACGGAAGTCGTCGAGGATGCGGTTGACGACGCCCGCGCTCGCCGGCGGATGGCAGTGCTGCACGCGCCGGCCGATCACGGCCTTGGGCCGGGCGAACACGCGGTTCCTGCCCTCGCTGAAGAAGCGGACGCGGTCCTCGGCGTCGACGAACGTGATGTCCACCGGCAGCGTCGAGAAGATGGCTTTGAGCTGGGCCAGGCTCAGCGAGCCGGTGGGGAAGACGAGCGCCCCCGATCCGAGCTTCGCCGGCGCAGCGGCGGCTTGCTGGCGCGGGGCAGGGGACGCGCTCGGGCCGGTGGTCGCCGGCGGTGTCGCGATTGAACCCGGGAGAAACGGCCCGGACGCGATCGCCACGCGGATACGCTGGCCCTCGGCCGTTGCCGGCGCGGCCACGCCGGTGGTAGCCGGTGGCGGCTCGTATCCTTCTTGCGGGTCCACCAGGCAGTACCCGAACTCCGGCGATTGAGACCACACTTCGCCCCACTCGCTCGCGGTCAGGTTCTCGAGCGACATGGGGAGCAGGATCCGCTGCTCCTTGAAGACCATCTCCTCGACCGCGCGCAGCGCGGGCTCGGCGACGGTCTGCGTGACGATCCGCCATTCGCCGGCGGTCCCGTCGACTTGGCTCAGCGCCGCGCCGAGTTGCCTCAGCAGCGCCCGGACCTCGTCGTCCTTGCCCCACATCACCGTGGACGGCCCGGTGATCCCGTGGCGCTCGAGACACGAGAAGAGCAGGTGCTCCTTGCGCTGGTAGTGCTTCTCGACGTCCATCAGCTCGTTGAACAGCCGGCGGCACTCGAGGAGCTGGCCCCTCTCGACCGGCGCCCCGCCGCCGGCATCAGGCGGAGCCAGCGCCGCCAGCGCGGCCCGCAGCGCGCGGACCTGCTCGCCGAGCGCCGCGTTCTCGCGCCGGAACGTGTCGACCGGGTGTCCGGGCGGCACCGGCATCTCCCGCGGCACCACGAGGATGTCGCGCACGACCTGCGCGTGCAGGTCGCACATGCTCATGATCTCCTTCGCCGGGACGCCGTCGGCCATGAGCGCCTGCTCCATCGACGCGATCTCGCTCGCGCCGCACTCGCGCACGAGCTGCGCCAGGCGGCCCTTCACCTCGGCCGGGGCGCGGCCCTCGTGGAGGTGCCGGATCACCTCTTTCAGCGTCCGGATGCGGTGCTCGCGGTTGTCCAGCAGCTCGCTCATCGTCACGACTCCTCGCCCGTGGCCCGGGCACGCAAGATCTTCGTGACCATCATGGCGGCGTGGCGCCTCGACCGCCATGACGGCCGTCATACTCCAGGGCGGGCGCGTCCTGAGCGCCTCGTCCTGCCGGACCATCTCGGACGCCTGCATCCGGGGATCGCGTGAGAAGCTGCGCGACCCGTTGCCGTTCCGAGCGTGAAGCGACCGTCGTCATTCAGGAACGGGGATGCGGCTATCGGAGAAGCGATCGCGGGGCAGCCGCGGGATGCCCCGGGGCCTCGGATCGGAGAGGAGCTGGTCTCGCGAGTGGAAGGTGGGGAGCGCGCGTACGCGGCGGCCGCAGGGCGGCGGTCCGCCGTTTCATTGGTGCTGCGCCAACCCGTCAGGCGGCTCGTTCCTCCGGGAACTGCGGACGCCGTCGCGGCGGCACGCCGATGTCCTTCCTGTAGCACTCGTCGTGGACCCACACGCTGAGGAACCTGACGGTGCGGTCGTCCTCGTAGACCGGCCTTGCGCACAGCAGGCACGTGTCCTTGATCGAGTTGTCCATGTCCACGTTCGCGACGCAAAGCCGATGCCGTCGAGAACGAGGCAGCCGTGGGTCGGCGAGTGCCAAGGTGTAGCCGTGCAGCCGGCAAGGAGGACGGCGTTCACGCAGATGCGCAACGCGTTGCACAGCGCTCGTCGCCCGAGCAGGTCGCTCTGGTCTGCGCCGCCGTCGCCTTCGCGAGAGCCGGCCAGGAGGCGCGCGCGGTTACACCGCGTGAGGGAAGCGCTGAGGGACCCTATGGGCTCGAGCCCGAACCGCGCGACGTCCGAAAGGCCATCACGCGCGCATCCGTCCGACTCAGATAGACATGGTCATCGTGAACGAGAAAGTTCAGGATCTCGGCGCCTGCAGTCTGAAAGCGCTCCTTCTGCCGGTCGATCTCATACGCCCAGTCGATCTTGCCCGTCTCCAGGTTGAGCGCGATCAGGTCGTAGGCCATGCCAGTCTCGAGGGCCCGGCGCGCGCTGGTGAACAGATACGGGTAGCGGTAGATCACCGCGTTGTGCTCCGTCCATCCGACGTAGCCGGGGAGCACCGAATCCTTCAGGATCGACCCGGTGGCCGCGTTCAACATAAGGTAGCGGTTCGGGTCGTATGTAGCGACGAGTGGCTGTTCGGGGGCATCGCTCACGACGATCGTCCTGCCAGACCTCACCTCGTAACCTCTGGATTCCGTGCCATCGAGCACTCTCGTCTCCCAGAGCAGCCGCTTGCCTTCCAGGTCGTATGCCACGATCGACGCCTTACCCAGCCGAAATGCGTCGTACTCCACGAAGAGCCTACCGTCCGGTGTGACGGCACTTGGAACGTAGAGATTGCTCACCGCATCACCGCCGAACAGGTGCGCAAGCGGCAGCTCACGGCCGGTCGCCAGATCGAAGCTCTTCAGGAAGAGGCCGCCACTCTTCTCTTGCCTGGCCAAGGCGTAGAGGACGTCACCGTAGGCGAACCAGCTCGCCTGAACGGGATAGTCGTCCCCGGTCACCTGTGGCACTTTCCACCGCTCCGCTCCGTCGCTGAGTGCGAGCGCCGCCAATTCGCTCGTGCGATCATCTCCATACACCACCAGCTTGTCATGGACGAGCAGCCACTCCTTTCGCAGATACGGCGTCGGTCTCGTCCGTGTCCAGATCGCCTTGCCCTTTCGCAAATCCATGACCGAACGGATTCCCCAGTACCGCCCGGCGGCTTCGTCCTCCCCGTAGGAGGCATAAACGAGGACGTCACCGCTTACCCTCCAGTCGAAGATTTCCTGGCCCTGGAGCGGCTGCGTCCACACCGTCCGTCCCGTCCGCCGGTCCAGGCCGTAAAGCTGCCGCCGTAGCACCGTCACGAAACTCTCCGGCCCGCTCGCCAGTCGTCGACTTGGAGACTCCGAGAACCCGCCCGGCTTCCACCGCTCGAACCAGATCGGGCTCCGTTCCCATACCACGGCCCACGGCGGGTCCAGGGCCTCACTCACCGCGGCCACCATCCACCGGTACGCGTACGTGACTGCCTTGCCGCCCGCCCCCGCGGCCATCGCGGTACGTGCCCAGACCCGGGGGCGTCGCCGGCGTCGTGCTCGAGCCCCGGATGGCCCTGTCGATGGCCCCGATCGTCACGGTGAAGTCCCGGTAATAGGCACTGTGGCTGCCAAGCTCGGGCACGGGGACGTTGGTGAACCCCGCTTCGGTCCGATCCCAGCCAGCCCGACCCACTTCCCCGAGAAGTGGCAGGGTGACGCTGTTCCCTCCCCAACCCTGAACCCAGTCGTTCGGCGTGCTGATCGCCACGCCCTGACCGATCTGGCTCATATCAAAGGTATAGTCCGGGCGGACCGACGTCCCAGCCGTTACCACGAATTCGACCCGCCGGTTGAACAGCGGCGAGGCCTCCGCCGCGACGTTGCCGCCGCGGCTGTGGGCGAAGATGTAGACCTTCTCTCCCAGAGGAATGCTGTTGACCATCGCCGCCAGGTCGCGCGCCGCCTTCGTTCCCGCGGCCGCAGTGTTAACCCCGTCCCAATCGAGCGCCTCGCTGGACGTTTCCCCCGTAAAGCGCCGAAACGCCCTGTCAAAGCGACTTCCTGGCCGCCACCACCTGTCTTCTCGCGTGCCGGAGATATTGATGCCAGGCACGAGGATGTTTCGCAAGCCCGTAGGATCGGTTTCGTTGACCGGATTGCCTTTGACGTAGGCATAGAGATTGATGTCGCCACCGGCGAACCCGATCGGGTCCGGCTGCGTGAAGCGGCCCACCGCCGGATCGTAGTACCGCGCGCGGTAGTAGATCAGCCCGGTCTCGTCGGGCTCGCGGCCGCTGTAGCCGTAGACGGGGAGGACGCCCGTGCTCGCGACGGTGTTGCCCCAGGCGTCGTAGCGCGCGCTGGCCGCGACGGCTCCGGAGGCGGTGGTGACGGCGAGCACGCTGCCGAGACCGTCCTGGTGGTAGTAGTGAGCCTGCGCGCCGGCCTGGCGGAGCAACGGCATGTCCACGCCGGGGCCATGGGTGTGCAGGGCCGCGGGCGCGCCCCACGCGGCGCCGTACTCGGCGACGATGTCGAGGCCGTCGTAGAGATAGTGCGTGACGGATGCGCCGAAGGTCTTCTGGATGCGCCGTCCCTGGTCGTCGTACACGTAGGTCTGGGGCGCGGGGAGATCGCTCCTGGCGGCTCGCGCCATCCGGTTGAGGGCGTCGTAGGTCAGCTCGGTGACGGTGGTGCCGCTGCACGTGCCCGCGCTCACCGTGACCGCCCCGCCCTCGCATTTCAGGACGAGGTTGCCGTTGTCGTCGTAGAGAAAGGCCGCGGCCAGCGCCGCGCCGCCGCGAACGTCCGTGAGCTGGTTGGTGCGCAGGTCGTAGGAGTAGGTCAGCGTGTCCGCGCCCGACGTCTTGCGCGTGCGGTTGCCGAGGGGATCGTAGGCGTAGCGCTCGATCGCCGGCGGCGTCATGGCCGTGTTCGTGACTTCGACCAGGCGGGAGAGCGGGTCGTACGCGTACGCGTAGATGCTCGTCGTCCCGCCGGCGGTCTCCTCGTGCGTGACGCGATTGCCGGCGTCATCGTAGGCGTAGACGTGCTGGCTGACCACGCTCGCGCCGGCCTGGTTCACGAGGCTGGCAAGCGTGTTGTCGGTGTTCCAGGTGTAGCGCGACACGGGGCCGTTCGGCAGCCACTTCTCGGTGAGACGACCGGCCGCGTCGCGGACGAAGGTGACCAGGTCGCCGTTGGGCGCCCAGATGCCGGTGAGGCGCCCGGCCGGGTCGTAGAGGTAGTCGGTGCGCCCGCCGTCGCCGTCCTCCATGGCGTTGAGCAGGCCACCGGGACTCCACGCGTAGGTGAGCTGCTTGTTGCCACGGCTGTCGAGGACGCTGGCGAGCCGGTGCGCCGCATCGTACGCGTAGGTGTACGTCACGTCCGGGCCCTGCGCCACGCGAACCTGACCGAGGTCGTTGCGCGTGTAGAGCGTGAGCCGGCGAGCGTGGTCCTCCCGGGTCTTCAAGCGGCCGCCATAGTCGTAGGTGAAGGTCGTGGTCTGCTGCCTGGGATCGGTGATGCTGCTGACGTTGCCATGCGCGTCCGCGGTGAAGCGCCAGGTCCGATCGGCGCCGTCGCTCTCGGCACGCTTGCCCCCGAAGTCGTCCCACGCGTAGGCCATCTGGCGCGCCAGGACGTCGGCGCCCTCGGGCGAGACGTGGCCGGCCTGGATCTCGACGAGCCGGCCGAGGAGGTCGTACCGGTACGTCGTGAGTGGCCGGATGACGCCGCCGCGCTCGGGATCGGCGTAGCGAGGACCCATGACGCGGACGGGGCGGTTCAGCTCGTCGTAGCTCGTCACCGTCGTCCGGCCCTCCGGCTCCTCATCGGTCGGCGCCTCCGTGACCCGGGTGACGTTGCCGTTCTCGTCGTACGAGAGCTCCGTGCGCCGCCCGACGGGCTGCCGCGCATCGACGGTGCTCTTCAGCCGGCCCTCCTGCTCGGGGCCGTAATAGGTGTGCCGCGTCGTGTTGCCGTTCGGATCGGTGACGGAGCGTGGCCTGCCGTCGAGGTCGAGGGTCCGGCTCACCGCGTTCCCTTCCTGGTCGACGGCGCGGATGACACGGTGGTTGGGATCGTACTCGAACCGGAGGGTGAAGCCGTCGGGATTCGTGACCGCGGCCAGATTGCCCGCGGCGTCGTGCTCGAAGTTGGTGATGAACCCCGCGGCGCCCGTGGTGGTCGTCCGGCGATCGGATAGATCGTAGGTGAAGGTGATGGTGTCGGCGACGTCGCCGGCGAGCAGGGCGCTGCTCGCCAGGTTGCCGTTGGCGTCGTACCGATGCTCGCGCAGCCTTCCGAAGTCGTCCGTGCCCACCGTCATGCGCTCGACGTCGTCGTATTCCGCCCGCGTCTCGTACCAGTCCGGGCGAACGCCCTTCGTCGTGCGCCCGAGCGAGTCGTACTCGAGCGTCGCGGTGGCGTGCACGGTGCCGTCGGCATTGAGGCGCCTGATGCCCACGAGGTTGAGACCGACGACGCCGTTGTTCCGATCGTCGTAGTCGTACTCGACCGTCGGTCCGGTCTTCGCCGCGATGTTGCTCACTCGCCTGGTCGACGCCAGGCTGCCGAACGTGTCGTACGTGTTGATGGTCCAGCTGACGACCTCGGCCTCGGTCGGGTTGTCCGGGTCCGCGAGGGCGCTCCTGCCCTCCGCGAGCGCGATCGTGTCGACGAGGTTGCCGCGCGCGTCGTACCGGTGGAGGGTCCAGTGATTGCGGGCGTCCTTGACGCCTGCCGGCTGGCCGAAGTCGTTGAAGTCGCGATACGCGATCGTGTTCCTGCCGTCCCCGGGGGCCTCGCACGTCGCGGCGGCGGGCGCGGGCGGCAGGATGACGAGCGTGACGTTGCCACGGCCGTCGTAGCAGTACCGCGTCTCGCGTCCCATGGGGTCGCGCGCCGACAGGCGGTTGGTGTGCCTGGGGGGCGCATCGTAGGCGTATCGCCGCTCGGCGCCGTTTTCCTCGATCAGCTTCGTGAGGTTGCCGGACCGGTCGAAGAAGAAGCGCCGGGTGTGCCCGCGCTCGTTGACCACGGTGGTCTCGCGCCGGAACTCGTTGTACGTGAACGTCGTCGTCTCGCCCAGGGTGGTGTAGTGGCGGAACACCTTGCCGTTCGCGTAGTACTCGAACGTCATGCCGTTGCCGCGCGGCAGCGTGTAGCGCTCCATGGCGTGCGTGAACGGCGCGTCCGGGTAGTACGTGTAGGTGACCGGAGGTTGCTCGTTCCGGCGCGCCGGCGGGTTCTTGTAGACGGCCAGGTTGCCGGCGGCGTCATAGCCGTACTCGTGCGTACGTCCGGTCCAGTCGGCGACGCGCCAGACCCGTCCGTCCGCACCATAGGTGAAGGTGAGGCTCCGGCACGTCGGCCCGGGACAGGTGGCGACCGAATCGCTGACCTGTTCGAGCCTTCCACTGGCGCCGTAGGCGAGGGTCAGCCTGTTCTCGTTCCGATCCGCGATGCTGACCAGGCGCGCGCGTTGCGGCTCCGGCGCCTGGACGATGCCTGCGACGCTCTCGAACGTGTACGTGAGCCCGCTCTTCTCGCGGATCATGTACGCGCCGTCGGCGGTCCGCACGACGCGGAAGAAGAGCCCCGCCGGCGCGTTGAACGCCGGACCGATCGGCACGCCGCCCGCGGTCCCGGTCACCGGGACGATCTTCCGCGTTCCGGTGCCATCGACCCAGGTGACCGACGACGTGATGCCGTCGCTGTCGGCCGGCTCGCCGGCAATGCCGTTCGCGTCGTCATCGTTGAAGACCAGGAACTGGTTGAAGGTATGCGTCCAGCCGTATCCGAGGGGGCCGTCCTCGGGCGCGCGGCTGTTGTAGCTGCGCTCGAAGACGAGGGGCAGGCCGCGGCCCTTGATCGCGATGTCGCGCTCGACGTGGTAGAGGTTGCCGGTCACCATGTTGACGGGGTCGCCTGCGGTGACAACGAGCGCGGCATCGGCGCCTTGCTCACGGCCGTTGCCGAACCGGAACACGCTCAGGATGTCGTCGATGGGCGGCGGCGGCAGCGGCAGGTCGAAGGTGATGTCCGGGGTGACCGGATCCAGGATCGCGAACCCGCCGGCGTATCCGCCGCTGATGAAGGCTCCGATTTCCATCGACGTCGTCGGGCCGTTCCGCTCCTGCATCCACACGATGCCGTTCCAGTTGCCGTACGTGAGCCGGCGGACCGGCGCCGTCACCGTGAACCCCGCGTCCACCTCCTGCTCGAGGCGGGCGACCTCGGCCGCCGTGTACTTCAGCGCGGGATCGGGCTGATCGGCAGTGAGCTTCGCGAGGTCGGCCGACTTGTTCTCCCGCGTGATGGTCACGTGCTCGAAGCCCTGCTCGGCGGCGAACTGCATCCCGCGCACGGTGCTGACCGCGTCCAGGCGCGCGTTCTCCTGCCAGACGAACGACTCGAGCGCCGAGCCGTTGTACGTGGCGAGTCGAAAGGTGCTCCACCGCGGCTCGCCCGTCCGCAGATCGACGTTGCGGACGACGCCCCCGGGGACGTCGACCAGGAAGCCGCTCCGATAGATCGCAAACGGTTCGTCGAACAGGTAGGTGACCTTGGTGCGAGCCGAGGTCAAGCCGAGGTGGAGGCCGCTTTGCCCGGAGCCGCCGTCGAGCTCTCCGATGCGCCGGATCCCGTCTGAGAGATGACGCAGGTACTTGAGCCCGACGAGGTGCAGGAACTGACCAACGGTCTCGTCCTCGTTCGCGTTGGCGTCCGGAGTGTTGCGAACCGCCTCGAGGAGCCGCGCCGCTCGCTCGGCCAGCAGGCGATCGGAGGTCTGGAACGCGTAGCTGAGGATCGCGTGGTAGTCGGCTGCCTGGAGGTTCCTGAAGACGACCGTGTTCAAGGCAGGCGTTCCGGTGGAAGCCATGACGCGGCCATTGAGGCTGGTCGCGGCGCCGTCTGCGAGCGCGATACGCACGGTCAACCGGTGCCCGGTCGTGCAGAGGCCGACGCGTGCCGGTAGCGGTCCCATCGGACTGGTGAGGGGCCTCTCGACGCCGTCGACCTTGATCGACGGCACGACCAGGAGCGGGCTCGTGACCCCGCCAACCGTCTTGGTGCAGGGGAGCGGCGGTTCGTCCGGGCTGCGTTTCCACGCGGCGAGCGCGGCCCGGTCGTCGTCCGTCGCGCCTTCGAAGGACAGCGTGACTCGCGTGAGGACGATCTCGGAGACCGGCACCAACACGGCGGGGACGCAGTAGATGAAGTCGATGAAGTACTGATCGATGCCACAGCGCTCCGGAGGCATGCTGATGAACCAGCCCGCCGCCGCCCTCGACAGGTCGTGCTCCGGCGTGGCGCCGTCTTCGGGGATGATCTCGAGCATGTACCGGTGGGCGGCAGGGACCTCCGCGACCTCGGCGGTTCTGTTGGCGCCGGTCGTCCAGGCCGCGAACGCCACGACCTCGTACGGCAACGACGCGGGCAGGATGTCGGTCATGCGGGGAATGGTGGCGCCGCGATAGGGGACGTCCGCGAGCGTGAGGCGCGGGTCGCGTTGACGCACGTCAGTCTCGACCAGCTCCGCGTAGCGCTCCTCGGGAAGGACCTCCGAGCGCGACGACAGGAAGGTGCGGTAGTCGAACGTCACGGTGCCGGCGGTCTCGGGGATGCCGGGCTGGTACGTGCGGTCCTTGAAGCTCGGGTCGAGCGGGATCCACCGGTGCCCGCTCGCGTCGGCGCCGGTGCCCCGGTAGTTCTTGTAGGGGACACAGGCCTCCACCCACACGTGGGTGAACTGCACCGTTTTGACGGCCGGGTCGTCCTCGAGCGCCGGGGTGGCCGGGTCGTTACCGAACGCCGCCGCCGGGATCGCGCCCTTCCGCAGGATCCACCGTGCGCCGACGTGATCTTTCGCTCCGATCCAGCGCAAGACCCTGGGGTCGTCGTCGAACCTGATGACGCCCTTCACGTAACGGGCGGGGATGCCGGAGGCGCGCAGCAGCGCGATGAGCAGGGACGCGTGATCGGTGGCGTTGCCGGCGCGCGAGTACAGCGTGCCCATCGCACCCTTCAGGGAGCCGTAGTACGGCTCGAATGCGATCTCGTTCGAGACGTACTCGTAGATCCTGGCGGGCGAGTCGCCGAGCCTGTGCGCGAGCTGTCGGATCTCGTCCGTGAGCGCGGTCTCGGCGCGCTGCACGGCGCCTCGGCCCAGATCGTCGTCGGTGTACTCGCAGGTTCCCTCCTGACCGGGCACCGGCGCGGCGGAGAGGAAGACGGGGTCGCCGAGGAATGCGTAGACCTTCGGGCGTGGCTGCCAGGTCATGTAGCCGGGCGCAGGCGCGGGCTCCCAGCTCGGCTGATCGGTGGCCCGCTCCTGCCGCCAGGTCTGCAAGGGCCCCGGCGTCCGGTCGACCTCCCGCGCGGCTCGTGCCGTGCGGTGCGCGCGCAGCTCCCTGGCCGCCGCGGTGAGCGCCCTGGAGCGAGCGGCCTTCGTCTTCGCCTGCTGGACGGTCTCGAGGAGGCGCTGGACCCGGTCGAACCGCTCCTCGAATCGAACGAGGAGGTCGGGTCGCGGCCCGCGGAGGACACGAGCGACCTCCCGGCGGAGGTCGTCGCGCACGAGCGCGAGCTCATGGAGCGCCGGCCCGAGCAGCATCTGGCTGGTCGTCGCCGGTGCGGGGCGCGAGCCCGGGCCGCGGTGGTCCCGCGTCTCGACCTGCATCCGTTCGAGGAGCGCCAGCGTGTCGTCGAGGTGGCGTTCCAGCGCGGCGGTCGGCGGGCGCCGATGCTTGCGGAGCGGCCCGTGCACGAGCCGCTTCACGACGTCGTCGGGCAGTGGCGCGCGATCCGGGGGAGCCCCGAGCGCGACGCCGGCGGCCGAGACCACCAATAGCAGGCAGGAAGCGGTGAGACGGGTCGTGCGAGCCAGCGGTTGCATGGAGCCCTCGCGGGTGGCGACGGTGGTGGTCAGACGCTCAGGGGAGCGCGAAGAGCATGCGGCCGCCGGTGAGGGCGCCGCTCGACACGGTCTCGGCCGCGCCTCCCGGCACGCCGGCGCGCAGCCGCCACTCGCGGCGGAGCGGGTCGAGCTCGATGGAGACGGGGAAGTCCGGGGCGATCGTCGCGAAGCGACCCGTGGCGGATGCGGCCACCGCCGTGATGGTGAGGAGGCCGTTCAGGGTCACCGCCGGCATGCTCCGGCGGTCGTAGTCGGTGCCGTTCAGGAGCACCTCGTCGGCCCCGAGGGTGAGGCGGCAGACGCCGGCGAACAGGTTGGACGGGACCGACACGAAGTCGAGGTCACAGTCGAGCTTCATCGCGTCGCCCGTGGTCTCGCTGCCGCGCGCAGCGATCCGCAGATCGCGCCCCCTCACCTGCGCGTCCGCGCCGACGACCGCTCCCAGGCATCCGATCGCGAGCGCTGCAACGATCACCCACCGCATGGCGTTCCTCCTGCTCGTCGTGATGAGCGCAGCCCTCGGTGTCATCAGAAGCCGCCGGCTTCGCCGCCTCCGCAGCCGCCACATGAGTCGGCGGGGGGCAACGGCCCGTACGGGACGAAGCGAACGGCGTCCGCCGCAGCGCGGCCGCCGGCATCGGAGATCTCCACGTAGCCGGAGCTGCCCGCGAGGAACCCGAAGGTGCCGAGCAGCTGCCACTGGCCGCCGGCGGCCTGCTGGTTCGCCGTGCGGCTGTAGATCCACGGCGACGCGGCGAGCGGCTCGTACGCCGAGATCGTGACCGGGACGGTCGCCGAGAGGGTCGCATCCGGCGGCCACCAGATGAAGACCTGGTACTGCCAGCCGGCCGGGATCGCCGGCGTCCAGCGGTACGTCGCGCCGCCCATCCCCGTGGCGACGAGCGCGTCGGCGCCATATGGCGCAGGCGCCGCCGCAATCGACCAGCTGCCGGTGAAGCTCGTGCCCGGTTGGCCGTTGTCGATGACGATCTCGTCGCCGGCGAAGACGGCCACGCAGGACCGGGACGCGGTCAGCGTGACGACACCATCCGCGCAGTCGGCATCGCCGGTCCAGCCCGTGAAGGTCGATCCGGGTGCGGGGACGGCGGCGAGCGTGACGGTCGAGCCCCCCAGGTACGTCTCGGTGCAGTCCGTGCCGCAGTCGATCCCACCCGGCTGGGCCGTGACGGTGCCGTCGCCGAGGTTCAGCGACTTCGAGACCGACAGGGTCGCGACCTCGCCCGTTGTCACAGGTGCGAACCGCGCGGCATCCGCGACGATGCGGTCGGGGCCGGTCGTGGAGACCTCGACGTACCCCGAGCTGCCCGCGCCGAACGTGAACGTGCCGATCGACCGCCACTGGCCGGCGGCGAGCGTCTGGTCGACGTCGACCTCGTGTCGGCCGGTCGCGTCGGCGATCGTGACGGGCATCGAAGCGCTGCCCGGCCCCGACGGCCACCACAGCGACACCTCGTAGCCGCCTGCGAGCGGGATGGTGGGAGTCCACCGGTAGGTCGCCTCGCCCGTCCCCGAGCTCGCCAGCGCGCGCTGGCCCAAGGCATCGGCCGCGAACACCTCCAGCCACTCGCCGGTGAAGCTCGTGCCCGGCTGGCCGTCGTCGAGGACGATGTCGGGGACCGGCTTCACCGTGAAGGTGGCGACGTTCGAGTCCCCGCCGTACAGCCCTGTCTGGGACACCTGCACGGATCGAGTCCCGCTCGTCGTGAGATCGATGGCCGGCACGCCGATCCTGAGCTCGGTGGAGCTCACGTACGTGGGCGTGGTCGCTCGACCGTGCCAGGACACCGACGAGGTCGCCGTGAAGTTGAGGCCGTGGATGGACAGGGTGAAGGCCTCGGCGCCCGCGCCGGCGGCCGAGGGCGCCAGCGACGTGGTGACAGGGGAGCCGCCGACCACGAAGAGGACGCTTCCGCTCGTTCCGCCTCCCGGCGGTGGGTTGAACACGCTCACCCCGACCGAGGCGTTCGCCGGCACTCGCAGATCGCTCGCCGGGATCGCGGCCTGGAGCTGTGTCGAGCTGACGTACGTCGTGGGCCGGTCCATCCCGTTCCACCGCACGACGGACGATGGGAGGAACCTGAAGCCCGTGAGCGACAGCGTGAGCCCGGCGGACTCGAGGGGCGCGCTCGCCGGGGTGATCGACAGGAGGGCGGGCGGCGGGTTCTCGACGCTGAAGATCCGGGCCGTGCTGCTGCCGCCGCCGGGTGCCGGCGAGAAGACCGAGACCGACGCGGTGCCGAAGCTCGCGATGTCGCTGGCGGGGACGGCGGCTTGCAGGCGCGCCGATGAGACGAACGTCGTGGGCCGGTCCTGGCCGTTCCAGCGGACCACCGAGGAGCGCACGAACCCGGATCCAGCGACCGTGAGCGTGAACCCGGGACCGCCAGGCGCCGCGCTCGACGGCGACATAGAGGTGACGGACGGCGCGGGATTGGCGAGGATGAGGAGGTTCCGCGTCTCGCTCGTCCCGCCCCCCGGCGCGGGCGTGAAGAGGCTGATCGCAGCGGTGCCCGGGGCCATGACGTCGCTGACGGGGATCGCCGCCCGGACCTGGCGGCCGCTGACGTACGTCGTCGGCCGGTCGTGCCCGTTCCAGCGGAGCACGGTCGTGCGCGTGAGCGACGTGCCGGTCGCCACCAGCGTGAACGCTCCGTCGCCCACGTACGCGTATTTCGGTGACAGCGAGGTCAGTGCCGGGATCGGGTTCTCGGCATACTCCGTGATGGCGAACGGTGCCGGCGCACTGGATCCACCGCCGGGCGACGGGTTGAAGAGGCTGACCTCGGCGGTGCCGACCGCGGCGACGTCGGTCTCCGTGATCGCCGCCAGGAGCTGGGTCGCGCTGAGCACGGTCGTGGCCCTGGGGGCTCCGTTCCAGTGGAGGACCGATCCGGCGACGAAGCCGCTGCCCGTGACGGCGAGGGTGAATGGTGGTGAGCCGGCGGCGATGCTCTTCTGCGAGAGGTACGCGATCGAGGGGACCGGGTTCCCCGTGTTCTCCGTGACCGTGAACGGCACGGGCGCGCTGGTTCCGCCGGCGGGCGGACCGTTGTTCACGGTGATGGATGCGGTGCCCACCGTTGCGAGGTCGCTCGCCGGGATGCTCGCGCGGAGCTGGGTGCTGCTGGCGTACGCCGTCGATCTCGCCAGACCGTTCCATCGCACGCTCGAGGCGGAGACGAAGCCGGTGCCCGCGATCGTGAGCGTCAACGGCGCGGCGCCGGCGACCGCGGATGCGGGAGACACGGTCGTCACGGACGGCACCGGATTGTCGACGGCGAGCGTCAGCTTCTGGCTGGTGCCGCCCCCCGGTGGCGGGTTGACGATCCAGACCGACCGGGCACCGCCGGTCGCGATGTCGAACGCGGCCATCACGCTCTGCAGCTCGGTCGCGCTGATGAACGTCTTCGATCGAGGGGAGCTGACGATGTACACGATGGAGCTCGCCGTGAAGCCGCTGCCGCGCAGGGTGACCGTGAAGCTCGACCCACCCGCCATGACCGTCGACGGTGAGAGCGACGCCAGCGCCGGTGGGGGGTTTTCGACCGTGAGCGTCAGCACCCCCGTGCTGCCCCCACCGGGAGGGGGAGAGACGACGCTCACGTTCGCGTAGCCGCCCTGCGCCAGGATGCCGGCCGGGATCGAGGCGACCAGCTGGGTCGGGCTGACGAACGTCGTGGCCTGGGCGATCCCGTTCCACCGGACGACCGAGCTGGACACGAAGCCGGTGCCGTTCACCGTCAGCGTGATGTCCGGGCTGCCGGCTGTCACGCTGGTGGGGGAGAGAGACGTCAGAGTCGGGAACGGGTTGTTGACCGGAAACGGCCCGCCTGCCGACGTGCCGCCGCCGGGCGCGGGCGTGAAGACGGTGACCGTCGCCGTGCCCGCGCTTGCGATGTCGGCAGCGAGCACCGCCGCCAGCAGCTGCGTCGGGCTCACGAACGTCGTCGACCGGCTCGATCCGTTCCACTGCACGACCGAGGACGGGGCGAACCCGGTGCCCGACACGGTCACGGTGAAGGGACCGCCGCCGGCCATCGCACTGCTCGGCGACAGCGAGGTGAGCTCGGGCACCGGGCTCTCGATGGTGAGGGCGCGGGCGGCCGATGTGCCGCCGCCGGGCGCGGGCGTGACGACCGCGACCGCGGCGATGCCGGCGCTCGCGATGTCCGCGGCGGTGATCGTCGCGCGGAGCTCGGCCGGGCTGACGAACGTCGTGGAGCGCGGAGCGCCGTTCCACGCGACGGTCGACGTGGCGACGAAACCGGACCCGGTCACCGTGAGGGTGGCGCCCGGACTGCCGGCCACGACGGTGCCCGGGGCGATGGCGGCCACGGTCGGGACCGGATTGACGACGGTGAGGGCGAGCGGGGAGGTTGCGCCACCACCGGGCGCGGGCGTGAACACGTTGACGACGAAGCTGCCGGCAGTCGTGAGGTCCGTCGCACCGACCGCGGCACGCAGCTCGGTCGCGCTGACATGGGTCGTCGGCCGGCCGGCGCCCTGCCATCGCACCTCGGACGCGGGGGTGAAGCCGTCGCCTCTGACGGCGAGCGTGACGCCCGGAGCGCCGGCGACGACGCGCATGGGAGCGAGCGACGTGAGCGCGTATCGGCCGTTGCCGCGCGCCAGGAAGCGAGAGTCGTCGGTGAGGACGTCCGTGCCGAAGACCGCCTCGACGGTGTCGGGGATGCTGTCGCGGTCACGGTCGGCGAGCGGCTCGGGAAGCGGCGGAAAGGCGTCGAGCGCCAGCGCCGTCTGCAGCGCGTCGCCTCTCCAGCTTCCGTCGGTGGTCCTCGCGCCGAGGAGATAGCCGAGCGCGGCGTCGGCCGCGGCATCGTAGGTCGGGCGCGAGGCGAGTCGCCGCTCGTCCGACCGCAGGACGTTCAGGACCGCGAGCGCGTGCACGGTGTCCATCACGGTGCTGGCGCCCTGGTCCCCGAAGCCGCCGTCGGCGGGATTCTGCTTCGCGAGCAGCCATGTCGTCCCCGTGTCGATGGCCGTCGCGAGCGAGCGCGTCGAGCAGGGCACGGTGGACCACCGCCGCGAGAGCGCATGGACCTCGAGGACGTTCAGCGCCGTCGGTACGAGCACGCCGGCGGGCAGCACCGTCATGGTCGGCACGGCGGCCAGTGGCACGTGACCCCAGCTTCCGGCTGCGTCCGCATCGGTCCGCTGCCCGGCCAGCATGGCGCAGAGCGCGCGCTGCAGGTCGGGTTCGGGGAAGGATGCGTCCGCGACACGAACGGCGCCGAGCGCCAGGGCGGTGTCGGGGAAGCTCGTGTCGTAGCCGGGGTAGGCGCCCCACGTGAGCTTCGCGTTCCGTGCGGCGGCCAGCTGCTGCGCGGAGGCCGCGACATCGAGGCCGGCGGCGTGCAGGCCGCTCACGGCGCGCGCGCGGGAATCGACGCTCGCAACGGTGGCGTTGGCGAGCCACGCGATGCCCCGCGCGTGCGCGTAGCTGCCGGGAAGCGCACGGGTGAGCACCGAGACGGCTGCGGCCGTGGCGGCGGCTTCCGTTCCCGCCGCGCTCTTCCAGCTTCCGTCGGCGTGTTGATCGAGGAGCAGCCACGCGAGCGCGTGCGTGCGCGCATCCTCGATCTGCTCGGAGGTCGCGGCGTGGGCGCCGGGCACGACGACGAGAAGCGCCATCACGCTGAGGCCGATCGTTCGGACGCGCATGACGGCGCTCGGTACGCCGATTCCGTGCCACGCTCGCCGCGCGCGGCACGCGCTCGATCGAACGGTCAGTTACGGCGCGCCGCCGGGCATTCGGGCTGCGTGACCTGCACGGGGAGGCGGTGCACCGTGCCCTGCACGCTGGGCAGCAGTCGCGCGCTTACGCGGGCCGGACCCAGCCTCCGTGCACCGGGTGATGCGAGCAGATGAGCTCGAGATACGCCGGGCGGCCCCTGGCGTTCTCGTCGAACGCGCGTCTGAGCGCCGGCACGATCTCCGACGGCTCGGTGACGTCCTCCGCGTGGAACCCGACGGCCCTCGCCATCGTGGCCATGCAGGCCGACGAGTGATCCGACACCTTCCACGTGTAGGGGTCGTGCCCCGCGCCCCAGAAGCCGGGTCCGTACCCGGAGTAGCCGCCGTTGTTGATGTGGAGCGTCGTGATCCCGATCCTGTAACGTGCCACCGCCTCGAAGTTGCCCATCATGTAGCAGACGCCCGCGTCGCCGGTGACGTGCACGCACTGCCGCTCCGGGTACGCGAGCTTGGCCCCGATCGCGCCCGCCAGGCTGAACCCGAGCGTCGAGACGTTGCCCCAGCCCAGGTGACCGCGCGGGACGTGCGCCTCGTAGACGGTGCTGAGCTGGTCACGCGTGTTGCCCGAGTCCGCCGTGACGAACGAGGCCTTCGGGTCGAGCACCTTCATGAGGTCGCCGATCACGCGGTACGGGTTGATCGGGGTCTCGTTCGACTCCATCCAGGGCCGGAACTTCGCGAGGAACTCCTGCCTGGCGGCGCGGATCTCGCCGGCGAGCGCGGCCTTCTTCGGCACCCCGCCGCCCGTCTGCTTCGACAGCTCCTCGATGAGGGCCTGGAGCGTGAGCTTTGCGTCGCCGATCACCGCGTGGCCCGTCTCGTAGCTCCGGTTGATGTCGAGGGTGTCGACCGTGCACTGGACGATCGTCTTCGCCCGGGCGTCGGGGATCGCGTGGCTGAACCGGTTGGGGAAGAGGCTCGAGCCGATCGAGAAGAGGACGTCGCACCGCCTGAGGAAGTGCTCGGCGAGCGAGCCGCGCACGCCGACGGACAGCGGGTGGTGCTCGGGGAACGCACCCTTGGCCTTCAGCGTCGTCAGCACCGGCACCTGCGCGAGCTCGGCGAGCTGCAGGAGCTCGCTCGTGGCGTCGGCGTAGTAGACGCCCTCCCCCACGTAGAGCAGCGGGTCCTTCGCGCCGAGGAGCGTCTTCACCGCGGCCTTCACGTCGTCGGGATCGGGCCCCCACCGCCAGCCTTTGACCGGCGTGTACGGATGCTCGTCCTCGTCGTACTCGCCGAGGTCGCGCGGGACGATCAGCAGGACGGGCCCGGGACGGCCGGACCGCAGGTGCGTGAAGGCGCGGCGCAGGTAGTCGGGCACGAGCTCGGCGCGGTCGATCTTGCCGACCCACTTCGTGACCGGCGCGAGCGCTTGGGCCATGTCGAAGTGCGTGTGCCGGCCGGCACCCTGACCGACGCCTTCCGTGATGACGAGGAGCGGCGACGAGTCCTCCCACGCCTGGGCGATCGCCCCGTACGCCATCTGGATGCCGGCGGCGTTGAGGTTCGCCATGATGGTGCACGCGCCGATCCGCTTGCCGCAGGTCACACGCGAGAACGCGTCGGCCACCGCGACCGCGAAGCGCTCCTCGCCCATCATCAGGATCGGCACGCCTTCTTCGCCGAGCGCGTTGTTGACGTGGTTGGTGGGATAGCAGCTCACCCACGGCACGCCCTCGGCCTTGAGAATCCGCGCGACCCCGTTCGCCGCCTTGATCTTCATCGGATGTCCTCTCTCCCGAGCCCGATCCTCCTGGTCCCGGCAACGCTGCCGAAGGTAGCCCGGACGGAGCCGAACGTCCAGGGGGGAGGTGCTGCGGCTTTCGCCGGCCGCGCGCCGGCTCGGAGGTCGTGAGCAAACCGGAGTGGTAGAGCCGGGCCCGGGTTCACCCCGGGCCCGGCGAACGTCTGGGGGGATTGGGGGGCCATTTCGGGGCCCCCATGAAATCGGTGGAACAATGGGGTGGCTGCGGGCGACCCGGCGGCCCATTCACTCGCTCCCGGAGGAGCCGACATGACGAACGCGAACATCGCGCAGCAGGACGAGAGCACCGCCACCCGCGTCGGCGACAAGCTGAAGGGTCGTGTCGCGTTCGTCACCGGCGGCACGCGAGGCATCGGCGCGGCGATCTGCCGCAGCCTGGCCAGCCAGGGCGCGACGGTCGCGGCTGGCTATGCCGGCAACACGCCGGCGGCCGAGAAGTTCCGTGAGGCTTTCGCCTCCACGTACCGCACCGACGTGAGCATCCACCGGGGCAACGTCGGTGATCCGCACGACTGCCGCCGCACGGTCGCCGAGGTGATCGCCATGCACGGCCGCCTCGACATCCTGGTCAACAACGCCGGCATCACCATCGACAAGACCGTGCTCAAGCTGGCGGATGACGACTGGTTCAAGGTGCTCAACGTGAACCTCTCGGGAGCGTTCTTCCTCTCGCAGGCGGCGCTCCGGCACATGGCGGAGCGTGGCAGCGGCCGCATCGTGAACGTGTCGAGCGTCATCGGCGAGACGGGCAACATCGGCCAGGCGAACTATGCCGCGTCCAAGTCAGGGCTGTTCGGCCTGACGAAGACGCTCGCCCGCGAAGCGGCGTTCCTGCTCGCGAAGGCGGGCAAGCTCACGGAGCCGGACAACATCGGGCTCACCGTGAACACCGTGACGCCGGGGTTCATCGCGACCGAGATGCTCGAGCACGTCCCGCCGAAGGTGATGGAGAAGATCGTGGCGCAGATCCCGCTCGCTCGCCTCGGCAAGCCCGAGGAGGTCGCCAGGGTCGTGCACTTCCTGGCCGCCGACGCGTCGTCCTACATCACCGGCCAGGTGTGGGGCGTCAACGGCGGCCTCGACATGTGAGAGTTCGAGCGACGATCCGACTACGGCCGCGCGGCGGCCGGGACACGCGCCAGACCGCCTTGAGGGCCTTCTCGGTCGCCTGCTGGCAGTGGAACGCAGCGTCGCCTGTGAGCGGCGGCGACGCTGCAAGGTCGATCTCGGCACCACGTAGGTCGTCGGCCGCCCTGCGGAGCCAGGCACGCGCGTCGGCCAGCCGCGGATCGTCCGGCGGCATGTAGCAGGCGGCCCTCCCGGACAACGGTCGCAGGAAGGGACGCGCGAAGGTGCAGCCGGGCGTCGAACGCCTCGCGCGGCCATACGAGAATGTCGGCCGCGGCGCGGAGTCCCCACAGCACCCCGTGCGCACGCTGCGCGAGCTTGTAGGCTGGCACATCGAGATGGGAAACGATGACCATGAGGTCATAGTCGCCGTCAGGTCCCGCATCACCACGGGCCCGGGAGCCAAACAAGTAGATGCGATCGGGGCGCAGGAGGTCGACCAGGCGCCGGGCGATCTCATCGAGGGTCGGGTCTTCCGTGCTCGCAAGGGGGCTCACGACCACAAAGTATCGCGCGAATGTCCCACCTCGCCGGCGCAGTTCTTCGACGACCTCGGCCAAGCCAGTGGCAGATCGCGGAACGGCGGGAGCGTGACCGGCTCCTCACGGACTACCTGGGCAGGTGGCGCGCCCGGCTGTCTGCGCTCGGCGCGCGTCGCATCTGGCGCGGCAGCGCCTGGTACTGGGAGCTCAAACCGGACCTCAAGCCCGGCGAGGTCATCGCGCTGTGACGAGCGCCAGTCTCTCTATGGACCAACGCCACCGGGTGGACAGCGCAGGACATCGAAGGCGAACACGCGCTTGAGCAGGGCGGCCCACGAGAGTGCACAAAGGGAGGCGCCGGGCTGGGTGTCCGGGCGTCAATCCGACCGACAACCAGGGCATACGGTTCTGCTGGGAAGACGTGCGCCACGGGCGAAGCTGGCAGGAGTTGCACGAGCGCGAGGAACGGCAGCGGGTCGACCGGCGGCGCGGTCGGCACTGATCGGCTGCTCGTTCGCTTTCGGGGAGGCGGCTTTCGGGGAGGCGGCTTTCGGCGCCCGGAACCTCGACACGTTGCGGACCCGTCTCGCCGGCTGCATGGTCCGGCGCGTGCGCGTCGAGGTGCTGTCCCAGCTGCCGGCGCGGACGGACACCCGGATCCCCGTCGGGATGACCGCCGAGCACCTGGAAGAGCAGATCTTCGCGGCGGCGCGGCGCATGATCCGGTGATGGCGGAACACGCGGCACACCTGCAGATGGCGCGGCGGGCGAAGAAGGTGGCGTGGCTAGCGCTGGCCGGCGGCGCGATGATCATGGGCCTGAAGTTCGCCGTCTTCGCGCTGACCAACTCCGCGGCGGTGCTCTCCGACGCGATGGAGTCGATCGTGAACCTCGCCGCCGCCGCCGTCGCCGCGCTGTCCACGTGGTACGCGGCGCAGCCGCCGGACCGGCTGCACCCCTACGGCCACGGCAAGGTCGAGTTCGTCGCCGTCGGCATCGAGGGCGCGATGATCGTGCTCGCCGGGGCCGTCATCGTCTTCGAGGCCTCGCGCCGCCTCGCCGTCGGAGCCGAGGTGCGCAACCTCGACACCGGCTCGTGGATGCTGGTCGGCATCGCCGTGCTGCTTGGGCTATTGGCGACGTGCGTCTACCTCGGCGGCCGGCGACTGCAGAGCCCGACGCTCATCGCGGACGGCAAGCACCTGCTGACGGACGTGCTGACCACCGCCGGGGTCGTCGTCGGGCTGATCCTGGTGCAATTCACAGGCAAGACGTGGCTCGATCCCGTCATCGCGATCGCCGTGGCCGGGACGATCTTCTACACCGGCGGGCGGCTGCTGGTCGAATCGTGGGGCGGACTGGTGGACCAGATCGACATCGCCGACGACCGGCTCATCCGCGCCGTGCTCGACGACGAGGTCGCCGCCGGCCGCATCCTCGCCTATCACGAAGTCCGCCACCGCCACGTCGGGGCGTTTCACTGGGTCGACCTGCACATCCAGCTTGAAGGCGACATGGCCGTCCACCAGGCCCACGAGATCGCCAGCCACGTCGAGCGCCGCATCGAGCGGCAACTCGGCAGGGCCAAGGCCACCGCCCACGTCGAGCCGCCGGAAAACATCACGCCCGCGACCTGAGTTCCCCTGGCGGTGCTCGCCGGCGACACGGTGATGGCGCTGCACGAGGCACTCTCGGACACACGCCGGCCCACCTCGCGCTGCCGCGGCTCCGGCGGCGGTTCCAGTGCACGGCGCGCGAGGCGGCAGGGCTCGCGACGCTGTTCGTGGCGCTCGACGCCGGCCCCGACGTCGTCGCGCACTACGAGGCGCAGGCGCGGCATCGCGCGGTCGCGGCGATCGTCGAGGACCTCGCGCACCTGGTCGTGCGGCTGGCGCTCGCCGAGGAGGTCGCTGGCACCGACGCGCTCGAGGACGCCGAGGCGCTCGGCGACGCGGCCGAGACGATCACGACCGAAGGCCGCGTGAGCGACGCACCAGCGGAGGCCGACGCCGACAGCGCGTTCCTCGGCTGGCACGCGCTCGGCTCAATCGCGCCCGAGACGATCGCGTGCGCGGCGTGCGGCGCGCGTTACGCCGGCGACGGCGAGAGCGCGGAGCTGCCGGCGTGCCCGGCGTGCGGCACGCCCGACACGTGGGAGGTCGCAGCAGGGGCCCGCGTTCCGCGCGCTCGTCGCCGAGATCGACGGCTGCGCGTCGCTCGGAGAGCTGGCGGCGGCCGGCAAGCGGCTCTACGCGCTCGAGCACGGCGAAGCCGGCGTCGCTTCCGGCGCGCCGCGGCCGCTCACGCTGGGGGCCGAGGCGCGCCGCCTCCTTGTCGAGGTCGAGCACCCGAGGGGACGTGAGCTGCCGCGCCTGGGCGCGACGCCCTACCGGCTCCAGCGCGCGGGGACGGCCGCGATCAGCGGTCCGGGGTGGCGGCGGATCTGGCGGACGTACGGCGCGTGCCGGCGGGCCGCGGGCGCGCGGGCGGGGAGGCGGCGCTCGCGGTCCGGGGCGCGGGGCGCCGGCGTGCTGATCCTTCCTTGGCGTCCGGGTGGGCAACCCGGATGGAAGTGCACGCGGCCGACCTGCGAGGTGCGGATCTCGTCCCGGGTGAGCCAGCCGGCGTACTCGAGGGCCTGCTGGGGAGCGGGACCCGGGCGTCGTAGAATCCCAGGGTCATGGCCAGGGCCAGGACCCCACCCTGGGAGTTCACGCGGCGGTTCCGCCGCGGCGCCTTCGGCTGGAAGTCGCAGCCCGCGATCCAGCGCGTCAAGCAGGCGGTGAGCGAGATCAGGAAGGTCGCCCGCCGCGATCCGGTGCTGGCCGCGGAAGGAGCGGTGCTGTTCCTGGAACGCGTGTCGCCGGCGCTCGAGCATGTCGATAGCTCCTCGGGCGCCATCGGCACCGCGGTGAACCATGCCATCGAGGAGCTCGCGGCCGTCATCGCCAGGGCGCCGGCGGACGCGAAGACGCGCGAGGGATGGCTCGAGCGCCTCTGGGAAGCGCACGCGAACGACCAGATCCCGTACATCGAGCGACTCGGGGACTTCTGGGGCGAGCTGTGCGTGTCGCGGAAGATCGCTTCGGCGTGGGCCGACCGGCTTGTCCACATCGTGGAGATGGCGTGGAGCCCGGATCCGGAGCTGCGCGGTTTCTTCCACGGCGCCTCCGCGTGCCTGAGCGCGCTCCTGCGGGCCGGGCGCCACGAGGAGCTCCTCGCCCTGCTCGAGAAGGACCGTTTCCCCTGGTGGCCTTACCGGCAATGGGGCGTGCGGGCGCTGGCGGCGCTCGGCCGGCCGGACGAGGCGATCCTGTACGCGGAGGCGTCGCGCGGGGTCCACGACAGCCCCGTCGCCATCGCGGCCGCGTGCGAGGAGATCCTGCTCGCGTCCGGTCGCGTGGAAGAGGCGTACCGGCGCTACGCGCTGGCGGCAACCCGAGGCACGTCGTATCTCGCGACCTACCGGGCGCTCGCCGGGAAGTACCCGCAGAAGCGGCCCGAGGAGCTGCTGGGCGATCTGGTGGCGACCACGCCCGGCGACGAGGGGAAGTGGTTCGCCACGGCGAAGGAGGTGGGGCTCTTCGACGAGGCGATCCGGCTCGCGAATCTGACGCCGTGCGACCCGAGGACGCTGGCGCGAGCCGCGCGCGACTTCGCCGGCGAGCGTGCGGAGTTCGCGGTCGAGGCCGGACTGGCGGCGCTCCGCTGGCTCGTCGACGGCTACGGCTACGAGATCACGAGCGCCGACGTGTGGGACGCATACACGAACACGATGAACGCGGCCGAGAAGCTCGGGCGGGCGGGGGAGGTGCGCGGCCGGATCCGGACCCTCGTCGCCGAGGAGACGTTCGGCGAGCGCTTCGTCAGGCGGATCCTGGGCCGGGAGCTGGGTCTGTGACGGCGGCCGCGCGGATATCGATCCGCCTGGCCCGGAACGGCTCGGGCCGGCCGGTGCCTCATTGGCGGCGGACGGGTTACACTCCAGTCAGGCAAGAGAGCCAGGTTGATGGCAACGAACACCTACACCGCGATCATCGAGAAGGAAGGCGACATCTACGTCGCCCTGTGTCCCGAGCTCGACATCGCGAGCCAGGGGACCACGATCGAGGAGGCGAAAGCCAACCTCAAAGAGGCGGTCGAGCTCTTCCTCGAGTGTGCTGATCCCGAGGAGATCCGGCGGCGGTTCCACGACGAGATCTTCGTCACACGGTTCGAAGCATCGAATGGGTAGACTTCGCGTCCGTGTCGGGACGCGAAGTGTGCCGCATCCTCGAGTGACACGGCTTCGTCGAGGTTCGTCGCCGAGGCAGCCACGTGGTGATGCAGCGCCGCACCGCGGACGGTACGACAACCGTTCCCGTACCGGACCATCCCGAACTCAGGACCGGCACGTTGCTGTCGATCATTCGCGCCCGCGGCCCGAGGCGCTCGGCCAGCTCTTTCAGGTTCTCGGGATGGCGGGACGAGAGCACGACCTCGTGCCCGGCCTTCACCCAGTGCTCGGCCAGCGCGTCGCCGATCCGGCCCGCGCCGACGACTCCGATCTTAAGGGGGGCCTGGGCGGCCGCGCGATCGACACGCGGGGCGAGCCGAATGCCCGTCATGGCCACCCATGCCCGCCTCCTCCTCCTCGACGCCCGCCCTCCGCCCCGTTCCGGCCATTCATCCGGTGATGTGGTGCATGCGGGTCCTCACCACTCCGGATCCCAGTGTCGCTGGACCTTACCGGAGTGGTGAGGCGCCGCTGTTCATGCGGGTCCTCACCACATCACCGGATGAATCCCGGTAGGGAGCCAGGGGGACGCGGCGGCGTCGTTCTCACGGAGCTGCCGCCCGTGCGCCTCTACGTCACCCGCTTCGACATCGCCATCGGCCGGTGCCGCCACTGCCGCCGGCGGGTGCCTGCGATGACGGGCTCCAGGAGGCTGATGACCTCGGGGCGCGGCGGGCGCGCGAGGGTCGCCGTGCATTTCGCGCTTGACACGATTTCGCCGGCGGCGTCGCCGCGTGTCGGCCGTGCCGGACAGATACCGTCCCAACGGCCCACGGCGGCCGGCGATGCGGCTTCGGGTGCGTTCGCCGGACGGGAAACCCGAGGTCGCGCCGTCAGGCCGGACGGCCCCGCCAGCGCGCCAGGGCCTCCGGGTTCACCACGCCCGCCGGCACCTCGCCCCGGCACGCCGCCACGATCTGCTCGAACGCCAGCCGCAGGCTGGCGCGGCGGCCCGCCTCGGTGTGGCTCGCGTTGTGCGGCGTCAGGATGAGCCGGGTGCCGTCCGCTGCGCGCAGGCCGCTCGACATCGACAGCGGCTCGTCGCTGAACGCGTCGACGGCGGCACCGGCGATCCAGCGGTCGTGCACCGCGTGTGCCAGCGCCTCCTCGTCGACGAGCTCGCCGCGCGCCGTGTTGATCAGGATCGCGGAGCGCTTCATGAGACGGAGCTCCTTCTCGCCGATGAGGTCGCGCGTCTCCTCGGTGAGCGTCGCGTGCAGCGTGATGACGTCCGCCTCGGTCAGGAGCTCGGGCAGGCTGACGAGTGTCACGCCGAGCTCCCGGGCGCGCGCCTCGGACACGTACGGGTCGAGCGCGATCAGCCGCACGCCCCAGTTGACGAGCCGCTTCGCGACCTCGGCGCCGGCGCGGCCCAGGCCGACGATGCCGATGGTCTTGCCCTGGAGCAGGTCGCCGCGGTCCTCGCGGCGCGCCCACTCGCCCCGGCGCAGGCGCGCCTCGTTGTGCTTGATGCGCTTGAGCAGCATGATCGCGAACCCGATGGCGGCCTCGGCGACGCCGATGAGGCTCTCCACCGTGACGCTGTTCGCGACGAGGACGCCGAGCTCGGTGGCCGCCTTCACGTCGATCTTGTCGACGCCGATGAAGGGGACGACGACGAGCCTCAGCCGCCGGGCGGCCGTCACGAGCTCGCGGCCGATCCGCTCGAGCTCGGACGCGAGGATCACATCGACGTCGCGTGCCGCCTCGGCGAGCTCCGCGTCGGTGTAGGGCTTGCGGTTCGGGTGGTCGAGGGGCCGGCCGGCGATGACCTCGAGACCGGCCTCGCGGAGGACGTCGAGCTCGTCGAGGGGACCGCTGGGGCCGGTGACGAGGACCTTCATGGCTTCCGGCACACGACGTTCAGCAGCGCCTGCCGCCGCTCCTCGCGCACCACGCGCAGCGCGCGCGTGAGCGCCTCGGGCAGCTTCGCCGGATCGTCGACCTTCTCGCCCCAGCCGCCCGACGCCTGGCAGACCATCTCGTAGTCGGGTGAGGGCTCGAGGGCCGTGAGCGGCATGGTGGGGGCCTTCGCCGCCCAGCCGTCCTTCGCGTACATGAGCACCGCGCGCTTCACCGCGTTCCACGTCCGGTTGTTGAAGATCACGAACAGCGCGGGCAGGTCGTGCGCGCGCGCGACGAAGTGCGCGGCCGTCGGCGCGCCGAACATGTAGGCGCCGTCGCCGACGCAGCAGATCACCGTGTGATCCGGCGCGGCCAGCTTGGCGCCCAGCGCCGCGCCGAGGCCCCAGCCGAGCGCCGACGCGGCAGGCGAGTTGAAGTAGCTGCCGGGCCGGGTGAACGTCGTCTGGGTCGCGTCCAGGTCGTACTCGTTCACGACGATCGTGCGGTCGTCGACGAGGTCGCCGATGCAGCGCGACAGCCACGCCATCTCGACGGGCCGCGCGGAGGCGGCCCTGCGGGCCGTCGCGGCCCACGTCTCCCGCAGCCGTCGATGCTCGGCTTCCCAGCGGGCGCGACGCTCGGCCACGGCGGTGGCGTCCGCGTGCCTCGCGACGGCGCCGGCGAGCGCAGCGAGGGTGAGGCGGGGAGCGCCGGCGAGCGCGACGTCCGCGGGGAACCCGCGGACCGGGTAGCGAGAGAACAGGGGATCGACGCCGACCTGGATCACGCGCGCGTCGCCGCGCGGGTTCTTGAGCTGCGGGAACCACGGCACGTCCGACTCGACCACGAGGATCGCGTCCGCGTCGTCGAGGTACGGCTGCACGTCGTACGCGATGTGCAGCGGATGGTCCTGGGGCACGTTCACGTGCGTCGCGAACTGGTCGAACACCCCGGCGCCGGCGGCCTCCGCGACCCGGACCAGCGAGGCGACCGCGGCCGGGTCACGGCCGAGCGCTTTCGTGATGACGATCGGGTTCCTCGCGGCCGCCAGGATGCCCGCCGCCTCGTCGACGGCGCCCGCGTCGGCGACCACGGCGCTTGGCTGCGGCATGCGCGACGGAGCGGAGTAGTCGAACGTCTCGTGCCGCTCGGCGAGCACCTCGCGCGGCAGGGTCAGGTACACGGGGCCCTGCGGCTCGGCGTGGGTGATCGCGAGCGCGCGGTCCACGACCGTCTCGAGCTGCGCGAAGTTCCTGAGCTCGTAGTCCCACTTGACCCACTCGCGCACCATCGCGCCCTGGTCGAACGACTCCTGCGCCCACTGGATCTGCCGGTCCCGGCTGCCGCGGAAGCCGGCCTCGGTGATGGGGTTGCGGCCGGCGGAGAAGAGCATGGGCACGCGCGCGTTCGCGGCGTTGATGACGCCGCCGAGCCCGTTCGCGGCCCCGACGATCACGTGGAGCATGACCGCTTGCGCGCGGCCGGTGATCATCGTGTAGCCGTGCGCCATCGAGACCGCCACGGTCTCGTGCGGCACCGTGAGCGGGCGCGGCTGCACCTGGCCCTGGGCGAAGCGGCGCGCGTACGCTTCGATGAGCGGCGAGAAGTCCGTCCCGGCGTTCGCGAACAGGTACTCGACGCCGCGCGCCGCGAGGAGCTCCAGGTAGGCCTCGGCGGTGGTCTCGACGGTCGCCCGCTTCGTCATGCTGATGTCCTCCGCGATCGCGATCGAGAGTACCGTGCCGGCTCGCCGACTACGCCAGCCGTAGCCGGAGCAGCCGGCGCGCGTTGCCCTCGTAGATCTTCGCGCGGTCCTCGTCGCTGGCGCGCATACGTTCCATGGCTGCGATGGTATCGCGGATGAAGCCCGGGCCCTTCTCGGGATCGAAGGGCATGTCGGTGCCGAAGAGGATGCGGTCGGCGCCGAAGAAGGCGAGCCCGCACTCCATGGCGTGGTGCGCGCCGAAGAGCGCGGTGTCGCCGTAGAACAGGCGGAAGTACTCGAGCGGCCGTCGCTCGAGGCGCGAGAGCGCCTGGAGGTCCTCGGGGTCGTCGCTCCTGGTGCCGAGCTGGTCGAGGCCGCCGGCGAGCCGGCCCTCGAAGTAGGGCGCCATCGCGCCCATGTGGTGCGTGATGATCTTGATCCGCGGGTGCCGGTCGAAGAGGCCGGAGAAGACCAGTCGCCCCATCGCCAGGCTGGTCTCGTACGGCCATCCGAACGCCCACCACAGGTCGTACTTCGAGCGCGGCTCGCCCAGGTAGTCGGCGATGGCCGGCCGGGCGGGATGGAGCCAGATCGGCAGGTCCCGCGCGGCCATCGCGTCGAAGAGCGGCTGGTACTGCGGCGCATCGAGCGGGTGGCCCGCGACGTTCGAGAACATCTGGACCCCGGTGGCGCCGAGGCCGTCGATCGCGCGGTCGATCTCCTTCAGCGCCGCGTCGGGGTTGTTCATGGGCAGCGACGCCACGAAGCCGGGGAACCGGTCGGGGTGCTTCGCGACGATCTCCGCCATGCCGTCGTTCGCCATCCGTGCGAGATCCGGCGTCACGCTCGGGGCGCCCACGACCTCGATCGGCGGGCTGGCGAGCGTCAGCACCTGCATGTACCCGTCGTAGCGGTCCATCACCCGCAATCGCTGCTCGAGGTCGACCAGCACGGGGATGCCGGCCATGCGCTTCTGGAGCGCCATGCCGGGCGGCGCGACCGCGAGCATCCGGTCGAAGTACCGCCGCGGCAGGACGTGCGGGAAGACGTCGATCTTCATGGGCCGGGATGATACCGGGTCGCGGGCTGCCGGGCCACCCGGCGCTGTCCGGAGAGGCCTCGACACCGGGTGGCGGTGTCCGGCGCGCCCTCGGCGTGCAGTGACAGCGGCGGCCGGGGTTCGTGGCTGCAGCGCTCGCGTCAGCGCGGCGCCGCGTCCTTCAGGTACCGGCAGTAGTCCGAGTCCGTGGTCAGGATGAGCACCGAGTTCTCCCGGCGCGATTCGCGAGCTCTCGGAGCCCCTCGTCCCAGTCGCCGCCGGCGCCCGGCCTGCGCGGCTCGTTCATCGGGGTCCCTCGCCGTCCGGTTGCTCGTCGGTCCGGGACCGACTGACGATGAGCTCGATCTTGCCGTCATCGGTTGCTCTGCAGTCGACGGTCCCGCCGGCGAGCACGAGCTCGGACGTCTGGGGATCGACGAGGAGCACGGTGGAGTCCTTGTGCGTCACGATCTGGTCGCCGGCCTTCGCCCTGTCCGCTACCAGCGTGAGCCTGCCGCTCGCGGCGGTGGCGAGCCTCAAGCCGACACCGGGATCGTGGATCTTCGCCGACTGCTTCTTCCGGAGCAGCTCCTCCTTCGCGCGTTCGGTGACGTGGACCATGTCATCAACTCCTTTCGAACCGGGGATTCGATCGGGACAGCATCGGGACGAGGGGCGTCCCCAGCGAGTAACCGCGCGATGAACCGCAAGGTCGATGCCAGGTCCCGGACCGCGGGCGGTCAACCGTCACGACACGTTCGAGGCGACGGGACGCGACGCCGGCGCGACCCATCGCGACACGCTGTCCGGCAGACGACAGCGTGTCGTGCGCTCCGTCGCCCAAGTGGGTGCCCGCGAGTCGTCCGTACGCGTTCCGTCGAGCGACGGAACTCGCGTTCGGTCAAATGGCGGCGTCCTTGCGGCGCGCGGGCCGGGCGGCGCGGCGGCGGCGCGGCGGCGAAGCTCTTACACCGTCGTCGCGATGGGGGGCGGCGGCAGCTCGCCCCGCTGGGTCCTGTCGATCGGATCGAGCATGGTCGGCATCCGATCCTCCTGTTTCAGCGACGCACCCGCCACGCGCCGGCGCGGACGGCGAGGGCGACGGTCGACCCGAAGCACACGAGCGCAACCGCGACGACGGCGAAGAGCGCGCCGAGACCGCCGCCGAAGGCTCGCGTGACGAGCCAGCCGCCAGCCGCGGCGACGGTCAACCTGATGAAGCCGGCCACCAGCGGCCACAGCAGTCGGCCGGCGCCCTGCGAGGCGAAGTAGAGCGCGAGGCCGAGCCCGAAGAAGCCGTAGAACGGTCCGACGATGCGCAGGTAGCTCGAGCCGGCGGCGAGCACGACCGGCTCGTTGGTGAAGAGTCCCATCCAGAGCCACGGCGCGATCGCGACGATCAGCCCGATGGCTCCGGTGACCGCCGCGGCGAGGGCGGCGCCGGTCCACGCGACGCGCTCCGCTCGCGCCAGTTGCCCGGCCCCGACGTTCGTCCCGACCATCGTGACCAGCGCGCCGCCGAAGCCGAACACGAGCGGGATCTGCAGGTACTCGAGGCGCGCGGCCACGCCGTAACCGGCGAGGGTGAACGTCCCGAACGAGCCGACCAGTCCCGTCAGCAGCACGACGGTCAGGTTCGTCTGGACCGTGTTGAGCGCGCCGGGCGCGCCCACGCGCAGGATGTCCGCGAACAGGGCGCGGCGCGGCCGGACGCTCCGCAGCGTCGGGGTCACGAGGCTGTGCCCCGATAGCAGATACCAGACGAGGACGACGCAACCGACGGCGAACGCGACGACCGTGGCGACGCCGGCGCCGGCCACGCCGAGCCTCGGCGCGCCCGCGAGCCCGAGCACCAGCGTCGGCGCGAGTGTGAGCTGGACGAGGCCGGTGAGGACCATGACGGTCGCCGGCAGCGCCATGTTGCCGGTGCCACGCACCACGCTTCCGAGCGTGTTGAAGAGCCAAGGAACGCACGCGCCCGCGAAGACGACGTTCGAGTACGCGAGCGCCGCGTCGAGGGCGCCACCGTGGCCGCCCATGGCCTGATAGGCGGCAGGCCCCGCGGCCAGCACTGCGACCGTGAACAGCAGACCCATCCCGGCAGCGATGAGGACGGCGTGCGCGACGAGCGCGGTCGCGTCGTGACGCCGCCCGGCCCCGAGGGCACGGGCGACCGCGGACGCGACACCGCCCCCCATGCCGCCGGCCGACATCGTCTGCATGAGCATGATGATCGGGAACACCAGCGAGACGCCGGCGAGCGCCTCGGGGCCCAGCCGGCCCACCCAGTACGCGTCGGCCGTGCTCACGAGGGCCTGGATCATCATCACCGCGACGTTCGGCGCGGCGAGGCGCAGGAGCGTGGGCACGATGGCGCCGTCGAGCAGCGCCCGGGTGCGCGCGGCCATCGGGGCAGCGCCGGCCGTGGAAGCGACGGTGGCCGCCGGGGTCATGTGAATACAAAAAATATAGTGACTACGTTTTCTTGTCAACCGCGCCCGCGCGCCGGTATGCTGGGCGCATGGCGAAGCGGTACGGCCAGGCCTGCCCGGTGGCGAAGTCGCTGGAGCTGGTCGGCGAGCGCTGGACGCTGCTGATCGTGCGCGACCTCCTCGAAGCGCCACGGCGCTTCCAGGATTTCCACGCGTCCCTGCCGGGGATCGCGCCCGGGCTGCTTTCCGAGCGGCTCAAGCTGATGGAGCAGCACGGGCTGGTGGCCCGCCAGTTCTACTCCGACCATCCACCGCGCGCGCAGTACGTCCTCACCGAGCGCGGGCGCGAGCTCGGCGTGGTCATCGGAGCGCTGGCCACGTGGGGCTCGCGCCACCTGCACCCGGAGACGGCGGTGATCCACGCCGAGTGCGGCCACGAGGTGCAGCTCCGCTACTTCTGCCCGCACTGCGACACGCGCGTGCCGGGAGCGGCGGTCACGCTCCGTCGCGGCCGGGCACGCGCGACGCCGCGCAGCCCTCAGCCGTCGGCCGCGAAGCGCTCGACGTCGCGACCACGGGTGCCCCCGCAGTCGTCGTGATCGATCGAGAGTGCCGGCTTGTCGAGTCGCGGCATGCGCGCGGACTTCGCCATCCAGAGTGGATGCGTTCGGGCCCTCTCGTAGCCGATCTGTCGCGCGCGGGGCCGATCTGTCGCCCGCGCGAGTGAGGCGATAGCCGGCGGCCGTGCACCACCGGGCGCCGCACGCGAAAGAGGAACTTCTCTTCCATCGAATTCGCCTCGTCGGAGACGTTCACCGAGGCGCCGGCGCCCCGGGAGCGGCGGGACGTTGAGGCGGCGCTTCCCCAGTGCGGGCCGTTGTCGAGCTTCCCATCCTCGGATTCCCCACTCGATCGCTGTGCCGAGCATCGCAAGGCGCGCAGTTTCGCAGTCGACTCGTGGCCGGCGTTCACGCTGCTCCGCGGACCGGGCTGTGGCATCGGCACTGCACCGGCTTGGCGTGGACGCGATCGGTGGTCGCGACGTGATCGCGAGGAGAGCCGGGAACGCTGCGCCCGGTGTCAAGCACCTACGGTTCACCGTGAGGTCTGGCGGATCACTGATGGCTGTCGATCACGGAGATCGCGCACGAGGTCGGCTTCTACGACCTCTCGCACCTCGACCGCGCGTTCCGCAGGCGGTTCGGCATACGCCCGGGCGACCTGGTGGCCGAACGGCCTGCCACGCGTGGTCTCGGCCACTCCGGACGCCGCCGTCGCCGCGTGAGCAGCTGAGCGTCGGGCGGCTACGCGGCTCGCCTCGGGGTCTCGGCGATCACGCGCGCGAGCTCGTCGTGCGCGAGCGGCTTGAGGAGGTGCGCATCGAACCCGACCTCACGCGCCCGTGCCACGTCCTCGGCGCGTCCGTGCCCGGTGACGGCGAGCAGCACGACCTCGTCGCCGAGCGCGCGCCGGATTCGCCGCGCCACTTCGTAGCCGTCGACGTCGGGCAACCCGAGCTCGACGAGGACGACGTCGGGGCGCGCGCGCGCCGCCGTCTCCACCGCTCGGACCCCCGAGTCCGCGACCAGGACCTCGTGACCGTCGAGCTCGAGCACGAGCCTGAGGCTCTCGCGCGCGTCGGCGTCGTCCTCGACGATCAGCACACGTCTCCGCGCGGCCGGCGGCGGGCGGAGCCCCTCGGAGCGCTCGAGCCGCTCGCCCGGCTCGGCGAGCGGAAGTCGCACCGTGAACTCCGCGCCGCGTCCCGGCCCCTCGCTGTGCGCCTCGACGGTTCCGCCGTGGAGCGCGACGAGCTGCCGGACGATCGCGAGACCGATGCCGAGCCCGCCCTGACCACCGCGCGGATGGGCCTGCGTGTAGAGGTCGAAGATCCGGGGGAGCAGGTCGCGCGCGATCCCGGCGCCGAAGTCGCGCACGCGCAAGATCGCGCTGCGCGCGTCGCGCGCGATCGCCACCGCGATCTGTCCGCCCGCGCCGCCGTGCTTCGCGGCATTCGCCAGGAGGTTCACGACGACCTGGCCGAGCCGGGCGGGGTCCCCGGCGATCAGGACGGGCGGCTCGGGTCGTGTGACGGAGACGCGCTGCCGGCGCTGCTCCATCAGCGGACGCGTGGTCTCCATCGCCTCCAAGACGACGACTCCGAGATCGACGAGCGTGCGCTTCTTGACTCCATGATCGACTTCCTCGGGGCGCGGGCACCTCACTGTGGCTGACTCGTGGGTGTCGAGGCTAGTACGGCCTTGGCTGGATGGCCGTGCGCCGGCTCGTCATCGCCGGGATCGATGGAATCGGACTCGATGAAGCGCGCGGACGTGCGGGCGGCCGGAGCCTCAGCGGAGCGCGCGCTCCGATCCGGGCACCGTCGCTGTCGCGACACGACGCGGCGTCGCCGCGCGCTCGATCAGCACGACGACGAGGCCGAGCGCCAGCCCGGCGACGTTGACGGCCAGCCACACCCAGCTCGCGATCGGCGGGATCAGCAGCACACCGGCGAGCGCCAGGGCCGCCCGGCGTCCCCGGCCGAGCGGCCGGAACAGGTAGCCGACACACGCGATGGCCAGCAGCACGACGCCGATCACCGCGGTGGTGGCCGCGAGCGCGATGTCGGTCACGCTGCCCTGCATGAGCAGCGCCGGATGGTACGCGAAGACGAACGGCACCACGTACGCGACGATGCCGAGCCGCATCCCCGTCCAGCCCGTCTTCATGAAGTCCGCGCCGCCGATCGACGCCGCCGCGTACGTCGCGAGACAGACGGGCGGCGTGATCATCGACAGCATGCCGAAGTAGAACAGGAACAGGTGCGCGCCGAGCGCCGACACCCCGAGCTGCACGAGCGCGGGGCCGACGAGGACGGCGAGCATCACGTAGATGATCGCGGTCGGCATCCCCATGCCGAGGATGATGCAGACGACCGCCGTGAGGCCGAGCAGCGCGAGCGAGTTGCCGCCGGCCAGGTTGATGAGGACCACGGAGAACTTGAAGCCGAGCCCGGAAAGCTGGAGCATCCCGATGACGCAGCCGGCGATCGCGGTGATCGCCACGATGTCGAGCAGGACGCGCCCGGTCTCGATGAGCGCGCGGCCGAGCCGGGCGAGCGTGAGCCGGTCCTGGCGCTGCAGGAAGCCGACGGCGATGGCCGCGACGACCGCCGCCATGCCCGCGCGCCCCGGCTCCCACACCGCGATCATCAGCGTGTAGAGGAGGATGCCGAGCGGGACGACGAAGGTCCACCCGCGCCGCATGACCTCGCCGAGTCGCGGAATCTGCTCGCGGGGCAAGCCGTGCAAGCCGTGCCTGGCGGCCTCGAGATCCACCTGGACGAAGACCGCGAGGTAGTACAGCAGCGCCGGGATGACGGCCGCGAGCGCGACCTCGGAGTACGGGATCGCGAGGAACTCGGCGATGAGGAACGCCGCGATGCCCATGACGGGCGGCATGATCTGGCCGCCGGTCGACGCCACCGCCTCGATCGCCGCCGCGAGGTGCGGGGCGTACCCCGTCCGCTTCATGAGCGGGATCGTGATCGGGCCGTCCACGACGACGTTGGAGACGGCGCTTCCCGACACGGTCCCGAACAGGCACGAGCCCACGACGGAGACCTTCGCGGGACCGCCGCGATAGCGGCCCATCATCGCGACGGCGACGTCGGTGAGGAACTTGTCGCCGCCGACGGCGTAGAGGACCTGCCCGAAGAGGATGAACGCCACGACCATGCCGGCCGTCACGGACAGCGGCAGCCCGAGCAGGCTGTTGGTGTCGAGGTAGAGGTAGATCGCGATGCGCTCCCACGTGGAGCCCTTGCCCTCGAGCATCCCGGGGAACAGCCACGCGAACTTCGCGTAGACGATGAACGCGCCTCCGAGCGCGACCATCACCCAGCCGACGAGCCGTCGGGTCGCCTCGAGGAGCAGCACGACCGTGACGGCGCCGAGCGCGACCTTGTCGGCGCTGATCACGCCCAGCGTGTACGCCATCGCCGGGAAGTAGATGGCGATGTAGAGCCCGCCGGCAAGGCCGGCCGCCGCGAGCAGCCAGTCGTACCACGGCACGCGGTCGGCCGCCGCCGCGGGGAACGGCTTCACGGCCAGGAACGTCGCGGCCAGCGCCACGGCCAGGAAGAGGCCGAGGTACTGCTCCTTGAAGAACGTGACCGGCAGCCAGTGGTGCACGGCGCCGGACCACAGCCCGCCGAGGACGACGAGCGCCGCGAGCAGCGTCCGCTCGACGCCGCCCGCCGGTCCGCGCAGCGTGCGGAACTTGCCGCCGGTCACGACGCCACGGCTACCGCGGGTTCAGCGACAGCAGCTGCTGTTGCGCCTTCTCCATCTCCGGCGTCCAGACGCCTTTCTCCTTGAAGAACCGGATGGCGCCGGGGTGGTACGGCATCGTGACGTCGTGCGTCGGCATGCGCTCGCGGGTCCACCGCTTGAAGATCGGATGCAGCGGGGCCAGCTTGTCCGTGTTGTCCCAGATCGCGCGCAGCAGCGTCTCGGCCTGGGCGTCCGTCACGCCCTTGCCCGCCGTGATGTAGACGTCGTACGCGATGACGCACACGTCGTCGACCACCGCGGCGGCCCCGCCCTTCTTCACCCACGCCGGGTAGTAGCCGGGCACCGCCTCCCGCAGTCGCTTCTCGCCGGCGGGCGAGCAGTCGTTCGTGACGTGCCGCACGCCCACCTGCGCGTCGGCTTCCCGCACCTTCGCGGCGTTGAGCGCGTACTCGGTCACCTCCGCGCGGCCCTGCACGAGGGCCTCGAGCCCCTCGTTGATGCCGGGCACCGGCACGACCGTCACGTCGTCCCACGTGAGCCCCGCGGTCGCGAGATGGCCGAACATGTTGTACCAGACGGCGAGATGCGCGCGGTACTCGCCCGTCATCCGCTTGCCCTTGATGTCGTGCACGCTCTTGATCGGCGAGTCCTTCTTGACGAGGAGCGCGACCATGAACGGCGAGCCGCGCGTCACGAGCCGCACGTTCGGCGTGTGCGGGAAGGGGTTCTTGCCGCCGATCTTGAAGCGGGGGCCGCGGTAGGCGAGCGCCATGTCCACCGCGTTGTTGACCCCGAACTCCATCTCGCCGCTGTCGAGCAGCGGCAGGAAGGTGCTCGAGCCCGCGTACGGCTGGACCGAGAGGTTGAGCGCGCCGGCGTCGGTCGCGACCTTCGCGATGCCGCTGCCGATCCCGTAGAACGCGGTCCCCGGCGGGTTCGTACCGATCGCGACCGGCTTCTGCGCTTCGGCGGGTGCGGCGACGAGCCACGCCGACAGACCGAGTACCACCGTGATGGTCGAGACAAGACGCACGCTCATCGGCTCCTCCTTGTGTCCATGGGGGCCCCGACATGGCCCCCAAACCCCCCGGCGCTCGGAAGCGCCCCGGGGGGTGCGCGGACGCACCCGTGGAACCCGGGGCGCTCCTCGATCTCGGGGGCTCAATCTTGCAAGCTCCAGAGCTTCGGCGGCGTGCCCGTGAAGCCGAGCTCGCGCCACCGCCCGCTGACGGACTCGTAGACCGAGCGCCGCACCTTCGTGCGCCGCGAGAAGTCCTTGATGTGGCGGTGCTCCATGCACGCGTTGACCAGCGCCTTGGAGCCGTACGGGCGCTCCTCGGGCGGGTTCTGCGCCGGGTCGAGCCACGTGGACCACGTCTGGCGCAGGATGTCGATGTCCTCCACGGGGTTGCACCGTGTGGCCATCGCCCAGATCACCTGGTTGGTGTTCGAGGGGTCGACGTCCTCGTCCACCGCGATGATCCACTTCGCGTAGTAGGCGCCGCCCGGCACCTGCGCGGCGAGCGCGAGGACCTGCGGCGCGTGGCCGGCGTAACGCTGCTCGAGCGAGACGACCGTCATCCCGAAGCCGCCCGCCGCCGCGGGGTGCGCGTACACGCCCTTGATGCCGGGGACGCCGAGCCGGTCGAGGTCGTTCCAGATGCGCGCGGACCGCGCGACCGCGTAGAGCAGCGCGCACTCGTTCGCGGGATAGTCCGCCATCAGCGCATGCGTGAGGATGGGGTTGTCGCGGTGGTGAACGGCCTTCACGTCGACGAGGAACGCGTAGTCCTCCGGCCGGCCGTAATACCCCGTGAACTCGCCGAACGGTCCCTCGAGCTTCTGCGAGCCGGGCGCGATGACGCCCTCCGCGGCGATCTCGACGTGCGCGGGATAGAGGAGGCTCGTGCGCTCGCCCTTCACCAGCTCCACCGGGCGGCCGAGGATGCCGCCCACGAAGTCCAGCTCGCTCACCGTCTTCGGGAACGTCTGCGAGGCCGCGATGAACAGCGCCGGATCGATGCCCCAGCACATGACCACCTCGCACGGCTCGTTGCGGCTCCAGTACCGCTCGATGTGCAGGCGCGCATCCTTGCCCGGCGAGAGGTAGAGACCGACCTGGTTCTTGCCCTGCACCATCTGCCGGTACGTGCCGACGTTCAGCCAGCCACCGTCCGGGTCGCGCGTGATGATCGCGTCGCACGTGCCGATGTACTCGCCGCCGTCGCCGGCCCAGTGACGCGCGGCCGGGAAGCCCCGCAGATCCACCTTGTCGTCGTGGAGGTGGTTCTCGTTCACGGGCACGCCTTCGCGCTCGACGACGACGGGCGGGATCGGCGTCGAGAACTTGGTCTTGCAGCGCTGGACGAGCTCCATGACACCGAGCCCGGTCGGCTCGCCGATGGCCAGCGCGAAGCGATCCACGCTCGACCCGATCGGGTTCCACAGCGCGCGGAAGCCCTTCGGCGTGTCGCGGATGACCTCGAACAACAGCGCGGGGGCCCCGATCTCCTGGTGCGCGAGGTACGTGATCGCGCCCATCTCCTCGTTGCGCGACACCGGCTCGGTGATCCGCCTGAGCTGACCGATGGCGTCGACGCGCGCGATCCAGTCCCTGAGGTCTCGCGGGGCGATGCTCATCTCTTCCATGCACATCCTCCGGAAGCGCGAAGTGAGGCTTTATAGCACACGCGCGTGACCCCGGCGCTAGGCTATCCTCGCGCGGTGACCCCGCGTCCGCTCGGCACGTCGTGGCGCGCGTGGGCCGGCATCGGCGCGTCCGCCGGCCTGCTGCTGCTGGCATCGATCCATCGCTTCGCCGTCGGCACGCTCGCCGGCTCGCTCATGGCCGAGTTCGGCGCGACGGCCGTCCATCTCGGCGTGCTCGCGTCGCTCTACTTCTATCTCTACGGCGCGATGCAGGTGCCCGCGGGAATCCTGGCCGACACGCTCGGCCCTCGCCGCACGCTGGTCGCAAGCGGCGTCTGCCTGGCGGTCGGCGCGGCCGTGTCCGCCTCGGCGTCGGATCTCGGCACGGCATACGTCGGTCGGGTGCTCGTGGGGCTCGGCGCGGCGCCGATCTTCGTGAACTCGCTGCGCCTGCTGGCCTCCTGGTTCGATCCGGCCCGGTTCGCGACGCTGCTCGGCCTGATCAACGGCTCGGGCAGCGTCGGGAACTTCCTCGCCGGCGCCCCGCTCGCCGCCGCGGCGGATTCCGTCGGGTGGCGGGGCGCGTTCACGGGCATCGCCGCGCTCACGGTCGTCGTCACCGCGGTCGCGTGGATCCTCGTCCGCGATCGCCCCGCCGGCGACCGTCACGCGACACCGGCCGAGAGTCGCCTCACCCTGGCCGACGTGCGGGCCATCGCCGGCAACGCGGAGATCTGGAAGGCGCTCGTCATCAAGGCGGGCCTCGACAGCGGTCTTTTCCTGTTCTTCGCGGTCTGGGCCGTGCCCTACCTCGGCCACGTCTACGGGCTGTCGCGCGCTGCCGCCTCCACGTACGTCTCCGTGAGCGTCGTGGGGTTCGCGCTCGGCGCGCCGCTCCTCGGTCTCGTGTCCGACCGCGTGTTCATGAGCCGGCGCATCCCGCTCCTGCTCGGCAGCCTGGCGTTCGCGCTGCTGTGGATCGTGGTGCTCGTGCCGCCGCGCGGGAGCTGGGGCCCGGCGTTGATGGGCGTCATCACCTTCGCCATGGGGTTCGCGGCATCCAGTTTGCTGCTGACGCTATCCGTCGCCCGCGACAACGCCCGGCCTCACACCGCCGGCATCGCGACGGCGTTCGTCAACGCCGGAGGGTTCCTCTCGGCGGCCGTCTTCCAGGTGGTCGGCTCTGCGATCATGGACCTCTACTGGACGGGCGAGATGGCCGCGGGCGTACGCGTCTACCCGATGGCCGCGTTCCAGGCCGCGTTCGCCGCGTGCCTCGTCGCCGCGGCGGTCTCGGTGGTCGTCTCGTTCCGGCTCCGCGAGCGCCATGGCGCATCGGCTGCCCGTCCCGCATTCCGCGGTTTCCGGTGATGGCGCCTCCCTGATCGACGCCTCAACGTCCCGGACGTCGATAAAGTCAGCGTTGTGAACGTTGACAGCGTGTCGCCGTGGACGACGGTGACGTCCTCGGGGGTGACCCCGAGCGCATCGGCCACGACCTGGGCGAACGTGGTCTCGTGGCCCTGGCCGTGGGCGCTGATATACAGCTTTCCAAGGATCTCGAGGTGTCCGATGACAGCAAGAGCGATGAGGGGCCCACTGTTCGCGACGACGGGGCCCGCTTCAGGCATCGGAGAATTCCGCGGCCATCTCGTCGTCATCGAGGTCCGCCACCGGAATGCCCTGTAGCCCAACCGCAAGCAAGAACTCCAAGCGGCCGGTTTCGCAGAGCTGCGCCGCCTTTCCGGATGAGAGCCGCCCCAACTCGAAGAGCTTCACCGCAAGCAGGAACTTGGCTTCGCGGATGAACTCCTCTTTGGACTGGCCGGTCGCCAGGAGCACGTCCGCCGGCAGCTCGATCGTCACGGTCTTCATCGTGCCGGTCCTCCATGCGTCAGCATAGGGGACGCCCAGCGTGGTCGGCAAGGAGCGACCGCCACGCGAGGGGCTCATGGGCCGGGCGCGCCAGGTGCTCCCAGCGCATGGCGAGCTCGACGGGCACGAGTCCGGCGGCGACGACAATGGCGAGGGCTGGGCCGGGCGCTTCCGTCCTGAGCGACCCGGACTGCCACACGCATCGCGCGTTCGGGGTGCCGAGGATCGAGTTCATCGACGCGCCCTCGCGGGCGACCCCCGAGCAGTTCCAGGCCGCCCGCATCAACCCGACCGGAGAGCTCCCGGGATTGAGGCACCCGACCGGCGGCGGCTTGACAGGTGTTCCAGCGGTTCAGTATGGTTTAAGCGACATTCAGCGTGGATGAATCGGCTCATCCCCGGACGAGGCCGTCGGCCCGGCCGCCCGGCGCGACATCCGATCAGCGAGAGGGTCCATGAAGACGCGACTCAGTCTCTGCGTCAACGGCGAGACGCACGACGTCCTGGTGCCGGTCCACAAGACCCTGCTCGAGGTCCTGCGGGAAGACCTCGACCTCACCGGCACCAAGCACGGCTGCGAGCTCGGCGAGTGCGGCACGTGCACGGTGCTCGTCGACGGCGTGCCCGTGCTGTCGTGTCTGGCGCTCCCCGCCGAGCTCGAGGGCACGGAGATCGTGACCGTCGAGGGCATGGCGCGCGGCGGCGAGCTGCATCCGCTGCAGCAGGCCTTCGCCGAGCTCGGCGCCGCGCAGTGCGGCTACTGCACGCCCGGCGTGCTGCTCACCGCGCAGGCGCTGCTCGCGGAGACCCCGGTCCCGACGCGCGAGCAGATCCGCGAGGCGCTGGCCGGCAACCTCTGCCGCTGCACCGGCTACACGAAGATCCTGGACGCCGTGGAGCTCGCCGCGCTCCGGACGAGCGCGGCGGGCGCGGCTGGAGGCCGGTCGTGAACAAGGAACGCTTCGCGGTCGTCGGTCAGCCGCTGCCGAAGATCGACGCGTGGAGCAAGGTGACCGGCCAGACGCGGTACGCGGATGACCTCGTGCTGCCGCGCATGGCGTTCGGCAGGCTCCTCAGGAGCCCGCACTCGCACGCCTGGATCCGGCGCATCGACACCACGCGTGCGCGCGCCCTGCCGGGGGTCTACGCCGTCATCACCGGTGCGGACCTGCCACCTGTGAAGTTCGGGATCCTGCCCGTGTCGCAGGACGAGGAGGCGCTCTGCCGGGAGAAGGTCCGGCTCGTGGGCGATCCGGTCGCGGCCGTCGCGGCGGTCGACGAGGAGACGGCGGAGCGCGCGTCGGAGCTCATCGACGTGGAGTACGAGACGCTGCCGCCGCTGATGTCGATCCACGACTCGCTCGCGCACCCCGAGGTCCGCATCCACGAGTACGGCGACGGGCCGAACATCCACAAGCTCGTGGCGCTCCAGTTCGGCGACGTGGACGCGGCGTTCGCGAAGGCCGACCTGGTGCGCGAGGACGTCTTCTACTTCGAGGGCAACACGCACCTGCCGATGGAGCAGCACGCCGCGGTCGCGGCGTGGGGCCCCGACGGCAAGCTGACGCTGTGGTCGTCCACCCAGACGCCGCACTACGTGCATCGCCTCCTCACGAAGATCCTCGACGTGCCGGGCGCGCACCTCCGCGTGATCGCCACGCCCGTCGGCGGCGGCTTCGGCGGCAAGCTGGACCCGTTCGCGCACGAGATCGCCGCGTGCAGGCTGTCGCAGATCACCGGCCGGCCGGTGAAGATCGCGCTGACCCGCGAGGAGGTCTTCTACGTCCACCGCGGCCGTCACCCGGTGCTCATGTGGCTCAAGACCGGCTTCACCAGGGATGGCGACATCACCGGCTCGCACATCCGCACGTGGCTCGACGGCGGCGCGTACGGCTCCTACGGCGTCGCGTCCACCTTCTACACGGGCGTCATCAATCCGGTCACGTACAAGATGCCGGTCTACAAGTTCGAGGGCGCCAGGATCTTCACGAACAAGCCGCCGTGCGGTCCGAAGCGTGGCCACGGCACGCCGCAGCCGCGCTTCGCCCTGGAATGTCAGCTCGACAAGGCGGCTGAGCAGCTCGGCCTCGACCCGGCGGACATGCGCCGGCGCATCGCGGTCGAGCCCTTCACGAAGACGGCGAATCATCTGACCGTGACGACGACCGGGCTCGTGGAATGCATCGACAAGGTCGTGGAGTCGTCGGGGTGGCGCGACAAGCGCGAGCGCTTCGGCGCGCGGTCGGCCGGCGCGAGAAAGAAGGGCATCGGGATTGCGGCCTCGGCGTACATGACGGGTGCCGGCACCGCGATCTACTGGAACAGCATGCCGCACTCCGGGGTGGTCGTCCGTGCGGACCGGTCGGGCGGCGTGTCGGTGCTCTGCGGCGCGACGGACATCGGGCAGGGCTCGGACTCGATCCTCGCCTACCTCGTGGCCGAGGGGCTGGGGATCGATCCCAAGGACATCCGCGTTCACGCGTCCGACACGGATCTGACGCCGGTGGACCTCGGCTCGTACTCGTCGCGCGTCACCCTCATGTGCGGCATGGCGGCGATCCAGGCCGCGAACCGGCTGCGCACCGCGATCTTCGAGGCCGTCGCGAAGAAGCTCGAGGTGCCGCCGGGCGCGCTCGCCGCGCGCGATCGCAAGGTCGGCGTGCCGGACGACTGGGACAAGGCCGTGCCGTTCGCGCAGGCGGTCGAGCTCGGCGAGGCGATGCACGGCGTGCTCGCGTTCGCCGGCTCGTACGCGCCGCCGAAGCGAGCGGGCAAGTACAAGGGCGGCGGCGTCGGCCCGTCGCCGTGCTACTCGTACTCGGCCGCGGTGGTCGAGCTGACGGTCGACGAGGAGACCGGCGAGATCCATCTGGACGACATCTGGATCGGCCACGACGTCGGCCGCGCGCTCAACCCGCTCCTCGTGGAAGGCCAGGTCGAGGGCTCGGTGTACATGGGCATCGGCGAGGCGCTGATGGAGGAGCAGGTGTTCCGCAAGGGGCTGCACAAGACGCCGTCGATGCTCGACTACAAGAGCCCGACGACGCTCGAGATCCCGGACATCCGCACGTACCTCGTCGAGACCGACGACCCCGAGGGCCCGTTCGGGGCCAAGGAGGCCGGGCAGGGGCCGCTGCTGCCCGTCATTCCGGCGATCGCGAACGCGGTCTATCACGCCGTGGGCGTGCGGATCGACGAGGTCCCGATCACGCCCGACAAGGTGCTGCGCGGGCTCGAGCTCAAGCGGCAGAGCAAGCCGGCGCGCATCGGCCCCGACAGGTTGCCCGTGATGCAGTGGAAGGAGCCGCTCGTGGTGGAGAGCGCGTTCGGCCAGCCGGCCGAGGCGGTGGTGCTGCGTCCGTTCGCCGATCCGACGCCGAGGGCTTGACGATGCTCAGGCTTCCACCGTTCGAGTACCTTCCGGCCCGCACCGTCGCGGACGCGGTGAAGTACGTCGCGGACCGCGGCGCCGACGCGATGCTGGTCGCGGGCGGCACCGATCTCTACCCGAACATGAAGCGCCGGCAATTCGAGCCGAAGGCGCTCATCGGGCTGCGCGGGATCCGTGAGCTTCGCGGCGTGCGCGGGGACGCGCGCACCGGCGTGACGATCGGCGCGATGACGGTCCTCTCGGATCTCGCGGACCACCCCACGCTGCTCGACCACTACGCCGGCGTTGCGACCGCGGCCGGCCTCGTGAGCTCGCCGCAGCTGCGCCGGATGGGCACGATCGGCGGCAACGTGTGCGTCGACACGCGCTGCAACTACTACAACCAGACCTACTCGTGGCGGAAGGCGATCGGCTTCTGCATGAAGAAGGACGGCGACACCTGCCTCGTGGCGCCCGGCAGCCCGCGCTGCTGGGCCGTGTCGTCCTCGGACACCGCGCCGGCGCTCTGGAGCCTCGGGGCTCGCGTGCGGCTCGTGGGGCCAGCGGGTGAGCGCACGATCCGCTTCTCGACGCTGTATCGCGACGACGGCATCGACTACCTCGCGAAGCAGCCTGACGAGATCCTCACCGACATCCTCCTGCCGCCAGCCGACGGGTGGCGGTCCGCGTACCTCAAGCTGCGCCGTCGTGGCTCGTTCGACTTTCCGGTGCTCGGCGTCGCGGTCGCCGCCCGCATGGACGGCGACGTCGTGCGCGAGGCGCGGATCGTCCTGGGGGCCGTGGCGTCGACGCCACGAGAAGCGGACCGTGCGGCGGCAGCGCTGGTGGGCGAGCGCGTGACGCCCGAGGTCATCACACGTGTCGCGGACCTCGCGGCCGGTCCCTCGAAGCCCCTCGACAACACCGACTTCACGCACCCGTACCGGAAGAAGGTCACGCGCGTCTTCGTGGCGCGAGCGCTCCGGAAGATCGCCGGGCTGCCCGAGTCCGGCGCATCGACGGCCGAGATCGGATGAGACATCCTGTGCCAATCCCGAGGCGCGCCACGGCTGTGCCGGGGCGCGTCCGAGCGTTGGGGGGCGTGGGGGGCCATGTCGGGGCTCCCCACGACGTGCGATGAGCAGCTCGCTCGGCGAGCGCATCAAGGCGATCCGCATGGAGCGCGGGCTCCAGCAGCGGCAGCTCGCCGAGAAGGCGGGGCTCGCCCCGAGCATGGTCTCGCAGATCGAGTCCGGCCGGCTCACGCCGTCGCTGCACACGCTCGGCAAGATCGCGGCGGCGTTCGGCGTGCCGATCGGGAGCCTGTTCGACGCGCAGCCCGCGGGCCGGATCCACGTCACGCGCGCCAAGGACTATCCCGTGGTCTCGTTCGACGGCTCGTCCGAGCGATGGAGCGTGCTCGGCGCCGGGCTCTTCCAGGGTAAGATTCGCGCGGTCGTGTCGACCCTCGGGCCCCGGTCGCGCGGCGCCGCGACGGACAAGGTCGTGATCAAGCCGGGCCAGATGAAGCTCTTCTACGTGCTGGAGGGCAAGGTCGCGCTGCACGGGAACGGCGACCGCCACGTCCTCGACGCGGGCGACAGCGCGCTGCTGGACGGGGGCACGCCGCATGGATGGGAGAACCTCGGCAGCCGGAAAGCCCGTGCGCTCTGGGTGATCCTCGGCTGAGAGTTCGAGCTGCAATCGACCGCCGCGGCGGTCGATTGCAGCTCGAACTGACCCGACGGAGTGAGAGGCTGTGAACGAATCGGCTGATCGAGGAGCGCCCCGGGTTTCCCGGGGCGCTTCCGAGCGTGGGGGGCTTGGGGGGCTTCGATAGTCCCCCCATGATGTGAGTCGATGGCTGACACCGGCACCTCACGCGCGCTCGTGGACTTCAGGACGGAGCCGTCCCGGTACAGGCACTGGAGGCTCGAGCTCGACGGCGCGATCGCGCGCGTCGCCATCGACGTGCGCGAGGACGGCGGGATCAGGCCCGGCTACGAGCTCAAGCTGAACTCGTACGACCTCGGCGTCGACATCGAGCTCCATGACCTCCTCCAGCGCCTGCGATTCGAGCACCCCGAGGTGCGCGCGGTCGTCCTCACATCCGCCAAGGAGCGGATCTTCTGCGCCGGCGCGAACATCCGGATGCTCGGCCGGTCGTCGCACGCCTGGAAGGTGAACTTCTGCAAGTTCACGAACGAGACGCGCCACGCGATCGAGGAAGCGGGTACCTCGTCGAAGCAGTGCTGGGTCACGGCGGTGAACGGTCCGTGCGCGGGCGGCGGCTACGAGCTGGCGCTCGCGACCGACTGGATCGTGATGGCCGACGACGGCAGCACGTCCGTCGCGCTGCCCGAGGTGCCGCTGCTCGGCGTGCTGCCCGGCACCGGCGGCCTCACGCGGCTCGTGGACAAGCGCAAGGTCCGCCGCGACCGCGCGGACGTGTTCTGCACGCTCGAGGAAGGCATCAAGGGCAAGCGCGCGCTCGAGTGGCGGCTCGTGGACGAGCTGGTCCCGCGCTCGAAGCTCGAGGAGACGGCGCGACGCCGCGCGGAGGAATTCGC
>JACPDG010000117.1 GCA_016184125.1 Candidatus Rokuibacteriota bacterium | reverse complement strand
CATCCGCTGGTCAGCACCGGTGGATCTCTTCGCGGAAGTTCGCGAAGTCGGCCGCGGATGCCGCGATGTCAAGGAGGACCTCACTGTCCGTGGAAGACGACCTCGATGAGGTTGCCGCGGACGTCAAGGACGTCGCGGAAGGCACGCCGGTGACGAGGAGAGCGGATCCCAGGCCCCGTTCCGGCCGTCACGTTCCGGCCGGGCGTGGATCACCTCGAGCTGAACCATCTCAACGACGAGCTCGAGGCCCGCCGACGAGCATCACCTCACCGGCGCCGATCTTGCGCGCCTCGCCCGGGGCGGCCGTGAACGACGGCGAGGTGATAGGCGGTCGAGACGCAGGCGACACCGGGGATGCCGGCGCCGCAGACGACGACCTCGGCGGCGTTGGGGCTCAACTGGCCTGGAACGGCATCATCCTCGCGGCCTCCGGTACCGCTAATCGATCCAGCGATCCGGATCCGGCCGGTAGACCGTGATCAGGACCGCCTAGCGCGTCGCCTCAGACCGACGAGGCATGTCGCGCATGTCAACCGGGGGAGGTAGAGGGACGAAATCGATCATGCAGTCGGCGTCCGAGGAACGGGCCTGACCTCGGCTGGCGGCCATGGGAGTGAAAAAGCAGGAACGATTTCTCTCTCGAGTGAGCAGGAGGAAGGAAACGGCTCCGGTCGAGTGGACAACACGGGATGCGATAGACTCGCTCCCAATTAACCCGTCTAGCGGGTAGTAGGCCCTCAACGGACCGCCATCGACCGGAGCCGCCCATGAGCCGATCGAGACGTCGGGAAAGACCCGGAAGGCGCGGGAGCACCAGGTCGCCAGCGTCCACGCCGCGATCCAGCGCGCGGTGCGGCGGTCCTGCAGGACGACGGAGCGGGGGAAGAAGGCCGCGAGCTCGTCGAGGGTCCGCGCGATCGATCCCGGCGCGCCGGCGGTGAACCACCGCACGGCGGCGTCGCGGCTCACCGCCGACGGCCCGGGGTCGGCATGGCGAAGGGCGATGCCCCCGGGGAGCTGGTCCGCTCGGTGCGCCTGGCGCGCGGAGGTGATCACGACCAGCGCGTCGCCCACCGGCAGCCCGTACCAGAGCCCGCCGTCGCCGACGTCCTGCGCGGGATGGCGCACGCGGACCGCCTCGGCCCGCCCGAGCAGGTCGAGCGCGGTCGCCTCCGCTCCGGCGTCGCCCGCGTCGGCCTTTCGCTTGACCCAGCCGCGCCCCGCGAGCTCCTTGCCGAGCGCGAACACCGGCTGGAGCAGCTCCGGGCGCGTCCAGATGTCGGAGTCCGGGACGACGACCGTCTC
>JACPDG010000105.1 GCA_016184125.1 Candidatus Rokuibacteriota bacterium | reverse complement strand
GCGCAGCAGGCGCACCCGCGCGTCGGCCGCCGTCACCGCCTCGATCCGCTCGTCCGAGTACGCGAGCTGCTGGTGGAGCCCGCGCAGCACGGCCAGCAGCGGCCCGATCTCCGAGAGCAAGCGCCCGGGCAGCGGCAGGACCCGGACCCGCTGGATGAATGCCTCCGCCCCGCCACTGCGGACCCGCCAGCCATGCTGCCGCAGCACCGACCGGAGCACCGCGATGTAGCCGGTCCGGGTCCGCACCCGCGCGTCCCGCACCGTCAGTCGCGCCCGCCCGTGCCGCTGGGTCATCGGACAGTCGATGAGCCCGATGGTAGGCCCCCAAACTGCAACGCCCGCTCGGTCCGTTACCGCTCGGCGGGTTATCGACGGCCACAAGCGCGAAGTTCGTGACGCTGCTCCCCGTGTTCTCAGCTATCTGGGCGCCGCTGTCGCGAGCGCCGGCCGGTATCCGATGGACCGGCGACCGTAGCCGCGCGTCAGTTGAACCACCCCGCCCGCCCGATCCGCCGCTGCTCGGTGAGGGCCTTCCTGTGCGCGAACCCGTTCGGCAGGACGGTGGCGACGAGGCAGACGTTCGCGGGAAACGCGGTGTCGATGTGCTCCTCGCCCCGCTGGGACGCCACCCGCTCGATGCGGTCCGGCAGCCAGTCGCCCATGTCGAACGTCTGCGAGACGACGCGCGCACCGCGCCGGAGCTGCGACCGGAGCGCCGGCCGCAGCCGCTGGTTCGCCTCGACGCCGAGGTAGAGCGTGACGACGGTCGCGCCGGAGAGGTCGACGGTGAGTGCATCCTGATGGCGGAAGTCGACGAGGTGGGCGACGCGTTCACCCTCCGCGTTCCGGCGGGAGAGCGCGATCAGCTTCTCGTCGATCTCCACGCCCACGCCGTGGGCGCCGTACCGCTTCGCAGCGAGGATCGGGATGCGCCCGTCTCCGGACCCGAGGTCGTAGACGACATCGTCCTTGGTGACGCCAGCCAGCTCCAGCATCCGGAGCACGATCTCGGGCGGGGTCGTGACGTACTCCGCGAGGTTCGGCGCGGGGCCGGAGGGGCCGGGAAGCGTGGCGCGGGCGCACGCCGCCGCGACAGAGGCCACGAGGGGCGAAATGAAGATGGAGCGGCGGCTCATCTCGGGCCGCAGCGTACGCGATGATCGCCACGCGCGCCATGTCGGGCCGTCTCCCGAAGGCGACATTGAACCGCGCCCGGCGCTGCCGTATCGTCGGGTATCCGATGAACGGTCCTCCACTCCCGCTCTGGCGGATGACCCGCACGAGATACGAGCGGCTCGTGGATGCGGGCATCTTCGGCCGCAGCGACAGGGTCGAGCTGCTCGACGGCCTGCTCGTGGCCCGGGAGCCGCAAGGCAGCCTGCACGCCATGGCCGTCGGCCTCGCGCGCGCCGCCCTCGAGCGCGCCTTCGGCCGTGGCTATCACGTGCGGGAGGAGAAACCGGTGGCGCTGGACGAGCTGTCGGAGCCGGAGCCCGACGTCGTCGTCGTCCGAGGCCGGCTGCGAGACTATCGCACCCACCCGTCGAATCCGCTGCTGGTCGTCGAGGTCGCCGACACCTCGCTCACGCTGGACCGCGTCCGAAAAGGCGCCCTCTACGCGCGCGCCGGGTTGGCCGACTACTGGATCGTCAACCTGGTGGACGAGGTCCTCGAGGTGTACCGCGAGCCCGTGCGCACCCCGTCGCGACGCGGCGGCTGGAAGTACGCGAGCGTGCGGTTGCTGAAGCGGAACGCGACGATCGCCCCACTGGCCGCGCCGCGCGCCCGCATACGCGTCGCCGCGCTCCTGCCGTAAGGTCCGCCGCGTCGCGCCGGCTCGGCAGCTCCGCCCGGCGTGGTCCGCGCCGGCCCGTTCGCCAGGACCGCGTTCCTGGCCACGCGGGCGCCGTCGCTATCCGACCGCGCGCAGCCGTCGCGACGCCATCAGCAGCAGCGTGGTCGCGGCCACCATGCCGCCGCCGAACAGGACCGCGAACCGCGCGTCCACGGCCGACGCCAGCGCGCCGCCCAGCAGGCCGCCGAGCGGCAGCATGTTCCAGCAGAGCGAGTAGAGGCTCATCACCCGGCCGCGGAGCTGGTCCGGGACGCGCTGCTGGAGGAGCGTGTTGACCTGCGTCAGGTAGAACGTGTTGGCGAAGCCGACGAACAGCAGCATCGTGAGCGCGGCCCGCATGTGCGGTGATCGGGAGAACGCCATCAGCGCGATGCCCAGCCCCGTCCCGGCGATGAGCAGCGCGAGCCCGCGGCGTCGCATGCGATGCGCGATCGTGGCGACCGTCAGCGTGGCGGCGAGCGAGCCGACTCCGTGCCCGGCGTTGAGCAGCCCGTAGCCCGTCGAGCCCGCCTCGAAGTACGAGTCGGCGTAGATCGGCAGCAGCGTCACGTACGACATGCCGAACAGGCTGTTGAACAGTGCCAGACCGATGAGGCTCGCGAACAGGAAGTTCTGACCGACGAAGCCGAGGCCCTCGACGAGCTGGCGGAGCACGTGCCGCCCGTCAGGAGCCGGCGCGGCCACGTGCATCCGGATGCGGCTGTACAGCGCGAGCGCGGCGCAGGAGGCGACCGCTGCGAGGCCGAATCCGACGGCGCCGCCGAACGCGGCGATGAGGATGCCGGTGATCGAGGGCCCGATCATCCGGCCGGCCTGCCACGGCATCGAGCCGAGCGCGATCGCGTTCGGGAGCCGGTCGGGCTCGACGAGCTGCGGGATCAGGGACATCCGGCTCGGCTCGTCGAACGCGCGAAACGCGCTGCTGAGCGCAGCGAGCCCCATCAGCACGTCGACGCGCACGAGGCCGGCGATCGTGAGCGCGAAGGCGACGGTCAGGGTGAGCGCGGTCAGGGCCTGCGTGCCGATGAGCAGGCGCAGCCGGTCGGTGCGGTCGGCGAGCACGCCGCCGAAGAGCTGGAACACGATCAGCGGCACGCCCTGCGCGAGGCCGAGGTACCCGAGGTGCAGCGGGTCGTGGGTGACCTCCCACACGATCCACGCGAAGGTCACGTACTCGGCGCGGTGCCCGAGGACGTAGCAGACGAGCCCGACCCAGTAGTAGCGGTAGTTCGGCGTCGCGAGGGCGGCGAAGGTGGACGGCGTCTGCGTGAGCGCGCGTGGCACGCCGGGAGAATACCGGCCCCGGCCGCGCGCGCAACCGTTTCGACGCGCGTGGAGATCGTTGACGTGCGGGTGGTGGCGCGCTACTACACGCTCACGCTGTCGACTGCGGAGGCCCGCCGACCATGGAGATCTCCTGCGCGTTCCCGCCCGTCCCCGACACCCCGGATCACATCGCGCTCGCCGAGCGTCTCGGCTACCGGCGGGCGTGGGTCTACGACACGCCGGCGCTCCAGCTCGACGTGTGGATGACGCTCGCGCGCGCGGCCGACCGCACGCGTCGCATCGAGCTCGGGCCCGGTGTGCTGATCCCGAGCCTGCGCCACGTGCTGGTCACCGCCTCCGCCGTGGCCACGCTCGTCGATCTGGCCCCCGGGCGCGTGAACGTCGGCATCGGATCGGGGTTCACCGGGCGTCTCGCGATGGGGCAGCGACCGAACGCGTGGTCGTTCGTCGCGCAGTACATCCGCCAGCTCACGGCCCTGCTGGCCGGCGACATCGTCGAGGTCGACGGCGCCGCGACGCAGATGATCCACGGTCCCGGCCAGGCGCCGCCTCGACCCATCCGCGTGCCGATCGTGGTGGGTACGGGCGGGCCGAAGGGCGAAGCGGTCGCGCGCGAGCTCGCCGACGGCATCTTCACGGTCGTGCCGGTCGCCGGCTTCGCGTGGGCGACGCTGCTCACGTTCGGGACGGTGCTCGATCCCGGAGAGTCGCTCGATTCCGAGCGCGTGCTGCTCGCCGCGGGCGCCGGCGCCGGCGTCGTCTTCCACCGCGCGTACGACCTTCCCGGCGCGCCGGGGCGTCCCGGCATGTCGGACGTCCCCGGAGGCGCGGAGTGGCGGGCCGCGATCGACGCGATTCCGAAGCGCGAGCGCCATCTCCACACGCACCGCGGCCATCTCACGTACCCGAACGCCATCGACCGGACCGTGCTGACGGGCGACATCATCAGGAAGTACACGTTCACCGGCGAGGCGGCGGTGCTGCGGGACCGCATGCGCGAGCTCGCCTCGCGCGGTGCGACGGAGATCGCCTACCAGCCCGCGGGGCCGGACATCCCGCGCGAGCTGACGGCGTTCGCCGAGATGGCGGGTCCGACGGCTGCGCGATGAGAGCTCGAGCAACAATCGACCGCTCCGCGCTCGATTGTTGGCTCGAACCGAGGCAGACTGCTATCGCACCGGCCGCAGCGTTCGATACGGCTCCGTCCGCAGTCGCGTGTGCGTGGCAAGCTCGTCGAAATCCCGGTCGTTGTGGAGCAGGCTGGCCCGCTCCCGGATCGCGACGGCAGCGATGAGACAGTCGATGAGCCGTCGCACTGTCGCGCCGCGGCTGCGGCACGTGCGATACAGATCAGCCGCGGACTCGTAATCGGCGAGACCGCGAACGCTGAGCCGCGGTAGCCCGAGGAGTCTCGCCCGCAGTCGCGATCGCTCGCCGGCGGTCCGCGCACCGGCGAGGAGCTCCATGACGACCGGCTCGGTCGTCGCGACGGGCGAGCGGCGCTCGAGGTGATGTCGGAGGGTGACGTGAGCCGGGTGGCCGCTGGCGCGCAGCAGCTCGATCCAGGCCGACGTGTCGACGAGGATCACCGGCGTGTCGCTCGGTGGCTCCGCATCTCGTCGAGGTCAGCCTCCCAGCCGGTTCCCTCGAGCTCGAGGAGCGCCGCGTGAACGTCGGCCTCGCGCAGGCGACCGGTGCGGCGCGCCCACGCCTCGATCTCCGCCCACTCCCATGCCGGCTGGCCGGAGACGGTCCAGCGCGGCGCGGGCATCAGGTTTCGGTGGCGCCAGGTGTGGACTGTTTGCGGCCTCACGCCCAGGCGCCCGGCGATTTCCGCCGCCCCGACGGGCGTGGACTCTCCCGGCGCCGTCGTCGTCCGTCGTGGCATGTCGGACGATTGTCGTGTTCCGCGCTACAGGTGTCAAGGCGCCCTGTCGGCGGTATCGTCGGCGGTATGATCCCGCCCATGAAGATCGACGAGGACGCCGTGCGCGCGCATCCGCCGCGCCCGCGCTGAACCACGAGTCCGTGCAACAATCGACCGGTTCCCGGTCGATTGTTTCCACGGACTGGAGCACCCCATGGACTTCGGCATCATGACCGCGAAGGTCGACGAGATCGGGTACGTCACGCACGCCGAGAACCTCGGCTACAGCCACTGCTGGGTCACCGACAGCCCGATGATCCGGTCGAACTGCTGGGCGGTGTTGGCCCTCGCCG
>JACPDG010000087.1 GCA_016184125.1 Candidatus Rokuibacteriota bacterium | reverse complement strand
GGCCCGGTGCCTCCGTCGAACGGGCGTGCTGACCTGCTACTTCCATCGCCGACGGATCACTGGCTGGCTCGACGGTGCTCTCCATCCTGGCGCCGCCCGGGCGACCGAGGCCCACGTGGCCGGGTGTGCCCGGTGTGCCAACGAGGTCCACGGGCTGCGGCGCCTCGAGGCGGCACTCCGTGCGACGCCGCCTCCCCCCGATCCAGACTGGACGGGCTTCTGGCCAGGCATCGTCCGGCGGATCGACGACGCTCGCCACGTTCCGGTGCGCCAACAACGACGCGCGTGGCTCACGCCCCGCTTGGCGTACGGCGGGGCAGTCGCCGCCGCGCTCCTCATCACCCTGACCGTGTGGCAGCTCGTGCCCGAGCGGCTGGCCCCGGAGTCGCCCATCATCGTCCGGTCGGCGGACACAGGGTATCCCGGGGGTCACGTGATGGTGTACTCGACGCCGGACCAGGATCTGACGGTCGTCTGGGTGTTCGGGACCGAGTGACCGGAGCGGGGGCATCATTTCGAGGCCCCCCGCGCGAGCGCGAAATAGAGCAGCGCCCCGGGGACCCCCGGGGCGCTGCGAATGTGGGGGGGAGTGGGGGGCCATTTCGGGCCCCGGCCGAGCGCGGTCCCGAGCACCGGCCCGGGTTGCCCGGGCCGGTTGCGAGCGCTGGGGGGTGTGGGGGGCCATTTCGGGGCCCCCCACTCCAATGCTCAGCTGCCCGTGAGCGCACCGAGACGCTCGCGGGCGAGCGGCGTCTCCTCCGCTTGCGGGAAGTTGTCGATCAGGTACTGCAGCCGACTCTGTGCGAGGGCTGGCTGCTTCAGCTCGATGAGCGCGAGCGCTTCCTTGTAGAGCGCGGTCGGCGCCTTGTCGCCGCGCGGGTAGTTCGCGATCACCTTCTTGAACTCCTGCACCGCCTGCTCGAGCGCCTCGGTCATCTTGTCAAGCTGCCCGGCGTTCTGATGGCTTCTCGCGGTCGAGAAGCGTGCCTCGCCGATCCAGTACTGCGCGTTGTCGGCGAGGTCGTGCTCCGGGAAGCGACGCAGGAACTCCCGGAACCCGGCTATCGCCAGGGGATAGCTGCCCTTGCTGAAGTCGATGTACGCCGTCTGGTAGAGGTCCTGGGGCTGGATGCCCCCCGGTGTCGGCGCAGGACGAGGTGCCGCGGGCGGGGACGGGGTCGCCGTCGTCGGTGGGGCCGGCTTCGGCGCCGGTGCAGGAGCGACCGCCGTGCTCCGGCGGCTCAGTGACTCGAGCCGGCCTCCAAGCGCGTCGACGCGAGCGGTCAGGGAGGTGAGGGTCGTCGACAGCGCATCGAGGCGGCGCGCGATCTCCTCGAGCTGCCGCTGGTTCTGCGTCGCCTGCTCGCGCGACCGCGCGTCCAGCGTCGCCGACTGCTTCTCGAGCTCTGCCCTGGTGCGCTGGACGGCAGCCTGCAAGGAGGTCACGTCCGTGCGGATCTGGAGCAGATCCTGCTGTGTGGCGGTCCCGGTGACCTCGGCGACGCCGGAGCATCCGGCGAGGGCGAGGGCGGCCGTCACGAGGATCGCTGCGGCGAAGCGAGCCGGATGGCGGGAGGTGCTGCGGTTGCCGGGAGGGACGACGTCGCGACGCATGATGGCCCGAGCGCCTGCATGTACCGGTCCAGCAGCCGCCACGTCGGGACGTTGATCGGAAGCGCGCACGATATTCATCACGTCACGAGGTCTTGGCACATTCCGAGCGCCGGCTTTGCCCGCGCAACTCCTGGGGGGAGGTCTCGGAAGGGGGGCGAACCCCGGGGCGAACCCCCCTCCAAGGGGCTATCGGGGCTTGACCAGGAAGTGCGACCGCCGGTTCTTGCTCCAGCACCCCTCGTTCTTGTCCGTGCAGACCGGTCGCTCCTCGCCGTAGCTGATGATCGTGATGCGGCTCGCCTGCACGCCCTGCGACACGAGGTAGTTCATCGCGGCCTTGGCCCGCCGCTCGCCGAGCGCGAGGTTGTACTCGTTGGTGCCGCGCTCGTCACAGTGGCCCTCGATGAGCACGAGCTGGTTCGGGTTGGCCTTCAGCCACGACGCATTCACGTCGAGGGTCTTTGCGTCCTCCGGACGGATGTCGTACTTGTCGAAGTCGAAGAAGATGTCCTTCAGCTCCGGCACCGACACGAACTCCTTCGGCGATGGCCGGGTGCCGGCACCAGGCGTGGCCGGCGCCGCCGTCGCGGGGGGCGCGGGGGGCGCGGGCGTGCTGGGCCGGCTCGGAGCCGCCGTCGGCCCGCGGTCGCCCGGCCGTGACGGCTGCGAGGTGGGCGGCTGAGCGGGCGTGGCCGGTGTCGTCACCGCGGTCCCCGTCGGCGCGGGCGCTGCCGCCTGTGTGGTGGCGGGCCGTTTCGCGCAGCCGACCACCGCGATGGTCAGGATGAGGAGCGAGGCGAAGAGAGCGTAATCACCGCGGGTCCGCATGAGGCCTCCTTGTACTGGAAGCGGGTCGATGGAATGCAGCGGTCATCCTATCACGGTAGCCGAGGCGACCACGAGGGACTCGTGTGGTCACCGGGCGCACGCGTGACCGGCGCTTGCGCGCTGCCGTCGACGAGCATCGAGAAGATCTGCCACGTGCCGAGCCGGTTCGACTGGAACATGAGATGGCGCCCGTTCGGCGCCCATCCCGCGCCCTGGTTGTCGCCGGGGCCGGCGGTCAGCCGCCGCGCATTCGAGCCATCGCTCCCGATGACCCAGATGTCGAACGTGCCCGCGCGCGCCGTGTACGCGATGAGATCACCCTTCGGCGACCAGCGCGGCTGCGTCTGGTGGCCGCCGAACGTGCGCTGCCGCACGTTGGCTCCCTCGGCGTCCATGACGAACAGGTGCGCCGCGCCGGTGCGGTTCGAGATGAACGCGATCTCCCGCCCGGTCGGCGACCACGTCGGCTCGGTATCGATCCCCGCATGGCGCGTCAGACGGCGCAGCACGCCGGTCGCGATCGTGAGCACGTAGATCTCCGGGTTGCCGTCCTTGGAGAGCGTCAACGCCAGGTGCTGCCCGTTGGGACTCCACGACGGCGACGAGTTGATGCCGCTGAACGCCGCCAGCGTCTGCTCCGGCCGCCGCTCGAACGGGAACAGCCGGAACAGATCGGGGTAGCCGTTCTTGTACGACGTGTACGCGAGCGAGCGGGCGGACGGGTCCCAGACCGGCGTGATATTGATCGAACCGTTGCGGGTGATGGGCGCGGCGCCGAAGCCGTCGTAGTCGGACATCCAGAGCTCCTTCGCGCCCGGAGGCCCGGTCGCGTAGGCGATCTTCGTATCCGCCACACCCGGCTCACCGGTGAACTGGAGCACGACCTCGTCGGCGATCTTGTGCGCCAGCCGGCGTGCCGACGCGGTCCCGACGCTGAACGTCTTCGACGCGATGAGCCGGTGCTCCGGCGACGTGAGATCGTAGAGCCGCATCTCGGCGTCGGCGCGGTTGCCGCGGAGGGCGAGCAGCCCGTGCAGCCCCGCGTGCGCCCCGGCGGCCGCGAACTCCGTCCACGATTTCCTGAGGGCCTCGGGATCGTTCGCCGGGATGCGGCCTTCGGCTGCGACGACGGTGAAGAGCGTCGTGAAGGCGAGATCGGCACCCGTGACCTGCGCGAGCGTCTTCGCGAGGCCCGCGGCGTCCGTGCCCGCGACGACGGTGAACTCCGGGATCGCGATGTTGAGTTTCTTCGTTCCGCCGCCCGTGACGTTGAGGAATACGTCGACGCCCTGCGCGCTCGGCGCCGGGCGTTCCGACCAGGGGAGCACCCAGAGCAGCGCGGTGAGCAGCAGCGCGAGCCGCACGGCGTGGCGTCGAGACCGCCTCACCCTAGCCTCCTCGGCTGTGCGCGAACTGCAGGTGAATTCGGAGCGGCGGCGTCGTGAACTCGGCCGGGAGCGGCGGGAACGGCGCCGACTCGGCGATCGCCCGGATCGCCACCTGGTCGTATGCGGGGTTGCCGGACGATTTCTCGATCTTCAGCCGGTTCAGGTTCACGCCTCCGGTCGTGTCGATCTCGAACACGACGAGCGGCTGGTTCCCGGGCAGGGCCCGGCCATCCCAGCGCTCGTTGATCTTGTTCACGAGGACGCGCAGATACCAGGCGTACGGGAAGTCCACGTCCACGGTGAGCTTACCGGCGCCGGCCGGTGAGCCCGTCGGCTGTCCGAGCGGCTGGGGCGGGGGCACCGGGCCAGGCGGCACCGGCGTGGCGGCCGGTGTGCTCGCCGGCGCTGGTGGCGGTGTCGTCGGTGGCGCCACCGGAGTGGACGCCTTCGCGCTGGCGACTGCGGGTAGCTCCTTCTCGTGTCGGCGCGGCGGCGGCGTCGGCGTCGCGGCGGTGCGCGCCGGAAGGGTGCGCTCGGGCAAGCTCATCGAATCGCGCGTGGCCGTCCGCGGCGGCAGGTCACGCGGTGGCGACGGGCGCGGCGGCAGGTCACGCGGTGCCACGTCGCGCGCCGGCACGTCCGGCGGCGGCGCCGGCGCCGGCGCGGGCGACGGCGCCGCCGCCGGAGGTGCGACCGGCTTTGGCGCGGGCGGTTGACCCGTCGGCGGAATCCGAACGCGACCGTCACGCTCGGGTCACCGCGCGCGCGCCGGCTCCGTCACCATGCCGAGCCGCTCGACGCCGGCTCGTCGTACGCGGTCCATCGTCTCGATCACCACGCCGTACGCGATTCCCGCGTCGGCCTTGAGGTAGAGGACCTTGTCCGAGCGATTGCGGAACGCCTCGCGCAGCTGACCCTCGAGGGCGCCGAGCGCGACCGGGCGCTCGTTGAGGTAGAGGCCCCGGTCCTTCGTGACCGTGAGGACCATGCGTTCTTCGACGGCGGTGGGCTTCCCGGCGCTCTTCGGCAGGTTGACGTCGATGCCGCGGTACATCATCGGCGCCGTGAGCATGAAGATCAGCAGCAGCACGAGCACGACGTCGACCAGCGGGACGATGTTGATCTCGGCAAGGGTCGCGCCGACGCCGCGCGTGTCCTGAGTCTCGATCTTAAACGCCATCGCGCGCGACACCTTTCACGACGGGACGGGTCAGCAGGTTCAGGACGTCCATCCGGAAGCCGTCCATCTCCGTGGCCCAGTGCTTCACTCGGTTCACGAAGTAGTTGTAGCCGATGACGGCCGGGATCGCCGCGCCCAGGCCTGCGGCGGTGGCCACCAGCGCCTCCGAGATACCCGGCGCCACGACCGCGAGGCTCGCCGAGCCTTGCTGGCCGATGCCGTGGAACGCCGCCATGATGCCCCACACCGTGCCGAACAGGCCGATGAACGGCGCCGCGCTCGCCGTCGTCGCGAGGAACGGCAAGTATCGCTCGAGCCGGGCGATCTCGAGCGACGCCGTGCGGCGCATCGCGCGATCGATCGCCTCGAGCCGGTCACGCCCGAGCTCGTCGTCGTCCATCACGCGGTCGACGGCCTCCGTGATGCCGGAGAACTCCTGGTACGCGGCCGCATACGTGCGTGCCAGCGGGCTCTCGCGGTGCTTCTTGGTGGCGCCGAGCACGACGGACGGTCGCCGTCCCTCGCGGAAGACCTTCACGAATTCGATGGTCTGCTGTCGGACGCGCCGGAAGTGCCACCACTTCTCGACGATGAGCGCCCAGCACACGACGGAGAACACGAGCAGGACGGCCAGGACGAACTTGGCGACCGGTCCCGCATTCAGGACGAGATCGACGATGCCGGTAGTGAGGGAATCGGAGGCAGGCACTGAAACTCCTTGGGAGGTTTTGCGCTAGATCATAGTCGCCCGAACGAACGCATGTCAACCGGATTGAGCGCTAAATCCCAATTTTCGTTGACTTTCCTGTTAAAGGGCCCCTATAAGAAACCCATGCGGAGGGCGGCGCTGGCGCTGGTCGGTTCCGCGGTGGCCGCTGCCGTCCTGCTGGTCGGGTCGCCGGCGCCCGCCACGGATGCTCGCGCCGCGCTCGACGCCTTTCTTCGCCGGATCGCACACCTCGAGGTCCGTGATCTCACGATCCATCAGCACGTGACGATCTACCATCCCGACGGTCTGCATCCAGGCGCGCGCGGGGAGCAGCGACTGCTCATCAAGCCGCCCGGCCGGCAGCGTCTCGAGCAGGTGATCGATGGAGAGCGGGAGGTCCGGCTGCTCGTGAACGGACGCGTCTGGGTGCGACGGCGCGGCGGCCAGGCGTACGAAGCCCCGCCGACGGAGCACGAGCGCGAGGGGATGGGATTGCTCGTCCCGGCCCGGCGTTCGGTGGACGAGCTGCTCGAGGAGTGGCGTGGGCTCGGTATCCGCACCGACGTGAGTCACGTCGAGCGCCTCGGTGGACGGACGGTGACGGTGATCGGGGCGGCAGCCGGCGATCGGGACGCGCCGTCCGCCTGGGTGGATCCGGATCTCGGCGTCGTGCGGTTCGTCACCCGGGAGCGGCTGCCGGGCAGGACCGCGCTGGTCGACCGCGCGTTCTCCGATCACCGTCCCCTTGCGGGCGGGTTCCGGTTCCCGTGGCGGCAGGAGACGTTCGTCGACGGCAAGCTGCTGCTGCTCGTGACCGTCCACGTCGCCACGGCGAACAGCGGCCTTGCCGACGCCATGTTCGACCCGGAAGCGTTCCGGCGGGAGCGGTGAGCGGCTGACCGTGGCCGTGCGATTCGCGTTCCTTGGCACGTCGGCGGCGGTGCCGTCGGTCCAGCGGGACACCACGTCGCTCGTCTTCGCGTCGCCCGGCGGCGCGATCCTCGTCGACTGCGGGGGGAGCCCGGTCCAGAAGCTGAGGCGGCTCGTGTGAGACCCGGAACGAGCGGGGTTCCGGGGCGCGCCCCGGGTGTCCCGGGGCGTGTCCGAGCCACCCTGGGGGGCCATGGGGGGCCTCGATAGTCCCCCCATGATGATGGTCAGCCGCGCGAGACGTAGCGGTGACCCGCGATCCGGAAGCGGAGGGGGAGATCGGCGGCGCGCGTGATGCCGACGCGCGTGCCCGCGGCGATCTCGAACTCGCGCGGCGTGTCGGGAGGCGCGATGACGAGCGCTCCGGCGGTCAGGTCCGCGCCATTCTGCTGCGCGGTGATGCAGAGCGCCTGCGTCAGCTTCCCGGGCCCGTTCGTCAGCGCCGCGGAGTCGGCGCGGACCTGACGGCGGCGCGCCATCGCGGCGAGCCCGGCGATCGGCTCGAGCGCGCGGATCAGCACGCACCCCGGCGTGCCGTGCGGACCGGTGATCGCGTTGAGGCAGAAGTGGACGCCGTAGATCCGGAACACGTACGCGTGGCCGCCGTTCCCGTAGAACAGCGCACGGCTCGACGGACGGAACGCGGCATGCGACGCCGCGTCCTCGGGCCCCAGGTACGCCTCGGTCTCGACGATGCGCCCGGCCGTCAGCGTGCGCCCGAGGCGCGAGACGATGACGCAGCCGAGCAGGTCGCGCGCGACGTCCGGCGCGTCCCTGAGGTAGAACGCTCGCGGCAGCGGCACGCGGTCAGCGTCCGAGACGCTCCTCGACCAGCGTCCTCAGCGACGCCTCGTCGAACGCGACGCCGGCGCGGCTCGGCGGCTCCGCCTCGGTCTTGAGGCCGGTCTCGCTCACGACCACGCAGATCGTCTGATCCGGATCGAGGGCCCGATCGCGGAGCAAGCGCTCGAGCACCGCGAGCGTCGCGACGCCCGTCGGTCCACCCCAGATGCCCTCGGTGCGCGCGAGCCGCCGCTGGGCCGCGACGATCTCGTCGTCCTCGGCCTCGCCGGCCAGGCCCGCCTGCTCGCGCAGCAGGCGCAGGACCCAGTCACCCTTGCGTCCCGGGTCGCCGGCCGCCAGGCCTTCCGCGACGGTGTAGCCGATCTTGAGCGGGGTGATCGAGGTGCCCGCGCGGAATGCCCGCACGATCGCATTGGCCCGCGCGGCCTGCGCGGCCACCATGGTCGGGACCCGTGGGATCCATCCCGCCTCACGCATCTCGCGGAACCCGCGGGCGGTGGCGATGAAGGTCTCGCCGACGGCGACGGGGGCGACGACGACGTCGGGCGGTGACCAGCTCGTCTGCTCGGCGATCTCGTACGCGATGGTCTTCTTGCCCTCGTGCTTGTACGCGTTGCGCGAGGCGCCGCAGTCGAAGAACAGCCCGGCGTCGGCGAGCCGGTCCCAGTGACCGATGAGGTCGTCGTACACGCCCTGGTAGATCACGAGATCGGACGTCGTCGCGGCCATGTGCAGGAGCTTGGGCGCCGAGGCTCGCTCGTACGCGAAGATCAGCGAGCGCAGGCCGGCCCGCGCCGAGTACGCGGCGATCGAAGACCCGGCGTTGCCCGAGCTGACGACCGACGTCGCGCGGTACCCGAACTGGAGCGCCGCGCCGACGCCCGTTGCGGACGAGCGATCCTTGACCGTCCCCGTCGGGTTCGGCCCGTCGTACTTGATCAGCAGCGTTCGCACGCCGAGCTCGCGCGCGAGGCGGGGGCAGTCGAGCAGCGGCGTGCCGCCCTCGCCGAGCGACACGCGATGCGCCGGGTCGGCGATGGGGAGGACGGCGGCGTACCGCCAGAGCCCGGTGCCCGACAGCACGGTGGGCCCGGTCCGCGCGAGCCGGCCGAGGTCGTACCGGAGCTCGAGCAGCCCCGAGCACTTCTCGCACGCGAGCCGGTAGCCGAGCGCGTGCGTCGCGCCACAGTCGATGCAGGTGAGCGACTGCGCCAGGGATTCCGTCATGACGCGAGTCCGAACCGCTGGTCCAGCACGGCGATGATCTCCTCGATCCGGTGACGGGCGGTGTGCTCGGCGAGGGCACGCCGTCGGGCGTTCTCGCCGATCGCGCGGGCCTCGTCGGGCCGCGCCAGGTAGTAGTCCATCTGCTGCTTCAGCTCGGCGAGGTCACCGAACCCGACGACTTCCTGGCCCGGCTTGAAGAGCGCGCCGAGATCCTCCTTGAGGTTGACGAGCTGGCAGGCGGCCGCGGCGGCCAGCTCGAACGTGCGGTTGTTCACGCCCACGATGTCGTTCATCGGATGGTGGACGTTCAAAGACAGCGTCGCGCCGGAATAGATCGCGAGCTTCGCCCGGCCCCGGACCGCACCGCCGCGGACCATCGCTCGGACGCGGCTGTCCCGGCACCGCGTCCAGCCAGGGCCCCACACCCGGACCGGGTAGTCGGCGATCGCCGCGAGGAACCGCTCGCGGTAGGGGTACCATGCGCCGACGAGCGCGACGACGCCTCGGAGTGCCGCCTCCTCGTTCTCGTGCAGCTCGACGGGGTGGTGGTCGGACGGCACACACCACGGCGCCAGGTAGTGCACGTTCTCGAGGCCGGCAAGCCGCAGCTGATCGAGCGCGTAGCTCTCCTTCGTGAAGAAGACGTCATAGGCCTCGATCGACTCGAAGTCCATCATCCACAGCGGGTTGTCGGGGAAGACGTTCACGAGGCGCGCGCCGGTGCGCGCGCGCAGGTCGGCCAGGACCGGCGCGGGCAGCGCGCTGCCCTTGGCGACGAGCACCACGTCGGGACGCCACGCCGCCGCGCGCGTGACCAGACGGCGGGCGATCAGGCGCTGGTAGGTCGCCTTCGTCGACTTGTTCTTGTAGAGGACGTTGTGACGCCGGTAGGCGAAGCGGCGAACCTCGTGACCGAGCGCTTCGAGCTCGCTCGCGAGATCCATGCCGATGCTCTCGGCGCGTTCGAACGCCATTACGACCAGCCAGCGCACGCGTCGAGCCTAGCACACGCGGGAGCCGGGGCTGTATCATGAGCGCCCTGATGTCGCGCTGGCTCGGCCGCAACCTCCCGGCGATCGTGCTCTTCGCGGCGCTCCTCGTCGCGTGGCAGCTCGCGGTGTCCGTCTTCCAGCTCCGCGAGTACATCCTGCCGAGCCCCGTCGCGGTGCTGCACGCGCTCGCCGGCTCGGAGATCCCGTGGCTGCGCCATCTCGGGATCACGACCCGCCGCTCCTCCTGATGGACGAGCCGTTCGGCGCGCTCGACGCGATGACGCGCGACGAGATGAACGGGGAGCTGCTGCGGATCTGGGGAGAGAAGGACGCAGGGCGCGCGTCGCGTGCGCCCGAGCTGGCGGGCCAGCGAAAGACGGTGCTGTTCGTCACCCACTCGATCCCGGAGGCGGTGTTCCTGGCGGATCGCGTCGTCGTGATGACGCCGCGGCCGGGCCGGCTCGCGCGCATCTTCGATGTCCCTTTGCCGAGACCGCGGGCCGTGGAAACACGCGCGCAGCCGGAGTTCGGCCGGCTGTCGCTCGAGATCTACGAGGCGCTTGCCCGCGCGCGCTGAGCGCGGAGCGTGGACCATGCTCGAGGGCCGTCCCGGGTTTCCCGGGACGGCGCCGAGCGCGGGACGGGTGGTCGAGGGCCGTCCCGGGTTTCCCGGGACGGCGCCGAGCGCGGGGGGGTATGGGGGGCCATTTCGGGGCCCCCCATGACAGTGGTCAGGCGGCGGAGGCGAGCGCCTCGCGGAAGCGGATCGCGAACAGCGGGTCGAAGAGCGCCGCGGTGGCCACGAGCGTGGCGTCCACGCCTTCACGCAGGAGGTTGCGCGCCCGCTCGACCGTGGTGATGCCGCCGACGGCGAGGATCGCGCGGTCCCAGGCGCCGGCCTTTCGCCAGGCGAGCATCTCGAGCACCTGACGCGACGACACGGAGAACGTGTCCGCGCCGACCACGTCGGCGAAGTCGCGCCCCGCGCCCTCGAACGCGGCGTTGCCGCTCTCGTCGACCACCCGGCGGTGGATCGAGTGCACGAGCACGTACCCGTGCGCCCAGGCCGCGAGCTTGGTCGCCGTGTCGTGCAGCATCCGCGGCGTGCGGAAGGCGCCGAGCTTCGCGACCACCGGGATGCCGACCGACGAGCGCACGCGGTAGAGGATCTGCGCGGAGAGCGGCACCGACTCGAAGACCTGCTGCGACTGGTCGGAGAACGGGTTCGGGACCGCGAGGTGGACCTCGACGACGTCCGCGCCCGCCTCGGCCGCCCACTCCGCGCACCGTGCATAGTCGGCGATGAGCCCCTCGGGGTCCATGCCGGGCTCGGGTGTCCCGACGACACTGACGACGAGGACCTGGCCGGGGCCGATCCGCTCCTTCGCGCGCCGCACGTCCTTGCGCCACACGTCCGGCTCCATCGAGGGCATGCCGAACGACACCGCGATCGTCGTGTCGCCGTTCAGCGGCGGGCGCTTCGTGGTGACGGCCATGTGCTCGCGGTTCTCGACGTGCCGGACGTTGGGCAGCGAGTACGCCTGGCGGGGCGTCGAGCGGACGGTCGAATAGGTCAGGATGTCGTAGCCAACGCGCGCGTACGACTCGATCCACTTGGAGTTCAGCAGCGGACCGGACGCGACGCCGAGCGGTGAATTGACACGATAGTCGAGCAGGCGGCCGCCGGGCGCCTGGGGCAGCCGGCGGACGCGAGGAACTGCAGGGGCGTGGGCGTAATTCCACGCGTACGATCGGTCGAAGCGGTAAGTCGCCTGAGGAATTCCTCCATCACCTCGCAGTCGAAGTAAGCGCCAACACACAGTATATCAGACGCTTACACTACACGCATCTGCTCTGACCTGCCGTGTGGTCAGAATCTGACCACACGGGGTCAGAGCGCTAGACCTTGGGTCCCGCCGATTCCCGGGCCCCACTGGGTCGGGCTCGACGGCTTACCGGAACGCGGGCATCACCTCACGAGCGAGGAGCTCGAGCTCCCGCATGATGTGCGCGTGTGGCATTCCGGGGAAGAAGAGCCGGCAGATCAGGTGGGTCATCCCGTACCGCTCCACGAACCGGCGGATCTTCGGGATGCACTCATCGGGACCACCGATGATGAACCGGTCTTCCATCAATCGGTCGAGGTCGGTGGCGATGCTGGAGTCGATGAAGGGATGCCGCCAACCGCCGGCGTACTCCCGGCGATACGCGACCATGATGTGCTCTTCGGCCAGCTCGCGGGCTCGCGCGTCCGTGTCCGCGATGATGACATCCCGCGTGAGCGGCCACTCCGTGATCGGCGCGGTGAGGCCGGCCGCCGCACGGTTCCCGAGGAACGTTCGCTTGCCCTCGATCAGCCGCGCGAGATCCGCGGTCGGTCCGGGGATCCAGTTGTCCGCGAGGGTCGCCGCCCGCTTCAGCGTGAGGTCGCCCCACCCCCCGATCCAGACCGGCGGATGCGGGCGGGTGACGGGCTTCGGCTCGAGGCGGCCCTCGACGGTGTAGTAGCGACCCTTGAAGCTCACGCGGTCCTGGGTCCAGAGCGCGCGAAGCACCGCCAGCTGCTCCTCGAAGCGGGCGCCGCGCTTCTCGAGCTCCGCGCCGTACAGCGCGAACTCGTCGGGCTTGTACCCGATCGCGATGCCGAGGACGGCACGCCCGGCCGACATGACGTCGAGCAGTGTGACGTCCTCCGCCAGCCGCACGGGATGGTAGAAGGGCGCGACGAGGATATCGGTGCCGAGCGTCACACGCGACGTCCGGGTGGCGAAGCCGGCCAGGACCGTGAGCGGCGACGGCCAGTAATGGTTCGTGACGGAGTGATGCTCCTCCATCCAGACCGAGTCGAACCCCAGCTCCTCGCCACGCGTGACCTCGGTCAGGGCCTCGGGGTAGAAGTGGCCGCCCTCGCTCGGGATGAAGCCGATCTTGAGTCCCGCCATCGTCTCTCCTCGGGGTCGTCGTCACCGTGACGCCGCGTGCCGCTCCGCGCGCCCGGCGCCTCGCCATGCTACCCGATTCGCGTCGAGGTGTCCCGGCGGGGCGCCCGCGTCGCGGGTGCCGGCCGCGAGCGATCGCTGCCCCCGCGTGGCGCGTCGTCGTCGTGCACGGCCAGGGGGCCACACATCCCTGCGCAGTGCAGGCTGCCGACGAGGCTGGCCGCGATGATGCCCAGCGCTGGCGCCGTCACGCCCCCGTGACCTTCGCCCCTTGCGGCGGCTTCGGGTTCGGCGGGTTCGTCCCGCGCAGCGTCCCGATGTACGCCGCGATCGCCTCGAGCTCCGCGGGCGTCAGCTGCCCCTTCCACGGAACCATGCCCTTGTCCGGCACGCCCTCGGCCACCGTGCGCAGGATCGTGGTCAGCGTGCCGCCGTGCAGCCAGAATTCGTCGACGAGGTTCGGGCCGATCAGGCCTTGCCCCTCCGGCCCGTGACATGCGGCGCAGCGCGTGGCGAACGTCTCCCGTGCGCCTGCCATGACCGTCGTGTCCCTCTGGAGCCGCTTGAGCGCGTCCTCGGTCGCCGCGACGGCGCCGGCCGGTGCCTGGTGCTCGGCCGCCTCGCGCACTTCCGCCTCGTACTGCGCGATGATCGTCGGCCCGGGGCCGAGCTGGTACCAGGCGTAGTACCCGGCCGAGAACGCGACCGTCGCGACGAACAGCCAGACCCACCACCCGGGCAGCGGGTTGTCGTACTCGCAGATGCCGTCGTACTCGTGATCGAGCAGACGGTCCGGCTCGTGCGTGTCGGTGTCCTTCATCTCGTTCCTCGCGGCGCCGTGGGGCCGTCGTCGCGAGCGGGCGGGGCGTCGGGCCGCGGCGCGCGGGAGCCGTCGTCCAGGGGCATGTGCCGTGCCCGCTCGAAGAGATCCTGGTTCTTGCGGCGCAGGAGCGCGACCACGACGACGACGAAGCCGAGGATGGCGATGACGAGCGCCACCTCGGCGTACCGCTCGAGGCCGGCCGCCGGCACTGGGTCATGGACACACGCCTCCGTCGTCTCGGCAACCGGCTCTTTCGTTCACTGTAGCCCTCGGGATCGCGACGACAAATGCGGCGTGCGGCCCATTTCCTCCGTTCCTTGACACCATCCGCGGTCGCCAGTAGCGTGTCGCACCCAGAAGGAGGGGACGCATGCACGCGATGGCCGGATTCCACGCGCTCGAGAAGCTCCCCGAGGAGAAGGTCACCGACCAGATCACCCGCAAGATCCTCGTCGGCGAGAAGGAGATGGTCGTCTGGTGGTCGATGAAGGCCGGCGCGTACGCGGCGCCGCACACGCATCCCCACGAGCAGGTCTTCGTGATGCTGTCGGGCCGCATGGAGTTCCGGCTCGGTGACGAGTGGCGGACCTGCAGGCCCGGCGACCTCGGGGTCATCCCTGGCGGGGTGGAGCACGAGGCGCGCTTCCCGGAAGACACGCAGGTGATCGACATCTTCTCGCCGCCGCGCGAGGACTTCCTGCCGGGCGCCGGGACGCCGGCCTACATGCGGACGTCGTAGCGGCGCACGAGATCCGCGCCGCCACGACGGGGGTCACGCTGCGGCCGGTCGCCGTGCGCTGACCCGAGCGGGTCGCCGGCCCAACTTCCACGGGGCTGCGCCGTGGAAGTTGGGCTAGGATCGGCACGATGACTGAGCCGTTCACCGCGGCCGAGCGCGAGGCGCTCGCGCCGTATTTCACGCACCTCGACGGTCCGGTCTTCGCGCTCGTCAACCTCCCGGAGGTCGTGAAGGGGGCGCTGTTCGCGCGCTACTCCCGCTCGCCGAAGTCGCTGCGCCGTCTGTTCCTCGACGAGTTCCTCACCCGCGAGGGCCGCTCCGCGAGCCCCGAGTCCGCGGGCGCCGGGGTCGAGCGGGCCGAGCAGCTCTACGAGCGCGTGTTCTTCGAGTTCGGGGACGATTCCGTCGCCCAGCTCGGCGGCGTCCACCTGGCGTGCGAGAGGGCGTCGAACCTGCTGACGAAGGTGCTCGAGTGGGGGCGCCTCATGGCGTACCTCGAGCAGTCCACGCGGTACATCCCGTACGACGACCGGCCGGGGGGCCGCTATCGCTATCACGTGCCGGCGGAGCTCGAGGGCGATCTGCGCACGCGCTACGTCGAGATGCTGGATCACGCGTTCGAGACCTATCGCGCCTGGCTGCCGAAGCTCGTCGATTACTGGGCCGCGCGTTACCCGAGGGCGAGCGACGACTCCGATGCGGTGTGGCGGTCCTCCGTGCGGGCCAAGGCGCTCGACACGCTGCGCGGGATCTTGCCGGCCGCGACGGTCTCGAACGTCGGTCTCTACGGCACCGGCCAGGCGTACGAGAACCTGCTGCTCCGGATGCGCGCCCATCCGCTCGCCGAGGTCCACCGGTACGCCGACCTGATGCTCGTGGAGCTCCGGAAGGTGATCCCGGCGTTCGTGCGCCGCGTCGACCTTCCCGACCGCGGCGGCGCCTGGTCGGCGTACCTCGCCGAGACGCGCGAGGACACGCGCCAGGTCGCGGCGAGGCTCGTCGCGGAGACGCCAGAGCTGCGCGGTGACGTGACGCTCACCGACTTCGATCCCGACGGCGAGGTGAAGGTCGTCGCGGCCGCGCTCTACGCCGCGTCCGACGTGCCGGACGACCAGCTGCAGGAGATCGCGCGCCGGATGACCCACGACGAGCGCGCGGCTGTCCTCGCCGCGTACGTCGGCCGGCGCGGCAATCGCCGCCACCGTCCGGGACGCGCGTTCGAGCGCACGTCGTACCGCTTCGACGTGCTCACCGACTACGGCGCGTTTCGCGACCTCCAGCGTCACCGCCTGCTCACCCTCGAATGGCAGCGCCTGACCCCGCGGCACGGCTACCTGGTGCCCGAGGCGGTGCTGGACGCGGGCGCGGGTGACGACTGGGCGCGGGCGATGGACGCGTCCGCGGCGCTGCACGACGCGGTCGAGGGCGCCGTGTCGGCGGACGTCGCCTCGTACGCCGTCGCGATGGCGTACCGCGTGCGCTTCTACATGGAGATGAACGCGCGCGAGGCGATGCACGTCATCGAGCTCCGGACGTCCCCGCAGGGACACCCGTCGTACCGGCGCGTGTGCCAGGCGATGCATGACCTGATCGCCGAGCGCGCCGGCCACCGCGCGATCGCGGCGGCGATGCATTTCACCGACCACTCGGAGGTGGAGCTGGAGCGGCTCGAGGCGGAGCGCGCGGCCGAGCGCCGCCGCGCGCGCCCCTAGCCCGCAGCGCCGCGCCCGGACTCCTGGCAGGGTTCCGGCGCGATCGAGGCGCCTGTTCGCGGTCACCGATCCTGATCCAGCAGCAGTACCTGACGCGTTGGGACGGCAAGCTGCCGCAGTACAGCCTGGGTGGTAACGTCGTGCCGTTCCTCCAGATGCCGGGCGCCGGCGACGGCAGCCGCCGGTGACGCCGGCCGGCCGCGACGCGCGGCGACAGGCGGCGCCGGGGCGAGCCCACAGGCCGGGAGGCTCGAGATGATCGACGACACGACGATCGCGACGGCGAGGGCGCGGGCGCGCGAGTACCTCCGCACGCGCGGCACCGAGGTGCCGGCCGCCGAGATCCGCAACAAGGTGGCGGACGCGTTCGCGTCGCTGGACACCTTCCTCGCCGGCGTCTCGCCCGCGCAGGCACCCCGGCGCGCGAAGCCCGCCGAGTGGTCGGTGCAGGAGGTCGTGGACCACCTGCTCGAGACACACCGTCCCGGGCTCGACGAGCTGCGCTGCCTGTTGGCTGGGCAGCGCCCACCGGAGCCCCCGATCCCCGCGAGCCTGCAATCGCGGGCGCCGCTGCTGCGGCCGTGGCCCTGGCTCCTGCGCGAGCTTCGCGAGGTACACGGCGAGATCCTGGATGCCCTCGGCGGCGTGCCCGCCGACTTCGAGACGGCGGCGCGTGCCCCGCTCGTCATGGTCGTCAACGTCAAGGATCGTGACGGGGCCGTCGTCCCGCTCGCCTGGGTGGAGGAGCACGACTGGAAGGCCTACGCGATCACGTGGCGGCTGCACGTGACCGACCACATGAAGCAGGCGCGAGCGGTGCTGGCCGGACTGACCTAATGGGGGGCCTCGAAGGGCCCCCCAAGCCCCCCGGCACTCGCAAGCGGCCCGGGAAACCCGGGCCGCTGCTCGACATCGCGTTCGGTGACGGGGCCTCGAAGGGCCCCCCAAGCCCCCCGCGGTGACTACTTCCCGCGGACGATCACGCCGCAGGCGATGCGCGCGCCCGAGTTGCCGGCGGGGTCGGTCTTGAAGTCGTCGGGAGCGGCGTGGACCACGATCGCGCTGCCGTCCGCGTCGAGCACCGACTCCGGTCCAGGGGCGAGCGTGATGCGCTCGTTCATCGACTCGAGCCGCCCGACGCCGTCCGCGCCGACGGCCATGTTCGGCAGGTCACCGGCGTGCGGCCCTTCGGGGTCGTCGAAGCCGTGCGTCTTGCCGTCGGGGTTGAAGTGCCCTCCGGCCGACGTGAACCCCGGCGGCTCGCACCTCCCGACGGCATGGATGTGCACGCCCTTCAAGCCGGATGGCAGGCCTCTCGCGTCGACGAGCACACGGACGCCGCCGCTCACTTCCGCGAGCGTCGCCGTCCCGACGACCTGACCCTGCGCATTCCGCAGCTCAGCGGTGGCCGCGTTCGTGCCGGGTGTGGGCTGGGTCAGGCCGGCGCAGCCGGCGGTGACGAGCGCGATCCCGACGACCGTGCGCTGCATGGTGCGGCCTGCGGCTTGAGGCTCAGGTCGCGTTGAAGTCCTGCTTCGCGCGGGCGAGCGCCTCGGACGAGGCGACGAGGTCGAGCGCGGTGAACGCGAGCGCCTTCGCGCCGGCGACCATGCCGGCACGCGCCATCGGCGAGCGCGCCCACTCGGCGAACTCGCGCGAGTGGCCCGGGACGCCATCGGGCGAGATGCGGACGTAGGGATGGATCGTCGGCAGCGCCTGGCTGACGTTCCCGCAGTCGGTCGACCCGTATCCCGCCTCGGGATCGTCCGGATCCTCGGGAAACCCGATGAGCTCGAGGTTGCGCCCGAAGAGCCGTGCCATCGTCTCGTTGGCCTTCATCGGCTCATGGATCGTCGGATCCGACGTGATCGTCACGCGGCATCCCGTCGCGGTCGCCGCCGCCTCGGCGGCGTCGCGGAAGCGGCGCTCGAGCCCGCGCACGTGGTCGGTCGTCATCGCGCGCAGGTAGAACTCGGCGCTCGTGTGCTCGGGGATGATGTTGGGCTGATCGCCGCCCTTGGTGATGATGCCGTGGATGCGGGCGTCCGGCCGGATCTGTTGGCGCAGGTGGTCCAGCGAGACGAAGAGCTGGATGACCGCGTTCAGCGCGTTCACGCCGCGCCACGGCCAGCTCGACGCGTGCGCGGCCTCGCCGTGGAACTCGACCTTCACCTTCATGATGCCGAGCGTCGGGCGCCACACGCGCGTGCCCGAACGCCCGTGCACCATCATCGCGGCGTCCACGTCGCGGAAGAGGCCCGCCTCCATGAGTCGCACCTTCCCGGCGCCGCCTTCCTCGGCCGGCGTGCCGATGACCTGCACCCGCCCGGGCCAGGGCAGCGTTGCCAGCGCGATCGCGATCGCGGCGCCGGCTCCGGTGCCCGCCGTCGCGATCACGTTGTGGCCGCACGCGTGGCCGATCCCGGGCAGGGCGTCGTACTCCGCGAGGATCGCGATCGTGGGGCCCGGGCCGGTGCCGGGAATCGTGGCGCGGAACGCCGTCGGGAGCCCGCCGACGCCGCGTTCCACCCGGGCGCCGCGCCTGTCGAGGAACTCCGTGAGCCAGGCGTGCGCCTTCTCTTCGGTGAAGGCGAGCTCCGGGGTCGCGTGGATCCGGTGCGACAGGGCCTCGAGCTCGTCCGCGAGCGCGTCGACCGCCGCGGCGACCTTGCGCTTGACGTCCTCCGGCGCGCCCGTCACGAGGTGCTCCTGAACTCCTGGCGGATCTTGTCGAGCAGCCCCCCGTCGCCGAGCAGGTCCACGGCCGTCATCGCCATCGCTTTCGCGGCGGTGAGCATGCCGTCGCGCGCCAGCTTCGTCACCGCGGCTTCGAGGAACGGGCGCGAGTGGATCGGCGTGCCGTCCGGCGCGATCTTCACGAGCGGCTGGATGGTCGGCACGACCTGGCTGACGTTGCCGACGTCCGAGGAGCCGAGTCGATCCTTCACTTCCGCCGACAGTGTCACGCCGAGCCGCCGCGCGTTCTCGCGCCAGACGTCGAGGTAGCGCTCGAGCCGCTTCATCGGCTCGTACGCCGTGTCGTGCTCGACGACCTTCAGCGTCGTCCCCGTGGCCTTCGCGGCCGCTTCGGCGCACGCCGCGACGCGGCGCTTGAGCTCGCGCAGGTACGGGATCTCGGCCGCGCGCACGTAGAACGTGGTCGCCGCGAACTCGGGAATGATGTTCGGCGCGACGCCGCCGTGGTTGATGATCCCGTGGATGCGGGCCGTCGGTCGCACCTGCTGCCGGAGCATGCTGACGTTGTTGTACGTCTGCACGGCGGCGTCGAGGGCGTTCACGCCCTCCCACGGATCTGCCGACGCGTGCGCCGCCTTGCCGGTGAACTCGAACGTCATGCGGTCGACGCCGAGGAGATCCTGGTGCGGGATCCACCGGTCCCAGCCGTGGATCATCATCGCGGCGTCGACGCGCTCGAACACGCCGCCACGGATCAGCCGGATCTTCCCGCCACCGCCTTCCTCCGCCGGCGTGCCGACGACGAGCAGGCGACCCTTCGGCAGCCGGTCGCGCAGCGCGGCGAGCGCGGCGCCGGCGCCGGCCCCCGCCGTCGCGATCACGTTGTGGCCGCACGCGTGCCCGATGCCCGGCAGGGCGTCGTACTCGCACATGATCGCGATCGTCGGCCCGTCACCGGTGGCGATCTCGGCCCGGAACGCCGTCTCGACACCCGCGACGCCGCGCTCGACCCGGAAGCCGTGCGCGGCAAGGAACTCCGCCAGCCAGCCCGAGGCCTTGACCTCCTGGTAGCCGAGCTCGGGATTCGCATGGATCCTGTGCGAGAGAGCTTCGAGCTCGTCGCCGAGGCGGTCCACGGCCTGGGCGATCTCGTCCTTGATGGCGCTCATGGGGATCTCCTCACCGGCGGAGAGAGTCGCGCGGAAGGCGCGAAAACGACTATAGCACCGCGGAATCATGACGAGCCCGGGGCCGGGAACGCACCGGCATCGCCAGGACCGCCAGCCGCCCCCGGCCGCCCCGCCCGCCCCCCCCCGCGGCGCGAGCGGCCCCGCCACCAGCGGCTGCGCCCCGCCATCGTTGTAGCTCTTCGCATGTACGAACTCCAGGCTGATCGCACCCAGGGATCGCCCCCTTCCCAGCCGGCGCACCCGCGGTACGAGCAATCTCGCGGCCCGACGTTGTGTGCTAGGATGCGGCCGACCCGCAGAGAGGCGAGCCGGCTGCGCCTGGGAAAGCTAGTCGCCACTCTCGGTACGCCCGACGGTGGCAGACGGCTGGGCCGTTGTGCAAGTGTGCGTTCGGCCGCTATGACGCGCTGGCATCCCGGTTGCGGCCCTACCGGGGGACGGAGACACCGGTGACGACGGTCTGTGCGTGGTGTTGTCGCGAGGGTCAGGCGGCCAGCGCCGGGGACACCGGGGCGATCGTGGGACTGTGCGATGACCACATCAACCGGTTCAGCGCCGAGGTCGACGCGGTGCTCGGCGGCGACGTACGATCGCGCACGGCGGCGGGTCCGCGCAGCGAGGACGGCGGTCTGCCACCGGTGCGCGCGTCACGTCGCGAAGCGCGTTCCGTCGACGATCGCATCGTCCGCCGCGTCGTGGACGTCCTCGTGACGAACGTCCGGGTCGACCTCTGCGATGCCTGCATCGCCGCGGAGGTCGGCTGTGCGGTCGCGGTCGCCGGCGCGGCGGCGGACCGGCTCGCTGCATCCGCCGACTTCCTCCGCGATCAGTGGCGGTGCGGCCAGTGTGGCAAGCGCACGATGGTCACGCGCGCGCGCTCGCGCGTCGGCCGGACGAGAGGCGCCGCCTGAGCGGCAGCGCCGTCGAGCTCTCGCGAGATCCGCACCTCGACGTAGATCCTCAGCCCGCACACCTGACAGGTCAGCCGGGAACGGTCGAAGCTGTGGATGACGCAGGCCGGGCGGCGGATGGCGAGGGCGGTGGGCGGCATCACCGCGATCGCGGCGCTCCCGTCGCCGGCGAAGGAAGGCGGCGAGTCACCGGCGGGCGGCAACCGCCCTGGTCGTTGTCAAGGCCGTGAGGGAGTACCGGTACCTCGTCGATCGCGCGGGTCGCATCTTCCACGACGGGACGGAGATCGTCGACCCCATCACGCTCCGGTTCTTTCTCCGCGCGATGACGCGGACCGCCGACGGTCGGTGGCTCGTCGTCTGCCAGGGCGAGCACAACTGGTTCACGGGAGCCGACACGCCGTTCGTCGTGCAGCGTCTGGTGCTCACCGTCGATCGAGGACGTCTCGTCCGTGCCGAGCTGGTCTTCGCCGGTGACGTGCGGGAGCCGCTCGACCCGTCGGCCCTCGAGGTCAACGATGGGCGGCTCGGCTGCCGCATCCGCAACGGCGCGTTCTCCGCGCGCTTCGGTCGCGTCGCGATGCAACAGATCGCGCCCTTCCTCGTCGAGGACGGTGATCGACCGGCCCTCGCGCTCGACGGCGCGCAGTATCCGATCCGGGAGCGTTGAGAGCGAATCCGGTAGTCGAGCCGCGCCCCGGGTTCCACGGGTGCGTCCGCGCACCCCCCGGGGCGTGTGCGAGCGCGGGGGGTTTGGGGGGCATCGGTAGTCCCCCCATGATTTCAGACCGGCACGAAGTCGTAGATGCCGAGGCCCTGGAGCACGAGGAACGTCGCCGACGACGTTCCGGGGTTCCTGACGAGATGCGGGCGCCCGGCCTTCACCGAGTACGTCTGCGACGGCGCCAGGCGGATGACCTCGTCCGGGTCGCGGAGCGTCAGCGTGATCTCGCCCTCGAGCACGTAGAACGTGTCCTGGACGTTCGTGTGGTAGTGCCATGGCACCTGCTGCGTCGGCGAGATCGTCAGCTCGCTGATGCGGAAGCCCGGCCGCTCGGCGTGGCGTGCCCGGCGCTCGACCTCGTACGGGTACTGGCGCGTGTCGGCAGGCGGAGAGGTCATGGCGGACGATGCTCCAGTGCGGGCGGCGCCTTGTCAAGCCGCACCGTGGCAAGTGGGCAGGAAAATCGCACGATCGGGTAATCGCATACCGTTCCTCGCTTTCCGAGGGTCGAAAACCTGACGCATTCGGGCAGGCACGCTTCCTGCGTAGTGCCTACCAACCACATCGGCGGGAGGTGTTGCCGTGCGCGAGGAAACGGGTCGCGAGCAGGTGTGTGCGAGTTGTGAGCGCCCGTTTCGCTTCGACGACAACGCGATCACGATCGACACGCACCTGGTCCACCTGCTGTGCGCCGCGCAGGTGTACCCGCCCCGGTCGTCCGACCCGAGAGCTCGCCCGCTTCCCCGCTGACGCGCCGTCGGGACATCGACGGCGGCTCCCGCTCGGCGCGATCGACCTCATCGCGCGGGAGCTGGCGCCAGGGTTCCGCCGGCGCCCGCTATTCGGTGCGCTGGGGGACTCCCGGCTTTACCGGGCGGCCACGGCGCAGACGGCCGCGGCACGATAGAGGAAGTCCGGGGGCGCGAGCTCGCGGAGCCGCTCCCTCATCCGGTCGAGAAACGCCTCCCGCTTCGGCGCATCGAGGCTCTCCAGCTTTCGCTTCGACGTGCCGAACCGCGTCCGGAGACCGAAGTACCGCGCGGCGTCCCACTGGTGCTCGACGGGCTCGATCCACACGCGCCGAGGCCTGAGGCCGGCGATCACCAGCAGGGCGGCGAGCTTTTCCGGCGTGTCCATCAGGTTGTCCCGGCGCGCCGGCGGCGGGCTCGGGTCCCACGCTCCCCACTCGTCCAGCGTCGCATCCCACATTGTGCCGGCCGCCGGCAGAGGATCCTCGGCCCACGTCGCGACGCCGACGCCGCCATCGGGCCGCAGCACACGGCGGAGTTCCGCGAGCGCCGCGGCGGGATCCGGCAGGTGGAACAGCACGAACGTCATGACGGCGACGTCGAAGGCGCCGGGCCGGAGACCAAGACGCGGGGCGTCCATCAGCGCGAGACGCACGCCGTCGCGCGCGGCGAGCGCCAGCATGCCGGCCGACCGATCGATCCCGACGACGTGCGCGGTGGGCGCGAACGCCTGGATGTCGGGAAGGAGCGCTCCCGTGCCCGTGCCGACATCGAGGACTCGCCGGGCGCCATCCCACGGCAGCGTCTCGAGCATCCGGCGTGCGACCGGGCGGATCACCGGGCTCCAGAATTCCGCGTAGCCGTCGGCGCTCGTCGAGTAATTCGCGGCGAGTCGCGCCATCTCCGGGAGATCGCCGGTCGCTGCATCCGCCGTCAGCGGTTCGGGGAACGAGCCCGGGTTCATCGGCGTGGTGTGCTCCGTCGCTCGCTTCCTTCTACCGCCGGCGAGCGATAGGGTCAAACAAGGCTTTTCGGATACACTCCATCGGGAAACCAGATGACTCTCCGCCAGCTCGACGCGTTCATCGCGGTGGCCCGGGAAGGCAGCTTCAGTCGTGCCGCCCGGGCGCTCGGGCTCGCGCAGCCCACGCTCTCCGAGCACGTGCGCGAGCTCGAGCGCGAGCTCGGGCGTCCCCTCTTCCTTCGCCGCGGCCGCACCGTGACGTTGACGGAGGCGGGGCGGGTCTTCGAGCCGCATGCCCTGGCCGCGGTCCGGACCGTGGCGGAGGGCCGCCAGGCCGTCGTCGAGCTCGACGGCCTCGCGCGCGGCTCCTTGCTCGTCGGTGCCGGCACGACCCCGGGCATCTACGTCCTCCCGGAGGTGCTCGCGGACTTTCGCGTGAAGTACCCGGGCATCGAGGTGACGCTGCGCATCGCGAACTCGCGCCTCATCGAGGAGCAGGTGCGTGCGAACCGACTCGATCTCGGTGTGGTCGGCGGACATGGCCTCGCTCCGGGAGAACAGTGCGTGGCTGCCGGCCTCGTGGACGAGCTGGTCCTCATCGTCGCGCCGCACCATCCCTGGGCGCGGCGCCGGGACATCGCGCCGGAACGGCTCGCCGACGAGCGTGTGCTCATCCGCGAGCCCGGCTCCGCGACGCGCGACGTCATGGAGCGCGCGCTCCAGCGCGGTGGCGTGATGTTGCGGAGCACGATGGAGCTCGACCACACGGAGGCGATCAAGCAGGCGGTGATGGCCGGCCTCGGGGTCGCGCTGGTCTCGGTGCACGCGATCCGCGGCGAGCTCGCCAGCCGCCGACTCGTGGCGGTCCGCCTGCGAGGCGTCCGGATCCAGCGGCACTTCCACGTCATCCGGAACGAGCAGCGCACGCTCGCGGCCAGCGCGCGGGCGTTCGCCAGCCTGCTCGAGGCACGCGCGCGGCGCGCGAGGTGAAGGGGTTGGTGACGAGAGGACCTCCGCACCTCTGGCGGTGATCACACGATCGTCGGACAGTCAACCGCCCCAGCGAATCCCGCCGCCTGCTTCATGCGCGCACATCGGGCGAATTGCTACGGTCGTCTCGCATGAAACACGTGATCCGGTGTCCCGTGTGCACGGAGCGCGTCAATCCCGAGGACGGGTGATTCATCAACGGTGGACGTGTGTAATGGTGGAGAAGGAAGCTGCATCGAAGGCGACGAAGCGCGGCCCGACGATCTCGCAACGCGCCGCTGCCTTCGTGATCAACAACCAAGCTCAGCAGATCTGCACGGGTTGCCTGTCTAAGGCGTTAGGGCTCATGCCGCAAGCCATCACGACCGTGATGCCGAAGCTCGAGGGACACCGCCGCCTCAGCGTTCGCTACGGAACATGCTCGCGCTGCCAACAGCGGCGGCTGATCGTTGCGACTGCGGCGCAGAACGATGTTGGCCCCAGACCGAACGTCGCAGCCCCGATGGCGGCTGACATCGCAGGAGACGAGTTGCTGTAGGCAGCTCGGATCCGCCCTCGTCTCTCCCCGCGACAATGAGCCCGCTCGTCGATCGCGCGTACGCTGGTGTATCGTAAGTACCCGCCGCGCCCGTAGCTCAGTTGGACAGAGCGTCGGACTTCGAATCCGAAGGTCGCAGGTTCGATCCCTGCCGGGCGCACCACTTCAGACCGTCACAACAGCACTTCCGCACACCGGGGTAGGCGTCCGCCCACCGCTTGGCTCGACGCACTGCGCGACGGCCGAGTCGCTGCCGGTCTCGTGACGAGATTATCCGCGGCCCAGTTCTTCGAGCCAGACGGTGAAACACTGGACATCGAGGCGAACGCCGCTCGAGAACTCGAACTCGGTATCGCGCGCACCCAGGACTCTGCCGCAGACCGAGCAGGGCGGGCCTTGGCCTGGGCCGGCGCAGACGGAGAACTGCCTCGTCACGTTGCTGACCAGTTCGCCGTCCCGCATCTTCTGCCGAATCCGGGTGCGGCGCTCCTCCAGGTCCATCGAAGAGCCTCGGGAGCAGACACCGGCGGCTGGTCAACTGCCTCGTCTGCCATCAGCGTCCCGTCGGGGACGCGCGTGCACTGCGATTCGGCACCGACTCAGCGTGTTTTGGGGCTGGCCGCCGGCGCTTACGCCTCAACCTGAGAGTTCGAGCAACAGTCGACCGCCGCGGCGGTCGGTTGTTGCTCGAACTGAGATCGTCGCGAGGTCAGGATTCGTGCCTTCAACGTCCGTGCCACTGGAGGGAAACATGAGGGCCGATGTGGGCAGTTCCAGCTGCATCTCGCCGCGCAGCTCCACGAGAGTCGCCGCTAAGGCCGCGGAAGCACTTCGACCAGGTAACGCCGCAGGAGCTGACCGACAGCATCGGGTCCACGGCATGCGTACGCCGCTGCTTCGTCCGGCCGAGGAACGGGAAGTGGTCGATCGAGAACTGGAACGCCACGTTCGAGATTGGCGCCGGACACGGCCGCCACGTTGCGCCGAAGGCGGCCGGCCGCGAGGTACTTCCGCGCGACCTCCTGTTGGCCCGCAGCTCCTCGAGCGGTCCCGCGTAGCGGATGGCGCACTTCTCGACGATGTAATGTGGTCCGCCGCCCGGCGTTCGGACCTCCTCGTGCACGGCGCGAACGACACCGTGCTGCCGCCCTCGTGCTCGGAATACCTCTACCGGCGCGCCGGCAGCCCGAAACGTCTCATCAGCTACCGAGACGCCGGGCACACGCGGGCGCACCAGCTCATCACCGACTGCCCGCGGCAGCAGGCGGCACGAGACTCCAGCCTTCCGGCGCCAGGCCAAGCTTCGCCGCGTGACCGTGGAAGAGCGCGAGGCCTGCGACCTCGCGCGGGCCGAGCTGGAAGTGCAGGTTGTCGCGGAAGTACGACACGCACGCGGCCTGGCTCAGTCCGACGCCCGCAGCTTCGCGCTCGGCGATCGCGCCCACGCTCGCGACACCCAGGTCTCGACTCGCGGAGAGCGCCTGCTCCAGCCCGCCCAGGTGCGCGTCGCGCCGCGCCGCCCACACCGCGAACACGAACGGCAGTCCGGCCCAGCGGCACCACTCCTCACCGAGATCCCACGTCTCGGCGACCGGCATGTCGGGCGGATGGATGGCCCGATCGCCGATGATGACGACGGCGTCGGCGCCGACGTCCTCGACGCGAACGCCGATCGGGAACGGCCGGAGCTCGGGCTCGAGCCCGAAGCGCTCTCGGAGCAGGATGCGCGTGAGCGCGACGC
>JACPDG010000086.1 GCA_016184125.1 Candidatus Rokuibacteriota bacterium | reverse complement strand
GATTCATCCGGTGATGTGGTGAGGACCCGCATGAACAGCGGCGCCTCACCACTCCGGTAAGGTCCAGCGACACTGGGATCTGGAGTGGTGAGGACCCGCGTGAATGGCGGCGCCTCACCACATCACCGGATGAATGGCCGGAACGGGGCGGAGGGCGGGCGTCGAGGAGGAGGCGTCGTCCTCGCGTTCCCCTGATCCTGTCGGACCTCGGGATCTCCGACACGGCGGGCGGCCTCCTGCAGTCGGCGTTCATCCTGACGTACTCGCTCGCGTGTCCAGCTGCCGGCTGGCTTGGTGACCGCCAGTCGCGCCTGCGACTGGCCGCCGCGGGCGTGCTCGTGTGGCGCGTGCGGTGATCGTTCACAGCCCAGCGCGTCTTGGCCGCGAGCTTGGCCAGGAGCGCGGCAAGATCCTGCCGGGTAAAGGTCCACTGGAACGGGGTCGCCGCCCGCTCGTCGTGGTCTTGGAAGCGGAGCAGGTGGTCCTCAACCTCGGCCAAGGCGGCGCAGTCGTTGGGCGTCAGAACCCTGCGCTGGACGATGGAGACGTAGCTCTTGATCTGGTTGAGCCAGCTGGCGTGGACCGGCGTGTGGACGAGGACGCGGCGGGGCGGATGACGCGCAACCGCGCCCGGGCGCGCTCGCCGCGGTGGGACGAGCCGGTGTCGACGACCCCGAACACCCGGCGCGCGGATCGGCAGGGTTCTCGGGTCATCACCTGCGCGACCAGGCGTTGGAAGGGGAGGATGCCCGTCGTCGTCTCGCACCGGCCGAACACCTTGGCCCGATGCACATCCCACGCGGCGAGGTAGGCCCACGCGCCGCCCCGTTCGTCTTCGTGTTCGACGTCCATGGGGCCCCCCGCGGCGGGCGGGAGCGAGGGGTGAATGCGGGCGCCGGGCCTCCTGAATGCTGGTTTTCTGTTCTTGTGGTGCGACGGTACCGCGAAGGGTCCAATCACCACGAGCGTTGGTGCGGGGCGTGTCAAGTCCCGGGCCACACCGATAGCGCGTTCCGAAGGATGCTGTAAGTAGCTGCTATTGCAGAGCGGCCCGAGGCGGCTCGTGGAAATGCCCGAGTGCTCGAACGAGGGCAAGTGACAGGAAACAGACCAGTGAACAATTGGTGTGCGCTGTTTACCCGCGAGGAACCGCAGCAATAACCGGCGTGTACTGCCAGTGCACCGAAACTGTCCAAACCGCACTGTTTCCGTGCGTCGTAAGGCCAATGGCTGGTCGGTCTGGGCTGATGTGTCTGGTACAGGCAGGGGTGATCACGGCCGTCGGGACGCGACGGGAGGCTGCCCGCGCGCTGAGCGGACGATGTCGCCTGGACTGCGCGGGTCGTCCGCGGCACGCGCCAGCACGACCCCGGCTGCGCGGCGCCGGCCGGTTACGTGGCCGCGACAGCCCCCTACGCCCCGCGCAGCAGCGCGGACGCGAGCGCACGCGGCGGCACGAAGTCGCCGATGACGCCCATCAGCACGTCGAGCAACGCCGGACGACGCGCGAGCGCGTGCGCCACGCGATTCGCGAGCGAGCGACGGGCGATGACGAGCTGGAGCAACTGGACCACACGCTCCTTTGCCCGGAACGCCTCCCGGCGCGCGGTCTCGTAGGCGCGGAGCGCGCGGGCGGAGACGTCACCCGATCGAATCGCCTGCGTCGCGGCCTCGGCGGCGAGCTCGGCACCCCGAAGCGCGGCGAACACCCCCTCGCCCGTGAACGGATCGTAGAACCCGCGCGCGTCACCGACGAGGAGCACGCCGTCGTGGCGCGGCGGCGCCACGCGGAACGCGAGCGGGCCCATCGCGCGGATCGGCTCCACGCGCTCCGCGCCGGTGAGCCGGCGGGCGAGATGCGGGATCTGCTTCACGCGCGCGTGGAAGAACAGCTCGAGTCGATCCGCGTACGACGCGACGTGCGCGAGCGGCACGACCACGCTCACGTTCACCCGCCCGTCGGCGAGCGGGTTGAGGATCGCGTAGTCGGGCGGATCGACGAAGACCTCGCCCTGCTCTCGACAGTCGGTCACGCCGGCGACGTACGTGGTCAGCGCCATCCGCTGCAGCGGGTGGGCGGAGCGGCACCGCAGCCGCTCGGCGACGACCGACGCGCGGCCGTCGGCGCCGGCGACGAGCGGCGCCCGCAGCGCCACGGCGCGGCCCCCGTCGAGACGCGCCTCGACGCCCACGACGCGCCGGCCCTCGAACAGCACGTCCGTGACCCGCACCTCTTCACGGAAGTCGACGGGCAGGAGCCGGAGCCGGTCGGCGAGCGCGGCGTCCAGCGCCACGCGCGGCACGGCGATCGCGTGCTGGCGGTAGGGCGCCCACCGCCCGACCGCTCGGTACGTCCCGACGATCTGCGTCCCGTCCGGTGCGGTGATCCGCATGCCGCGCAGCGGGGCGGCGGCGGCATCCACGGCCTTGAGCACGCCGAGGCGATCGAGAATGCGTCCGGCTTCCGGGCTCAGGTATTCACCGCACAACTTCGGTCGCGGGAATCTCGCGCGGTCCAGGACGATGATGCGGAGGCCCTGCTCGGCGAGCAGGATCGCGGTCGCGGCGCCAGCCGGGCCGGCGCCGACGATGATCACGTCGGCGTCGCGCTCCACGGTCCATCTGCTCACGAGCCGACCGCCATCGTGCGAGCGAACAGCGGGTAGGTGCGAATCGCCAGGCGGCTGAACCCGGCGGCTCGCGCCAGCTCCTCGATCTCCCGCGGGAGATACGCCCGCAGCACCGAGAGTGGACCGTCATCGTGCGAGAACGGGTGCCGGCAGAGCGCGCGCACGGCGATCCTGACGAGCAGGTACGCGAGCCGCGTGCGCAGCAGGTCGTTGACGACGACGCCGAGCCGCGCGACGCGCCGCAGCGCTCCGAGCATCGCGACCGCGGCGGGAGGCTCGAGGTGGTGCAGGGTGAGCGACGTCGTCGCGACGTCGACGGCACGGGCACGGAGGGGCAGCGCCGTGGCATCCGCCTGCACCCACAGGACGTCCGCGTCTCCGTCGGCTCTCTCGCGGCCGGCGGCGAGAGCGGCGTGGTCGCGGTCCACCACGAGGACGCGGACGGGCCGTCCGCGTCGGCGTGCCCGACGAACGAGCCAGCGCGCGAAGTCGCCGCGCGCACCACCGAGGTCCGCCACGACCAGCGGTGTCGGTGCCGCGCCGTCGCCGGCCAGACGGTCCATGGCGGCCGCGGTGAAGCGATAGCCGCCGAACCACCGATTCAGGCGCTCCAGGTCGTCCAGGTAGGTCGCGAGGTCGGACGCCGCCATCGCCCGGTCGCCGTGCTCGACGGCACCGGCGAGTCGCGGCAACGCCGACAGTCCGAGACACCGGCCCGCGTCGCGGCCGGCCGCCCACGCGATCGCGCGCCCTACCATCTCAGCAACGCCCCCTCGGCCGCGAAGCCGGGGCCGAGGCCGATCATCACGCCCCACTCGCCGGGCGCCGGCGAGGCCTCGCGAAGCGTCTCGTCCAGCACGAACACGATCGTCGCCGACGACATGTTGCCGTAGCGACGGAGCACCGTCCGCGAGGCGCGAACCCGGTCGTCGTCGAGATCGAGGAGCACGCGGGCACGGTCGAGGACCTTGCGCCCCGCCGAGTGCAGGATCCAGTGCTGGATGTCCTCGCGCTTGAGGCCGTGCGTCTTCATGAGCACCACGGCCATCTCGGCCATCATCTGCGCGCCGATACGGCGCACGTCCTTGGACAGCACGACGCGTGGACGCCCCCCGGGGTACTCGAAGCCCATCACGTCCAGGTGCTCGGGACGGAAGAGCGTCCTGTGCTCGACGATCGCCGGGCCCTCGCCCTCCGTGGACAGCGCGAGCGCGCCGGCGCCGTCGGCGAAGATCGCGTGCGCGACCGCGCTCTCGAGCCGGTCGTCGAGGAAGTACGCGGCCGAGCAGATCTCCACCGCGACCACGATCGCGCGATGCCGCGGAAACGCCTGCAGGTGATTCGCCGCCTGCTGGAGCGCGACCATGGCCGAGGCGCAGCCGGTGTCGCCGACGTGGACGCGCTGCACGTCGGCGCGGCAGCCGAGCCGCGCGACGAGCCGCGCGTCCAGGCTTGGCGTCAACCGGCCCGTGCACGTCGTGGTCGCGATGAAATCGACCTCGTCGACTGCCCACCCCGCGGCCGCGATCACGTCGCGCGCGGCCCGCTCCGCGAGCGCCACGGCGCCGGCGCGATACCGTTCCTGCAGTTCGTCCACCGTCTCGTCCGGACGGAACCGTCGCGGATCGATCCAGAGGTGGCGGCTCTCGATGTCGCTCTGCTCGAAGAACCCGCGCCGTCGCGCGTCGCCGTACCCCGCGAGCGCGAGCAGGTCGGCCTGCGTGAAGCGCTGCTCGGGGACGGCGGTCGCGACGGCACGGACCTTCGGGAGTCGCATCAGGCCTCCTGGAGGAACGCCCCGGTCGGGCTACGCGTACCATGGGGCGCGATTCCGAGGATACTGCGAGGGCCCGAACGATGCCACTCTACGAGTTCGAAGGAAAGCAGCCCACCATTCATCCGTCGGCGTTCATCGCGCCGACGGCGGTCATCGTCGGTGACGTGACGATCGAGGAGAACGCGTCGGTCTGGTACAACGCCGTCATCCGGGCCGACTTCTCACCCATCGTCGTGCGGCGCGGCGCCAACGTGCAGGACTGCGCGGTGATCCACGTCACGCCGGCGAGCGGCGTCGAGATCGGGCCGGGCGCCACGGTCGGTCACCTCTGCCTGATCCACGCCGCGACGCTCGGCGAGGAGTGCCTGATCGGAAACGGCGCGACCGTGCTCGACGGCGCGCGCGTCGGGACGCGGGCGATGGTCGCTGCCGGCGCGCTCGTCACCCCGGGCACCGAGATCCCGGACGGCATGCTCGCCGTCGGGGTGCCGGCGAAGGTCAAGGGCCCGCTCGCAGACACACCGGCGGAGCGCTGGGTGCGCGTGAACCCGGCCGGCTATCAGGCGCTCGCGCAGCGCCACCAGGCGGGCGTCAAGCCGATCTGACGGTGTGGGGGGCCCCGACATGGCCCCCCACACCCCCCCAACGCTCGCAACCGGCCCGGCACAGCCGGGCCGGTGCTCGACATTGCGCTCGGCCGGGCCCCGACATGGCCCCCCACACCCCCCCCACGCTCGCAACCGGCCCGGCACAGCCGGGCCGGTGCTCGTCACACGTCGCTGAACGGAACGAGCGAGCGGTCCTTGACGACCGCGGCGCCGAAACGACGGATGAGGAAGAACATCAGGGCCTGGAACGTCGTCGCGCTCGTCACGTACCCGAAGAACTCGTGGAACGGCAGCGAGGCGCCGCGGAAGGTGTAGGCCGCGGGGAACGTGTTCTCGATGTTCCAGCGCCAGTCGCCGTTGATGCCGATGTGGAACGCCTCCCACACCGGCAGGAAGCCGACGGCCATGAGCAGCATCCACAGCCAGAACGCGGGCGAGCGCGCGTACGCGCGAAAGCTCGGGCTCCACGCCCAGCCGGCCCACGTGATCGCGAAGCCGCAGCCCATCATCCACCAGGCGTAGTCGGTCGCGCGGGGGTTCGGAAAGCGGACGTACGCCAGCAGCCAGGCCGCGGTGACAGGACCGAGGATCCACGGGAAGAGGGGTCGCAGGCGCGGGTGCTCCTCCTCGAAATAGCGGTCGGGGAGCACGTGCGAGTAGAGCGCGTAGAGCACGACCTGGAAGAGACAGAAGGCTGGATAAAAGAGGTACTCCATCACCGGCATGTCGTTGCCGAGCCACAGGTGGCGCGACCAGCGCAACGGCCCCTCTCCCACCCTCGTGAACCAGCCGAGCCAGTACGCCTTCTCGCCGGGGTACCCCCAGAGACCGACCTCGACGGCCTTGTTCTGCAACCAGATCGTCGCCGGCACGATGGACGCGAACACGAGCGACGTCATCCACCGGGTGTAGCGCGCCGCGTAGTACGGCCAGGCGAACACGATGCCGCCGACCATGTAGACGAGCACCGAGCCCTCGTACGTGTAGCCGCGCCGGTACAGGAGCACTCCGGCGACCACGCACGCCGCCACCTTCAGGAGGTCGAGCGGCGTCGTGAGGCCGAGCCGGCTACCGGGCCACAGCGGGCGGCGGAGGCGTTCGATCACGGAGCAGCCGTCTGAGCAGGCACGCCACGAACCCCGGCGGGCGCGTCTTGAGGATGATCTCGTTCTCGCGTCCCCGCCGCCCCTTGAGGCGGGTCGTGATCTTCGTCGGCTCCATGAAGCCGACCCAGCGCTCCTCGCGCTTGTAGAAGTCCCCGTTGTCGTCGACCACGTAGACGATGTCGTGGAAGAGCAAGGTGCTCCACAGGTAGAGGTAGTAGAAGAGCGGCACGACCGCGAGGATCCAGAGGAGCTCCTCCACCGGCACGCGGTGGCCGGTGATCCAGCCGAAGACCGGCACCGGAAGCTTGAAGAGGTGGCGGCCGGCGGGAAAGTCCCACACGAAGAAGAGATCCGCCACCCACTCGAAGAAGAAGCCGAGGACGAGCAGGACGTTCACGCTGACGGTCATGTAGAAGCGCCAGACCGCGAATCGGAACGTGTGCCGGAAGTACCAGAGCAGCCCCGCGAGCAGGACAAGGTAGAACGACACGCAGAACGCGTAGGACCAGCGGCCGAGCGCATCGATCGTGATCGGGTCCGCGGGACTCGGCACAGGGCGGACGATCGCCGACTCGGCCCCGCTTCGTCAAGGAGAACGATGCGGTGCGCCGGCACGCTGCGTTCCCCGGCACCGTCCAGTGACGTCCCTGTGATAGCGTGACCGGCGGTCCGCCATGCGCCCGCCCCTGCCCCGCTGTCTCCGTGGCGCCGTCACGTGACGCCGCGCCCGCGTCCGCTCGTCGTGGCGCTCGCGGTCGCAGCGTCCGCGGCGCTCCTCGGCGACCAGATGCTGTACACCGTCCTGCCGTCACAGCACGCGGCCGCGGGCATCGCGGCGGGCGCGCTGGGCGTCATGCTCAGCGTGCATCGCTTCATTCGATTGGCCGCGAACCCGCTCGGGGGCGCGCTCTACGACCGTGTCGGACGGCGCAGGCCGTTCCTCCTCGGCATGACGCTCGCGGTCGTCTCGACGACCGGCTACGCGCTCGCGACGGGCTTCTGGACGCTCCTGGTCGCGCGGCTCGCGTGGGGCATCGCGTGGGCGCTGATCTCCGTCGGCGGGCTCACGATCGTGCTCGACGTGACGACGACCGAGGACCGCGGCCGGACGGTCGGCTACTTCCATGGCCTCGTCGGTCTCGGCACCATCGTCGGGCTCCTCGCCAGCGGCATCCTCACCGACCTGGTCGGGTACCGCGCGACCCTCACGATCTACGCGCCGCTGACCGCAGCCGGCTGGCTCGTCGCCGCCATCGGTGTGCGAGAGACCTCATCCGCCGGCGGCGGGCGGGCGACGACATCCGGCACGCAGGCAGGACCAGGCGTCGTGCGTCCGGCCGCCGGTGTGCGCGTCGTGTCGGCGGCCCGCGTCGCGGCCCTCACGGCGCTCGTGCGCGCCGTCGATGCGCGCCTGCTCGTGCTGGTCCTCGCGAGCTTCGTGAGCTTCTTCGCGAATCAGGGCGTGCTCATGGCGACGCTCGGGGCGTACGTCAAGGACGCGCAGGCGGGTCACGCCGCCGTCGGATTCCTCGCCATTCCGGCGGCGTCGCTCACGGGCATGCTCCTCGGCGGCCGGCGCGGTGTGACGATGCTCGCGGCGCCGGTCGCCGGGTACGTATCGGACGTCACCGGAGACCGCCGCCTGGTGGCGGCGGCGGGAGCGCTCGCGAGCCTGCTCGGGTTCGCCGCGCTGGCGCTCGCGCCGCCGGCCCTCGGCATCCCGCTCGGGGTCGCGCTGTGCGCGCTCGGCGAGGGCGCGCTCGGCGCCTCGCTCTCCGCGTGGGCCGGCGATCTGGCGCCCGAGCGCCTCCGCGGCGTGCTCATGGGCTGGTTCGCCACCATCAACGACCTCGGCGGCGCGACCGGCCCGCTCGTCGGCTACGCGCTCGGCACCGCGTTCGGCTTCAGGTCGGCGTACGCTCTCGCACTGGCGCTGCTCGGGGTCGCGCTGTGCGCGCTCGCCGTGGCCGCACCACCGGCGGCTCCGCGTCGTCGCGCGCTGGCGTCGTGACTCTGTAGCGATGGCGCACCTGCCCCTCCACCGCCTCGGCGATCTCAAGCCGGAGGCCACCCGGAGGCTGATGGCCATCCTCGACGACCTCGAATACCCCGGAGACCTGAAGCGGTCCGACGTGGGGCGAATCAAGAACGAGCTCGCCCGCCTGCTGAAGTCAGCCTGAGCCGCCGGAGAGCGTTCGGCGCTCCGCGAGCGCAGCCCTGACCTTCGCGGCGGTCCCTACCGCCCCTGGAACTTCGCGGGCCGCTTCTCCTTGAACGCCGCGACACCTTCCTTGTGATCGGCGGTCTCGCGCACGATCGCCATGTGCGACGACACCAGATCGAGGTGCGTGCGGAGGTCGAGCTTCAGGCTCTGGTAGACGAGCCGCTTGATCATCCGGATCGGTACCTGCGGCCCGTCCGCGACCTGGCGCGCGAACGCGTACGTCACGTCACGCAGCTCGGCCGCCGGAACGACGCGGTTCACGATGCCGAGCCTGAGCGCCTCCGGCGCCTCGATGAAGTCCGCGGTCCAGAGCAGCTCCAGGGCCTTCGCCGGGCCGATGAGACGCGGCAGGAAGAACGTGTCGCCGTCGCCGGGCACGAGGCCCACGCGGACGTACCCCGTCGAGAAGCGGGCGTCCTCGGCGGCGAACCGGACGTCGCACATCAGCGACATGCCCATGCCCGCGCCCACGGCCAGGCCGTTCACCATTGCGATGACGGGCTTGTCCATCGCCTCGAGCTGCTTCGGGATGCGGTGCACGCCCTCCCAGAGCCCGTTCTTGTGATCGAGCGCCGACGGCGCGGCGTCGCCCATGCGCCCGACGTCCCCGCCGGAGCAGAACGCCCGGCCGGTGCCCGTCACCACGACCACGTTCACGTCCGGATCGGCCTGGGCCTCCCTGAGCGAGCGCTCCCAGCCGTCGAGCATGTCCCGCGTGAACGCGTTCAGCTTGTCCGGCCGGTTCAGGGTGATGGTCGCGATCTTGTCCTTCACCTCGTACAGAAGGTCGCTCATGTCGTCACGCTCCTTGCGCTCGGGAGACGTGAGCTCATCGGGCCCGTGGCGCGATGAGAGCACCATCTCCTCTCAGTCTTTCGGCAGCCCCAGGACACGCTCGCCGATGATGGCTCGGGCGTGAAGTCGAAATCCATCGCCGCGCCTTCGCGGGCTCAGTGCATCACGCAGCCGCCGTCGACGTTGAGCGCCTGGCCCGTGATGTAGCGCGCCTCGTCGGAGGCGAGGAACACCGCGGCCCAGCCGATGTCCTCGGGCTGCTGATCGCACTTCATGGGGATGATGTCGGCGACGCGCTTGTCGAAGACCTGGCGCGCGGTCATCCCGGCGAACGCCGGGTTCGTCGTCGCGATGTGCTGCGCGAGCTTCTGCCAGAAGTCGGTCCACAGTACGCCCGGGCAGATCGCGTTCACGGTGATCCCGTGCGCCGCCAGCTCCTTGGCGACGACCCGCGTGAACGTGATCACGCCCTGCTTCGCGACGCTGTAGGGCGGCATCGTGGGGGCGGCGAGCGGCCCGGCGATGGACGCGATGTTGATGATGCGCCCCGCCTTGCGCTCGATGAAGTACGGCGCGATCGCCTTGCACGTGAGGAAGACGGACTTCGTGTTCACCGCGAACGCCCGGTCCCAGTCGTCCTCGGTGTTGTTCGTGAACGGCAGGCCGGGCGGCGACGCCATGCCGGCGTTGTTCACCAGGACGTCGATCCGGCCGAACATCTCGCGCGTGCGGTCGACCATGGTCTTGACGTCCGCCGAGCTCGTCACGTCCGTGCGCATCGCGACCGCCTTGCGGCCGAGCGCCTTCACCTCGTCGACGACCTTCTCGGCGTTCATGATCTGGATGTCCGGGATGGCGATGTCCGCGCCCTCACGGGCCAGGGCCAGCACGATCCCGCGCCCGATGCCACTGCCACCGCCCGTCACGATCGCGACCTTGCCCGCGAGCCGCATGCGAACCTCCTCGCGCGTCGATGTGCGTTCTGTCGATGTGCGCCGTCACGTTGGCCGGAGAACCGATCGGAGGTCCCATGACAGCACAGCCGCTCGGACGCCGCAACTCCGGTGTGCGGCCACGCATGGATCGGCGTCATCCCCGTCGTGCCCGCGTTCGGGCCGTCCGCTCGCGGGGCTCGGGGCGCCGCCCCACGCGCCGGTTCTTGCTGCCGAAGCCTACGGCGCCTGGACGGTGACGCCGCCGACCGGCGGCGCGGCGCTCCGATAGCTGGCCCCGCGAGGCGCCGGCGCCAACCGAGTGGCCGCGCGCGACACCGTCGCGACGCTGGGACGCATCGCGACTCGTGCCGGCACCTGACGACACGCGAGGGCACCGGGGTGCGCGGACGCACCGGCCAAAGCCGTGACGCTCCTCGACCGCCACGCGGTGGCGCGCAGCGACTCGCCGTTCCCTGCAGCCGCTTGCGCGGTGTGTTCCGCCACGGTTCCGGGGTGTTATCGTGATCGCTTCATGATGGACGCCACCCGACCGAGCATCGACGTTCACGTGCACCTGCATCCGCCACGGCTCGCGGACGCGATCTCGCGCCACTTCGCCGGCATCGGATGGCGGCCGGTGCACGGCTGGGCCCCGGACGCGGTCGCGTCGACGCTCCGCGAGCACGGTGTCGACCGATTCTGCTGCTTCAGCTATGCCCACCGGCCCGGCATCGCGCGCGCGATCAACGCGTGGATGGCCAAGGCTGGCCGGACGCTGCCGGGCGCCATACCCTTCGGGACCGTCCACACGGACGACCCGGACTGCGCCGAGGTCGCGCGCGAAGCCCTCCACGATCTCGGTCTCGCCGGCCTCAAGATCCACTGCTCGGTGCAGCGCATCGCGCCCGACGACCCTCGGCTCGTGCCCGTGTACGAGGCGGTGCTCGGGGCGGGGCGCGTGATGATGCTGCACGCCGGCACGCTGCCGTACCGCGACGAGCACACGGGCATCGAGCGCGTGCGCCCGGTCATGGCGCGCTTCCCCGAGCTCCCGGTCTGCATCGCTCACCTCGGGGCGCACGAACACCGGGCGTTCCTCGAGCTCACGGACGAGTACCCGAACCTCTACGTCGACACGACCATGGCGCTGGCCGGGCCGGCGAAGGAGTACGTCGCGGCGGAACCGGACGCCGTGTCGAACGACGAGATCGTCCGTCACCAGGACCGCATCCTGTTCGGCTCGGACTTCCCGCTGCTTCCCTACCCGTACGAGGAGGAGCGCCGCTGGGCGGTGAGCCGTGGCCTCTCCGAGGACGTCCAGCGGAAGATCTTCTACGGGAACGCCGTCCGGTTCCTCCGCCTGGCTGTTTGATCATGGGGGGACTATCGAAGCCCCCCAAACCCCCCGCGCTCGCACGCGCCCCGGGGGGTGCGCGGACGCACCCGGGGAACCCGGGGCGCGGCTCGACCAGCGGATTCGTTCACTCGCCTGACGCGCCCGCGCGGCCGGTGATCGATCGAGCAACGGGCGAAGCGCGCCGCCTGTCGCGCCGAGCGCCCGTCGGGCCGCCCGAGCGGAGAGCCCGGTGCGCGCGATCACGATCGCGAGGCGCGCCCGGCCGCCCGCTTCGGCGAGTGCGCGACGCGCACGCACGGGGGGGACCGCGGCGATCTCCTCGACGAGCCGGAGCGCGCGGGCCTGGAGCTTCATCGAGCGCGGCTGGAGGTCGACCATGCGGTTGCCGTACACCTTGCCGAGCCGGACCATGCTCGCGGTCGTCAGCGTGTTGAGCACGAGCTTCGTCGCCGTGCCGGCCTTGAGTCGCGTCGAGCCCGCGATGACTTCCGGCCCCGGGGCAGGCGCGATGACGACGTCCGCGACGGACCGCTCGGCGCCGCGATCGCGGCAGGCGCGCCTCGGCTGTGGGGTGCACCGCACGATCACGGTCCGCGCGCCGCGCGCGCGCGCCTCCTCGAGCGCGGCGCGCACGAACGGCGTCACGCCGCTCGCCGAGATGCCGACGACGACGTCGCCGCAGCGCACGCGCTTGCGCACCTGGGACCGTCCGGCGGCCTCGTCGTCTTCGGCGCCCTCCCGTGACCGGAACACGGAGGCGCGGCCGCCGGCCATGATCGCCTGCACGAGCCCGGGCGCCGTGCCGAACGTCGGCGGACATTCGGCCGCCTCGAGGACACCCAGCCGCCCGCTCGTGCCCGCGCCGACGAAGATCAGCCGCCCGCGCGCGCCGAGCGCCGCGACGATGAGGTCGACCGCGCGCGCGATCGCCGGCGCCTCGCGACCGACGGCGCGCACCGCTCCGGCGTCCTCGCGGTTCATCAGCCGCGCGATCCCGACGGTCGACAGCACGTCGAGATCGCGGCTCCTCGGGTTCGGTCGCTCGGTCAGCAGGCGCGCGTAGTCCCCACGCGCGGCGAGTCGCGCCGGCCGTCGAGGCCGTTCTCGCCGCCCGGCGGCACCTGGCTGCCGCTTCCTGACCCGTGGCATGGCGGCCGATGCTAGCACGTGCCGGCGACACGCGAGACCGTCCGGCGCGCGACGCCGCGATTCGGCTACCATGCCCACGATGCCCCGCGTGGAGACCGGTCTCGAGGTGGTCGTCCACCGCCGCGCACGGCTCCTCCGGGGGCGGCGCTTCGCGCTCCTCGCCCACCAGGCGTCCGTCGACTCGCGGCTCGAGCACGCGGCCACGCTCCTCTCCGATCTCCGCGGCGCTCGTCTCGTCAGCCTGATGGCTCCCGAGCACGGTCTCTGGGGCGCGGAACAGGACCACGCGCTGGTGCGCCCAGCGCGTGACCCGGTCACCGGCCTGCCCGTGCACAGTCTCTACGGGCAGCGACGCGAGCCGCCCCCTCGCATGCTGACCGGCATCGATACGGTCGTCGTGGACCTTCAGGACGCGGGCGCGCGGTACTACACCTTCGTCTGGACCACCGCGCTCGTGATGCGCGCAGCGGCGCGCGCCCGCGTGCGCGTCGTCGTGCTGGACCGCCCGAACCCGCTCGGCGGCGCGCTGGTGGAGGGCAACCTGCCCGATCCCGCGTTCGCCTCGTTCGTCGGTCTCTACCCGCTGCCCGCGCGTCACGCGATGACGATCGGCGAGATCGCGATGCACGTGAACGCGCGGTATCAGGTCGGGTGCGACGTCACCGTCGTCCCCATGCGGGGCTGGCGGCGGACGATGCTCTGGGAGGACACCGCGCTGCCGTGGGTCGCGCCGTCGCCGAACATGCCGACACCAGACACCGCCCGGGTCTACCCGGGCGGCTGTCTCTTCGAGGGCACCAACCTGTCCGAGGGGCGTGGCACGACGCGGCCGTTCGAGTGGGTCGGCGCGCCGTACCTCGACGCGCACGCGTTCGGCGATGCGCTCGAGGGTCTCGGGCTGCCCGGCGTCCACTTTCGCCCCGCCCGCTTCCTGCCGACGTTCCACAAGTGGGCGGGCCAGACGTGCGGCGGCGTGCAGATCCACGTCACCGACCGCGCGCGCTTCAAGCCCTTCCTGACCGGCCTCGCCGTCATCGCGGCGGCACGGCGACTGGCCCCTCGGCGGTTCGCGTGGCGACCGCCGCCCTACGAGTTCGAGCGCCACCGCCTGCCGATCGACATCCTGCTCGGGACCGACCGGATCCGGCGCGCGATCGAGGCGGGGCGCGCGCTCGCGGCCGTCGAGCGGAGCTGGCAGCCGGACGTCGCGCGGTGGCTCGGCGAGCGGCGCGTTCTCCTGTATCGGTGAGTGAGGGGCCCCGACATGGCCCCCCACACCCCCCCACCATCGACGGGCCCGGGGTGAACCCGGGCCCGTCTCGACCCCACGCTCATTCACGGGCCCTGAATCCGCTCGTCGGGCTGTTCGCGCTGTCGGCTCTCACCACGCTCGACAGCCGCGCGATCATGGTCACCCTGCCCGCGATCGCGACGACGTTCGGCGTCACGCCCGGCGTCGCCGGATATGCCGTCACCGCCTACGCGGTCAGCTTTGGCGTGCTCCAGCTCGCGTACGGCCCTCTCTCCGATCGCTGGGGCCGCGTGACCGTCGTGCGCTGGGCGGGCCTCGCGTTCGCGCTCGCCACCCTGCTCAGCGGGCTCGCGCCCTCGCTCGGGACGTTCGTCGTCGCACGGCTGGTGACCGGTGTCTTCGCCGCCGCGATGGTCTCGACGACGTTCGCCCACATCGGCGACACCGTGCCCTACGCGCGACGCCACGCGGTGGTCGGGCAGTTCGGCGCGACGCTGGCGACGGCACAGGTGGCCGCGCTCTCGCTCGGCGGCGTCGTCGCGCACGTCGCGACCTGGCGGCTCGTGTTCGAGGCGATCGGCGCCCTCGGACTCGCCGGCTTCGTCACGCTTGCTGCCCGCCGGTTCGACACGCCGGCGGCGCCGCCTCCGCCGCCGTCCCTGCCGTACCTCACGATCCTCGTGATGCCCGACGTCTGGCGGGTCTGCGGCGCGGTGCTCGTCGAGGGCGTGTTCGCCTTCGGCGGGATGACGTACTTCGCGGTCATCGCCAAGCGCCGCTACGGCGTGAACGATCTCGAGGCGGGGCTCCTGCTCGGCTGCTTCGGGGCGGGTGCCGCCCTCGCAGGTCTGTCGCTCCGGCGGCTGGCCCCGAGCCTCGGCGAGCGGCGGCTAGCGCGGCTCGGCGCGTTCGCGCACGCGGCCGGCTGGCTGGCGTTCGGCATCGGGCCGACCTTCGACGGGACGCCGGCCGTCATCGCCCGCGGTATGCCGGCCGTCGTGTTCTCGATCCTCGGCGCCGGCTGGGTGTGGCTTCACTCGACGCTCCAGACGCGAGGCACCGAGCTCTCGGCGGAGGCGCGCGGCAAGGCCTTCGCGCTGTTCGCCGTGAGCCTGTTCGCCGGCCTGGCGCTCGGCGCCGCGCTGCTCGGACGCCTCGTCGACGGCGGTCACGTCGCCGGCGCGACGATCGCGTGCTCGGCCGGCGTGCTCGCCGTCGGCCTCTGGGTGGGGGCTCAGCGCGTCAGCGGCTGAACAGGCGCGTGAAGAAGTGCTTCACGCTCGCTCCGAACGAGCTCGCGCCCTCCTTGACGTTGCGCCACGCGGACTTGGCTTCGGGCTCGGCGGACTTGCCCGCTTCCTTGAGCTTCTCGCCGGTGAACTTCGCTCCCTCGGCGACCGTGTTGCCGATCCCCTTCGCCGTCTCCTCCACGCCGTCGCCGATCCTGCCTTCGCCGAGCTTCTTGGCGCCGCTCTCGACCTGACGCGTCGCCGCCTTCACCTTCGAGTCGTCGGCTGCCGCGACGGGCACAGCGCCGGCGGCGACGAGCGCGATGCTGATCAGCGCTGCGAGCGCGATGGCTCCCATTCGTGTGAACCTCCTGGTGTTGGGCTCATGCCCAGTCTATCGGATGGGCCACGGCGGACAGGTGCTGCGCGAGCCGCGCCATCGAGCGGGAGAGGAGTGAGGGGCCGTCCTCGGCCCCCGCTCGGAGCCCGTGAACGAATCGGGTGATCGAGCAGCGCCACGGCTCTGGCCGGTGCGTCCGCGCACCCCCCGGGTGCGTCCGCGCACCCCCCGGGTGCTCCGAGCGCGGGGGGCTTGGGGGGCTTCGATAGCCCCCCATGAACCCGGTTCACACGCCGCGCTGCTTCATGCAGGCCGCGTACGCCGCACGGTATCGCTCGTCCTGCTTCTTGTTCTCGTTGATCCCGTAGAGCGTGCCGCCGCCGGCACCGACCACCGCGCCGATCGCGGCCCCCTTGCCGGCGCCCTTGCCCCCATCCGCGATGGCGCCACCGGCCGCACCGACCGCGGCGCCGAGCACGGCGCCGATCGCGGCGTCCTTCACGACCTCGATGGTCTTGTCCTGGGTCGTCTGCGCCGCCGCCTGCTGGTTGCAGGCATCGATGACGGCCTGGCTCGGCGTCGCCCGTGCGGCCGCGGGCGCCGGCGACGCAGCGCGCGCGGGGGCAGTGGCGGCGACACGTGTCGGCGGCGCCGGCTTGGCGGCGGCCCGCGTGGCCGGCACGGGCGCGGGCTCCTCCTGTATCGCGGCCGGCGGCGTGCCCGTCCGGTTCGCGACGACGAGCCCCGTCACGAGCGCTGTCGCCATCACCAGCCCCATGCCGATCGCCGTGAGCTTCCACGGATTGTTCCAGCTCGAATTCATCGGGTCCCCTCCTCCTTGGTTCCTGTTTACCTGTCGTCCACCGACGCCGTGAAGGTCCGGTACGCGATCCCGTCGAGCGTGTACGCCGTCCCCTGCCCGGCGGCGACGCCGAGACCCGTGCCGAGCACCGTGAGGCCGATCGCCGCACACCCCGTCCTGCTCGTGGCGATGACGGCGAGGAGCGTCAACCCGAGCAGCGTGCGTCGCATTCCGCGACTCCTTGCTGGTCCCCGACCCGCGGCTCGAGTCGAGCCCGTGAACGCTTTTCAAGGGGCAAGCTTCGTAGCAGCCGGTGTGCCAGACCGCGAAGAACGCGGTTGAGCGCGTCGCCCGCGGAGTTGCGCACCCCTGCGACGGCGTCAAGGCACGCGGCGCGTCACGATGGCGACGGCTGTTGCCATTCCTACAACGTCGTGCGCGAAATTCTTACAATTGTCCCGTGGGCGCGATGCGCTTCCGAAGCGCGTCCGCCGACGGATAGAATCCGCCCGTGAGCGAAGAGCTCCTCGACCTTGTCGGACAACGACTCGTCATCGGTCTCGCGGGGCCGCATCTGCGCGCCGAGGACGTCGCGCTCTTCCGCGACACGCGCGCGGGCGGCCTCATCCTCTACCGGCGCAACTTCGACGGACCGGAGCAGCTCACGAGCCTGCTCGGGTCGCTCGAGGACGCGCTCGGGCGCCGGCTGCTCGTGACCACCGACAACGAGGGCGGACGCGTGATCATGCTCGGGCGCGCGACGACGGTCTTTCCGGACAACCTCGCCGTCGCGGCGGCCGGCGAGGAAACGCTCGCCGCGCGCCAGGGAACGATCGAGGGGCGTGAGCTCAGGCGCCTCGGCGTCGACCTGAACTTCGCCCCGGTGCTCGACGTGCTCACCGAGCGGTACAGCCCGAACATCGGCATCCGCTCGTACGGCAAGGATCCGAAGCTCGTCGCGAGCTTCGGCGTCGCCCGCATCCGCGCCATGCAGCGCGCGGGGCTCTCCGCGTGCGCCAAGCACTTTCCCGGCAAGGGGCACTCGCCGCTCGACGCGCACCTGCGCCTGCCCACCATCGACTCGACGTGGGACGACATGCGCCTGGTGCATCTCGTCCCGTTCGTCGAGGCGATCGCCGCCGGTGTCGACGCCGTGATGACCTCGCATCCCGTCTACAGGAACCTCGACCGGAGCGGCGTCCCGGCAACCTTCTCGCGACGTCTCGTCACCGACCTGCTTCGCGGTGACCTCGGGTTCCGGGGCGTCATCGTCTCCGACGACCTGGAGATGGGGGCGGTGTCGGAGATCTCGACCGTCGGCGAGGCGACGGTCCGCGCGGCGGCGGCCGGCCACGACCTCCTGCTCGTGTGTCACACCGAGCCGGCGCAGCGAGAAGCCGCGACGGCCTTGCTCGACGCGTACCGGGCGGGCGTCCTGCCACGGCGCGAGCTCGAAGCGGCCGTGGAGCGCGTGCGCCGGCTACGGGCTCGCCGCACGACGCGCTTCACGGGTGGTCCACCCGCCGCGGAGCGCGACGCGTGGACCGCGGCCGCGGCCGTCGCGGCGCGCGCGGTGACGGTCCTCGCTCCCGGGCCGCCGGACCTCAAGCGCGCGCTGAACGGCGAGGTCGCGGTCGTGTTCCCGCGTTTCTCCGATCTCGCGTCGCGCATCACGATCGAGCCCGAGATCGCGGCCGAGCAGACGTACGTCACGGAGGCTTTCGGACGGGCCGGCATCGTCCCCCGCATCGCGCTGGTCGGTATCGAGCCGTCGCCCGAGGAGATCGACCGGGCGGCTGCGCTCGCCGCCGCCGGGGACGTGACCGTGCTGTTCCTCTACGACGCGCATCTTCACACGTCGAACCGGGCGCTCCTCGACGCCGTCCAGGCCCGGGCGCGCCGCGCGGCGGTCGTGCTGCTGCGCGATCCGTACGACCGAGCCCTGCTGTCGCCGGGGACGTTCGGCATCACGGCCTACGGGTGGCGCCGCTGCCAGCTCGACGCGGTCATCGCGCGCCTCTGCCATGCGTAGCGGGCGATACACCGCCGCCGCCCGCCTCGCGTGTAACACGGTTCGTGCAAAGGCTACGAACGAACGGACCGGGTGACCCGGGACAGCAGCAGGGCGAGCGCGATGGTGCCGGCGGTCCCGAGGATCACCAGCCACGACCACGCGAACGGCAAGACCTGGCGCTCGGAGAGCACGAGCAGCACGAAGTTCACGAGCGCCATCGCGATCATCGCGACGACGTTCGCCCTGTCGGCGACCTGGCGGCGCGTGAGGAGCCCGAGCAGGAACACACCGAGCAGCGAGCCGAACGTCACACCGGCGATCTTGAAGGCCAGCCACAGGATCTTGTCGAAGAACGAGAACGCCCAGGCGAGGACGCCGAGCACGACGCCGAAGACGAGGACGCTGACGCGCGAGACCCGGAGGTAGTGGCGTTCCGACCGGCCGCGCACGAGCAGCGGCCGGTAGACGTCGGTGACGAAGGAGGCCGCCAGAGAGCCGAGCGGGGAGTCGATCGAGGCCAGCACGATCGCGGACAGCATCAGGCCGCGGAGCACGTCGGGCATCGCCTGGCGCACGAAGTGCGGGAGGATCTCGTCCGGGCGCGACACCGCCAGCTCGCGGTGCTGCGCGTAGAAGGTGAAGAGCGCGGCGCCGAGGCCCAGGTAGATCACGAGCGTGACGAGCGTGCCGAGGGGCGTGAGCGACAGCGTCCGCTGGCTCGCGCGGCGGGTCTCGACGGTGAGGAGCCGCTGCATGAGGTCGTGGTCGGTGCCGAAGGCCGCCATCGAGCCGACGAGGCCGTTCAGCACGGCGACCCAGACGATGTTCGGGTCGGTCAGGAGCCGGCGCCAGAAGTCCGGATCGTCCGGCGACGGTCCCCAGTTGATGACCCGGAGCCTCCCGGCCTCCCCGGCCGTCGCGAGGATGGCGCCGACGCCACCGTCGATCCGTGAGACGAGGAAGGCGAGCGTGGCCGCCCCGGCCGCAAGGAACATGAGCGCCTGGAACACGTTCGTCCAGACGATCGCCTTCACGCCGCCGGCGGCGATGTAGAGGACCGACACCGCGGTGAAGACAGCGATCGTCGGGACGAGCGGCCACCCGAGCAGGATCGACACGGCGAGCGCCGCGGCCATGAGCCTCACGCCTGACCCCAGCAGGCGCGTGACGAAGAAGAAGATCGACGCGGTCACCTGGCTCGCGCGCCCGAACCGGAGAGCCAGGAACTCGTAGATCGTCGTGACGTCGTGCCGGTAGAAGGCCGGGATGAAGAGCAACGCGACCGCCCACTTGGCCAGGCTCGAGCCGACGAAGAACTGGAAGTATTCCCAGTTCTCGCTGTACGCGGTCGCCGGCACGGAGATGATGGTCACCGCGCTGATCTCGGTCGCGAGAAAGCTCAGGGCCGCCGCCCACCAGGGCACGCGACGGCGGGCGAGGAAGAAGTCGACCGTGTCGTGCTGCTGGCGGGTGAAGGCAACGCCGATCGCGACGAGCACGAGCAGCGACGCGGCGAGGACGGCGTAGTCGGGCCAGGTCAGCGCCGGACCGGGGGCGGCGAGCACGCCCCCCAGGATACTCCACGGGGATCAGCGGGCCGCGGGACGACGAGGCGCGCGATGGCGACGGTCGCCGGGAAGCGCGGACGGGTCCGGTGGCTCGCGGCGGCGAGACAGCGCGTCGATCTCGAGCCGCTTCTTCCGCATCCGCTCGACCAGCGACTCGTAGGACGACGTGTTGATGACCCGGGCGAACTCGCTGCGGTAGGTTCCCACGAAGCTCACGCCGTCGACGGACAGGTCGAAGACCCGCCACCGGCCCTGCGTGAGGCTCAGCCGGTAATCGAGCGTCGTCTCAACATGGCGCGGGCTGACGATGCGCGACCGCACGGTGGCATAACCGCCGTCGATCGCCTCGCCGAGGAAGACGATGCGCTCATCCACGTAGGACTCGATGCGACCCATGTACGAGCGCTCGAGGAGGCCGGTGAAGAGCTCGACGAACTCGCCGCGCTGTGCTGCCGTCCGCCTCGACCAGTACCGGCCGAGCGCGCGGCGCGCCATCTCGTCGAAGTCGAAGGTCTCGGCGGCGATGCGCCGGATCTCGGCGCGGCGCTTCTCGAGGAAGTCGGCACGCGTGATCCTGTCGGCGTCGGGCGTCTCCTGGAACACGGCGATCAGCTGCGTGACCGCGCGCTGGACGACCACTTGCGGCGGAGTGACGGCGCCGGCGCTCGCGACGGCGACAAGAAGCCACGCGGCCAGTGCCTTGTTCATGGATGCTTCCTGCCGACAGCACGTCGCATGCCACTCAGGCATAATGCGCCCGGCGACCATGGCACGAACGCGTCGGGAAGAGTCGGTCGCGATCGGCGTCGATGTGGGCGGCACGTGGGTCCGCGTGCGCAGCGTCGACGGCGCACGGACGCGCCTCGTGGCACGCGCGCCGGCCAGCCGCGTACCCGAACTCAGAAGTTTTCTACTCACCCTGGGGTGCGGACCGCGGTGCGGCGCCGCCGTCGTCGCGGCGAAGGGCGTCTGGACCGCGCGCGAGCGAAGCGCGCTTCGGAGGCGGCTGCGGGGCGTCGCCCGCACGCTCCACGTCATCTCCGACGCCGAGGCCGCGCTGCTCGGCGCGCTGGGCGACGACCCCGGGATCCTCGTTCTCGCTGGGACGGGTTCCATCGTGCTCGGACGTGACCGGCGCGGCCGGTGGGCGCGCGCCGGAGGGCTCGGACCGCTCCTCGGTGACGAGGGGTCCGCGTTCTGGCTGGGGCGCGAGTGGCTGCGCGAGACGGCGCGGCGCGGCGACTTCGTGAGCGCCCGGCGTATCGCTCGCGCCCCGGACGCCGCCCGCCGTATCGCCGCGATCGCGCCGCAGGTCCTCGAGCGAGCAGGTGACGGTGACCGCCGGGCGCGCGCGATCATCCGCGAGGGCCAGCGACACCTCGCGGCGCTCGCCTGGCGCGTGATTCACGCGCTGCGCCTGCCGCCGCCGGTCGCGGCGAGCTGGGCCGGCAGCCTGATGGACGACGCCGGGTACCGCCATGGCGTGGCGCGGGCGCTGGCGGGCGCCGGCATCCGCGCACGATGGATCGCCCCGCGGATGGAGCCCGTCGAGGCGGCCGCGCGGCTCGCGTGGCGCCTGGCGATGTCTGGCCGCGCCGGCGAGCCGGGCGGGTCCGTGACACGGTCGGGGCGACGCCGGGGCCTGCGCGCGCGACCACCGTCTCGTACATGGGCGACCACCCCGACCATGCCGAGGGCATCAAGCGCGTCGCCGCCTGACGCGGCAGCGTCGGCGCGACGGGCGGAGGCCCGGCGGGCGTGACGTCGCGGGCCGTAGCGGGCGGCGCGCGCCGGCGATGAGCCGTGAACGGCGGATCGTGATCACCGTGTGCCCGCGGGAGCGCGGCGTGGTGACGCTGCCGATCGAGCGCGGCGGTCGGCGCGTGCGTCTCGACGCGGCCGCGATCGCGCACGCGCTCGCCACGATCGCCGGGCGGCGGGGGCTCCGCGACCGCGTCCGCGTCGAGAGCGGCTGCGCCGGCCGATGCTCGGGCCCCGGCCCGAACGTCAGCCTCGCGTTCCACGCCGTGCCGGGGCCCGGGGAGCCGTCGGACAACGTCGCGCTCGGGTGGCGGAGCTACGCGGCGTCGCTCGGGACGCTCGCCTGCCTCGCGCAGGTGATCGACGACAACGTGGAGGATGACCGCAGCGGCGGTGACTGCGGCGTCAGAGAGCCCGTGAACGAATCGGGTGGTCGAGGAGCGCCCCGGGTTGCTCGGGTGCGCCCGCGCACCCCCCGGGCGCTCCGAGCGTCGGGGGGCTCCGCGTGACATGCGCCCTCCCGTTCGCCGAGTGAAGTCGAGGAGCGGCCCGGGTGTCCCGGGCCGCTTCCGAGCC
>JACPDG010000085.1 GCA_016184125.1 Candidatus Rokuibacteriota bacterium | reverse complement strand
GATGTTCTGGGAGCGCCACCGCCGCAGCGCATCCTGGACATGGGCTCGGTTGTGCGATCCGCTGACGATGACCTCGGGCGCCGTCATGACGGCGTGCTCGAGGGACAGACGCGGCCACTTGATGCTCTCCCCCGCGGAGACGCTCTCGCCCCCCGCCATCTGGATCAGCTCGGTGAGGAGCGTGTCGCGGCCCGGCACGACGAGCGGGTCGGGCCACACGAGATAGAGCACGCGCGGACGCGTCCGACCCTTGACCGCCTCGGTCACCCGGGCCGCCCGGCGTCTGAGCTCGGCGACAAGGGTTTTCGCGCGTGGCTCGTGTCCGGTCAGGCGTCCGAGACGTGCGATCGACTCCAGGACGCCATCGAAGGTGTTCGGCCGCACGACGTAGGTCGGAATGCCGAGCGCGTCGAGCTGCTGGATCGTTGTCTCGCGATTGCCCTCGGTCGTTGCGAGCACGAGGTCGGGCTGCAGACGCGCGATCGCCTCGAGGCTCGGATTGACGAGACCGCCAACCTTCGGCTTGGCTGCAGCCGCCGCCGGGAAATCGCAGGACGTCGTGACGCCCACCAGCTGGTCCTCGGCGCCGATCGTGTAGAGCGTCTCGGTGATACTCGGTACCAGCGACACGACACGGGGTGCCGAGGACGCGACGAGCACGTCACGTCCGACCATGTCCTTCACTGTCGCCGCCTCGACGGTGAGGACGAGGAGCAACGTGACCAACCACATGAAGAGTCCCGAAATAGCTCCCCCTGCCGCCCAAGGCTCGGAGCGCCGCCGGGAACCCATGGCACTCCTCGAGCCAGAATCGGGCGTGCCGATGGTGCCCATCACGAGGAGGTTCCGTCCGGCACCGGCGGCTTGGGACCGATCCCACCGCCCGTCCAGGAGAAGGAATGCGCCCGAAGTCGCGGCGACAGCGCGCACTCGCGGTTGCGTGTGGCCTCGTCGGCGTACCGGAGGACTTCGCCAAACAGATCGGGCGTGTTCACGCGACGCAGCCAGACCGCCCGGCCACGCAGATACAGGAAGACGACGTTCGACTCGCTGCACGGTCCCAGGCATTCGGTGAACGCCATCCGCACCCGGCCGGAGAGGCCCGCAGCGTCGAAGGCGCGTCGCGCAGCGGACTTCAGCCGTCCGGCCGGGGCCAGCGCCCCGCCGTGGCCGTTCCGCCCGCAGCAGCAGCCGACGCAGACGAAAAGGAGGCCGTCGTCAGCCATGCGAGGGGCTTTCGGTCGCGTCGGCGTAACGCTGATGGAGGTCGTCCCACAGACGCGTCTTCTCCCAGCGCGGCGCGGCGAGCCGGTTGAACTGCTCGTCGCAGTGTGGGTTCGGAAACAGGACCGACGCCATCTGCTCACCCCGTCCGTTCCAGAGGCGCAGGCCCCAGGTCGTTGGGGCGCCAGACGCATCGAGCCGCCGGTAGAACGACGCCCGTGCGACGCGGCGGATCCCGCATAGCTCCTCGCTCGGGGTGCCGCGGTGATCGTTGACGCACAGGTGGAAGTGCCACGGGCCGGTGGCGACGGTGAGGTAACCGTGGAGATAGAGGCAAACCACGTTGGCCTCGCTGCACGGCCCGAGACAGTCGGTGAACGCCAGCCGCACGCGTCCGGCAAGTCCTGACCGCTGGTAGGCCCGCCGCGCCGCGGCCTTCAAGACTCGCTGCGGAGCCATGAGCCCGCCACGGTCGGGATGCCCACAGCAACAGCCGGCGCATGCGAAGACGAGGGCGACATCAGGCATGCGCCCGCTCCCGCGCAAGCCGTGCGAACGCAACAGCAAGGACCGCCCAGAACAGCGCGAGTCCGGCGAACGAGATTCCCCGGAAGGTCCAGACCAGCCCAGCCGGCACTTCAACCGGATCGGGGTTTGCGGGCATCAGCACGTAGAGGGCCGACAGGTAGAGCATGTAGACCCCGAGCGCCAGCGGCCGGGAGAGCCGCTCGATCCCTAACTGCGCCTTGACCGGTGCGACGATCCGTCGAACCGCCAGCGCCAGCGCGAGACCAGCGATGGAGAGGGCCACGAAGCCGAAGTACAGCGCCTGGCGATCGGCGATCGTCGCCGGGTCCCCGACCGCCGGCGGGTTTGCCGGGTACTTAAGGAAGGGAAAGAGCGCCACCGACCAGCCGACAAGTCCCGCCACGAAGGCGCCGCGCACGGCCACGCTCGCCGCCTCGACATGCCGCTCCAGGAGGCGGTAGGCGACGCCGAAGAGCAAGCCCCAGATCGCGCCGTAGAGGAGAAGACCCACCACCAGGCCGACCTTCTGCACAGCCCGGCTCACGAGCGGCTCCCCGTGTGAAGCTCCACTTGCGCGGCTTCGTTGCTCCTCCAACCGGATCGCCTGCTCGATGACCGGCTCGGCGAGGGTCAGATGGAAGATTGACACCGCGACGCCCGCGATCAGGCCGGCGAGGACGGCTGCCTTCAGCAGAGCACCGAGCGAGCTCATCACGGCTGCCCGCTAGTGGCAGGGGAACCCGGCCGTGTGCCGAGCGTCATGGACGAGCTCGTGCAGGAGGTTCATATCGAACGCGATGTCCCCCTGGAACACCGACAGCACGAACCCCTGGTCGAGCGCTAGGACGTAGAGCCCGAGCGCGCCCAGCAAGAACGCGCCAATCAGCGCTGCTCGGTGACCTTCTTTCGGCGTCTGAACGTGTGCCATCGCCCCGCTCCTCCTCGTTGTCTAGTTGAGAGTGATCGTGACGCCGGTGGTCAGCAGAAGGTCAGGACTCGCGCGTGTTGGGCCGAACCCCGCCGCCGCGTCGAGTCTGACGCACTCACCGACGGCGTACACGGTCCCCGCCGGCAGGACGACACGATCGTCGGCGCGGCGGCTCATCGCCAGTTCGCTGACCACCTCGCCGACGATCGACCAGGCCCTGGTGATGCCCGCCTCGGCGGACGCGTTCAGACTCACGACGTCGAGCCTACGGTCGCGAGTGACGAAGGTGTAGCCGGCGTTGATGGTGAGGGTCACCGGCCCGGACGCCTTGCTCGCGACTGCGAGCGGCTGGACGTCGACGCCCTTCTCACCCAGGCCGCGGTCCCCGTCACCGGTCGCAGTCTCGCGGTGACGGCAGCCATCAGGGCGGGCAGACGTGGGGTCTCGTCGACGAAGCGGTACTTGAGCCGGGCCAGGCTGTCGCCGAAGCCTGCGCGGAGCGACTTGTCCTCGGGATCGAGAAGGACGAACGCCGTGGCGACGCTCCCTTCGAGCCGGGGAAGCAGACCAATGTTCAGCGCCGGGCCGCCCGGGAGGAGGAAGATTTCTCCGTCGCTGAGGTAGTCCAGGCTGAGCTCGAGCTCCGCCTTTCCCGGGTCCAAGGTCCCCGTATCCTCAGTCGCCAAGGGCCGCCCTGCCGATGCCGGCGAAGCGACCAGGACGTTGAGCGCGATCACGATCGCCCATGCCGTCCTGCGCCCGCGCTGCCGACGTGTTGTCGCTGCACTGATGACCCGCGCCATCAGCTCCCTCCATTGTCTGAACCCCGGCTCAGGTCTCCTGGCTCACGGATCGTCCTACTCCCCGACCTTCCCGGCCCACCGACCAGTGGTCTTCGGGTTTCGTCCCCGTTCACAGTTGCGGGGCAGCGCCGGACTCTCACCGGCTTCCCTTCGCTCGATGCCGTTCCGCGCTCGGTCGGTCCGAATCGGCCGCCGTTTCACCTCCCCTCGCCGGCGCACGATCCGACGAACCACCTCGCGATGTCGGGGTTCGATGCAAAGTGAAGGTGGACGTAGCTCATCAGCGTGCGGCCGACGAGGTAGCCCTCGGCGCGTTCGTCGCCGCCGCGACGTCGACTGACCCGGTAGACCCGCGGCACCGAGTCGGGCACCGGATTCAGCGAGGAATAGTGGAACTCGTGGCCGCGAGCCGTGGTCCCAGCGCTGCCGATCGGCGCGGCGGCGGTCAACACGACGCTGGTGTATCCCAGCGTCAGCCGGGGGGGCCGCATACGCACCGTAGTGGGCAGGAGGCCGACCATCGGATGCGTGGCGCCGTCGAGGTCCTCAATCGCCTCGGCGAGGTACATGAGGCCGCCGCACTCGGCGTAGATGGGCCGGCCGGCCTCGGCGAAGCGGCGGACCGCCTTGAGGAGGTTGGCATTGGCCGCGAGGCGGGCGGCGTGGAGCTCTGGATAGCCGCCGCCGAAGTAGAGACCGTCCACGTGCGGCAACTCACCATCGGTCACCGGACTCCAGAAGACCAACTCGGCGCCAGCCGCGCGGAGCAGGTCGAGGTTCTCGGCGTAGTAGAACTGGAACGCGGCGTCCCGTGCGACACCGATCCGAACGCTCGGTGGCGAGGCGGCTGCCGGCGAGGCTCGAGGGGGGTTGCGGACAGGCGCGGCGATTTCGAGTAGCCGCTCAAGATCGACAGAGCGCTCGATGACCTCGGCGAGCCGCCGACGCAGTTCACGTGTAAGCGGGCCCTCGGCAGCGGTGACGAGACCGAGGTGGCGCTCTGGCAAGGCGACCGCCTCGTCCCGCCTGATCGCGCCGACCGGCACGGCTCGACAGCTCGACGTGATCGCGTCGCAAACCCACCGGGCATGCACTTCGCCGGCAACGCGATTCGCGATGACAGCTCCGATAGGGAGATCGGGATCGAACCGCTCGAAGCCGAGGACGACGGCGCCCGCGCTCCGGGACTGGCTGCTGGCGTCGATCACCAGCACCACCGGCGCGCCAAGCCACTTGGCGACCTGAGCCGTTGAACCTTCCTCGCTGGTGCCGTCGACGCCGTCAAAGCATCCCATCACGCCCTCGACCAGCGCGAGGTCAGCATCGGCGGCGTGGCGAGCGACAGTGTCGAGCACTTGGTCCCGCCCGCACATCCACCCATCGAGGTTGTAGGACGGGCGTCCGGTGACAACCTCATGGAAGCCCGGATCGATGAAGTCTGGACCGGCCTTGAACGCCTGGACGGTAAGACCGCGACGGCGGAGGGCTTCGAGCAGACCAAGCGTTACGGTGGTCTTACCGACGCCGCTGGAAACGCCGGCGACGACGAGGACGCGCGGCACGCGCATCAGCCGGCTGCCTCGCCGTACTTACCGGGCCGCCGCGGAGGCGCGGAGGTGGAGCTCTACAGTAGTAAGAGCTAAGAGTAGACTGCCCATCCCTGGTCCTCCCGCGAAGACCGGTCGGTGGTGGTACGCGCCCGGGCAGGTCTCCTGGCTCTCGGATCGTCCTACTCCCCGCGCCTTCCCGGCTCACCGCCAGTGGCATCTGCGGGTTTCGTCCCCGATTACAGTGACGGGGTCGCGGCGGATTCGCACCGCCTTCCCTGGGCCCCTCATGGGCACCCTGAGCGCGACCGAACCCTAGCAGAATCCGGCGACGGCTGCAAGCTCGCGAGGCGGCGGTGGCTTCCCGTGGGTTATCGCGCTCCCGAAGCCTCTGCTCCCACTCGCTGCCACGCGGTGCCGGCGAACGTCGGCGGGAACATGCGCTCCAGCGCTGGCGCTCGGCTGTACGTACAGCCTTGATCGTCTTGCTGTACATACAGCTACGATTCGAGCGGCCGGGCGGTTCCTGCACGCGTGCATCGACCCAGGCGTTGACCGCGGACAAGGAGAACCGTCGCGGCGGCGGCACGAAGCGCAAGCGCGCGTTCGGCGAGGAGGACGAGGAAGCCTTCCTGGCGAAGGTCCGCGAGGCTGTACGGCTACGAGCCGTGGCTCTTCTGGTTGACCATGTTTCGCACCGGGCTGCGGATCCGAGAGTGCATCGCGCTCGAGCTGGCCGATTTCCAGCGCCTGACGAACCCGGACCCGACCCTCCACGTCCATCAGACCTGGACGCAGAAGGGGCGGCACGAGCACCGGAAGAACGTCAGGGACCTCTACATCCACCTCGGCCTGTGCCCGTCCTACGTCGACGAGGCTCGCCGGTTCATCGAGTACCGCCAGCGGCAGCACAAGTAGCGGGCCGTCGTTCTACCGTGGGGACCGTGGGTGTTCCCGCGCCAGCTCGTCCACGCCATGGGTGCCGGCAACCGGAAGCGCTGCACCGACTACCCGATCGCGTACCGGACGGTGTACGGGCACTTCCATGGAGCGATGCAGGCCGCTCAGCTGCCCAAGCACACCCCGCACGATACCCGACCGTCGCCGTCAATCTGCTCGATTGGACGGGCAACGTCCGGCTCGTCGCCGCATATCTCGGAGCACGACTGTCCGGTGTGCGGCTTCACCATCGGATCGCCGGAGAACTCCACGCGCTCGCATCCAGGTGAGGCACGGCGCCTGTCGCGCGAACCGCCGTGCGCGTCGCGCTCCTGGAGGGACTCGTGCTCGCGGGCCCGATCGCCAACTTCTCCGCGTCGTCGCGCGGCCGGAGCGGACGCCGTGGCTCGTGACGGTGGTGCACGACAGGTCGCGGCCTGATGATCTCTCCAGGCTCGGCGACTTCGGGCGTGGCCTCGCGTGAACGATCCTCGACGCGAGCGCAGACACGCCGTGAGCGCGTTCGGCGGGCTCGGTTACGAGGGTCGCCTTGCGTGTGGCTCGCCATCACGGGCGGGACGGATGGTCCGGTGCGGCGTGAGTCGGGGGCGAGGCGCCTGCGTGGGTCCGGGTCCGCCAGGGCGAGCACATGCTGCGCACGCTCGAGGACGCGGCCCGGGCGCGTCAACGTGTGAAGAGGACGAAGAGGAATACGCCGAGCAGGATCGCCGCGCGAGCTCGTTCGAGAGCGTGACATTGTTTCCCTTCGCGAGCCATACCGCCGGCACCGGCAGGCGGGTTCGCCGAGCCTGCGGTCGTGCCCATACGTCGGTGGTGAGCGATGCTGCAGGGCTCGCCGAGCCCAGCGTGCCGGACAGGTTGTCGAAGTACACAGCGACGGGTGCGCCCAGGAGCGCGGGGTAAGACGCTTCCGCCACTCCTCCTCGGTCTTCGCTTCCGTCATCGGCTCCGTCGCGCCGGCCGATGGCGATGCCGATGAGCCAGAGCAGCCTGGGACGGACGCGAGGAGGGCTCCGCGATCAATCGCGGGGCCCGGGCTCCACTCCGAGGCGTAACAGCGGAACAGCGGCCAGCGTGTCGAGGATCGTCGCGACGCGGAACGGCTTCTCGAGGTAGCTGTATGCGCCGCGCCGCGCCGCCTCTTTCGCCACGGCGAGGCCCCCGAACGCCGTGACAAGGATGACGGGCACCGCCGGGAGCCGAGTCCGGAGGAAGGACAGAAGATCGAGACCGTTCGGACCGGGCAGCTCCTTGTCGAGGATGACGGCGTCGAAGCGTTCGCGCTCTGCGAGGGCCGCTAACTCTGTACCGTCCGCCCGCTCGATCACGTGATGCCCCGCGCGTTCCAGCACGTCGCGCAGCAGCGCGCGCATGGCATCGTCGTCCTCGATGATGAGCACTGTCATGTCGGTCTCCGTCTTGCCGGCGTTGCGTTCCGCACGGCGCGCGCCTTCGTCCGGCGTGCCAGGTATCGAATGATCTCGTCCCAGTCCATGGGTTTACTGAAGGCGCGCTCCGCCCCGACCTCGAGGGCGTGTGCCAGGTCCGCTTCATGGGCGCCGCTCACGACTGCGACCGGCGTACGCCCGTGCGACGCCGAGAGAATGCGGTTGATGACCGCCGCGCCCGGCATGTCGGGGAGACCGAGATCGGTCAGCGCGACGTCGAACGTCTGGGTCGCCGCGAGCTCGAAGGCCTCGCGCCCGGTGCACGCCTCGACCACCGTCGCGCCCTCCGACTCGAGCATCAATCGGATGAGCTGCCGGATCACGGCGAGGTCCTCGACGACGAGCACCCGCAGACCCGAGAGCCGATCGCGCGTTTCCGACTCCATGAGATCCGTGCTCGCAACGAGGATGCCAGACCCACGAGGTGGAACGTCCCGCGCTGCCACACGCCTTTGCACGCCGGCCGGGCCGGGGCCGCGGCGACCTCGCCTGGCGACAGCGCGTCGTGCAGGCGACACCGTGTCGGCCGCGCGCGCCGGCACGCCGGAGACCCTGGAGCTCGCAGTGCGTGACTTCCGCAGGCGTTCCGGGGGCTGCGCCGCGGCGGTCGCGCTCCTCGACGTGTTCGTCGCGACCGGTGCCATCGGCACCGCATGGCCGAGGAGAGCTGGGGCGACGGCTTGGCCAAGTCGCCGCCGGACGATGGGGACGAAGCCGGCGTGTCCACGGAGACCTTGCCGCACTGCGGCGCGCGCGTGGGGCGCGGTGAAACGACAGCGTGGCGCCGCGACGAACGGCGCCGCGAACTCTCAGGCCATCAGCAGGGACCGGAGGAAGCGCCGGACGGCTGGCACGTCGCTCAGGCGAATGGCGGCGCTACTTGCCGTGGGGCCAACGTGAATCGCCACCGCCGTCGGCGGCAAGGCGGCGAAGAGATCCTCGTCTGTCCGGTCGTCGCCCATCGCCACGAGGAGCCATCCGGCTTCCGCGCGGCTCGCGATCGCCTCGACGACGCGGCCCTTGTGGAGCGCGTGGGGTCGCAGCTCGATCACGTTCTCTCCGTGCAAGACCTGCACGGGGTCGTTGGCGAGGAGCGTCGCGAGGTGCAGCTTGAGGTCGTTGGCCTGGGAGACGCCGTACTCGGGATCGGTGAGCCGGTAGTGCCATGCGAAGCCGAAGCTCTTTTCCTCGACGAACGCGCCCGGGGTCCGCGCGGCGTAGTCATCCAGGATCGCCAGCACGGCGTCCCGCCACGGTAGGGCGGGCGCCTCGAGCGGCGTCCATTCCATCTTGCCCGCCGGCCGCGACCAGGCTCCGTGCTCGGCGTGCAGGCTCACCGGGAGCGCGCCGAGCCAGCGCTCCAGCGTCTCGGGCGGGCGTCCGCTCACGACGTGGACCTCGAAGCGGGAGTGCGCGCCGAGGCGGCGGAGCAGGTCGAGGAGGTCGCCGTCGGCCGCCGCCAGCTCCGGCGTGGGCGCGAAGGGCACGAGCGTGCCGTCGTAGTCGACGAGGACGGCGACGCGCGGGGCCTCGCTCGCCCGCCGCGCGATCGCCTCGAGGATCTCGGGCGCCGACTGCGGCGGCGGCTGGCTCCGGGGCACGGACGCGCAGCGAGCGAGCTCGGCGAGGAAGGTGCGGACCCACCGGTGAACGTCGTAGGTGGTCACGCGGCGACGCAGGGCCCGCATCCGCGCCGCGCGCTCCTCGTCGGTCATCGTGAGGGCCCGGTAGTACGTCTCCGCCGTGCCGTCCACGTCGTACGGGTTGACGTGGAGCGCCTCTGCCAGCTCGGTCGCGGCGCCGGTGAACTCGCTCAGGACGAGCACAGCGCGCCCGTCCGCGCGCGCCGCCACGAACTCCTTCGCCATGAGGTTCATGCCGTCGCGGAGCGGCGTGACGAGCATGGCGTCGGCGGCGAGGTAGAGCGCGATCAGCTCACGCTCGGACAGGGAGCGGAAGAGGTACTGCACCGGTGTCCAGGACGGCGTCGCGAAGACCCGGTTGACGCGGCCGACGAGCTCGTCCACCTGGGCGCGCAGGTCCTGGGAGGCCTCGACGCTCCTCCGCGAGGGCACCGCGGCTTCGATCAGCTGCACGCGCCCCCGCAGCTCGGGGTGCTCGCGCAGCAGCGTCTCGTACGCGAGCAGCCGCCGCGGGATGCCCTTGGTGTGATCGAGCCGATCGATGCCGACGAGCACCTGCGTCCGGCCGGCCCGCAGCGCGTTCGCCTGCACGATCGTCTCGGGGTCCCGCGCAGCCTCGGTGAAGGCGGCGGCGTCGATGCCCATGGGAAACACGCCGAGCCGGACCGGTCGGCCCTGCCACAGCACGCCGTCGAGCCCGCTCGGCGCGCCCAGTATCCGCGTCACCGCCGACGCGAAGTGCCGCAGGTACGAGGGCGCGTGGAACCCGATGAGATCGGCGCCGAGCACTCCCGCGAGGAGCTCCTCGCGGAGCGGCAGGCTGCGGAATACCTCCACGGGCGGGAAGGGGATGTGGAGGAAGAAGCCGATGGCGGCGTCCGGCAGCGCGCGCCGGATCAAGTCCGGGACCAGCATGAGGTGGTAGTCGTGGACCCAGATCGTGTCGCCCGGACCGTACTGGGCGACGGCGGCGGACGCGAACCGCTCGTTGACGCGCTTGTAGACCGAGAAGTCGGGCAACCGGAGCGGGACGAGTCCCGCCAGCGAGTGGAAGAGCGGCCACAGGATCTCGTGGGCGACGCCGTCGTAGTAGTCGCGCACCTCGTCGGCGGTGAGGGGCACGGGCACCACGCGGAGCGCCCGGAGCCGCTCCTCGACGACTCTCACTTGCGGAGGTTCGAGGTCGCCGGCGGCGCCGGACCACCCGACCCAGACGCCGCCGGAGCGCTCGTGGGGACTGCGCAGGGCCGTTGCGAGGCCGCCCGTGCTCCGCTCGACGCGGACCTCCGCGCCGTCGGTCCGGATCGTGACGGGCGACCGGTTCGAAACCATGATCAGTCTGGACATCGCCTCACCGGTATCCTCGCGCCATGGTAAGCGATCGTGCCCCCGTCGCGACCTGACGAGGCGCGTGCGAGAGCAGGGGTGGCCGTTCACGTGAGCACAGGGACCTCGATCGCCCGGTCCGGACGCCGCATCCTGCTGGTGCCGGGCGGTTGCGAAGCCCGGTATGATGCGCGCGGTGGGCATGCGGAGCGACGCCGTTGGCAGCCTCGTCCGGCCGCCCTACCTGCGACGCCTCACTCCCGAGGCCTTCAGGCGCGTCGCGGACCGTGCGGTGGACGGGCGCTCGCGCGCGTCGCGGAGACCGCGCGCCTCGTGTGGGGCTGACGCACTCTTCGCCAGGAGGACATCCATGAGAGTTCTCGCGCTCGCAGTGCTCCTGCTCGGCGCCTGGCCTCTGGCGGCCTGGGCGCAGGTCAAGGTCGGCGCCGTCGTGCCGCTCACAGGCCGTTACGGTGCCGGCGGCGCGCAGGTCCGCGCCGGCTACGAGATCGGCGTCGAGCACGTCAACGCCGCGGGCGGCGTGGCCGTCGGCGGCAAGAAGATGCGGATCGAGCTGGCGCTCCTCGACGACGAGTCCGACGCCACCAAGACGGTGAGCCGACTCGAGACGCTCGCCGCGCAGGGCGTGGTCGCGTATCTCGGCGGGTTCGGCTCGGACCTCCACGCCGCGGCCGCGTCCGTCGCCGAAAAGAACCGGACGCCATACCTCGGCGTCGCGTTCGCGCTGCACAAGGTCCACCAGCAGGGGTTCCGCTACCTGTTCTCGCCGTTCTGGAAGTCGCCGGACATCGGACACGCGACGCGCGGCCTGTTCCGGACGCTGCCCGCGGCCGCGCGGCCGAAGTCGGTGGCGATCTTCCAGGAGAAGACGGACTGGGGCCGCGAGATGGCGGCGGCGTGGACGGAGGCGGGCAAGGCCGCGGGCTACCAGGTCGTCGTGCACGGCGAGTATGCGCCGGGCGCGAAGGACTTCTCCGACCTGATCCTGAAGGCGAGGAGCGCGAACGCGGATGCCGTCTTCGCGCTGCCGACGCCGCCGGACGGTATGACGATGGTCAAGCAGATGAAGGAGCTCGGCTACTCGCCGAAGCTCGCCATGCTCATCCGGGCGCCCGATCCGCCGATCTGGTCGAAGAACCTCGGCAAGGACGGCGACTTCGTCGTGCTCGGTCCGGGCTGGCACTTCGGCTTCAAGGCCCCCGGCGTGAAGGAGCTGAACGACGCGCATCAGAAGAAGATCGGTCGCCCGGCCGACCCGATCGTCGGGCCGGCGTACGCGTGCATCCAGATCCTCGCCGCCGCGATCACCCGCGGGGGCTCGCTCGATCGCGACACGATCCGGGACGCGATCGCCGCGACCGACATGACGAGCGTCATCGGGCCGGTGAAGTTCCGCCCGGACGGCACCGGCGTGGTGCAGGCGGTGTTCGTGCAGTGGATCAACGGCAAGCAGCAGCTGGTGTGGCCGAAGGAGTCGGCGACGGCGCCGCTGGCCTATCCGGCGCCGCCGTTCGCGAAGCGCTGAGCGCGGGATCGACGCCAGCCGGCGCATGCCCCTTCTCGAGGTGGAGCGGGTGTCGAAAGCGTTCGGCGGGGTCCGCGCCGTCTCGGACGTCAGCGTCAGCCTCGAGGAGGGCGAGCTGCTCGGCATCATGGGGCCGAACGGCTCGGGGAAGACGACGCTCTTCAACTGCATCGCCGGTGCGCTCTCCCCGGACGAGGGCCGCATCCGGCTCGACGGACACGACATCACCGGTCTCTCCCCGCACCGCATCTGCGCCCTCGGCATCGCGCGCACGTTCCAGCTGGTCCGTCCGTTCGGGGGCCTCGCGGCGCTCGACAACGTGCTCGTCGGGCGGCTCTTCGGCCGCCGCCGGCACGACGGCGGCGCGCACGTCGAGGCGGAGCGGCTGCTCGCGCTCGTCGGTCTCGAGGGCCGCGCCGCGGTTCCCGCCGCGCAGCTCACCCTCATCGATCGCAAGCGGCTCGATCTCGCGCGCGCGCTCGCCACGGGGCCGCGCCTGCTGCTGCTCGACGAGTTCCTCGCCGGCCTGAATCCGGCGGAGACCGAGACGGCGATGGCGCTGATCCGTCGCCTCCTCGCCGGCGGCACGACCATCCTCATGATCGAGCACATCGTGTGGGCGCTGGCGGACCTGTCGCGCCGCCTCGTCGTGCTGTCCGCCGGCGAGAAGATCGCCGAGGGCCCGCCGGCCGCCGTCGCCGCGGATCCCGCCGTCGTCGACGTGTACCTCGGCACGCCCCGCGCTGGCCGCGGTCGTGCTTGAGGTCCAGGGGCTCGAGGTCGCGCACGGCGACGTCCGCGCGCTGGACGGCGTGAGCCTCACCGTCGGCGCCGGCGAGATCGTCGCGCTGCTCGGACCGAACGGCGCGGGGAAGAGCACGCTGCTCCTCACGATCGCGGGGCTCCTGCGCCCGCGCGCCGGCCGCGTCACGTGGGACGGCGAGGACCTCCGCCGCGTGAGCCCGCACCTCGTCGTCGAGCGCGGGCTCGCGATGGTGCCGGAAGGCCGGCGGCTCTTCGGCAGCATGACCGTGGAGGAGAACCTCGCGCTCGGCGCGTTCGCGCCGCGGGCGCGGGCCGCGCGCGAGCGGAGCCTCGAGCGCGTGTACGCGCTGTTCCCGGCGCTGCGCGAGCGCCGGCGCCAGGTCGTGCGCTCGCTCTCGGGCGGGCAGCAGCAGATGGTCGCCGTCGGCCGCGCGATGATGACGAACCCTCGCCTGCTGATGCTCGACGAGCCCTCGCTCGGCATCGCGCCGCGGCTGGTCGACGCCATCCTCGATTCGCTGGTCGACATCAACCGCGGCGGGGTCGCCGTGTTCCTCGTCGAGCAGAACGTGCGGGCGGCGCTGGCGCTCGCGCACCGCGCGTACGTCCTCGAGCAGGGCCGGATCGCCGCACACGGACCGGCCGCCGATCTCCTCGAGGACCCGCACGTCCGCCAGGCCTATCTGGGCCCGTTCGGCCGGTGACTGTCCTCGCGCAGCAGCTCGTCCTCGGGCTCCTGATCGGCAGCCTCTACGGTCTCGCCGCCGCCGGTCTATCGCTCGTCTTCGGCGTGCTGAAGGTCCTCAACGTCGCGCACGGCGAGCTGATCATGCTCGGCGGCTACGGCGCCTTCTGGGCGGTCGCCCTCCTCGGCATGGATCCGTTCGCCGCGCTCGCGCTCGTGGTGCCGGCGGCGCTCGTCCTCGGCGCCGTGCTCTTTCTCGGCCTGTTCGGGTTCGTCATGCGGGCCGACGAGGAGACGCGGATCAAGAACTCGCTCCTGATCGGCTTCGGCCTGGCGCTCGCCCTGCACGCGCTCGCCGTCCAGCTCTGGACCGCGGACGAGCGATCGATCCCGACACCCTACGGCGGCGCCGTCATCACCGTGGCCGGCCTGTCGCTCCCGGTCGTGCGGCTCCTCACCCTCGCGCTCGCCTTCGCGCTGATCGGCGCGCTCCATCTCCTGCTCGCGCACTGGCGCTGGGGTCAGGCGATCCGCGCCGCGGCGGAGGACTGGCAGGCCGCGCTGCTCACCGGCATCGACGTCCGCCGCGCGTACCTGCTGGCGTTCGCCATGGGCACCGCGCTCGCCGGCGCCGCCGGCACGCTCGTGACCATCGGGTACTCGATCAGCCCGTCCATCGGGCTCGAGTGGACGTTGAAGGCGCTGATCGTGGTCGTGCTCGCCGGGCTCGGCTCGATGCTCGGCACGTTCACCGGCGGCCTCGCGCTCGGCGTGGCGGAGGCGGTGAGCGCCGCGGCCTTCGGCGGCCCCTACCGGGAAGTCGTCGGCCTCGTCATCTTCGTCGTCGTGTTGCTGGTGCGCCCGCGGGGCCTCTTCGGCCGATGAGCGGGCGCGGCGGGCGGAGCGAGACGCGGTGGGCAGCGGCGATCCTCGCCGGCTTCGCCGTCCTCGCGCTCGTGCCCCTGGCCGCGCCGCGCGACGACGTGCTGAACTTCCTGCTCGTCATCCTGCTCTCGATCACGCTCGCCGAGAGCTGGAACATCGTCGCCGGCTACGCCGGGCAGGTGAACCTGGGCCACGCCGCGTTCTTCGGGATCGGCGCGCTCGTGGCGCGCACGCTGTGGATCGACGGAACACCCATCGCGGCGGCGACGGCCGCGGGCGCGCTGCTGGCGACGCTCTCGGCGCTCGTGATCGGCGTGGCCGCCTTCCGCCTGCGCGGCGCGTACTTCGCCATCGGCACGCTCGCGCTCGGCGAGATCTCGCGCACGACCGTCGGCAACGTGCTCGCGGAGATCTCGACCCTGCCGACGGCGACGATCTCGACCTACCGGCTCACGCATCGCTACTACGTCGCGCTCGGGCTCGCCGCGGTCTCGGTGGCCGTGGTCGCCGCGCTCGCCCGCTCGCGGCTCGGGCTCGGGATGGAAGCGGTGCGGGAGGACGAGGAGGCGGCGGAAGCCTCGGGCGTCGGCGCCCTGCGCCTGAAGCTCACCGCGCTCGCGCTGTCTGCGGCGCTGGCCGGTCTGGCCGGCGGGCTCTTCGCCTACTACCACATCAGCTACTACCCGTCGCACCCCTTCAGCCCGCACTGGACGTTCGACGCCGTCCTCATGACGTTCATCGGCGGCGTCGGCACGCTGCACGGGCCCGTGCTCGGCGCCGTCCTCTACGTCGTGCTGAAGGAGTACCTCGCCGTGCGGTGGGTGGACTTCCACCTGCTCATCTTCGGCGCGCTCTTCGTCGCCATCGTGCTCGTGCTGCCGGGCGGCCTCGTGCAGGCGGCCGCGCGGCTGCGCGGGGCGTGGCGCCGGTGAGGAAGGCGAGGTAGGAATAGGTGCACAGCCTCTGCGAGGAGACAGACGATGCCAGCCAAGCGCGATCCGAAGGCGTTGATTCACGAGGTGTTGACGAAGGAAGCCGCGCACATGAGCCTGGACGAGGCCGTCACCGATTTTCCGGTGGCGCGCATCAACGCCAAACCACCGAATCTCTCGTACAGCTTCTGGCACATCCTCGAGCACATCCGGATCGCGCAGTGGGACCTGCTCGAATACGTGCAGAACCCCGAGCACACTTCGCCCGGATGGCCGGAGGGCTACTGGCCGGCGCCCGATGCGACGACGGATGCGGCGGGATGGAAGCGGACGATCGCGGCGATCAAGAAGGATCTCGGGCGGATGGACCGGCTCCTGGCCGACCCGCGCGTCGACATCTTCGCGCCGGTTCCGTTCGCCAACGACAAGTCGGTCGTGCGCTGTGCCTTCCTCGCGCTCGACCACGACGCCTACCATCTCGGAGAATTCGCGATCCTGCGGCAGGTGATGCAGCTCTGGCCGAAGAAGCGGAAGCCGTGATGCGCCGGACGGGACGAACGCGCTGCGCAAACGGCGCTTGACGCCGCCTGCCTCTTCGAACGAGAAAGGGTCACGAGGAGGACTCTCAGTGATCCAGTTCACGCTCAACGGCCGTCCAGTCCATACAACGGGCGACCCCGCGACACCGTTGATCGCCGTCCTGCGCGACGAGATGCGCCTGACGGGCACCAAGCTCGGGTGCGACGACGGCCGCTGCGGCGCCTGCACGGTGCTGGTGAACGGACGCGTGGCCCGTGCCTGCCTGACCGCCGCGGGAAAGGTCCGCGGCGCCGCCGTGCTCACCGTCGAAGGTCTGGGCTCGCCGGAGCACCCGCACGCCCTCCAGCGCGCGTTCGTGGAGACGGGCGCCGTCCAGTGTGGCTTCTGCATTCCGGGCATGATCATGGCCTCCAAGGCCCTGCTGGAGACGAGCCCGCGCCCGCGCCGCGACCAGATCGTGAAGGCCCTCGGCGCCAACCTCTGCCGCTGCGCCGGTTACCCGAGCGTCTTCGAGGCGGTGGAGCGGGCTGCGGCCGTGCTCCGCGGCGACGCTGTGCCGCAGCCGCCCCTGCCTCTCGCCGAGAGCTGGGAGGAGATGGCCAAGGCGACGGGAAAGGCCCGGTATGGCGCGGACCTCTTCCGGGAGGGAATGCTGCACCTGAAGATCGTGCGGAGCCCGCACGCGCACGCCCGCATCCGCGAGGTGGACACGGCCGAGGCGCTGGCGATCCCCGGCGTGGAGGCGGTGCTCACGGCGAAGGACGTCCCCTTCAACCACCACGGCCGCGCCATCCAGGACCAGAACGTCCTGGCCGGCGACCGCGTGAGGATGATCGGCGACCCCGTGGCCGCCGTGGTCGCCACCTCCGAGGGCGTGGCGGCCGAAGCGGCGGCGAGGGTGCGTGTGCGCTACGAGCTCCTGCCAGCCGTCCTCTCGCCCCGTGAGGCCCTGGAGCCCGGTGCACCGCGCGTGCACGACGGAGGCAACGTGCTCAGTCGTCAAGCCATCCAGCGGGGAGACGCGGACGCCGCCCTGACTCGCGCCGACGTCACCGTGAACGGCACGTTCGCCACTCCTTTCATCGAGCACGCCTACCTGGAGCCGGAGGCGGCCCTGGGCTGGGTGGACGACGAAGGCCGCGTCGTGATCGAGACGGGCACCGCGCATCCCCACCTGCACCGTCTGGAGGTCTCGCGCGCGCTGGGGCTGCCTGCGGATCGCGTGCGCGTCGTGGCCGTCGCGCTGGGAGGTCACTTCGGCGGCCGGGTGGACGTGGCCATGCACTGCATCCTGGGCGTGGCCGCCTCACGGCTGCGCCGCCCCGTGCGCTCGGTGTACACGCGCGAGGAGTCCTTCACCAGCACCACCAAGCGCCATGCGTTCGACATCCGTGGCCGCCTCGGTGCGGACCGCGACGGACGCATCACCGGCCTGCGGCTCGACATGACGGCGGACACCGGGGCGTATGCGTCCGCCGGCACGTTCATCATCACCCGGGCCGCGGTCTCGGGCTCCGGCCCCTACGAGATCCCCGACGTGTGGCTGGGCGGCCACGCCGTGTACACCAACAACACGCTGGCCGGCGCCATGCGCGGCTTCGGCGCGCCCCAGTCCGCCTTCGCCCTCGAGTCCCTGATGGACGACCTGGCGAAGCGCCTCGACATTCATCCGATCGAGCTGCGCCTGCGGAATGCGCTGCGCCCCGGCGGCATGCTGCCGACAGGGTTCCGCGTGGGGGACGGGACGGCAGTCGCGGAAACCCTGGAGGCGGTCCGGCCCCGCTACGACGAGGCGCTGCGCCGCGCGCGCGAGTCCCGGGGGAACGGCGAGCTGCGATGCGGCGTGGGCGTGGCCTCCATGTGGTTCGGCATCGGGTCGACCGGCGGCGAGAAGCCGAGCCACGCGGACGTGGAGCTGCTTCCCTCGGGCCGCGTGGTCGTGCTGGCCGGCGCCAGCGACGCCGGCCAGGGATCGGACTACGTCCTGCGCCGCGTGGCGGCCCAGGTGCTGGGCGTGCCGCTCCCGCACGTGGACCTGGTGCGCGGCGATACCGCGCTCACCCGAGACACGGGATCGTGCAGTGGCAGCCGGGTGAGCTTCTACGTGGGGAACGCCGTGCGCATCGCCTCGGGCGCCCTCAGGCGCGCGATCATCGAGGCCGCGGCGTGGGAGCTGGAGGCCCCGCGCGACATCCTGGAGATCCGCGATGGCCACGTGATCGTGCTCGAGGCGCCCGGACGCCGCATCGCTCTCGCGGACCTGGCGCGCCGCGTTCAGGCGCGCGGCGCCCGGCTCCGTGAGGGTGGCACCTACGACCCCGAGACGTGCCCCCTCGACCCCGCCACCGGCATCGGCCGCCCCTACGCCACCTATGCTTCCGCCACTCACATGGCCGAGGTGGAGGTCAACGTGCGGACGGGTCTGGTGCGCGTGCGTCGCGTCGTCGCTGCGCACGACGTCGGGAAGGTCCTGAATCCGGCCGGGGCGCGCGGCCAGGTCGAGGGCGCCGTGATCATGGGTGTCGGATTCGCGCTGGCGGAGGAGTTCGTCCCGGGCGTCACGCGCGGCTTCGCCGGCTACCGCATCCCGACGACCCGCGACGTTCCCGCCATCGAGACCATCTTCGTCGAGCGGCCGGACCCGGCCGGCCCCTTCGGCGGCAAGGGGCTCGGCGAGTGCGCCCTGGTCCCCGCCGCCCCCGCCATCCTCAATGCCATCGCCGACGCGACCGGGGCCCGCATCACGCGGCTTCCGGCCACGCCCGCGCGCGTCCTCGAGGCGCTGAGGGTCACCCCGCGCATCAGCGCCGGCGGCAGGTGATCGGGGCGCCGACGCACGACGGACAGGTGACGCTCCCGGTGCGGTGCAGGCCAATCTCGTAGGTCAGCGCTCGGCAGCGCTGACAGCGGACGGGCTCACCGGTCTGCTCGACCGGATCCCAGACGAGCGCGAGCGGCGCCGACTCGCGCTTGCCGGCGAGCGTGCCCTGGACCACCAGGCGTGGCAGGTAGAGACGCAGGACGCTGAGCAGGGACACCTCGACCGCCAGCGCGTACTTGCGCCCGAGCTCGGCGGTCCGGCCGTCCCGCTCGAGGCGGATCGCCCGGAGCTTCGCGTCGAGCGCGGCGCGTTCGGGAGCCTCGGCGGGGAGGCTCGCCTGCTGCTCGCCGATCTCCCGCATCATCTCGTCGTAGTACGCGGCCGCGCGACCACGCTCGTGGGCCAGCCGTGATGCGAGCTCTCGCCGCCTGACACCGACCGGAGCGAGCAGTCGCCGTTCGAGCTCGTCCCGCGCGAGCGCATACGCGTCGGCCGCCGTGATCTCCGGCATCATCGGCCAGGCCTCGGGAGCATCGGGGACGAGGCCGAAGCGTTCGACGGCCTCGGCGAGGCGGCGCAGGATCCGCCGATCGCCCAGGCCGATCGCGATCTCGACGAGGTCTTCCTCGCGCGCGTCGGAGAGGTAGCTCGCGCGGAAGAGGAAGATCCCCGCCGGAACCCACCAGGGCCGGCCCGTACGGGGTGTCCAGGACGCGTCGAGAACGTGGTAGGAGCGCGCCAACCGCTCGGTGATCCCGCGCGTCTGGGCCGGCGCGCCGAGAAACGCGCGCGCCACGCGCCCGGAGGCCGTGGCGAGGCGGACGATCCGCTCGAGCGTCGGACTCGCGAACGTCACCAGCTCCGCGGCGCCGTCCTCTTCGATCGCATCCGGATCGAACGCGAGGCGGCGCGTCTCGACGTCGCCCGCGTCGTCCTCCGGCGGCCACAGCACGGTGTACAGGCCCGGCGCTTGCTCTTCGGCGGCTCCGCCGAGGCCCTCGATCGCCGCGAGCGTGAATGCCTCGACGCTCGCCGGTCGCTTCACCGGCTGCCTCCGGGCGCGAGCGCGTCCCCGAAGATCCGGTCGTCGGCCTCGCGGATCTCGAGATACGCGCGCTTGGCCGCGAGGAGCTGATCCCCGAGCGACCCGATCCGCGCCCGGAACGCGTCGTGGTCCTCCGAGGCGAGCCAGAGGTCCGTCACGATGTCCTCGAAGTCCTGCTCCGTCGCGAGCTGACCGAGGATCATGTCGATCTCCCCGATGACCAGCTCGAACATGTTGATCTTGGCGTCGAGGACCTCGAGGAGCGCCTCCTCCACGGTGCCCGGCGCCACCAGGTTGAAGACGTGGACCTCGCGGGTCTGCCCGACCCGCGACAGCCGGCCGATGCGCTGCTCGATGCGCATCGGGTTCCACGGCAGGTCGTAGTTCACGAGAGCGTGCGCGAACTGCAGGTTGCGTCCCTCGCCGCCGGCCTCGGTGGAGATCAGGACCCGGGACGGCCCCTCGAAGGCGCGAATCGCTGCTTCCTTCTCGTCGCGGCGGAGGCCGCCGTGGTACAGGGCGGCGGGCTCACCGCTCTCGCCGAGCACGCGCGCGAGGCGCTCCTGCGTCGCCCGGAACCGCGTGAACACGAGCAGCTTGTCGCCCCAGGACCTGAGCAGGCTCACGAGCGCACGGCTCTTCGCGTCCTCCCCGAGGCTGCCGGCGAGGTCGCGATAGCGACGCAGTCCATCGAGCGTCTCCGGCGCCCACCGCTCTCTCCTCAGGAGGTGGTCGAGCGTCGTGGCGGCGGCCTCGGGGCTCGAGCCGAGCTCCATCTGCAGGGTCTGGAGCGTCATCCGCGTGATCTCAGTTCGAGCAACAATCGGCCGCTCCGGTGGTCGATCGTTGCTCGAGCTCTCCGAGCCCTGCCGGCAACGCGTGCGGAGGAAGTCCGACAACCCGGAGTACAGCTCGCGCTCGGCCGGGCTCGGCTCGACGAGAATCGTGCGGGCGACGCGACGGGTGAGCGCCACCGGCGTCGTCGCGCGCCGGTTCCTCACCATCACCTCGGCCAGCAGTCGCCGGAGCCCCTCCGCGTCGCGCGGCTGTCGCCGGTCTCCCCGCACGACGTGCTCGCGCCGAAAGGCCCGGAGCGTGCTCAGCTGGCCCGGTTGCAGGAGCGTGACCAGGTTGAACAGCTCCTCGAGGTCGTTCTGGACCGGCGTGGCCGTGAGGAGGAGCAGGTACGTCCGCTTGAGACGGTTCACGAACTGCCAGAGCACCGTGCGCGCGTTGCGCAGGTGGTGCGCCTCGTCGACGATCACCAGGTCGTAGGGAACGTCCAGGATCGTCGCCGCGTGCTCCGCGCGCTTCGCGGTGTGGAACGACGCGACGACGCGCTCGAACCGCCGCCAGGCCTCGGGACCTTCGAGCTTGAACGCCTCGGCATCGTGCGTGACGAAGTCGAGACGGAACTTCCGGCGCAGCTCCTCCTGCCACTGCGTGACCAGGCCGGGCGGCACCAGGACCAGGACGCGCCGGGCCAGGCGGCGGCGCAGCAGCTCCGCGAGCACGATCCCCGCCTCGACCGTCTTGCCGAGCCCGACCTCGTCGGCGAGCAGCGCGCGCCCGCGCATGCGGTTGAGGACCGTCTTCACGGCGGCGAGCTGGTGCTCGTACGGGATCACCTCGCGCAGGAACGGCAGCGAGACCAGCTCGTCGAAGCCGGGCGTGAGCGCGATCTCGTGGGCCCACCGGTTGAGCTCGTACGCGTCGAGCGGCGCATGGGCGCCGTCGGCGAGGGCCTGGACGATGTCCGCGTCGCCGCGGGCGAAATGGACGGGGACGCCGCCGATATCCCGTGGCGCGGGATCGACCGTGCCGGCGGTGAGTGCTGCCTGGCTCGCGAGCCCGACGCGAAACACAGGAGCGTCCGTCTTCTCGACTTCGAGGGTCAGACGACCGGTGTGGCCGGGGAGGAGCACGAGGTGGCGCAGGTCCGGCACCTCGAGGAGCGCGCGGCCTCCGTCCCACACGCCGGGCGCCGACTGTCCGGACTCGCTCCGCAGGGAGACCTCGGCGGGTTCACCGGCATCGCCGATCAGGTGCCGGAATCCTCCGGCGAGGGGAATGCGCCCGGCTTCCCACGCCTGGCGCGTGACGGCGAGCTCGAAGCGATCGCCCGGGGAGAGCGTCACGAGAGCCCCGGTGGGCTCGATCCACCGACCTCGCCCCCACGCGGGTCTCTCGTCACGCCGTGCATTCTACGAGAGCTCGCGCCGGCCGTCATCACCGATTTCGAGTCGGTGCAAGACCTCCGCCGTACGGCTGCCCTGGCGCGGGACCGTCACGCCTCCCGCCGCTGGACCTCGCGCAACCGTCGCTCGAGAAACCGGCGCTCGGCGTCGTTCGTGACCCGCGCGAGCGCTCGCGCATAGCTCTCGAGCAGATCGTAGAGACGGACGATCTGAGGCCAGTCGGTGTCCTCGGCCCGCGCCGCCTGACAGTGAAGCGCGGCGATCGCCGCCTGCAGCGCGAACGGACCCGGCCCCGCCCGCAGCGCCTCCTCGACGAGCGGCAGCGCTTCGGCGATCTGCCGCCGATCCCAGCGGCCGCGATCCTGCTCCTCGAGCAGGACGAGGTCGCCGGCCTCGTCCTGCCGGGCCTCGCGCCGCGCATCGTGCAGGAGCATGAGCGCGAGGAGGGCCGTCGCCTCCGCCGGCGGCTCTGGCGCCGTCAGCAGCCGCACGAGGCGCGCGAGGCGGATCGCCTCGGCGCAGAGATCGGTCCTCACGAGCGTGTCGCCTCGCGTGGCGGCGTAGCCTTCGGTGAAGATCAGATAGATCACCGTCAGCACCGCCTCGAGTCGTGCGGGCATGTCCCTGGTGTCGGGCACCGCATACGGAACGCCCGCATCGCGGATCTTGCCCTTCGCGCGCACGAGACGCTGCGCCATGGTCGCGGCCGGCACGACAAACGCGCGCGCGATCTCGTCCGTCTCGAGGCCGCCCAGCGTGCGGAGCGTGAGCGCGACCTGGGCATCGAGCGCGAGCGCCGGGTGACAGCAGGTGAAGATGAGCCGCAGGCGATCGTCGGGGATCTCGCCCGGGTCGAAGTCCGGAGCGTCCTCGACGGTCCGGCTCAACCCGGCCGCGGTATACGCGTCCAGCTTCTCCTCGAAGCGCGCGCGGCGCCGGAGACGGTCGATGGCCTTGTGCCGGGCCGTCTGGATGAGCCAGGCGCGCGGGAGCTCGGGGACGCCGGAGACGCGCCACTGTTCCGTGGCGATGGCAAAGGCTTCCTGCGCCGCCTCTTCGGCCACGTCGAAGTCACCGACCAGGCGGATCAGGGTGGCGACGATCCGGCCCACGTTAGATAATTTCCCGTCGGGTGTCGATCCAGGCACCCGCCGTTCGATCCACTGATGGAGGACGACGTGAAATACATGCTGCTGATCTGCCGCGACGAGCAGGCCTGGGATACGCTGAGCGTGACCGAGCGACAGCAGATCTACGCGGAGACCCTGGAGCTCTCGGAAGAGCTCTCGGCGCGAGGGCAGTACCTGGGCGGCTTTCCGCTGCACCCGTCGTCGGCGGCGACCAGCGTCCGGGTGCGCGACGGCAAGCGCCTCGTGACCGACGGTCCGTTCGCGGAGACCCGCGAGCAGCTCGGCGGCTACATGCTCATCGACGTCAAGGATCTCGACGAAGCCCTCGACATCGCCGCACGGATTCCCTTGGCCCGCACGGCCACCGTGGAGGTCCGGCCCGTGAGGGAGGGCCCTCCGAATTGAAAACAGGGAGAGACCGAGCATGACCTATGCGCTGTGGACCGTCCAGGGGCTGCTCGCGCTCCTCTTTCTGTGGGCCGGTGGGATCAAGCTCGTCCTGCCGCTCGAGAAGCTGACGGGGCCGATCCCGCTGCCGGGCGTCTTCATGCGGTTCATCGGCGTGGCCGAGGTGCTCGGCGCACTCGGCCTGATCCTCCCCGGGCTCCTGCGCATCCGGCCGGGCCTGACGCCGCTGGCCGCGGCCGCCTTGGTGATCATCATGATCGGAGCCACGGTCATCACGCTGGCGGGCGGTCAGGTCGCGATGGCGGTGATCCCGCTGGTGGTGGGGCTCCTCGCGGCGTTCGTCGCCTACGGCCGCTGGCGGCTGGCGCCGCATCGCGAGTCGTCGCGCCCATCGGCGCTCGAGCCGGCCGGCTAAGACGAGCACCGCCTGCGCGGCGAGCGTACGATCCGTCATAGGATTCGAGGGTCGAGTCCTTGACGGTGTCAGTCGCGATGTGCAGTCGCCGCCGTCTCCTCGGGATGGCCGGGCTCGCCTACCGCATCGCGTGCGAGATCCTGCGCCGAGCGCTCGGGCAGCCGTGAAGAACCGAACGCTCCCGCTCGCCTCAGCCGCCGGCCATGGCGCCCACGATCAGGAACGGCTCGGCCCCCGTCGCCACCGCCTCGGGCAGCGGGGCGTCCGGCGGTTCGTGGGACAGATCCCGCTCGCAGGCGAAGAACCGCACGAACGCGCGGCGCTCCAGCGTGATGTGGTCGCGGATCGTCCCGCGCAGCATCGGATAGC
>JACPDG010000115.1 GCA_016184125.1 Candidatus Rokuibacteriota bacterium | reverse complement strand
CGGCGTCACGCTCCCCGTGCTCCTCCCCGTTGCCTGGGCGGTCTTCGTCGGGCTCGTCTTCTCGACGGTCGGCGCCGCGGGCGGCATCCTCGCCGCGGTCGGCCACCTGACCGTGTTCGGGATGACGGACGCGAACACGGTCAAGCCGATGAGCCAGCTCCTGGTGATCGTGAGCCCGCTCGTGGCCGTCCCGGCATACTGGCGGCAGCGGCGCCTCGTGCTGGCCGTGGCCCTCCTGATCGGCACGGGGTCCGTCGCCGGCGCCCTGCTGGGGTCGTGGTACTCGAAGACGCACCTGGCCACGATGCAGCAGTACCGGGCGCTCTTCGGTCTCCTGACGCTCGCGATCGCGCTGCGGCTCGTCTGGGAGACCACGCGGAGGTTCCGCTCACGCCACGCGCGGCTGCGCGAGGCCTCCGCGGCGTTCGAGGAGAGTCGGCGGACGCCCGCCCACACGGCGCCCGCGCCCGGAACCGTCTGGCATTTCCCACGGCTCGACGTCGTCCTCTCCGGCCACGTGTTCCCGTGCGCCGTCCCGAGCCTGGTCGGGACCGGCGCTGCCGTCGCGTTCGTGTCGGCCGCGCTGGGAGTCGGCGGTGGCTTCCTGCTCGTCCCGTACCTCGCGAGCTGGCTTGGACTGCCGATGTTCGTCGTCGCCGGCACCTCGGCGCTCGCCGTGCTCGTGGCATCCGTCACGAGCGTCGCGAACTACCTCTACCTCGGCGTGCGCGTCGACTGGGCGCTGGCGGGGCTCGAGCTCACGGGCGTCGTTGTCGGCTCACTGCTCGGGCCCTGGCTGTCGCAGTACCTTCGCGAGCGCTGGCTCCGGCTCGCGCTGGCCGCGGTGCTCGGGTACATCGGCGTCGCGTACGTGGTCCCCGACTGGCTCGGGCGATGGCTGGGCGCCTGAATGCCGGGCACCGGTCGGTTGTTGCTCGAACGGAGGTCGTGATGAATCGATCGTACTCGAATCACTCGGGACGGATCGTGGCCGTCGATCTCCCGAGGCCCGCGGGCGCGCTCGCTGGCGCGGGCGCCACCGTCCGCGTCGTGGCCGGACACGAGGCCAGAGCGGCCTGAGCGACGTCCCGTGTATCCGGTCCTGCTCGAGCTCGGGGGGTTCACGCTCCACACCTATGGCGTCATCGTCGCCGTCGCGATACTCGTCGCGGTGTGGATCGCCGAGCGCGAGGCGACCCGCAGCGGGTTCGCCCCGGACACCGTGGGCCGGCTCGCGGTTCCCGTGGTTGTGGCCGGCCTCGCCGGCGGACGTCTCGCGCACGTGCTCGGATGGGAGCGTGAGCTGCTGTGGGCGAACCCGCTCGCGATCCTCGCCGTCTGGCGCGGTG
>JACPDG010000084.1 GCA_016184125.1 Candidatus Rokuibacteriota bacterium | reverse complement strand
GGTGAGGACCCGCATGAATGGCGGCGCCTCACCACATCACCGGATGAATGGCCGGAACGGGGCGGAGGGCGGGCGTCGAGGAGGAGGAGGCGTCGTCCTGGCGTTCCCCTGATCCTGTCGGACGGATCTCCGACACGGCGGGCGGCCTCCTGCAGTCGGCGTTCATCCTGACGTACTCGCTCGCGGGTCCAGCAGCCGGCTGGCTTGGTGACCGCCGGCCGCGCATGCGCTTGGCCGCCGCGGGCGCGCTCGCGTGGAGCGTCGCGACCGTGGCCTCGGGGCTTGCGCCCACCTCCGCGCGGCTCCTGGTCGCGCGTGCGGTGATCGTCCACAGCCAGTGCATCTCGCGTCGGCGCTCATCCTTCAAGGCGCGGCGCAGCAGTCGGTGCCGTTCATCACCGGTGACATGCAGCAACGCGCGGCGGCCGAGGCGCTCGGTCTCGAGGTCGTCTTTGTGGGGTAGCCGACCGCGGCGTAGAGGACGATACCCGCCTCGCGCGCAGTCGGGATACACTGGCGGCACCGAGAGGGGGTTCGCGATGGAGTGGCTCTGGTTCGTGGGCATCGGGGCCGCATGGTTCGCGCTGATGCGCTGGGTGCTGCCGCGCTTCGGGGTCAGCACCTGAATGCCGCGGTCGTGCGGGGTCGAGGATCGACCCCCGGCAGCGACGCGCGCGGCCGCCGCTGACGTCGCAGACCGATCACCGGGACGGTGACGCGCGCGGACCCGTCGGGCGAACCGCGCCGCTACCTGCTCCCCGCTTCTGACGGCACCTGGTAGAGGTATTCCTGCAGGTAGCGCAGCTCCTCGCCCTTGTCCTCGAGCTCGACCCGCATCAGGTCGCGGATCGAGAGCATGGACAGCAGGTGGTCGCCGCTCACCACCGGCAGGTGCCGGATGTTCGCGCGGTCCATCTTGCGCATGGCGGACTGGTAGTCCTCGTCCGCGTCCGCGACGACGAGGTCGGTGGTCATGACCGTACCGACGGGCGTCGTGGCCGGCACGAGGCCACGGTCGGCGACGCGCTGAACCACGTCCCGCTCGGAGAAGACGCCGATGAGGCGCTCGCCGTCCAGCACGATCACGATGCCGACGTTCATGGCGGTCATCGTCCGGACGGCAGCCGCGACGCTGTCGGATTGCTGGACGCAGTGGAGGAAGCCCGGGCGCATGATGTCACGGAGCTTCTTCATGGCCGCACCCCCCTCGAGCAATGACCGGGTCGGGCGGAGAGACTGCGTAGCGTATCGCTTCCCTTTTCCGGTCGCAACCACAGTGTGTGGGGGCCATGTCGGGGCCCGCCCGAGCGCGTGACCGAGGAGCGGCCCGGGTTTCCCGGGCCGCTTCCGAGTGATGGGGGGTGTGGGGGGCCATGTCGGGGCCCCCCACTCGATCGGTCAGTTGAGTCGCGCCCGCAGCTCGTGGAGCGCGCGATGCGATGCGCGATCCTCCGGCGCCATCCGCACCGCGCCTTCGAGCTCCCGGAGCGCATCCCACCAGCGCCCCTGGCGCATGTAGATCCGACCGAGGTTCATGTAGGGGTACTGCCGGGGCTCGTAGCGCGGCGCGCGCTTGGCCTTCTCGAGCCACGGGACCGCGTCGTCGAGCCGGTCCTGTTGCATCAGGTACACGCCGATGTCGTTGTACGGGTTGCCGAGTTCGGGATCGACCTCGATCGCCTTCAGACACTCGGCGGTCGCTTCGACGAGCCGTCCCTGGAACGAGTACGTCCAGCCGAGGAACGTGTGCGCCTCGGCCGTCGGATGCGCGCGAATGGATGCCTGGTAGAGCTCGATCGCCTGCTCCAGGTCGCCCTGCATCTGGTGCTTGTACGCGTCCTGCCAGAGCTCCATCGCCCGCGTGAGGTCGTCAGCCATACTCCATCATGGGGGGACTACCGAGGCCCCCCATGCCCCCCGCGCTCGGAGCGCCCCGGCGCAGCCGTGGCGCTCCTCGATGACCGGATCACACCGGCCAGGCCTCCTGCCGTGACCCCATCTCCCAGAACATCCACTCGTACCGGCTCGTCGTGACGAAGTGCCGGCGCATCGCCGCTCGCTCCGATGCGCCGAGGCCGCTCGCGGCCGCGTCCGTGGCGTCCAGCACCGCCTGCACGACAGATCCGAACTCGTCGGAGGCGTACGTTCCGATCCACCTCCCGTAGAGCGCGTCGGGCGACCCCTTCGTCTCGAGCGCCTTGCCGACCTCCCAGTAGATCCAGTAGCACGGAAGCAGCGCGGCGACCACCTCGTGGAACGGCGAGCCGTACGCCACGGCGAGCAGGTACGACGTGTACGCGAGGTTCGTCGGCGCCGGCGGCGTGGCGAGCACGTCGTCGGCGGTGAGACCCCACTCGGCAAAGAAGCTCTCGTGCAGGGCGCGCTCGACGCGGAGCGCGTTCGCCGCGTGCTCGTTGAACATGATGATCCACTCGTCGCGCGGCGCGCGGGCCGCCGCGATCGAGAGCGCCCGGGCGAAGTCCCTCAGGTAGAGGGCGTCCTGGACCGCGTAGAAGCGGAAGCGCTCGCCCGGGAGCGAGCCGTCGGTGAGGCCGGTGACGAACGGGTGGCGGAGGATCGCGGCGTAGATCGGCGCGATCGCGTCCCAGAGCTCGCGGGTGAACGACATGCGCGCCGATGAGCGTCGCATGGCTTCGTTGCCCTCCTCGGCCCGCCCTGCGGCGTACTCGGAGTACGCCTCGGGCGTGCCTCGTCGGGCGCCTCGCCCTGCTCGCTCCTCGGCGTCGCGTCGAGACGTCGGCGGCATAGGTGCCGCCGCCCGGGCGGCGCTACCGGCTCAGGATCGCGCGGCCGCGTGCGGCGTCGATCGTGAGCACGAACTGGTCGAGCACGTCGCGACCGAGCAGCCCGTCGGCCCGCAGCGACGGCACGTCGTGGGCGATGACCGCGATCGGTCCGACCTGGGCCCCCGCGACGTCGAGCCGCGGTACGACGACCTCGCGCACGTCCGCAACGCCGGTCACTCCGACGATGCGGACGATCCGGCTGCCGCTCAGGTCGAAGCCGCCTCGGGCCAGGGCGCCGGGCGAGATGACCGTGCGCGCGGCCCCCGTGTCCACGAGCAGCGTGAGCGGCACCCCGTTCACGTGAGCCTCGGCCAGGATGGGCGAGCCGCTCGTGAAGAGCATGGTTCCGGGAGCCGGGGCGGGCTGCGAGGGGACGCCCGGCGTCGGCGTGTCGATGACGCGCACGTGCGGCCGGTACCGCGCGGGAACGCGACCGAGGTCGGTCGAGTAGTGGTCGACCCCGTCGGCATCCGTCCAGTGGTAGATCTCGGCGGCGGCCGGCACCGAGACGAGCAACGCGAGCGCGAGCGAGACGAGCGCCAGGACAGTCCGCGGGTCACGCATCACGATCGCCAGTGTAATCCAGCGGCTGTTCCACCGCGCCCGCGGGGCGCGGTACCTCGCGCGTGCGTGACTCAGAGCTCGAATCGGGTGGTCGAGGGGCGCCACGGCTTTGCCGGGGTGCCCCGAGCGCGGGGGGCTTGGGGGGCTTCGATAGTCCCCCCATGATCGTCAGTCCCTACTTCACCGCGCCCGCGGTCAGGCCCGAGACGTAGTAGTCGAGGAAGAACACGTAGAGGATGACGATCGGCACCGAGCCGAGCACCGCGCCGGCCATCAGCGAGCCCCAGTAGTAGATGTCGCCGCGGATCAGCTCGCTCGTCACGCCGACGCTCGCCGTGATCTCCTCGGACGACGACGTGAACGTGAGCGCGTAGATGAACTCGTTCCACGAGAGCGTGAAGGCGAACAGCGCGGCGCAGACGAGCCCCGGCACCGCGATCGGCAGCACGATCCGGATGAGCGCCTGGAGCCGCGTGGCGCCGTCCACCATCGCGCACTCCTCGACCTCCTTCGGCACCGTGCGGAAGTAGCCCATCAGGAGCCAGGTGCAGAAGGGGACCAGGAACGTGGGATAGGTGACGACCAGCGACCACTTGGAGTCGCCGAGCCCGAGCCAGTTGACCACCTGCGCGAGCGGGAGGAACAGGAGCGAGGTCGGTACCAGGTAGGTGACGAAGATGCCCGTCCCGAAGCTTCCGACCCCGGGGAATTTCAGCCGGGCGAGCGCGTACGCGGCGATGGTGCCGATCACGAGCGAGACCGTGGTCGAGATCAGCGTGACCAGGAGGCTGTTCTTCGTCCACGTGAGGAACGCCGTCTCCCACAAGAGCTTCGTGTAGTGCTCGATGGTCGGGCCCTGGCTGATCAAGAGCGGCACCGCCTGCCGATCGTAGAGCTCGCGGTCCGTCTTCAGGGACGTGACCGCCATGTAAAAGAAGGGGAACAGCGCGAAGGCGAGGAAGGGTACCAGGGCGAGGTGCACCAGGACTTTCCGTGCGAGTCGCCGCCGCCCGTAGCCAATCATCAGTACGCCTGCCGCCGCACGAAGCGGAGCTGCGCCCAGACGACGAACACCAGCACCGGGAAGAGGTAAAGGGAGATCGCCGCACCCTCGCCGATGCGGCCGCTCTCGAGGCCGATCTGCCGCGCGAGCGTGGCGAAGAGGTGCGTGGAGTTGATCGGCCCGCCGCGGGTCAGCACGTAGACGATGTTGAAGTCGCTGAAGGTGAAGATCGTCGAGAACAGCACGACGATGGCGAGCACCGGGCGGAGCAGCGGCAGGGTGATGTACCAGAACCGCGCGACGGCGCCGGCGCCGTCGGCGGCGGCCGCCTCGTAGAGGTCGCGGGGGATCGCCACGAGCCCGGCCAGGATCGTGATCGCGAAGAACGGCAGCCCGCGCCACACGTTGACGGTCACCACCGCCATCATCGCGTAGTACTTCTGCCCGAGCCAGTTGGGCCCCGGCGGGTCGATGAGGCCGAGCGCCGTCCCGGTCCAGTTCACGACGCTATAGAGTGGCTCGAACATCCACCACCAGCCGAGCGTCGAGAGCGCGGTCGGGATGACCCACGGCAGCAGCACGCTGCCGCGGATCATGCGCTTGAACCACAGCTGCTCGTTCAGGAGCAGCGCCAGCGCCGTGCCGAGCACGACCTTCGCGGCGACCGCCGAGCCGGTGAAGACGAACGCGTTCTGGAACGTCTGGCGGAAGGCGTCGCTCTGCCAGAGCGCAATGAAGTTGCGCAGCCCGACGAACTCGCTCGGCCGCCCGATGAAGGCGTTGGAGAGCGCGAAGTAGATCGCCATCGCGAAGGGGTAGGCGACGAGCAGCACGAGGAGCAGGAGCGCGGGCGTCACGAAGAGCGGGCCCAGGAGCTGCTCGCGGTCGAGCAGCTCCCGGACCCGCGCACGGAGCGGGAGCCGGACCGCCCTGGCGACGCCGAGCTGTCCGACGGCCACCGGCGCTACCCGGCCATGATTTTCTTCATCTCGCCCTCAGCCCAGGCGATCGCCTCCTTCGTCGGCGTGCCCGTCACCGCCTTGGCCAGCATGTTGGGGAGGATGAACGAGTTGGTGATGAGCTGGACCCTGTCCGACGGCGGGGCCGGCCAGCCGTAGATGTGGTAGTGGACCCCCTCGCCCTTGAGTGTGGCGTACTTGGGGTCGGTCTTGAGGACCGGGTGGTCCTGGAGGTTCGCGAACACCGGCAGGTTGAAGGCCTCGCCGGAGATGATGTACTCGTTGTACACCTCGCGCTTCCCGAGCAGGTAGCGGATCCACTCCTTGGCGGGTTCGACGTTCTTCGAGAACTTCCAGATGCCGATCGAGCGTGGGACGTCGACCTCGTGACGGCCCGCCGGCCCCGTCAGGCTCCGGCTGTGGTTGATACCGTCAGCGGTGACGAGCTTCTTCCGCTTGGCGACGATGTAGGTGCTGACCGGGTTGTGGATCCAGCCGGACTTGCCGGCCTGCATCGTCTGGTTGTTGCTGGCGTCGTTCCACGACAGGACCTCCGGCTCCATGCAGTCGCGGAACACCTTCTTGTACCACTCGACGACCTGGGCGGTCTCGGGGGAGTTGATGCGAACGGTCTTGCCGTCCTTGTCCACCTCCATCGCCCCGTAACACCAGAGCACCACCGAGCCGGTCGAGATGGTGTCGTAGTTCTGGCTGATGGGGATCCCCACGGGGTGCCCCATCTTCTTCAGTTCCTTGCCGACCGTGTAGACATCCTCCCAGGTGTCCGGGACCTTCAGCCCAGCCTTCTTGAAGAGGTCCTCGCGGTAGTTCGGCAAGAAGAGCGCGTGGTACTGCGGCGCCGCGCGCCACACGGTCTTGACGAACGCGGCCTCCTTCGCCGAGGACATCACGGCGCCGTGCTTCTTCTCGAGCTCGGCGACGAGGTCGGAGACGTCGACGAGCTGGCCCTCGTAGAGCCACGGGAAGTGCATGCGCATCTCGACGAGATCGTGCCCCGCCTGGCTCTGCACCTCGGAGGCGAACTTCGCCGCCTGCTGGGCGTGCGCGATGTGGTCGATCCGGATCTTGATCCCGGTGTCCTTCGTGAAGCGCTGGCCGATCTCGGCGAGCTTCTTGTCGGAGCCCGGCGAGAAGTTGTTCCAGCAGAGATAGGTGATCTCCCGCGCCTGGCCGAGGGCGGGGGCGCGGTCGAGCACGGCGAGGCCGGCGAGGGCCGCGGTCGAGGTGGTGAGGAACTGGCGTCGGCTCACGCAATCCATGTCGTCCTCCTCCGGTGGAACCAAGGGGTGATCGGAACGACGGAGACCTGGCGGGGAGCGTATGGCGGTGAGCGCAACCTGTCAAGGACAGGCGGTGTCGCCTGTCTGGTCGATCAGCGGCCGAGCGTCACGCCTCCCTGGGCGTCCAGTCCTTGAACCGCTCGCGCAGCACCTTCTTGTCGAACTTGCCGACGCTCGTCTTCGGGACGGCGTCGATCAGCACGACCTCGTCGGGCAGCGCCCACCTCGCGAGCTTCGGGCGCAGGAACTCGATGATCTCCGCGCGCTCGATGCGCTCGCCGGGGCGTGGCACCACGCACGCGAGGGGCCGTTCGACCCACTTCGGATGGGGCACGGCGATGACGGCCGCCTCGAGGACCTTCGGGTGGGCCATGATGAGGTTCTCGACGTCGACGGACGAGATCCATTCGCCGCCGGACTTGATCAGGTCCTTCGTGCGGTCGGTGATCTGCACGTACCCCTCGGCGTCGATCGTCGCGACGTCGCCGGTCCGGAACCAGCCGTCTGCGGTGAAGCGCGCCGCGCTCTCCGGGTTGTCGTAGTAGGCGCCGACGACCCACGGGCCGCGCACCTGGAGCTCGCCCATGGACTGCCCGTCCCACGGCAGCTCGCGCCCGTCGTCGTCGACGATCCGGACGTCCACGCCGACCGACGGGTAGCCGCACCGTGCGCGAACGGCGTACTGGCGGTCCTCCGGCCAGTCGAGCATGTAGCTCTTCAGCCGGGAGAGCGTGCCGAGCGGCGTCATCTCGGTCATGCCCCAGGCGTGCGTCATCGAGGCGCCGAACTTCTTGTCGTACAGCTCGATGAGGCTGCGCGGCGCCGCCGAGCCGCCGATCGGGATGCAGCGAAGCGACGAGATGTCGTAGCCATCATGCTCGACGAGCTCCTTCACCGCTATCCACACCGTCGGGACGCCGCCACAGACGGTGACTTTCTCCGACTGGACGATCTCGCAGATGTCGCGCGGCTGGGGGTTCGGTCCGGCGAGGACGTGCGTCGCGCCGACCATCACCCCGGTGTAGGGCACGCACCAGGAATTCGCGTGGAACATCGGGACCATGTGGAAGATGACGTCACGTTCGGAGAGACCGAACGAGTCGGTCATCGCCTGCGCGAGGCAGTGCAGGAACACCGCGCGGTGCGTGTACACGACGCCCTTCGGGTGGCCGGTGGTGCCCGACGTGTAGCACATGCCGGACGCGTCGGTCTCGGCGAGCTCGGGCCACGACGTGATCGGCGCCGTACCGGCCAGCAGGTCCTCGTACTCGGCGAGGCCGGGTGGCACGGCGGCGTCCGGCGTATCGGGCATGATCACGAATCGCCGGACCGTCGGGATGCGGTCGCGCAGGCCCTCGAGCGCCGCCCAGAGGCTCGCGTCCGCGAAGACGACGGAGTCTCCGGCGTGATTGACGATGTACGCGAGGTCGTCGCGCGAGAGCCGGATGTTGAGCGTGTGGAGGACACCGCCGATCAGCGGCACGGCCCAGTAGAGCTCCAGGTGCCGATGGCTGTTCCAGGCGAAGGTCGCGACGCGATCGCCCTTCTTCACGCCGAGCGCCCGCAGCGCCGCCGCGAGCCGCATCGTCCGCTCCGCGAAGTCGGCGTAGGTGTAGCGGAAAAGCGGACGACCGGGGACGCGCGTGGCGATCGTCTTCTTCGGGAACAGCCGCCGGCTGCGCTCGAAGAAGTGGGTGAGCGTGAGCGGGTAGTCCATCATCAGGGCGTCGATGCGGGCCGCCATGGAAAGCGCCTCCACCCGGTCGGGATACCCGCCGCGATGCGTGCTGGGCGCGGCGAGCTTACCACGCGGGGATGCCTCCGCCGAATAGGGGTCGGATGCCGGTCGTCTGACTGGCGAGAACAAGGAGGCACGACATGAACCCCTGGAAGATCGCCACCCTGGCCATCGCACTCGTCGTCGTCACCGGGTTGACCGCCGGTCTCACGACCGCATATCTGGTGCGTCCTGCACCGCCGACGCCCATGGCATTCGCCGCCGACGCGTCGTCGTCGACACTTGTTCCACGCGTTTCCGCGGCGCCGGCAGACGCCACCGCGCTCGCGCCGCAGCCGGTGGCGCGCCCGCGCGTCGTCCCGGCCGTCCAGCGGACGGCTGCGCCGCCCACCCGAACGGTCGAGCACCAGGCGCCCGTCTCGCGTCCGGCGTCCGTCGCGACGGGCACCGTGCGGGCGGTGTCGGCCTCGGCCGCGGACTGCGCGACGACGGGCGACCGCGTGTGGCGCATCGCGAAGCCCGGGCTCGTCGGCAGCGTCCTCGGCGCGGGCATGGGCGCAGCCGGTGGCGCCATCGCCGACGGCGGCAAGGGCGCCGGCAAGGGCGCGATGATCGGCGGTCTCGCCGGAGCCGCGCTCGGCTCCGTGTACGGCGCGTACAAGACGAAGCAGGAGTGCGGCTCGGTGCTCGGTGGCTCGAGCGCGCCCGGGTTTGCCGGCAATGGCTCGAGCGACCGCGACGTCACGCACGCGTCGACGGACCGCGCGGTGGGCACGGAGGCGGCGTTCTCTCCCCGCACGAGCGGCGAGGAGATCACGATCTACAACGCCCGGTAGCGGTCGAGGAACGCCGGGGCTGTGCCGCGGCCTTCCGAGCGTTGCGGAGAATGGGGGGCGTCGAAGCCGCGTGGCCGGGGGCGAGCCCGAGGCGCGGCCCGGGTTTCCCGGGCCGCGTCCGAGCGTGGGGGGATTGGGGGGCCCGTCGAGGCCCCCCATGAAATCGATTGTGTAGTATCGTTGACGGCCGATGCTATCGCGCTGGGACGACGCGGGACCCGCGGGCCTCTCGGAGCTCGACCTCCTCGTCTACGCCTCTCGCCTGATCGGTTCCGAGCCCTCGCTCGTCGTCTGGGGCGGCGGCAACACCTCGATCAAGAGCGTCGAGCGCGATTACCGCGATCGCGCGGTGCGCGTGCTCCGCGTGAAGGGCAGCGGCTCCGACCTGAAGTCGATCCAGAAGAAGGACTTCCCCGGCGTCCGGCTCGACGACATCCACGCGCTCCTCGATCGCCAGGACATGGCCGACCAGGAGATGGTGAGCTATCTCGCGCACGGCCTCATCGAGCCGGGCGGTGCGAGGCCGTCGATCGAGACCCTGCTCCACGGGTTCCTGCCGCACTACGCGATCGTTCACACGCACGCCGACGCGATCGTCTCGCTCACGAACACCGATCGCCCGCGCGCGACGCTCGAGAGCGTGTACGGACGGGACGTGATCAGGCTGACGTACCGCCGCCCCGGCTTCCGCATCTCGAGGGAGGTCGCGGACGCGGTCGCCGCCAATCCCGGCGCGAAGGCGGTCGTGCTGGAGAAGCACGGGACCATCAACTGGGGCGCCACCGTGCGGGAAGCGTACGAGGCGACGATCGAGCTCATCAGCCGCGCCGAGGACGCGATCGCGGCGCGCAAGCGTGGCCGCCGGGTGTTCGGCCCGCCGCGCGTCGGCCCGCTGGCGCCCGCCGAGCGCCGCGCGCTCGCGGTCGCGCTCGCGCCACGACTGCGCGGCCGGCTCGGCCCGTCCAGGCGCGTGATCCTCACGTACGACGACTCGCCGGCCGTCGTCGAGTTCGCGTCGTCGCCCGAGGCGGCGACGCTCTCGCAGGTGGGACCCTCGACTCCGGACCACACCATCTACACGAAGCGGCTGCCCTGCTGCGTGCCGGTCGAGCGGGCGGACGATCCCGAGGCGCTGTGGGCCGCCGTCGACCGAAGCCTCGAGGCGTTCGTGAAGGACTACACGGCGTACTTCGAGGCGAACCGCTTCGAGGGCGCGGAGCTCGTCGACCCGCTGCCGCGCGTCGTGCTCGTCCCCGGGCTCGGCATGTTCACGGCGGGCCGCGACCGCCGCACGTCGGGCATCGTGAGCGACATCTACCATCACACGATCGACGTGCTCGGCAGCGCGAGCCTGTTCGGGCAGTACATGTCGCTCGGCGCGAAGGACGCGTTCGACGTCGAGTACTGGCCGCTCGAGCTCTACAAGCTGACGCTGGCGCCGCCGGAGAAGGAGCTGGCACGGCGCATCGCGCTCGTCACGGGCGGGGCGTCCGGCATCGGGAAGGCCGTGGCGCACACGCTGGCGGCGGCCGGGGCTCACGTCGTGGTGACCGATGTCGATGAGGCCGGTGCGACGCGAGCGGCGGACGAGATCGTGACCCGGGTCGGAGGCGGCCGCGCGATGGGCATCGCGATGGACGTGACCAGCGAGTCGGCGGTGCGCGCGGCATTCGAGGCGACCGTGCTCGCGTACGGCGGTCTCGACATCCTCGTGTCGAACGCGGGCGTCGCGCACTCGGCGCCCGTCGTGCGCATGCAGCTCGGCGACTGGCTTCACTCGTTCGCCGTGAACGCGACCGGTCACTTCCTCGTCGCGCGCGAGGCGATGCGAACGCTCGTCGCGCAGGGCCTCGGTGGGGCGCTCGTCTTCGTCGCGACCAAGAACGTGATGTCGCCGGGCAAGGACTTCGCGGCGTACTCCGCCGCGAAGGCGGCGGAGGCGCAGCTGGCGAAGGTGCTCGCGCTCGAGGGCGCGCCGCACGGGATCCGGTCCAACATCGTGAACCCGGACGCGGTCTTCAGGGACTCGAAGCTCTGGTCGCCCGACGTCCGTCGCGAGCGGGCGGCCGCGCAGGGGATCGACCCGGACGACATCGAGGAGTTCTACCGCAAGCGCAACCTGCTCGCCGTGCGCATCCTGCCGGAGGACGTCGCCGAGGCCGTCCTGTTCCTCGCGTCGGATCGGTCCTCGAAGACGACCGGTTGCACGCTCACCGTCGATGGCGGCGTGAAGGACGCCTTCCCGCGGTGACCGCGGCCCCCGCGCATCGTCCTTCGCGGATCACGCCCGCTCGGTGTTGTCGTTCGTGACGTGAGCGGGAAGCCGCGCGACTGCCGCGCTCGTGTCGTCGCGGTTCGCGCGCTGGCGCCGGACATCCTCGAAGCCGATCTGCGCGTGGAGGACCCGGTGGCGCTCGAGTTCGACGCGGGCCAGTGGATCTCCGTGCGGCTCGGTCCGAAGACCGTGCGCGCGTATTCCATCGCGTCGGCGCCGCGGTCAGGCTCCGTGATCACGCTCTGCGCGGACGTGGTACCGGGCGGGGTCGGCTCGCAGTGGTTCCGGGGACTCGAGCCCGGCTCGCCGGTCGAGTTCAAGGGGCCGCTGGGCGGCTTCGTGTTCACCCGGGCCGATCCGCGACGCCCCTTCTTCGTCGCCGAGGAGATCGGCATCGTGCCGATCCGCGCGATCCTCGCCGACCTGTACGAGACGGGCTTCGGGCGCGAGGCGGCGCTCGTGTCCTGGGCGAGGGATCCCGGATGGCTCGTGTACCACGGCGAGCTGAACTCGCTGGCGCGTCGCTACCCGGGCTTCGCCTATCATCCGGTCGTGGAGCGTCCGGCGGACGGCTGGGCCGGGGAGACGGGTTCGTTGATCGAGGCGGTCGAGCGCCATGCGCCGCCGAGCGAGGGACACGTCGGGTACGTCGCGGGTGGGGAGAAGACGATCCACGCCGTCCGCGACCTGCTCGTCGGGCGGGGGATGGAGCGCAAGGCGGTGAAGTGGGAGAAGTTCTGGTGAGGGCATGATGGCAGCCGAGACACGAGGGGAGCAGGATGGCGGAGCCGACAGGCGGTGAGCTGGTCGCGCGCGTGCTCGAGGACGCGGGGGTGGGACACGTGTTCACGCTCTGCGGCGGGCACGTCCTGCCGATCTACGACGGCTGCCTGACCGAGGGCATCCGGATCATCGACGTGCGCCACGAGCAAGCGGCGGCCCACGCGGCGGACGCCTACGCGCGGCTCACCCGCAACATCGGCGTCGCGATCGTCGCTCCCGGTCCGGGCGTCACGGACGCGGTGACGGGGGTCGCGAACGCCCACGCCGCGCGAAGCCCGCTGCTGCTCATCGGCGGCGCCGCCCCGCTCGGGCTCAGAGGGCTCGGCGCGCTCCAGGAGATGGAGCAGGTCGACCTCTTCCGGCCGATCACGAAGGGCGCGTGGACCGTCCCGGAGATCCGGCAGATCCCCGAGGTGCTGACCACCGCGATCCGGACCGCCCTCTCGGGGCGGCCGGGCCCCGTCTTCGTCGAGATCCCCGTCGACCTCCTGCTCGGGCGCATCGAGGAGCGTCTGGCGCCGATCCCGAGGCAGTACGTGCACCGCCCGGCGAGCCTCGCCGCTCCGGACGCGATCGCGCGCGTCGTCGATCTGCTGTCGCGCGCCGAGCGCCCGGTCGTCGTCGCGGGCAGCGGCGTGTACTGGGACGACGCGGCGAAGTCGCTCGCGGCCTTCGCCGAGGCGGCCGGCGTGCCCGTGTTCCTGACCGGCGCGGGACGCGGCACGCTCGCGCACGATCATCCGCTCGCGTTCCAGCAGGCGCGCGGCTTCGCGCTCGCCACCGCCGACTTCGTGCTCGTGCTCGGCGCGCCGCTCGACTTCCGGCTCGGCTACGGCCGCACGCCGACGTTCGCGGAGGACGTCGTCGTGTGCATGGTCGATTGCGATCCCGCCGAGCTCGGGCGTAATCGACCGATCGAGGTCGGGATCGCCGGGCACATCGGGCGCGTCCTGGACCAGGCCACCGATGCGCTGCCCGTGGCGCTGCCGTCGCGCTGGACGGAATGGCGGGGGCGTCTCGAGGACAGGGAGCGCGACTCGCGGAGCACGCTCGACGCGTTGACCGCATCCGGCGACATGCCGATCTCCCACTACCGGCTCGCCGCCGAGATCGCGTCCGTCGTCACGCCGGACACGATCGTGGTGGGCGACGGCGGCGACGTGGTCGGGTGCTCGTCCAAGATCGTCCGTCTGAGCCGTCCGGGGCAGTGGCTGGATCCCGGCCCCTTCGGATGCCTCGGCGTCGGGCCGTCGTTCGCCATCGCGGCGAAGCTGCTGCATCCCGCGCAACGGGTGCTCCTCATCGCCGGCGACGGCGCGTTCGGTCTGAACGGCATGGAGATGGAGACCGCGGTGCGCTTCGGCCTGCCGCTCACGTGCGTCATCGGCAACGACGGCGGGTGGGGCCAGATCCGAAACCCGCAGCTGTCGTTCTGGGGAGCGGAGCGTGCGGTGGCGACGTCGCTGCCGACGACCCGATACGACCTCATGGTCGAGGCGCTCGGTGGGCGCGGGGTGCTCGTCACCGACCCGAACGACCTCCGGCCCGCGCTCGAGCATGCCCTCGCATCCGACGAGGTCTGGTGCGTGAACGTCGTGCTCGATCCGGGCGCGTATCGCCGGACCGGCCAGGTCTCGATGGCCATTTGAAGGTCACGGTCCTGTGCCCGCACCTCAGGATCGCGGGTGGCGTGCGCGCGATCCTCACGTACGCCGACCGGCTCGCGCGCCGGGCGCACGACGTCGAGGTCGTCGTCCCGGCGAGGCACCGGCACACGGCCGTCTGGCGCTCGGTGACCGCTGCCGGCCCGACGTGGATCCCGGGCTTCTCGCCGCGTGTTCGATGGGTGTCGGCGTGGCGTGCCGACCGATTGCGTCGTGCCGACGTCCTCGTCGCGACCGCGTGGCAGTCCGCGGCCGTCGCCGCCGCCGCGCCGCCCGGCGCGGGCGCGAAGTTCTACCTGGTGCAGCACTACGAGAGCCTGCACCACGGTCGTCCCGACGCGGTGGACGCGACGTACCGGCTCCCCCTCCGGAAGATCGTGATCTCGACGTGGCTCCGGGACATCATGCGCGAGCGGTTCGCGAGCGACGCCCCCGTCCTCGTGACGCCGGTGGATCCGGCGCTGTTCCATCCCGTGGACGCCGGCGTGCCGACGTCCCGCCCGCGCGTGCTGATGCTCCACCACTCGTACGCCTGGAAAGGTGTCGCCGACGGGCTGGACGCGGTGGCGCGCGTCACGCCGCGCGTTTCCGGGCTCACGCTCGTCGGCTTCGGGGTGAAGCCGCCCCGGGACCGGGAGGCGTACGACGAGTTTCACGTCAACCCCGAGCAGCAGCGTCTGGCCGCGCTCTACTCGAGCGCGGACATCTACCTGTGCCCGTCGTGGGACGAGGGCCTCGGGATGCCGTCGATGGAAGCGATGGCGTGCGGTGCCGCGCTCGTGACGTACGACAACGGGGGGTCTCGCGACTACGCGCGCGACGGCGAGACGGCGCTCGTGGCCAGGCGGCGTGACGTGGCCGACCTGGCGCGGAAGCTGGAGCGGCTGGCGAGCGACGAGCCGCTGCGGAACAAGATTGCAGCGGCGGGGCAGGCGCACGTGACGTCCGCGTACGACTGGGACCGGGCGGCCATCCAGATGGAAACGCTGTTCGAACAGGGGAGGGCAGGAGCATGAAAGTCGGATTCGTCGGAGTCGGGACGATGGGCTCGAGCATGGCGCTGAACCTCATCAAGGCGGGTCACGACCTGCTGGTGCACGACGTCAAGCGCGAGGCGGCGGCGCCTCATATCGCCGCCGGCGCCAAGTGGGCGGACGGCCCGCGGCAGGCGGCCGAGGGTGCCGAGATCGTCTTCACGTCGCTCCCCGGACCGCGGGACGTCGAGGTCGTCGCATCGGGAGATCGCGGCCTGCTCGCCGGCATGGCGAAGGGGACGGCGTGGTTCGACCTGAGCACGAACGACCCGGCCCTCATGCGGCGGCTTCACGGCGTCTTCGGCGAGCGGGGCGTGCACGTGCTCGACGCCCCGGTGAGCGGCGGCCCAAAGGGGGCGAGGACGCGGAAGCTGGCGCTGTGGGTCGGGGGCGACGAGGCCGTGTTCAAGCGCTCGAAGCCGGTGCTCGACGCCATCGGCGACCAGGCGTACTACGTCGGGCCGATCGGCAGCGGGTCGGTCGCGAAGCTCGTCCACAACTGCACCGGGTACGTGTTGCAGACCGCGCTCGCCGAGGTCTTCACGATGGGCGTCAAGGCCGGCGTCGATCCCCTCGCGCTCTTCGACGCCGTGCGGCAGGGCGCGCTCGGCCGGCGACGCACCTTCGACGGCCTCGTCGACCAGTTCCTCCCGGGCACGTACGACCCGCCGGCGTTCGCGCTCCGGCTGGCGCGGAAGGACGTGACGCTGGCCGTCGGTCTCGGGCGCGAGCTCGGCGTGCCGATGCGGCTCGCGAACCTGGCGCTCGAGGAGCTGACCGAGGCGGTCAACCGCGGATGGGGCGAGCGGGACTCGCGCGTCGCGATGCTGCTCGAGCAGGAGCGCGCGGGCGTGGAGATCCGGGTGGCGCCGGAACGCATCCGCGAGGTGCTCGAGCGCGGGTGAGCCGCGCGCCGAGCGCCCGGCTGACCCTCGTCGACGTGTGGTGTCGCCACCGGTCGAAGCCGCGCCACCACCTGCGGAGCCTCCGCGTGTGGCTTCGAGACCGCCGGCGGGACCGCCTCGCGCGGGAGACGGAGTGGCGCCCCGCGTACGGAGTCTTGAAGGTGGCGCTCGAGCTCACGCTGCCGTTCGTCGATGTCGCGAGTCGCGGCGAGGTCATCGGTGTCGGCGTCGAGCACGCTGGGGCAAACCGGAATCACCGATCGAGATGCTAGAATTTTGCGCATGCCGATCTACGAGTACGACTGCCACGGCTGCCGCCGTCGTGTGAGCCTCCTCGTCATGCGCCCCTCGGCGATGCCGGAGCCGACCTGTCCGCGCTGCGGGAGCACCTCGCTGACGCGGATCATGTCCCGGTTCGCCACGGTGAAGTCCGAGGAGGCGCGGCTCGACGCGCTCGCCGACTCGGCGGATCTCGGGGACGTCGACGAGAACGACCCGGCGAGCGTCGCGCGGTTCATGAAGAAGATGGGCAAGGAGTTCGGCGACGAGCTCGGCGGCGACTTCGACGAGGCGGTCGACGAGGCCATGGCCGAGTCGACGGAGGGCGGGGAGGACAGCGAAGGTGACGACGGCGGTGTCGGGCCGACCGCCTCGTCCGGGGCCGATACCGAGCTGTGATCCCGGGCCCGCGGGGCCTGCCGGCGGGTGAGGTCGATCGGCCGGTGAAGGTCGACGTCCTCGAGTCGCTCGACGCGGTTGGTGGGGCGGCATGGGCCCAGCTCCACGCCGCGTCGGCGCTCCGGTCGCCCTTCCTCACCTTCACATGGCAGCGGACGTGGACGCGGGCCTTCGCCGGCTCCATGCGCGTCGAGATCCGCACCGTCCGCGACGGCGAGGGACGTCTCGTCGCCGTGCTGCCGCTCTACGAGGCCGAGCCCCGGCTCTGGCGCCTGATCGGCGGCACCGGCGTATCGGATTACCTCGACCTGCTCGCCGTCGCCGGTGGCGAGGAGGACGCGTGGCTGGCGCTCCTCCGGTCACGGACCGACGGCAGCGTGTGGGATCTGCACGCGCTTCCCGCCACGTCGCCCACGGTGCCGCTGCTGCCGCGGCTCGCGCCCGCGTGTGGCCTGGTCGCGACGGCAAGTGTCGAGGAGCGATGTCCCGTCCTCGCGCTGCCGGGCTCCTGGGACGCCTATCTCACCACCCTGTCCCCGCGCCACCGTCACGAGATGCTCCGAAAGGTCCGCCGGCTCCACCGCGAGGCGCCGGACGCGCGCGTATCGTCGGTCGACCGGCCCGGCGACGTCCGAGCTCGCTTCGATGATTTCCTCCACCTGCACCGGCGCTCGCGCGCCGGCAAGGCGCGCTTCATGGACGAGCGCATGGAAGGGTTCTTCCGGGAGGCGATCGCGGCGCTCGCGGGGGACGGTGGCGCGCGCATCTGGTTCCTCGACACCGCCGCGGGTCCGATCGCGACGTTCATCTGCCTGGAGTGGGACGGCTCGGTCGGTCTCTACAACTCCGGCTTCCATCCGGACCGCGCGTCGCTCGCGCCGGGGCTGGTCCTGCTGACCGCGGTGGTCCAGGACGCGATCACGCGCGGCAAGGCGCGCTTCGACTTCCTGCGCGGCGAGGAACGGTACAAGTACGAGTTCGGACCGGCGCCCGAGGATGTCTACGCCGTGCGCGTGGAGCGCGCGACCGCCGACGCTGGGGAGCGCACGGGCGCCGCGGCCCGATGAGCCTCCGGGTCGCCGTCCTGTCCGTCCACACCTGTCCGCTCGCTGCCCTCGGCGGCAAGCAGACCGGGGGGATGAACGTCTACGTTCGTGAGCTCGGCCGTGAGCTGGGCCGCATGGACGTCGCGGTGGACGTCTTCACGCGCTCGCAGGATCCCTCGATCCCGCGCGTCGTCCCGCTCGGCCCCGGTGCGCGTGTCGTCCATCTCCGCGCCGGTCCCGAGGCGCCGATGGAGCGCGAGCGGGTGTTCGAGCACCTCGACGAGTTCGTCGACCGCGTCGACGGCTGGCGCCTCACGCACGGCGTCGAGTACGACCTCGTGCACGCGCACTACTGGCTCTCGGGCGTCGCCGGTCTCGAGCTTGGCCGCCGCTTCGGTGTGCCGGTCATGCAGATGTTCCACACCCTCGCGCGGCTCAAGAACGGCGCCACGAGGCGGCCGGAGGTCGAGCCGCCTCTCCGCGTCGCCGAGGAGACCCGGCTCGCGCAAGATGTGGACCGGATCGTGGCGGCGAGCGAAGTCGAGCGCGCGCAGCTGGTGAACGAGTACGGCGCCCCGTTCTCCCGCATCGCGGTCGTCCCGTGCGGCGTCGACACCGATCTCTTCCGCCCCGGCCGCCCCGTCGATGCGCGCCGAGAGCTCGGGCTCCCCGGTGGACCGATCCTGCTCTACGTCGGCCGGATCGCCCCGATCAAGGGCCTCGAGACGCTGCTCGAGGCCGTCGCACGACTGCGCAGTCGCGGGCGCGGCGTCCGGCTGCTCGTCGTCGGCGGCGACGCGGACGAGGCCGTCGACGGCCATGAGGCGTACGTCCGCGGGCTCACGTGCCGGCTCCATCTCTGCGACGCCGTCTCGTTCCTGGGCCCGCAGCCGCAGGCGGATCTACGCGCCTACTACGTCGCGGCCGACGTGACCGTGATGCCGTCCTATTACGAGTCGTTCGGCATGGTCGCGCTCGAGGCCATGGCGTGCGGGAGCCCCGTGATCGCGTCGCGCGTCGGCGGGCTGGCCACGACCGTGCGCAACGGCGTCACCGGCTTCCTCGTTCCGGAAGGCGACGTCGCCGCGCTCGCGGATCGGATCGACGCGGTGCTCGCGGATCCCGCACGTCGCGCGCGGCTCGGCGCTGAGGGCGTGCGCTGGTCCGCGCAGCACCGGTGGCCGTGCATCGCGCGCGCGGTGTGCCGCGAGTACGCCGCGCTGCAGCCGCGCGCCCGCCGGCACGTCGCGTTCGCTCGCTGCCACTGACGAGACCGACATCATGGGAGGCCGAAAGTCCCGAGTCCCCCGGCGCGCGCAACCGTCCCGGGAGAACCCGGGACGCCTCGGATTCGCTCGCGTGCTCTGACCGGTCGTGCGTGCTGTCAGGCTTGGTCTGACCGCGGTCTGACCGTGTGATACACTCCGCCCGTCATGGGGACGCTCCTCTCCGTCGAGGGCCTCGTTACCCAGTTCATCACGTCCAGCGGTGTCGTGCGCGCCGTCGACGGCGTCACCTGGGACGTCGAGGAAGGAGAGACCGTCGCGCTCGTCGGGGAGTCCGGCTGCGGCAAGAGCGTCTCGGCGCTCTCGATCATGCGGCTCGTCGCGGAGCCTGCCGGTCGCATCGTGGCGGGGCGGATCCTGTTCAAGGGGCGCGACCTCCTGCAGCTCTCCGAGGAGGGGATGCGGAGGGTCCGTGGGCGCGAGATCGGGATGGTGTTCCAGGAGCCGATGACCTCGTTGAACCCCGTGCTCACGATCGGCCGGCAGCTCACCGAGGGGCTGGAGATCCATCTCGGCATGTCGCCGACGGACGCGCGCGCGCGCGCCGTCGAGCTGCTCGGGCTGGTCGGCATCCCCGACGCGGCGCGCCGCCTGCGCCAGTACCCCCACCAGTTCAGCGGCGGGATGCGACAGCGCATGGTGATCGCGATGGCGCTCGCCTGCGAGCCGTCGCTGGTCCTCGCGGACGAGCCGACCACCGCGCTCGACGTCACCATCCAGGCGCAGATCCTCGAGCTGATGAAGAGCCTCTCGCGCCGCCTCGGCGTCGCGATGCTGATCATCACCCACAACCTCGGCGTCGTCGCCCGGTACGCCGACCGCGTGAACGTGATGTACGCGGGCCGCATCATCGAGCGCGCGAGCGCGCGCGAGCTGTACGCGCACCCGCGGCACCCCTACACGCTCGGGCTCCTCAGGTCCGTGCCGCGCCTCGACGAGCCGATTCGCGCGCGGCTCGATCCGATCGAGGGGCAGCCACCGGATCTCACGCGCCTGCCACGCGGCTGCGCGTTCGTTCCCCGCTGCGCGTTTCGCACCGACCGGTGCATCGTGGAGCGGCCGGATCTCCGGCCGCTGAACGGCGCCGAGCACGTCGCCGCCTGCTGGGAGGTCGAGCGGGTCGCGGTCGGGGGGTGCCCGAAGGTGGCCATGGCATGACCGCGGCCACCCGCGACGGCGTGATCCTCGAGGTCCGTGACCTCGTCAAGCACTTCCCCGTGGGCGGCGGGCTCTTCAGCGGTCCCCAGGCCATGGTGCGGGCGGTCAACGGTGTCTCCTTCACCATCCGGAAGGGCGAGACGCTCGGCCTCGTCGGTGAATCGGGCTGCGGCAAGACGACGACGGGCCGCTGCATCCTCCAGCTCGAGCGCCCCACGAGCGGCTCGGTGGTCTTCGAGGGCCGGGACCTGACGACGATGGATGCCCCGGAGCTCAGGAAGGTGCGGCGCACGATCCAGGTGATCTTCCAGGATCCCTACAGCTCGCTGAACCCTCGCATGACCGTCGGGCAGATCGTCGCGGAACCCATGGCGGTCCACGGGCTGGTGACCGACGCGGTGAAGCGCCAGGCCCGGGTGCGCGAGCTTCTCGGCCGCGTGGGCTTGCTGCCCCAGCACGCGGCCCGCTACCCTCACGAGCTCTCCGGTGGACAGCGGCAGCGGGTCGGGATCGCGCGCGCCCTCGCGATGGAGCCGTCCCTCATCGTCTGCGACGAGCCGGTCTCGGCGCTCGATGTCTCGATCCAGGCGCAGATCATCAACCTGCTGGAGGACCTCCAGGCCGAGTTCGGTCTCACGTACCTGTTCGTGGCGCACGACCTCGCCGTCGTGCGCCACATCTCCGACCGCGTGGCCGTGATGTACCTCGGCAAGATCGTCGAACTCGCGCCGCGCAAGGAGCTCTACGACGAGCCGCTGCACCCGTACACCCGGGCGCTCCTGTCGGCGGTGCCGATTCCCGATCCCGAGCTCGAGATGCGGCGGGAGCACATCGTGCTCAAGGGCGAGGTTCCGAGCCCGCTCAAGCCGCCGCCCGGGTGCGTGTTCCACCCGCGGTGCCCGGTCGCGATCGACCGCTGCTCGATGGAGGTGCCGCCGCTCAGGGAAGTGAAGCCCGGGCACTGGGCGGCGTGTCTGCTGGCGTGATGCGATCCCTCGTCCCATCCTCGGATCCGCGCTTCACCCGGAGGTGAACATGCAAGCGATCATCTCGAGCACCCTGGCCGCGGTCGTCGCGATCGGCCTGCTCCTCGGCGCCCAGCCGGTCGGCGCCCAGGAGAAGCCACGGTACGGCGGCGAGCTCCTCTTCGTCGTGCCGTCGCAGCCACCGTCCTACGACGCGCACCAGGAAGAGACGTTCGGGGTCATCCACCCGATGGCGGCGCACTACAGCACCCTGTTGCGGGTCGATCCGTTCGAGAAGACGGGCACCAAGCCGATCGGCGACCTCGCCGAGTCGTGGACGATCTCGAAGGACGGCCTGACGTACACCTTCAAGCTGCGCAAGAGCGTCAAGTTCCACGACGGGGCCCAGATGACGTCGAAGGACGTGAAGGCGTCCTACGACAAGATCATCTTTCCGCCCGCCGGCCTGAAGTCGTCGCGGAAGGCGACGTACGGCTCCGTCGAGGCCGTGGAGGCCGTGGACCCGTACACCGTCCGCTTCCGTCTCAAGTGGCCGGAGTCGTCGTTCCTGCTGAACCTCTCGTCGCCGTGGAACTGGATCTACCGCGCGGAGACTCTCGAGAAGGACATCCGGTGGTACGAGAAGAACGTCAACGGCACCGGACCGTTCACCTTCGTCGAGCACGTCAAGGGCTCGCACTGGGTCGGCAAGAAGAACCCGGACTACTGGGACAAAGGCAAGCCGTATCTCGACGGTTACCGGGCGCTGTTCATCTCGGCGTCCGCGCCGCAGGTCGCCGCCATCCGCGGAGAGCGCGCGCACATCCAGTTCCGCGGCTTCAGCCCGGCCGAGCGCGACCAGCTCGTCCACGCGCTCGGACCGAAGATCACGGTCCAGGAGAGCCCCTGGGACTGCGTGCTCATGGTCGCCATGCACCACGAGAAGAAGCCGTTCGACGACAAGCGCGTGCGCCGGGCGCTCACGCTGGCGCTCGACCGCTACGAGGGGTCGAAGAACCTCTCGAAGATCACGATCGTCCGTGACGTCGGCGGCATCCAGGTGCCCGGCACCCCGTACGCGACGCCGCCCGAGGAGCTGCAGAAGGTCGCCGGGTACGGGAAGGACATCAACAAGTCGCGGGCCGAGGCGAAGCGGCTCCTCAGGGAGGCGGGCGTTCCCGAGGGCTTCTCCTTCACGTTCAAGAACCGCGGCATTCCGCACCCCTACGAGCCGATCGGCGTCTGGTTGATCGACCAGTGGCGGCAGATCGGGCTCAACGTGAAGCAGGAGTTCATCGAGGCGTCGGCGTACCATCCGATGCTCAAGCGCGGCGACTTCGAGGTCGCGATGGACTTCGCCTGCGGCTTCATCGTCGAGCCGGATCTCGATCTCGGCCGGTTCGTGTCCGACTCCGACGCGAACTACGGCAAGCACAAGGACAAGGTCATCGACGAGCTCTACCTCAAGCAGGGCCGCGCCGTGGATGCGGAAGAGCGCAAGAAGATCCTGCGGCAGTTCGAGAAGCGTCTCCTCGACGAGGAAGCGCACATCATGTACACGCTCTGGTGGCACCGGATCATTCCGCACAGCTCGAAGGTCAAGGGCTGGACGATCACGCCGGCCCACTACCTGAACAACCAGCTGGACACGGTCTGGCTCGCGGAGTAACCAGCGAGGGCGGCGCCCCGGCCCGGGCCGGGGCGCCGATCACGCCGCGATGTGGCGATACCTGTTCAAGCGCTTCCTCCTGATGTTCCCGACGCTGCTCGGCGTCGCGGTCGTCGTCTTCCTGCTCATCCGCATCATTCCCGGGGACGTCGTCGAGCTCCGGATGGCCGGGGACCGGGGGGCGGTCTCCGAGGAGATCCTGCAGCAGGAGCGCACGCGCTTCGGCCTCGACCGGCCGGTGTGGGAGCAGTTCCTGACGTGGATGGCCGGGGTCGTCCGCCTCGACTTCGGGACGTCGATGTGGACGGGCGCGCCGATCTGGGAAGAGATCAGGCTCCGGTTCGCGCTCTCGCTCCAGGTGGCGGTGATGGCGACGACCGTCGCCGTGCTGCTCGCGATCCCGCTGGGCGTGATCGCGGCGCTGAAGCAGGACACGTGGGTGGACTACGCGGTGCGGATCTTCTCGATCGCCGGGCTCGCCACGCCGTCGTTCTGGCTCGGCATCGTCTTCATCCTCGTGTTGCTCGTCGTGTTCAAGTGGCTGCCGCCCATGGTGTACACGCCGTTCTGGGTCGATCCCTGGCAGAACCTGCAGCAGCTCATCTGGCCGGCGCTCGCGGTCGGGTACCGGTACTCGGCCGTGGCGACCCGCATGACGCGCTCGGCGATGCTCGAGGTGCTGCGGGAGGACTACATCCGCACGGCGCGCGCCAAGGGGCTGTGGCAGAAGCTGATCCTCTGGCGCCACGCGATCAAGAACGCGATGCTCCCGGTCATGGCGGTCGTCGCGGTCGAGTTCGCGTTCCTCATCGGCGGCCTCGTCGTGACGGAGCAGGTCTTCAACCTGAACGGGCTCGGCCTCCTGTTCGTCCAGGCCGTCGCGCACCGCGACTACACGCTGATCCAGGCGCTCGTCATGCTCGTGTCCGGCGTCTTCATCGTGGTGAACTTCGCGTTGGACATCATGTACGCCTGGCTCGACCCGAGGATCCGCTACCGATGACCCGGCGAGCCGATAAGCGTCGCCAGACTTCGTTCTCGCTCGCCCGGGCCTCCGTCTGGCTCGCCTCTCGGCCCGCTGGGCCTCGTGCGGCTCGCCTCTCGACGCCGGGGCCCACGGGCGCGAGGGTGACGCGATGGCGGTGAATCCGGCGATCGAGCGGGTCACCGACCTCGAGGAGGTTCCGCGGCGGTCCCGCGGGCAGGCGGCCGTCGCCGACTTCTGCCGGCGCCGGCCGCTCGGCGCCATCGCCGCCGCGGCGATCCTGCTCATGGTCGCGGTCGCGCTCGCCGCGCCCCTCATCGCGCCCTACGATCCGGTCGCGGTCAACTTCGGCGCGATGCTGGACGCGCCCTCCGCAGCCCACTGGCTCGGCACGGACTCGTTCGGGCGCGACGTCCTCTCCCGGCTGATCCACGGCTCGCGCACCGCGCTCCTGGTCGGCTTCGGCTCGTCGATCCTGAGCGCGACGCTCGGCGCGCTCCTCGGCGTCGCCAGCGCGTACTTCGGCGGCCGCGTGGACCTGTATCTCCAGCGGGTGATGGACATCTTCCTGTCGTTCCCGCTCATCATCCTGGCGCTGGCGCTCGTCACGATCCTCGGCAACGCGCTGCCGAACCTGATCACCGCGATCATGATCCCGATGATCCCGCGCTGCGCGCTCGTCATCCGGTCGTCGGCCCTGTCGATCCGCGAGATGCCGTATGTCGATGCGGCGCGGGCGGCCGGCTTCGGGCATGGACGGATCATCCTGCGCCACATGCTGCCGAACGTGATGGCGCCGTACCTGATCATGGTGACGGCGTTCCTCGGGCAGGCCATCCTGCTCGAGGCGTCGCTGTCCTTCCTCGGGCTCGGCGTGCAGGAGCCGATTCCGGCGTGGGGGTTGATGCTGCGCGGTGCCGCCGTGGAGTTCGCCGAGGCGGCGCCGTGGATGGCCATCTTTCCCGGGCTGGCGATCAGTCTGGCGGTGTTCGCGTTCAACCTGTTCGGTGACTCGCTCCGTGACGCCCTCGACCCGCGACTGCGCACGCAGTGAACTGAGGCCCTTGTCGTCTTGACATGTTCCGACGGATTCGCTTAAATGCATCGGTCTGACCGGACCCCACGAACGACCCGGAGGCTCCAATGCCGTACGTGATCGCTGAACCGTGCGTGAACGTCAAGGACAAGGCGTGCGTCGAAGTCTGCCCCGTGGACTGCATCTACGAGGGCGACACGATGCTCTACATCCATCCCGACGAGCGGAGGACGAAGTCCCCGACCAGTGGAAGCAGTACACCGACATCAACAAGCAGTTCTTCAAGGACAATCCGGGCATCCAGCCAACGACGAAGAAGTAGCCGCCGCATCGCCTGCCCGTTCGGTTGCGAAGGGCCCCTTCCCGGGGCCCTTCGTCGTTGCACTGCCGCCGGGGCACACCGCCCGCCCCGCAGGGCATTGCCGCTGTCAGCGTTCGCGCCGGCCCGCACGTCGCGGGTCTTCCGGTATGGCATTCCCGTTGCCGTCGTCGACCGGCATGGCGACAACTCCTCCGCTCGCAGCGACCGAGCCCGCGGCGCCGCCGCGGGCCGTCGGGTACCACGGCGCTGTCTACGAGTTCAAGCGCCGGCTCATCGAGGCCACCCTGCATCAGGTGCGCGGGAACCGGACGCACGCCGCAAGGGCCCTGGGCCTCCAGCGGACGTACCTGCTCCGCCTGATGCGGGACCTCGGCGTCGCGGCGCCGCCGCCGCCGCCCGTGCGGCGCGGTGCCGGGATAGCGGGTTCGGCCGGGAACTGACGAGCGGCGACTGATGTCATGGGGGGCCCCGACATGGCCCCCCCAAACCCCCCAGCGCTCGGAAGCGCCCCGGGAAACCCGGGGCGCTCCTCGGGTTCGCTCGGCGGTCTGGAGGCCCTCCCCCGGTGCGCCGCCCCCCGGATCCTCGAAAGCGGCCCCGGGGACCCGGGCGCTCCTCGGGTTCGCTCGGCGGTCTGGAGGCCCTCCCCCGGCGCGCCGCCCCCCGGATCCTCGAAAGCGGCCCCCGGGGACCCGGGCGCTCTTCGACGATCACTCCGCCGCGTCGTCGCGCGCTGGCGACTGGAGCGTGACGCCGCCGTCGACCACGAGCACGTGCCCGGTGATGTAGCGCGCGTGGTCAGACAGCAGGAACCGCACGGCGTGGCCGATGTCCCAGCCGGTGCCCTCGATGCCGAGGATCGACGCGCGGCGCCGCTGGGCCCGCGCTGCGTCGCTCATGCCCGGGCCATAGACCATCGGCGTGTACACGGGGCCCGGCGCGACGCAGTTCACCCGGATGCCCTGCGGCCCGTGGTCGACCGCCATGGCGCGGGTCAGCGCGATGACGGCGCCCTTCGACGCCGAGTACGCCGTGAGCCCCCGCGGGCGGAGCGCCGAGATCGAGGAGACGGTGACGATGGCGCCGCGGCCCGCGGTCCGGATCATGGCGGGGATCGCGTGCTTGGACACGAGGAACATCGTCTCGACGTTCACCTGCATGACGCGGCGCCACACCGCGGGCTCCTCGTCGACGACGCTGCCGCGACTGCCGATCCCGACGTTGTTGTCCAGGAAGTCGAGGCGGCCGAAGCGGTCGAGCGCGGCGCGGACCATGTCGCGACACTGAGCGTCATCGGTCACGTCCGCCTCGTGCGCGGCGGCGGTGCCGCCATCGGCGGTGATCATCGCGACCGTCCGCTCGGCGAGCGCCAGCTTGCGGTCGACCACGAGCACCCTCGTGCCCGCGCGCGCCAGGAGCAGCGCTGCCGCGCGGCCGTTGCCGATGCCGTCATCCGCGGCGCCGCCACCGGTGACGATGGCGACGCGGCCGTCGAGGCCGGGGTCGTCCTCGGGTCGTCTCGTGGTCATCGCGTCTGGTCCTCCTTCGGGCGGCCTCACGCCGGCGGAGTGAAGGATACGCGATCCGCGAGGCCGCCGAGGCGTGATCGAGAATTGACGTTTGCGGAGCAAACCGGCAAGCTTGCCGGGTCATGCGTGACGTCTGGATCGCGGGCGCGGGGATGACGCGCATCGGCAAGCGGAGCGAGCGGCTCCAGGCCCTCATGACCGAGGCGTCGCTCGCGGCGCTCGCCGTGGCGGGCATCGAGAAGCCCGACGCCGTCGTGATCGCCACGATGAACCCCGAGGAGTTCGTCGGCGACGGCAACTTCGCGTCGAACGTCGCGACGTACATGGGGTTTGCCGAGGTGCCGGCGCTCCGCATCGAGACCGCAACGTCGTCCGGGGCCGCCGCGCTCTACGCCGGCTTCGCCGAGGTCGCGGCCGGGCTGCACCGGACCGTCCTCGTCGTCGGCGGCGAGAAGATGACGCACCTCTCCACGCCGCGCGTGTCCGAGATCATCGGCCGCTCGATCGACGCGTACGAGCGGTCGTACGGCGCGACGATGCCGGCGCTCGCCGGGCTCATCACGCGGGCCCTCATGGCGCGCCACGGCGTCGGGCTCCGCGAGATCTCGCAGGTCGCCGTGAAGAACCACGCGCACGCCGCGCGGAACCCGTACGCGCACTTCCGCGAGCCGGTCACGATCGAGGCGGTGATGGAGAGCCGCGTCGTCGCCGACCCGCTGCGGCTGCTCCACTGCTGCCCGATCTCGGACGGCGCCGCGGCCGTGGTGCTCACGAGCGAGCGCGCTGCCGTCCGCATCGCCGGGATCGGCCAGGGCACCGACACGCTGGCGGTGCGCCATCGCCACGAGCTGACGAGCTTCCGCGCGACGCAGGCGGCGGCGCGAGCCGCGTTCCAGATGGCCGGCCTCGGACCCGAGCGGGTCGACTTCGCCGAGCTCCACGACGCGTTCGCGCCGTTCGAGCTCATCGCGCTCGAGGACATCGGTCTGGTCCCGCCCGGCAAGTCGGGAGGCGCGACGCTCGACGGCGAGACGGCGATCGATGGCCGCCTGCCGATCAACCCATCGGGGGGGCTCAAGGCACGCGGTCATCCGCTCGCGGCGACCGGCATCGCCCAGGTCGTCGAGTGCGTCTGGCAGTTGCTCGGCCGCGCCGAGGACCGGCAGGTGAGCGGGCGCGTCGCGCTGGCGCACTCGATCGGGGGACTGGCGACGAACAACTGGGTGACGCTCCTGGAGGCGCAGTGACTGTGATCATGGGGGGACTAACGAAGCCCCCCAAGCCCCCCGCGCTCGCACGTGCCCCGGGGGACCCGGGGCACGGCTCGAGCACCGGTTCGTTCACGGGCTCTGAGATCATGGGGGGACTAACGAAGCCCCCCAACCCCCCCGCGCTCGGAGCGCCCCGGGCGGTGCGCGGACGCACCGGTGGAACCCGGGGCGCTCCTCGACGACCCGATTCGTTCACAGGCTCTGAGGCTTGCCGACCCACGCGCGTACCGACCTGGCGGCACCCGGGACCGTGATCGAGACGATTCCGGCGTCCCGCTGTCCCCGCTGCGAGATGATCGTCGCGCCACCGGCGCCGTACTGCCCGCATCACCCGGTCGCGATGATCCCGACGACGCTGCCCGGCGCCGGCGTCATCGTCTCGTTCACGACGCTGCACTCACCGCCGGAAGGCTTCAAGTCGCCGCTCCACATCGCGCTCATCGAGCTCGAGCGCGGCGCGCGGTTCGTGTGCCACGGCGCGCAGACCGAAACCCGGGGGCTCAAGCTCGGCGCGACGGTCGCCATCGAGGCCCTCGACAACGTCTACTACTTCTCGCATCTCGGCGCGCTCGATCGCGCGCGGCTGTTCTGGCACCGCGCCGGGCACGCCGGCGATCGCGTGAACGCCATCGCCCGCAGCCTCGCGAAGCGGGCGTGGAAAGGAATGACCCGTGGCGGCTCCTAGGAAAGCGCTGGCCGGTGTTCGCGTCCTCGACCTCACCCGCGTGCTGGCGGGGCCGTTCTGCTCGATGATCCTGGCCGATCACGGGGCCGAGGTGATCAAGGTCGAGGAGCCGGGCAAGGGCGACGACACGCGAAACTGGCCGCCGTTCCTCGCCGGGGAATCGACGTACTTCATGTCGGTCAACCGCGGCAAGCTCTCGATGACGCTGAACCTGAAGCCGCCGGCGGGGCAAGAGATCCTGAGGAAGCTGATCGCGCGGAGCGACGTCCTGATCGAGAACTTCCGGACCGGCACGATCGACCGGCTGGGCTTCGGGTATGCCGCCGTGCGCAAGCTCAACCCGACGCTCGTCTACTGCTCGATCTCCGGCTTCGGCGAGTCGGGACCCGAGGCGTCGCGGGCGGGATACGACCTCGTCGTGCAGGCGGAGTCAGGGATCATGGACATCACCGGCTTCCCCGACGGACCGCCCGTGAAGGTCGGGACGTCGATCGCCGATCTCGTCGCCGGGATGTCGGCGGCGCACGGCATCACGCTGGCACTGCTCGCCCGGACACGCACGCGGCAGGGGCAGAAGGTCGAGATCTCGATGCTCGATGCGATGGCGGCGCTGCTGACGTATCAGGCCGGGATCTACTTCGGCACGGGGCAGCGTCCGATGCGCCGGGGCAACGCGCACCCGTCGATCGTCCCGTACGAGGTCTTCAAGGCCGCGGACGCCTACCTCACGCTCGGCGTCGCGAACAACTCCCTGTGGGAACGGTGCTGCGCGGCGATGGACCGGCCCGAGCTCGCACGCGACGACCGCTTCGACACGGACGCGAAGCGCGTCCAGCATCGCGACGTGCTCGTTCCGCTGCTCAACGAGATCCTCGGTACCAGGAGCGCCGACGAGTGGCTCAAGCGGTTCGAGGCGGCGGGCGTTCCGGCCGGCCGCATCAAGACGGTGCCGGAGGTCTGCGAGAGCGAGCACCTCCGGGCGCGGAACATGATCGTCCAGCTGCCGCACCCGAAGGACGGCCACGTGACCGTGATGGGCGTGCCGATCCGGTTGCACGGCACGCCGGGCGAGGCGGCGGCCTCGCCACCCCGCCTGGGACAGCACACCGATCAGGTCCTCAAGCGCCTGCTGCGGACGTCCGAGCGCACGCTCGGGCGCCTCAAGGCGGAAGGCGTCGTTTGATCATGGGGGCCCCGACATGGCCCCCAAACCCCCCACGCTCGATTTCGGCCGGCGCCGGCCTTGACACCTCGACGCGCGCGCCCGCATGATGGCCGGACTTTCCCTGGAGGTCCACGATGTCCCGACTGATCCGGATCTACGACACGACCCTCCGCGACGGCACGCAGGGCGAGGGCGTGTCGTTCTCGATGGAGGACAAGGTGCGGCTCGCGGCGCGGCTCGACGCGCTCGGGATCCACTACATCGAGGGCGGCTGGCCGGGGTCCAACCCGAAGGACCTGCGGTTCTTCCGGCGCATGCAGGACGTCCCGTTCAAGCACGCGAAGCTCACGGCCTTCAGCATGACCCGGCGCGCCGGGGGCACTGCGGAGAGCGACGCGAACATGCGGGCCATCGTCGATGCCGCCGCGCCCGTCGCCACGATCGTCGGCAAGTCGTGGGACTTCCACGTGACGCACGCGCTCGGCACCACCCTCGCCGAGAACCTCGCGATGATCGGCGACACCGTCGGCTACCTTCGCTCGAAGGTCGAGGAGGTGCTCTTCGACGCCGAGCACTTCTTCGACGGCTTCCGCCGCAACGCCGAGTACGCGCTCGAGACGCTCAAGGCCGCGGAAGCGGCGGGTGCGCACTGGCTGATCCTCTGCGACACCAACGGAGGGACCTTGCCGCACGAGCTCGTCGAGATCGTCCGCGAGGTCCGGCAACACGTGCGGACACCCCTCGGGATCCACGTGCACAACGACGGTGAGTGCGCGGTCGCGAACTCGCTGGCCGCCGTTCGCGAGGGGTGCGACCAGGTGCAGGGCACGCTGAACGGGTACGGCGAGCGCTGCGGCAACGCCAACCTCGTGTCCGTCATCCCGGCGCTCGTGCTGAGGATGGGGCTCGACTGCATCCCGGCCGCGAACCTCCGCGAGCTTCGCGCGCTCTCCCGGTTCGCGTCCGAGCTCGCGAACCGCAAGCCGTGGGACGCGCAGCCGTACGTCGGCGACTCCGCGTTCGCGCACAAGGGCGGCATGCACGTGTCCGCCGTCGTCAAGCACCCGGAGACCTACGAGCACATCGATCCGGAGGCGGTGGGCAATCACCGGCGCGTGCTGGTCTCCGAGCTCGCCGGGCGCTCGAACATCCTGTGGAAGGCGCGGGAGTACGGCATCGACCTGGAGCACGACACGCCCGACTCGCGCCGGATCCTCGACGAGCTCAAGGCGCTCGAGGACCAGGGGTTCCAGTTCGAGGGCGCCGAGGCCTCGTTCGAGCTGCTGATGGAGCGCGCGCTCGGCCGCTTCCGCAGTCACTTCGCGCTCCAGGCGTACCGGGTCCCTCGACTACAAGGTGCGCATCCTCGACGAGTCGGCCGGCACGGCCGCGAAGACGCGCGTGCTGATCACGTCGGGGGACGGCGACGACACCTGGGGCACGGTGGGCGTCGCCGGGAACATCATCGAGGCGTCCTGGCAGGCGCTCGTGGACTCGATCGAGTACAAGCTGCGCCGCGACGAGCGTCCCCGCTGACTCACGCGCCCGCACGTCGGCTCCTGCCTGTGCCGGCGCCTTCCCGGGGCACGCGGACGGGGCCCCCGTGAACAGCGGGCTGGAACTGTGCACGAGCGAGGCGATGGTGGCCGTGCGGCAGCTCGTCGACAAGGTGGCCGACACGGCGGCCAACGTGCTCCTGCGGGGTGAAACGGGCGTCGGCAAGGAGCTCGTCGCCCGCGCGCTTCACGACGGTTCGTCACGCGCGTCCACGTCCATGCACAAGGTCAACTGCGCCGCGCTCCCGAGGGAGCTCCTCGAATCCGAGCTGTTCGGACATCAGAAGGGCGCGTTCACCGGCGCGTATCGCGAGAAGCTCGGCCGGTTCGAGCTGGCGCATCGCGGAACGCTCTTCCTGGACGAGATCGGCGAGCTCCCGCTCGCCCTGCAAGCCAAGCTCCTCCACGTGCTCCAGGACGGCGAGTTCGCCCGGGTGGGTGACGACCGCGTCCGGCATGCCGACGTCCGCGTCATCGCCGCGACGAACGTCGATCTGGAGGCCGCCATGCGGAGCGGCCGGTTCCGCGAGGACCTCTACTATCGGCTGAACGTCATCGCGATCCGCGTGCCCCCGCTCCGCGAGCGCCGCGAGGAGATCCCGGCGCTCGTCGAACACTTCACGGCGAGGTTCGAGCGCGAGTACGGTCGCCGGCTCGAGATCTCGCGGGCGGCGCTGCGCGCGCTCACGGTATACCCGTGGCCGGGCAACGTCCGGGAGCTCGAGAACGTGCTGAAGCGCGCGGCCGTCCTCGGGCAGGCCGGCGCCATCGAGGAGGCGCTGGCGTCGCGTGGGACCGCCGCGACGTCCGTTCCCGGCGTCGTCCCGGTGCGGCCGATCGACACGACGGTGGAGGCGCTGGGTCTCAAGACAATCGCCCGGCAGGCCGCGCGCGACGCCGAGCGCATCGCGATCCGGGACATGCTGGAGCGTGTGCACTGGAACCGCACGAAGGCCGCGAGGCTCCTCCAGATCAGCTACAAGGCGCTGCTCTACAAGATCGTCGAGTGTGGCCTGGGAAAGGCCGACGAGATCACGGACGACGTCCCCTAGCGCGCCCGCCCGCGCCGGGCCGGGCCAGCGCGGTTGCCGGCAGCCGCGAACCGTGCGAGCATCGAGGTCTCCACGGTTCGTCGCTGCAGCTCGCCCCCCATGCTCGTCACTCACCCGTTACGTCGCTGCACCGGCTATCCGTGGGGGTGAGCGGAAACGGTCATTTCAGTCATTTCCCTGGAGGGCCACTCTCATGGCCTGCGGCGCGGCGCTCGAGGATCGGGTCGTGCACGTGCTGCACAGCGATCGGCCCCACGCCTACTGCGACGGCTGTCTCGCGCTGCGTGTCCACGCGACCCTCGAGGAGGCGCGTCGGGCGGCGGAGCGCGTCGCTGCGGAGGCGGCGTCGTTCGATCGCAGGCTCCGCGCGTGCCACGGGTGTGGGCGCACGCTCCAGCTCACGTGCTTGCGATAGGGGCACCGGCGCATCGGCGGCCGTTGATCGACCAGGCATATCCGGCGCCGGACCCGGACACCTGGAAGCCGAAGCCGGGATTCGCGACACGTTGATCTTCTTCTTCCCGCGAGGCGTCCTCGGCACGCTCCGCGAGCGCCGCCGCCGGTTCACGCGGAATGCCGAGAACTCCGGGATTCGTTGACGAACGGGAGCTCGACGGCTCCCACCACGACGCTGCCGACCGCTAGCTTCACGGTCACGACCACCTCGGTCACGGCCTCGACCTCGGCAACGATCTCGGCCGTCTTCGCCGGCGTGACGCGGACGGCCGCGCTGACGGTGAATCCTGCGGCTCCACCGGCGCCGGCGGCGCCGGCGCTGATCTCTCCGGCCGCAAACGCCACCGTGGCGCAACCGGTGACCTTCGACTGGAGTGACGTGGCCAACGCGACGAGCTACGAGATCCAGGTCGACGATTCCTCGACCATCACCGCACCGTTCCGGGCGAACCAGATCGTCGACGTGTCACAGGCGACCATCGGCGGCCTGCCCGCGCAACGCTTGTGGTGGCGCGTGCGCGCGCGCAATTCGGCCGAGGTGTGGGGGCCGTTCTCTTCCACGCGGCGCTTCACGGCGCAGGCAGCCCCCGCGGCGGCGACCCTGTCGTCGCTGTCGGTGAACCCGACCAGCGTGGTGGGTCCGGCTTCCTCGACCGGAACCGCGACGTTGACGGCGGCGGCGCCCACCGGCGGAGCGGTCGTCACGCTGTCCAGCAACAACACGGCGGCGACCGTCCCCGCGAGCGTCACCGTACCCGCGGGCGCGACGAGCGCCACGTTCACGGTCACGACGACCTCGGTGAGCACGTCGACATCGGTCACGCTCACCGGCACCTACGGCGGCACGAGCCGGACGACGACGCTCACCGTCACGCCGCAGCCGCCGCCCGCCAGCCTCAACACCCTGACGCTGAACCCTGCCAGCGTGACGGGCGGCAACACGTCGCAAGGCGCGGCGCTCCGCAAGGCGCTCGAGGAGTTCTACCTCGACTACAAGGTGCGCATCCTCGACGAGTCGGCCGGCACGGCCGCGAAGACGCGCGTGCTGATCACGTCGGGGGACGGCGACGACACCTGGGGCACCGTGGGCGTCGCCGGGAACATCATCGAGGCGTCCTGGCAGGCGCTCGTCGACTCGATCGAGTACAAGCTGCGCCGCGACGAGCGCCCCCGCTGACACACGCGCCCGCACGTCGGCTCCTCCCCGTGCTCCGACCTCACCCTGATCGAGGGCGGGCAGGGGCCCGCGGTGCTCCGCCGCGCCCGGCCCCGCTGGCAAGACCACCTGGGACACGTCTTCGAAGAGTTCGCACGGGCGCACGCCCGGCGCCTCGTGGCGCGCGGTGAGCTTGCCGAGGATCTCGTGATCGGTCGCTGGTGGGCGACCACGAGAGATCCATGCGAGATCGACGTGCTGGGCCTCCAGGGAGGCCGCACGGCACTCGTCGGGGAGGCGCGCTGGCAGGCCGCGCCGCTGGGCGAGCGCGAGGTCGAGCGCTTGCGCCGCAAGTCCCTCAGGGCGCCACGGCCGGTCGACGCTCCCGTCTGCCGCTCTGGGGCCGCGCGGGTATCACCGAGGAGGCGCGGCGCGCGGGCGTGCGAGGCTTCGACCCGGCGACGATGCTCGCCGCCGCGGGTCATTCGAGCACCTGATCAGGCACGGAGGGTCTGCTCGAACGCGTCTTCGATCGGATTGCGGAAGCGTGAGGCCGAGCGGCGACGCCCCAAATGGCCCGACCCGGGCTCCGGCCCCTGTCTCCCGCCGCCACCGTGCCTGTCGAGACGCGATGCTGTGGCCAAGACCATGGCACGCGAACCATAACCCCTGGCGACGACGCCATGCCTGGAGTCGTTCGCTCTCTGCGTTCACCGTGCCGAGGGTCGGCCGGCGGATAGCTGCTGAGTGATATCCCGGCTTTCTCGGCGCCGGGAGCCTCGCTCCGGAGAACGGGCGGGTATGGCCCTGGAGTTGCTACCCAGGCGCCGCCATGAGGCGCACCGATTGCGCTCACGTTCCCCTTCTCGTCGCTCGCCACGAGGGCGGTCATCAAGCTCGAATGTTCGAGGAGGCCACCATGTTCGGACGGGTATTGCTGGGAGCGTTGATCTTCACGTCACTCGCAGTGACCCAGGCCTGGGCCCAGCCGGTCGGACGAATCTGCGATCCCTGCGACCCTGCAGACCTGCGCAGGGACGCGATCGTGAATTCCTACTGGTATGCGTTCGGCCGTCGCCCCGGCGATGCCGAGCTGCGCTACTGGATGTCACAACCCGCCGGCGACCCCAGGTTGGCCAGCCCGGAAGCGCTCGTCGCCAACCATCTCGCCTGGCTCCGAACCGCTCCCTCCGAACAGTGGGAGACGGCGCGGCGCGCGCTCCGCGAGGCGCTCAAGAACGTGGCGGGGAGCGATCGGGAGGCAGTCGTCAAGAACGCGGTGATCGACATGATGGCCGGCCGCGAGGGGGGCGGCTATCGCGGCCTCGTGGCCTACCTCCAGAAACCCGGCGTGCGCCAGTACTACGTGAACCTGGGACAGCGCGCGACGAGCGAGATCATCGTGAGTGCCTACTGGCATGCGTTCGGCCGTCGCCCGAGCGATGCCGAGCTGCGCTACTGGATGTCACAGCCCGCCAGCGATCCCAGGTTGGCCAGCACGGAAGCGCTCGTCGCCAACCATCTCGGCTGGCTCCGCACCGCTCCCTCCGAGCAGTCCGAGACGGCGCGGCGCGCGCTCCGGGAAGCACTCAAGAACGTGGCGGGGAACGAGACAGAGGCGGTCGTCAAGAACGCGGTGGTCGACATGATGGCCGGCCGCGAGGGAGGCGGCTATCGCGGCCTCGTCGCGTACCTCCGGAAGCCCGGCGTGCGGCAGTACTACGTGAATCTGGCGCAGCGCGCGACCCAACCGGCCGCGCAGCCCGCGCCGCCGAAGCCGCCGCAGCCTCAAGTCCAGGCCCCGAAGAACATCGACGACGTCGGCAAGCTGTCGCGTGACCTCTCGCCTGGTGAAATCCAGAAAATCATCTCGCTCACCGGCGTCTCGCCGATCACCACCAGCAATCCCCTGATCGGGAACGCCGGTGCCGGGCTGATCGGCAATACGGGCGGTGCGCTGACGCAGACGACACCGCTCAACAACGCGGCGCCTCTCGCGAATGTTACCCCGTTCACCATGCCGATCGGGAACAACCTCTCGCTGCCCGGCGGGAACGCGTTTCACGCGCAATCGATGGCGAATCCGGGGCAGATGGTGACCGACGCGTTCCAGATGGCGTTCGGGCGGGATCCATCCGCGGACGAGCTGAGGGCCTGGGTGGAATTCAAACAGAAGTACCCCCGGAGCACCGTGGCCACGTCGGCGACGAACCTCGCGGAGACCTTGCGTTACCTGCTGACGCTCCCGGCCGGCGAGATCCAGCGCCAGGGGATGGTCCGCGCCGCCGTTCCCATCGTGTTCCGTCGCGCTCCCACTCCGAACGAGGTGAGTGCGTGGGGCGACCGCATCCGGCGCGATCGCATGATGTTCGGCGACCTGGTGTCCGCCATGCGCCGGGACGCCGAGTCGCAATCCTCACCGCCGCAGCGGGGCCGACGAGGAGGCTGGCGCGGTGTGGGCGGGTGATCGTGTGACGGCCGAGGCAGGGTGATCCATGCGGATCGTCGACGCGCTCCAGGGAGGACGACGAATGCGGCGGTACGCAGAGGTTGCAGGACGGCTGCTCGCGGTCTTCGTGCTGCTCGGCCCGCTCGCGGCGGCGGAGAACGCGCTCGCCGCGGACCCGGTTGAAGGAATCTATCGGTGTGCAAGCTACAACGTGTCGGGAGGCGGCGGCTCTTGCCGGACCTTCCAGCCGCTGATCTTGCAGCCTGATGGCACCTATCAGCACTCCTCCACGCGCGGCGTCTGGCGCGTCCAGGACGGACGGCTGCACCTCTCGGAGTCGAGGTTGTGGGGCCCGGGCGAGATCCTGGGCCCCGATACCGTGCGCTTCGAATACGAGTACAGGGGGTGGCGCCACACCGTCACCTGGGTCTGCGCGGAGTGTGCGCAGCGGCCGACGCCGCGTCTACCGTCGACGGGCCCCTCCGCCTCGCCCGGAGAGAGCTTCGTCGGTGTCTCCCTGAGCCTCGAGTTCGGCATACCGGCCGGCGGGGTGAGCAGCTTCGTGATCGTCCCGGCGGACGCCGCGCATCGGTACACGCACAACGCTCCACTCCCGGACGGCGCAGTCCAGGGAGTGGCGTGGGAAACGAGCGCCACCGCCGTCGGGCTCGCGACGGGCCGCAACAAGCTCCGCACCGGGCGGAAGTACGTCGTCTTCCTCTCGTGGCCCCGGGAGTCGATCCCGGTCGCCGTCCTGGATCTGCCTGTCGTGAACGACGACTACACGACCACGCTCCGCGCGACCCTCGACGGCCACTCGGTGCTCGCGAGCGTCCGCGTCTCTCAGGGTCAACCCATCCCTCCCTCGATCGAGCCGCCCAGGCGTGATGCTGGCCCCTCCTCGTGGGCCGCAACCCCGGTCCCCGAAGCGCCTCCGTACCCGCGCGAAGCGCCTCAGCCAGGCCCCCCGCCTCAGGCCGCGAGCCCGGCGCCCGAGGGCGCTGGAGGAGCGTCGGGGAGCGCCGACGACTTCGTCGGTGCCCTGCGGAAGCTCTGGCGAGGTGTCGAGGAACTCGGGCGGCTGAACAGCAAGGAGCGCGACGGCGGGACGTGGACGTCGCCGCCGGCATCGCCGCCTCCTGCTCCAGTACCATATCCGACTGCTCCAGTACCATACCCGACGCCGGCGCCAGCCGCCGGCGGACCGCCCGGACCGTACTCGCCGCCATACCCGGCGGACGTGTCGTCAGCTCCCTCGGCGCAGCCCGCGGACTATCCCGCACCGTCCGGGATCCCGCCCTCGGGAGTCGGCTCCGCGGGCGCGGGTCAGCCCGCAGCGCCGAGGTGCCACCCGCTGATCCCGAAGTATTCGCAGCCCGGGTGCGTGGAGTAGACGTTGCTGCCGGGCGACCCGGCCGAGCTCGTGGTCGTCCGTCCTCCTGACCTCGTCCCCGACCTTCGGTCTACGGATCAATGCCGAGCACGAGGCGGATCCGGTGGGCCTTCGCGTCGTCGGCGAGGACAATGCTCACCGCCACGAGGATTCTCGACGACGATCGTGTACCGCGCGGAGTGGTGGCGGAACGCGATCGTGAACCCCGGCCACGCCCGCGGGATGCACGGGTCGAGCAGGGATTTCACAGTAAAGGCCGGATCGGGAGCCGGAGTGAGAGGTGGCCGCGCCCGCTCACAGTCGGCGGGTCTAACTCAAGAACGGTTCGTGGTCCCGTAGAGCATCGCCGCGCACGAGACGCGGCAACCGTGCACGACGCAGCGCGTCCGAGCGACCTGGTGAGAGCGATGTCGGGGCCTTCCCTGGGAGCGAATCGAGTGGCCAGCCGCTTCAACCCATCGATTGCCCGTGGCAAGACGGACACGAGAGGCCCAGCCAGATGGCTGGGCCTCTCCGTTCTCGCGTCTGCTCTCGGCGTCCGCTACTTGTGAATCTGGACGTTGCCGCCCGTCAGCGTGCCATCGCCGTTCAGGAGGGTGCCTTCCACCCAGATCTTGAAGACGTCGTTCCTTCCAGGCTCGCCGTTGTCCTCCACGTAGACGACGAACGTGCGCCCGTCGTCCAGGACTCCAGCGAACGAGCCCTTCTTCAAGTCTGGCGAGACCGCCACCACCGTCATGGTGCGAGCGTGCAGGTTCACCGAGCCGTCGTGGTACTCCATCTCGCCCTTCACCGTCACGCCGTCATCGGACTGGACATTGAACCCGCCACGGCCATTGTTGCCGAACCGCACCCCTCCGGTGATCTTCCCGGTGCCGCCGACGAAGGTCACCGTCAGGCTGTCGCAGCCCTGGCCGAGGTCGTCATCCGTCACGCACACCGTGATGGTCCGGTTGCCCGGGACCACGTACTGGTGGCTGCCCGTGATGGGCGAGCCCACAGTCGCGCTGCCGGTGGCCACGGGGCTCCCGTCGCCCCACTCGATACTGTAGGTCCAGGTGTCCATGGTGCCCGGATCGGTAAAGGACGCGCTGACGTTTACCAGCGTGCCGAAGGGCAGGCTCTGGTCCGCCCCAGCGTTCACCGCCGGTGCCACGTTGGTGACCGTCACCTGGACCTCGTCAGAGGCCTCGCCGCCGTTCCCGTCGTTCACCGTGACCCGCAACGTGTAGACCCCATCGTCCAGGGTGCTGAAGGTGGGGTTGGCCACCGTATACGAGGACAGGGTGATGGTCGGACCGGTACCACTCACCACCGGCCAGTTGAAGGTCAGCGCGTTATTGTCCGGGTCGGAGGAGGCGCTGGCGTCCAGTTGCACCGTCGCGCCCTCGTTCACCACCTGGTCGGGCCCTGCCACCGCCAGAGGCGGGCTGTTGGAAGGAGGCTCCGTGCCGTTGTAGCGCGCCACGGCGAAGTCAGTATGAGTAGCACCACCGTGCCCTGCCACCACGATCTTGCCGTCGCTCTGAATGGCCACCGAGTGGCCGACATCGGGGCCCCCTCCAAAGTCGGTGATCACCTTGCCGCCGGCGCCAAAGGTGGAGTCCAGGTTGCCGTCAGTGTTGTAGCGGGCCAGGGCGAAGTCATAGGATCCCGTAGGAGTAGTGGTGTTCCCTGCTACGACGATCATGTCGTCGCTCTGGATGGCCACTGACTGGCCCCTATCGGTGCCTCCAAAGTTGGTGGTCACCTTGCCCGTGCCGCCGCCGAAGGTGGTGGTGTCCAGGGTGCCGTCAGTGTTGTAGCGGGCCAGGGCGAAGTCGTTGGTGGACTCACCTGCCACCACAATCTTACCGTCGCTCTGGATGACCGCTGAGAAACCGTAATCGAAGGTGGTTCCGAAGTCCGTGGTCACCTTGCCCGTGCCGCCGCCGCCAAAGGTGGTGTCCAGGGTGCCGTCAGTGTTGTAGCGGAGCAGGGCGAAGTCGCTGTTGCCGCTCGCAAGGGGGTTGCCGTACCCGGCCGCCACGATCTTGCCGTCGCTCTGAATGACCACCGAATAGGCTGCATCGCCGCCGCCAAACGAGAACCCTCCAATGTCGGTGATCACCTTGCCCGTGCCGCCAAAGGAGGTGTCCAGGTTGCCATCGGCATCGTACCGCGCCAGGGCGAAGTTGAAGCCGTTGTTGGCGGGGCAGTCGAAGCAGCTGAAGTCGAAGCCTTTGACGGTGTTCCCTGCCAGCACGATCCTGTCGTCGCTCTGAATGGCTACCGAGAGGGCCTGAGCCGTGACATTGACGTTGCCGGGTAATGCGAAGCTGGTGGCCACCTTGCCCGTGCCGCCGCCAAACGTGGTGTCGAGGCTGCCGTCAGTGTTGTACCGCGCCAGGGCGAAGACGTTGAGGCCGCTTGCGGTGGAGTCCCCAGCCGCCACGATTTTGCCAACGTGCGGGCCAGTTTTGTAGATGGCCACGGACCAAATGGAAGCGACTTTAGCGCCGAAGTTGGTGGTTACCTTGCCCCCGGTGCCAAAGGTGGGGTCCAGGGTGCCGTCAGTGTTGTAGCGGGCCAGCGCGAAGTCGCCGGTGCTTATCGTCGTATAGGACACCCCTCCCACCACGATCTTGCCGTTGGGCTGGATGGCCACGGATTGGCCGATAGCAGTGTAGCTGTCGAAGGGGGTGATTACCTTGCCGCCGATGCCAAAGGTGGTGTCCAGGTCCCCATCGCTGGCTGCCGCCGCTGGCAAGGCAACGACTGAGGACACAGACAAGAGGAAGAGGAGCATCCACGGAACCATCAGGATAGCTCGAAGCATTAGCTACCTTCTTTCTAGTAGGGTCTGTAGCGTCGAGAGAACACGATCACTCTGTGGCAGCTGGCATCATCTGCGAGCCTGATCTATCCTTCCTTGTCTTACTTGGCCCTGATGAATTCACTCAGCCGCTTACGGCAGCGTGGAGTCATAGAGCTGCCCGTCCTCGACCGCCGTCCCCCTCCTGCTGTGCGGCACCTGCACCTTTACCCTCCCGATGCAACTGCCACCTTGGTTGTCACCGGCGGTGAAGGTCAGCTGGTAGACCCGACCGTTGCCGGTCCCCGACCGCTCAGCCCGCAACAGCGCCGTGCTGCCTTGGAGCACCGCATCCGGACTGGTGTCCCCATCACCCAGCCCGTTGACCGGCTCATCCTGCGTCACGCCAGTCACAGTGATGGTGATCTGGTCGTTGTCAGGGTCGGCTACGCCTACGATTCCTACCGACGCCAGGGTGTGAGTGGGCGGCCAGAGGCTTGCGGGAGTGGGCTGCCCCAGGCTGCACACGGGTGGATCGTTGACGTTGAGCACGACCTCCCTAATGGCGAGGCTGTGGTAGCCGCCCGCGTCGATCGCCGTAAAGGTCCCTGTGGGGATAGGTCCGAAGCCGATGCCAAACCCCCAGCCGGCGATCGTCCCATCCTCCCTGATCCCGATGCTGTGGAGGAGGCCCGCGTCGATCGCCTTGAAGGTCCCTGTGGGGACGTTGATCTGGCCGTAGTCATTGCCCCCCCAGCCGACGAGCGTCCCGTCCTCCCTGATGGCGAGACCGTGGTAGCCGCCCGCGGCGACCGCCTTGAAGGTCCCTGCGGGGACGTTGATCTGGCCGTAGTCATTATTTCCCCAACCGACGAGCGTCCCGTCCTCCCTGATGCCGAGGCTGTAGTAGGAGTAGTAGTCGCTCGTGGCGACCGCCTTGAAGGCCCCTGCGGGGACGTTGATCTGGCCGTCAGTGTTATCCCCCCAGCCGACGAGCGTCCCGTCCTCCCTGATGGCGATGCTGTGGTAGCCGCCCGCGGCGATCGCCTTGAAATTCCCCGTGGGAACGTTGATCTGGCCGTGGCCATAAGCCCCAAAGCCGACGAGCGTGCCGACCTCCTGCGCCTGCGCCATTCCCACCCCCACCGAGAGGACAAGGGCAAGTGAAAGGGACCAGCGAGTCATAGTGGTCATGGCGGGCTCCTGTGTCAGATTCTTCGATGGGTCTTCCGACACATGTGCGGGTGAGTTTCATGGCAATAGGCAGCTACGACGAGGCTTTGATGAGTGCGATCCACGGGGACGGGAGCCCGATCCTAGCCCGCCGGCGAGCGCATCCCGTTCTCGGTCCTGCGAAGATGGCAGTGCCAGCCACACATCGCCGCAGGAGGAGTCGATCCGGGCGTACTACTCAGTCATTGTTCATAGCTCGCGTCAATGGCCACACTGGCGGGACGCGGTGGAAGACACTAGGCTGCCGGTGCCGCTGGAGACGGCGCTGGCATCATGCGGACCACGCGTTGATCCTCCTGGAGACCGAACGGTACCCGCCCTGCGCCGCCGTCGTTATGACGCCCGTCATAAGTGCGGCGGTTAGCGACATACGCCTACTTCAAGGCCCACCGTCCGCGCCCTGGGCTCGCCATGTCCTCGGCGCGGCTGACGGGCTCGCTGCGCGCGCGAGGGTAAGCGGCCACGGTTGGCCATGACCTGCCGACCTGGGTGGACTCGAGGCGGCCGATCCTCGAGATCAGTCAACTCGCTGTTATGACTCGTGTTCTAGACCTCGAGGTCGTGACACAAATAAAGGCGGGTTCTGACAGAACGATCTCCACGCCGCCGACGCCGCGCTGCGGGACATGCTGCGGACCGAGCGGCTCACGCTCGCGACCGACGGGCTCCTCTACTTCGCGCACTGGATCACGCCGGCGGAGCAGCCGCTGCGCTTCGACACGCGGTTCTTCGCGGCGATCGCCCCAGGCGAGGACGCGGTCGCCGACGGCCGCGAGATCGTCGACGCGCGCTGGCAGGCGCCCCGCGAGGCGCTCGCCGCCGCCGGGCGCGGCGAGATCTCGCCGCGCAACGCGACGGCGCGGTACATCGAGCTCTTCCTCGACGCGAAGTCCGCGGCGGACGCGCTCGACGCCGTGCGCGGTCGCGAGATCAGGACGATCCGGCCGCGCGTCGTGATGGAGAACGGCGTGCGGAAGGTCCTGATGCCCGGGGACTCGGGCTGCTGGTAGGCGCGAGCGGGACGGTTCCGGCGGCGGCGGCGTTGACGCGGGGGCGGACCGTATACGAAGATACCGGCCGATGGAAGCTCTCAGGTCCCTGGGGCGCCGGCTCGCCGCACCGCTTCCACCGCCGGGCGTCCCACTCGCCCACGGCACCAGCCGCGAGGTCGCGGGGTCGACCGCGAACACCTCGTGGAGCTGCTTCCGCATCGCGACCTCGAGGAAAGCGACCGCTGGCCGGCCGTGCTGACGCGGCGGTCGCGAGCGGCGGCTCAAGCCACGCGGCCGATCGCGACCCGGCGACCCCGGCGCGCGCCGAGCTCGACCCCGCCGCGGAGGACCCGCCGGTGACGGGCACCTATCTCGTGCGGCGGCTGCTCCTGTTCATCCCCTCGCTGATCGGCGCATCCATCCTGATCTTCGTGCTGCTCCGGCTCGTCCCCGGGGACATCGCCGAGATCCTCGTGTACCAGGCGGGGAGCGAGACCAGCGCCATCCAGGAGCGGCAGCTCCGCGAGATCCGGGCGGAGCTCGGGCTCGACAAGCCGGTGGTGGTGCAGTACCTGCAGTGGGTCGCCAGCGCGGTGCGGGGGGACTTCGGGCACTCCTACACGCAGCTCCGGCCGGTGTCCACCATCCTCAAGGAGCGCGTGCCGCGCTCGCTCGAGCTCGCCGCTCTGACAGTCGTCATCGCGACGGTCTGGGCAGTCCCCCTCGGCGTCGTGTCCGCCGTCCGCCAGAACAGCTGGGCCGACCACGTCGTGCGCATCCTGTCGATCAGCGGCCTCAGCCTGCCGATCTTCTTCTCCGGCGTCCTGGTGCTGTACGGCCTGGTCCGGTTCTTCCAGTGGCTGCCGCCCCTCGAGTTCGTCTCGTTCGTCGATGATCCGGCGGCGAACCTCAAGCAGCTCATCTGGCCCGCGCTCGTGCAGGCCTATTACATCAGCGCCCCGATCACGCGGCTCACGCGGTCGCAGCTCCTCGACGTGATCCGCCAGGACTTCGTCCGCACGGCCCGGGCCAAGGGGGTCGGCGAGCGCGCCGTGGTGTACCGCCACGCCCTCAGCAACTCGCTGCTTCCGGTGGTGACCTTCATCGGCTGGTGGGGCGGGCGGCTGCTCGGCGGCATCGTCATCACCGAGATCATCTTCTCGGTGCCGGGCATGGGGAGCGCGCTCGCCAGCGCCGTCGCACAGCGCGACTACCCGACCGTGCAGGCGATCGTCTTCGTGATGGCCGTCGTCTTCCTGACGGTCAACCTGCTGGTCGATCTCCTCTACGCCTGGCTCGACCCGCGGATCAGGTACACGTGATGGCGATCCTGCCCGCGCTCGGGCGGTTCGTGACCCGCCAGCCCCTCGGCGCGATCGGGGGCCTCTTCGTGGTCGTCCTGGTCGCCGCCGCGGTCTTCGCGCCCCAGCTGGCGCCGCACGGCCCGAAGGACGTCAAGTTCCCGGCGTACACGCCGCCGGGCGCCGAGTTCCCGCTCGGCACGGACCACCTCGGGCGCGACATCCTGAGCCGCGTGATCTGGGGGGCGCGACTGTCCCTCTACGTGGGGCTCGCGTCGGTCGTGTTCGGCATCACCATCGGCGGGCTGTGGGGCGTCGTCACGGCGTACTTCGGAGGCGTCGCCGACACCGCGAGCCAGCGCGTCGTCGACGTGCTGATGGCGCTCCCGCCCATCATCCTGGCGCTCTCGCTGATGGCGGCGCTCGGGCAGTCCGTGAACAACGTGATCTTCGCGCTCACCATCCTGCTCACGCCGACGGCCGCGCGCACGCTGCGCTCGGTCGCGCTCAGCATCCGGGAGAGCCCGTACGTCGAGGCGGCGCGGGCCCTCGGCTGCTCCCACTGGCGCGTCATCGCGCTGCACGTCCTGCCCAACACGCTCGCGACCTTCGTCGTGCTGTTGACGGTGAACGTCGCCTACGCGATCGTCGTCGAGGCGTCGCTCAGCTTCCTCGGGCTCGGGTCGCCGCCCGACGAGCCCTCGTGGGGAGCCATGCTGACCGCGGGAACGCAGGCGGTCGAGTCGGCGCCATGGATGTTCCTCTTTCCCGGGCTCGCGATCAGCCTAACGGTCTTCGGGCTGAACCTGCTGGGCGACGCGATCCGGGACATCACCGACCCCCGGCTCCGCGGCGGGCTCGGATGACCTCGAGGACCACAACACACAAGGGGAGAGCCATGAGGAAGCATCGAACTCTCGCGTTGCTCCTGGCGGTCGGGCTGCTTGCCGCCCTCGGCGCCACGGCCGTCCTCGCACAGGGAAAGCCGCGACAGGGGGGCGTCGTCACGTGGTTCGACTACGGGGATCCGGCGCGGCTGGACGTCCACGCCGAGTCCCCGCTTGTCGTCCAGCAGGCGACCGCCGGCATCTGGAGCGGGCTCCTGCACTACGACCCGGCGGATCCGTCGAAGGTCGTGGGCGACCTGGCCGAGAAGTGGGAGGCCTCCGCGGACGGCAAGGTCTACACCTTCCACCTCCGCAGGGGCGTCAAGTGGCACGACGGCCGGCCCTTCAGCGCCGCGGACGTCAAGGCATCCTTCGACCGCGTCCTCGACCCGAACTTCAAGAGCCCGAAGTGCGGCGCCGCGCTCAAGCCCATGGTCGACGCGGTCGAGGTGGCCGACCCGAGCACCGTACGGTTCAAGCTGAAGTTCCCGGCGGCGCCGTTCGTGCCCCAGATCGCGTCGGCCTGGTGCCGCGTGGCCGCCAAGCACATCCTCGAGAAGTACGGCGACCTCAGCCGGCCGGAGGCGCAGATCGGCACCGGCCCCTTCAGGTTCAAGCGCTACGAGCGCGGCAACCTGATCGAGTGGGAGAGGAACCCGGACTACTTCATCAAGGGCCTGCCCCACGTCGACGGCGTCAAGCAGTACATCCTCGTCGGCGGGCCGACGCAGCTGGCCGCGGCCAAGGCGGGCAAGGTCATGCTGTGGGACACGTGGCCGCCGATGAAGAAGACCCAGGCCGACGAGCTGCAGAGGGCGCGCGGCGACGCCGTGACGATCTCGCAGATCTCGATCAACACCATCTTCCTCGTCTACATGAACACGAAGCGGCCGCCGTTCGACAACGCGGAGCTGCGGCGCGCGGTCTTCCTCGGGATCGACCGCCAGGAGCTGGTCAACAAGGCTCTCGAGGGCGCCGGGGTGCCGTGCGCGCTGCTCGACCCGAAGCTCGTCGGCGAGTTCGCGCTGCCGCTCGACGAGGTGAACAAGATGCCCGGCTGCCGCCAGCCGAAGGACGCGGACATCGCCGAGGCGAAGAAGATCGTCGAGAAGCTCCACCCCGGCGGCCTCGACATCGAGATCGCGGTGCGCTCGGTCGGCAACTACCTGGACCGCGCGCAGGTGCTGGTCGCCCAGCTCCAGAAGATCGGCATCCGCGGCCGGCTCAAGAGCTACGAGAGCGCGGCCGGGTTCGCGGTGTTCGGCAAGAGCGACTTCACGATGATCGCCACGCAGGACCGGTCGATGGACTCGCCGGACCCGGCGTCGCTGTTCTCCGTCGTGTACTCGACGGACGCGGGCAGCAACTGGGGGCGGTGGTCGGATCCGAAGGTCGACGACCTCACGAAGCGCGCGCTCCGCGAGCCGAACCGGGACAAGCGCAAGCAGCTCTACTGGGAGCTGCAGCGCCACATCCTGTCGAGCGCGCCCTCGGCGATCCCGATCGCGTGGGTCGAGGGCTGGTTCTTCGTGGACAAGCGGCTCAAGGGCTACAAGCCGGCACTCACGACCTACGACAACAACACCTTCATGAAGGTCTGGATCGAGGAGTAGCGGCCGGACCCCTCGGGCGCATGACCGGGCCCGTGGAGACGCGGGGTGGCAGGATCGGCTCTGCGTCTCCGCGGGCCGCGGGCCGGCCGCGGCCCTTCCCAAGCGATCGCGCGCCCGCCGTTGATCCGATCAGGCCCGGCGGACGAGGCGAGGCGCGTGCCCTTGACAGGCGAGCCGAGGTGGCGCTATGGCTCGGACCGCTCGTCATCGGGACGGGCACCTTCGAGCGGGCGATCGACGCCGAGCCCGACGCCGTGATCCGCCTCACCAACAACGACTTCCGATGATGCGCGGCGGGGTGTTGGCTCGACCCCGTCAGCGAGATGAGACGAAAACACAACATCCTGAGCGCTTCTGTGAAGCTTGCCGCCGAGTGGCAACTCCACCTGCGCGAGACAAGTCGGCGAGCGCTGGCCGCGCGCAGCTGAGTGGGCAGAGAAAGGCAGGACGGGTGCAGAGGAATGTCGGGACGCGGGAACGGTGGCTCCGCGCCTTTGCTCGGCGTGACGGCTGCCGTTCGGTACTGACCCTGAACGGCGCTGACGCTGAGGGTCCTCAGCGCGGGCCGGAAGTGGGTGGAGCGCAGGCGGATCGGCGGGGAACGGTGACGCTGTTACCTTGCGAGCGCGGGCGCCGGGGTGACGGCCGTGTGGCCGCTGCCCGGCCCCGACGTTCGTCCCGACCATCGTGACGAGCGCGCCGCCGAAGCCGAACACGAGCGGGATCTGCAGGTACTCGAGGCGTGCGGCCACGCCGTACCCGGCGAGGGTGAACGTCCCGAACGAGCCCACGAGTCCCGTCAGCAGCACGACGGTCAGGTTCGTCTGGACGGTGTTGAGCGCGCCAGGCGCGCCCACGCGCAGGACGTCCGCGAACAGGGCGCCGCGTAGCCGGACGCCCCGCAGCGTCGGGGTGACGACGCTACGGCCCGACAGCAGGTACCAGACGAGGACGACGCAGCCGAGGCCGAACGCGACGATGGTGGCGACGCCAGCGCCGCAGACGCCGAGCCTCGGCGCGCCCGCGAGCCCGAGCGGTACGACCAGGCCTGCCCGGTGGCGAAGTCGCTCGAGCTGGTCGGCGAGCGGTGGACGCTCCTGATCGTGCGCGACCTCCTCGAAGGGCCACGGCGCTTCCAGGATTTCCACGCGTCCCTGCCGGGAATCGCGCCCAAGCTCCTGTCCGAGCGTGCGACACGCGCGTGCCGGGAGCGGCGGTCACGCTGCGCCGCGGCCGAACGCGCGCGACGCCGCCCGGCGCTCAGCCGTCGGCGGCGAAGCGCTCGACGTCTCGCCCACGGGAGCCCCGGTCTTCGCGATCGATGGACAGCGCCGGCATGGTCGAGTCGCGGCGACGGGAGCGATAGAATCGGACGCGATGGAGAGATCCGAGCACGGACGTGCGGTCGGTGATGGCGTGGCGTCGTTCGGCGAACCGGGCCAGTACGACGAGAATGGCGTAGACCTGTCGCTGATCCGAGCGAACATGCGGCTCACCCCGACCGAGCGGGCGCGAAGGGCCGAGCGAGCTCGCCGCGCCGCCTTGCGGGTCGCCCAGATTGGTCGAGACGCCCGACGTCAGTCCACTTGAACGTTTCTGCGCACTGCTCGCAGACGGCGGGGTCGAGTTCATCGTCGTGGGCGGGCAGGCAGAGGCGCTCATGGGCAGTCCGCGTGTCACGTATGACGTGGATCTCTGTTACCGGCGGACGCCCGAGAACCTCGAGCGACTCGCGTCCGTGCTCGGGACGCTTCGGCTCTCGCTTCGGGGGGCGCCGCCCGAACTGAAGTTCCACATCGACGCTCGAGCCCTCGCGCTCGGGCAGAACTACAGCTTCGAGGTCGACGGTGAATTCGCGCTCGATCTCCTCGCGTACCTCGAGCCGATCGGCGTGTTCGAGGATCTGTTACCGCGTACGGAGACCATGGACGTCGGCGGCCGACCGGTGCCTGTCATTGGCCTGGGCGACCTCATCCGCATCAAGCAGTACCTGCGGCGACCGAAGGACCGGGCGTCTCTCGTCCAGCTCGAGGCGATCTTTACGGATCATGGCCGAGCACGCCACGAGGATTCTCGACGACGATCGTGTACCGCGCGGAGTGGTGGCGGAACGCGATCGTGAACCCCGGCCACGCCCGCGGGATGCACGGGTCGAGCAGGAGGCGCGTGCCGCGCAGCCGGAAGCCGAGCAGCGACTCGAGCCCGGCCCGATACATCCACCCCGCCGATCCCGTGTACCAGGTCCAGCCTCCGCGACCGGCGTGCGGCGGTTCCGCGTAGACGTCGGCCGCGACGACGTACGGCTCGACCTTGTAGCGCGCGATGCCGGCCGGCGTGCTGCCGTGATGGATCGGATTCAACATCGCGAACAGCTCGGCCGCCTTGTCTCCGTCGCCCAGCGCGGCGAACGCCATTACCGACCAGACGGCGGCGTGGGTGTACTGTCCCCCGTTCTCCCGGACGCCGGGCGGATACCCCTTGACGTACCCGGGATCGAGGGCGGTGCCGTCGAACGGCGGCGTGAAGAGCACCACGAGCCGGTCACGGCGGCGGACGAGGTGCTCGTCGACGGCGGTCATCGCGCGCCGTCCCCGGTCGCCGGCTGCGGTTCCCGAGAGCACGCTCCACGATTGCGCGATGGAATCGATGCGGCACGCGTCGTTGACGGCGGAGCCGAGCGCCGTGCCGTCGTCGAAGTACGCGCGGCGATACCAGTCGCCGTCCCAGCCTTCGCGCTCGAGGGAGGCGTCGAGCGTGCTAGCGTGTTGCCGCCACGTCCGGGCGCGCCCGGCGTCACGCACGTGGGCCAGGTCCGCCCACCGGCCGAGAATCGCGTGCAGGAACCAGCCGAGCCAGACGCTCTCGCCCTTGCCCTCGGTGCCGACACGGTTCATGCCGTCGTTCCAGTCCCCGGTGCCCATCAGCGGCAACCCGTGGAGCCCGACGAGCAGGCTCCGATCGACAGCCCGGGCGCAGTGCTCGAAGAGCGTGCCGCCCTCCTCGGAGACGCGAGGCTCGAAGTACGATTCGGCCTGCGTGCCGGACAGGAGCGGCGCGTCCAGGAACGGGACGACCTCGTCCAGGACGCCCGCGTCGCCGGTGACCTCCAGGTACTGGCCGACCACGTACGGCAGCCAGAGCAGATCGTCCGAGATCCGCGTCCGAACGCCCCGGCCGGCCGGGGGATGCCACCAGTGCTGGACGTCGCCTTCGGCGAACTGGCGGGCGGCGGCGCGGAGCAGGTGTTCACGCGCGAGATCCGGCCTGGCGATCGTGACCGCCATCACGTCCTGCAGCTGGTCACGGAAGCCATAGGCGCCGCCCGCCTGATAGAACGCGGTCCGCGCCCAGAGGCGACAGGCGACGGTCTGATAGAGCAGCCAGCGATTGAGCAGGATGTCCATGGCCCGATCGGGCGTCGTCACCTGCACGGTGCCCAGGACGTCGTCCCAGTGGGACACGACGGCGCGCAAGACGGCATCGACGTCCGAGGCGCGGTAGCGCGCGATCAGCTCGGTCGCCGCCTCGCGGGACGCCGCGTCGCCGAGGAAGAACACGATCTCGGCGCGTTCACCGGCCGCGAGCTCGACCGTCGTCTGCAGCGCGCTGCACGGGTCGAGGCCGGGACCGACCCGACCCGAGAGTCCGCCTCTCCGCGTGAGCGCCGCGGGGTGGTCGGCGGTGCCGTGACGGCCGAGGAACTCCGTTCGGTCACCCGTCCACGCCGTGTGCTTGCCGCCGAGGTCGGCGAACGCCACGTGCGTGCCGAAGTCGGCGCTCCACGCGTTGCGCGCGAGCATCGCGCCCGTGGTCGGGTCGATCTCCGTCACGACGAACGGTGCGCCGGCGCTGCGCGAGGGGCCGAGCGCCCACTCGACGTAGGCGGTGACCGACAGGCGCCGCGGCCGCCCGGACGCGTTCGTCACGATGAGACGCGAGATCTTGACCGGATCGTCGAGGGGGACGAACTGCAGCAGATGGAGCGACACCCCGCGGGTGACGCGCGCGAACCGGCTGTAGCCCTGTCCGTGCCGCGCCACGTAGATGCCGGTCTCCTCGCGAATCGGCAGGGCCGTCGGACCCCAGAGCTCGCCGGTCTCTTCATCCCGGACGTAGATGGTGTCGCCTGGCGGGTCGCTCACCGGATCGTTGGACCACGCGGTGAGCTGGTGCTCGTGGCTGTTGATCGACCAGGCATACCCGGCGCCGGACTCGGACACCTGGAAGCCGAAGCCGGGATTCGCGATCACGTTGATCCAGGGGGCGGGCGACCGACGTCCCGCCCTCTGGATCGTCACGTATTCCCGTCCACGGTCGGCGAAGCCGCCGAGGCCGTTGTCGAACTCGAGATCCAGCGGCGGGGGCGGGACGTCCAGCGGGCGCCTGGTGGCGGTCGTTCGCGGCGGCGGGGTGACCGCCGGGGTCTCGGAGCCCGTGAACGAATCGGGTGGCCGAGGAGCGACCCGGCTGGGCCGGGGCGCTCCGAGCGCGGGGGGCTTGGGGGGCTTCGATAGTCCCCCCATGACCTCGGACCGCTGAGCGCGCACGATCTGCTCGGCCAGGGTCCCGCGGCGGCTCAAGAGCACGGCACGGGCCACGGACTGGAGCACGTCACGTTGCTGCGCGGTCATGCGGTCCCCTCGCAGGATGAAGACGCTTCCGTGTGGCGTGTGCCCCGCGGGCAGCGCCGGCTGGCTCGTCCGGACGCTCGTCTCCAGCAACGCGTGCAGGTCCTGGACGTAGGAGGTCGCCCGCTCGTTCAGGATGACGAGATCGACCGCGAGCTGCTTCATCCGCCAGTACTCGTGGGCGCGGAGCAGTTGCCGGACGATCCCGATGTCCTCGGGCTCGTCGATGCGGACCAGGACGATCGGAATGTCGCCGGAGATCCCGTGCGCCCACAGCTCGGGGGGCCCGCCCGCATGGCGCGCCAGCACCTCGGCGGAAGGTCTGAGCGTGCGGTCCGAGTAGAGGATGCGGCTGGCGAGGCTCTGGAAGAGGTGCGCCTCGTCCGGCGTGACACCGAGATGGTGGAGCTGCACCTGCGCCTGCGTCCACGCGAGCGTGGCGGCACGGTCGAACGTCGCCGGATCACGATACTTGTCGGCGAGGCCGACCGCCTCGTCGCGTGACGGCGCGACCAGCGTCGAGAACGCGAGGCGGACGGTGCGGCCGGGCGGCAGCCGTACCCGGCGGCGAAGACTCACGATGGGATCGAGGACAGCGCCGGCGGTGCCGGAGAGCGAGTGCCCGTCGAGGACCGACACCGGCGTGCGGATCCCGCGGCCCCGCCCGAGAAACCGCGCGCGATCGGTCTCCCACTCGAGGGCGCCGACGGTCTCCCCTTCGACCCGCACCACGTGGGCCAGCCAGAGCGGTGCCTCGTCCGGGGACCGCGGGCGCCGGGTGGCGAGCAGCGTGTCCAGCTCGGGCACGTGCTCCGTGTGCACGAAGAGGTTGGAGAACGCGGGATGCGCCGCATCCGCGGCCGCCGTGGCGAGCACGACCTCGGCGTACGACGTCACCTCGATCTCGCGCGCCTTCGTCCCGGCGTTCGTGAGGGAGACGCGGCGCATCTCGGCGTCGTCTTCCGGAGAGACGATCACCTCGAGCGTGGTCGTGATCGCGCGGTCGTGGCGGATGATCTCCGCGCGATCCTCGGAGAACGTCACCTGGTAGCGCTCCGGCTCGGTGCCGCTCGGCTGGTAGCCCGCCGACCAGGTCTCGCCACTCCGGGTGTCGCGGAGGAAGACGTACGTTCCCCCGACGTCGCGCGTGACGTCTTCCCGCCAGCGCGTGACGGCGAGGTCGCGCCAGCGGCTCCCGCCCGAGCCCGCGGCGGTCACCATCACCGCGTAGCGTCCGTTCGACAGGAGGTGCGTGCGTGGCGTCGGGCTGTGCGGCGAGAGGAGACGGCGGACGACGGGGGGGACGAACTCCCGGACGTCAGCGGTGCCCGTCACCTCGTCGCCGCGCGGCCGCGTCACGGCCACGTCTCGAGGGGTTCGTTCCTGGAGCAACAGCTCGGTCGCCCGCACGATCGGTTCCGCGTGGAAGCGCCGGCGCATCGCTCCGTCGTGGAGCGTGTTCGCGAGCGCGACGAGCAGCATGCCCTGGTGGTGCGCCATGTACGTCCGGACCACCGCGACGGGTGTGCCCTCGGGACGCCGCGAGGCCGTGTAGTCGAGGGCTTCGTAGAAACCGTACGCACCCGAGGCCCCGGCGTCGTCGAGACGCCGGAAGTTCCGGACCGCCGCGGCGGGATCGATCATGGCGGCCAGCGCCGTCGCGTAGGGGGCGACGACGACGTCCTCGCTGAGCCCGCGCTTGAGGCCGAGCCCCGGCACACCGAAGTTCGAGTACTGGTAGGTCATCTCCAGGTCGCGCACGTTGTAGGCGGACTCCGACACGCCCCAGGGCACGCCGCGCTCCGCGCCGTACGTGATCTGGCGGCGCACGGCGAGTCGTCCGGTCTGCTCCAGCAGGCTCCCTGCCGGCGCCGACATGACGAGCGCCGGCATGAGGTACTCGAACATCGATCCGGACCAGGACACCAGGATCGAGTCCGTTTCCACCGGCGACAGGGCGCGGCCCAGCCGGAACCAGTGCGACACCGGGACGTCGCCCTTCGCCACGGCGAGGAAGCTCGTGAGACGCGCTTCCGAGGCGAGCAGGTCGTAGCACCCGGGGTCGGGACTGCCGTCGCTGACGCGGTACCCGATGGTGAACAGCTGGCGCATCGGGTCGAAGAGGAACGCGAAGTCCATGGCGGCCACCCATGCCTTCGCGCGCTCGGCGAGGCGCTCCAGGCGACCCTCGAGCGCCCCGGGTGTCACGACGGTGAGATCGCGCGCGTGACTCTCGACGCAGGCGCCGAGCGCCTGCGCCCAGGCGAGGACGGTCGCCGCGGCCTCGCCGTCTTCCTCGACGAGCGCGTGCGCGATGGCCGTCACCATGCGCGCGCCGGCGTCGAGCTCGGAGAGCCGGACCGCCCACGCGGCCGGCGTGGGAGGGACCGTCTCCACCGCCGCCATGACGGCGTCGAGCGCGTTGGAAAGCCGCTGTCGCGTCACCGCGTGCCGCGGGTCGTCGACGAGTGCCCGTGCCGACTCGCGGACCAGGAGCGCCGTGTCCCCGATCCCGGCCAGCGCCGCACGGCCGGGCCGCGGGTGGTCGATCAGCTCACGACAGGCTGAGGCCACGGTGATGAGGTGCCCGGCGAGGTTGCCGCTGTCGACCGACGACACGTACCTCGGATCGAGCGGGCGGCAGTCGCGCGTGTCGTACCAGTTGTAGAAGTGCCCGCGGAAGCGCTCGAGCCCGGCCATCGTCTCGACGGTGGCCTCGAGTCGCTCGACGGCGTCGAGGGTGCCGAGCCACCCGAAATCGCGCGCGGCCACCGTCGACAGCAGGTAGAGCCCGAGGTTCGTGGGCGACGTCCGGTGCGCGATCACGGGCGTCGGATCGTCCTGGAAGTTGTCCGGCGGCAGCGCGTGGTCTTCGGGACGGACGAACGTGGCGAAGAACCGCCACGTTCGGCGCGCGATCAGGCGGAGCGTTCGCGCGTCGGCGGACGAGAGCGGCGCAGTCGTGGCCCCCAGCGCAGGAAGGCTGATCCAGCGCGCCACCGCGGGCGACGCCGCCCAGAGCAGCAGCAACGGCAGCGCGACGGGCCACGCGTCCCATCGGGTCCACGCGACGCCGCCCGCGGCCGCCACCGCGAGAGTGACGCCACCGGCCATCCGCAGGTAGAAGCCACGGAGGTCGAGGAGGAGACCGGCCTTGGCTTGCGCCGCGGTGGTCCATTCCAGCCGCCGGCGATGCGTCACGCACATCCGGACGAGCGCCCGCGCGATCGCGTCGCTCATCAGCCACGCCTGGTGCGCGAGCATCGTGGTCACGAACGCCGTCTGCGACGCCGCCAGGAGCACGTCCCGACCGACCGCGCGGATGTGGCTGCGCTTGGAGATGCCGCGCCGGCGGGGCATCGCACCGGTCACGACGGGCAGGAGCGTGGGGAACACGACCGTCGCGAGGACGAACGCGGTCCACGCGAAGGGCGACGTGCCCGCCAGCGTCCACCCGAGCACCAGGGTCAGCACCGCGGTCGGCGCGGACAGCGTGCGGCGCAGGTTGTCCACCATCTTCCAGCGCCCGATCAGGGGGATCGTGGGGGCTCGATCGCCGAGGATCCACGGAAGCAGTTGCCAGTCGCCGCGTGCCCACCGGTGCTGGCGGGCGGCGGCGACGCCGTAATGCGACGGGGCATGCTCGAACAGCTCGACGTCCGTGACCAGTCCGGCGCGCGCGAAGACCCCCTCGAACAGATCGTGACTCAGGAGCGCGTTCTCGGGGACCCGTCCCGCCAGGGCGGTCTCGAACGCGTCCACCTCGTAGATGCCCTTGCCGGTGTACGAGCCTTCGCCGAAGAGATCCTGGTACACGTCGGAGACGGCCGATGCATACGGGTCGATGCCCGACGGACCCGAGGACAGGCGCTGGAACCTGGAGCTCGCGCCACCGGGGAGCGGGGGCGTGACTCTCGGCTGCAACACGGCGTAGCCTTCGACGACGCGGCCGCTCCGGGGATCGAGCCTCGGTCGATTGAGCGGGTGCGCCATCGTGCCGGCGAGGCGAGTCACGGCTTCTCGCGGCAGCTGCGTGTCGGCGTCGAGCGTGATGACGTAGCGGACATCGGGAGGCGCAACGGCCGCCGCGCCATCCACGGACAGGAAGGTCGTGTCCGTCGCGCCGCGCAGCAGCCGATTCAGCTCGTGGAGCTTGCCGCGCTTGCGTTCCCACCCCATCCACACCTGCTCGCTCTCGTTCCAGAGCCGCCGGCGGTGCAGGAGCAGGAATCGCTCGCCGCCCCCCGGGGCGGGGCCGTGGCGCCGGTTCAGGCGGCCGATCGCCGCGCGCGCCGCGGCGAGCGTCTCGGCGTCACCGGCCGCGTGTTCCGCCGGCGCGTCCATCCAGTCCGAGAGCATGGCGAAGCGAAGGTCGCCGTCGGGATTCGCCAGGTAATGCACTTCCAGCCGATCGACCTGCTCGTCGACCTCGACGGGATCCGTGAGGAGCGTGGGGACGACCACCATGGTGCGCAGCGTCGGGGGCACGCCGTCGCGCAGCGACAGCCGCGGCAACACGCTCGGCGGGACCAGCGTCCCGACGGACCGATTCACGAGCGCGATGGCCAGGTCGGAGGCGGGGACGAGGGCGAGCAGTCCGAGCACGACGAGGATCGGCGGGGCCAGACCCGAGGCCGCGGCATGCACGAGGGGCAACGCGAGGATGCATCCGGTGAGGAGCGCGATGGTGCCGAGATAGCCGGGCGCCGCCGCCGCGACGTACGCGCGAAACAGCCGGTGTTTCGGGGGCGCACGGAACCCGAGCACCGCCTCGAACCTCGGTCGCCCGTTCCCGATGAGGTAGTAGCCGGTCTCGTGCAGGCGGGTGTCATGCGGGTCGTCCGCGCCGCCGGCCGCCGACCCGGCGCGCCGCGCGTGGAGGATGGCTTCGCGGGCCACGTCGAGCTCGGACCGCCCCGAGCCACGCGCCAGCGCCTCGATCGCGTGCCGGTAGGCATCGCGCGTCGTGAAGTCCATCGCGGCGTAGGTGGCGTTCGCGGCAAGCACGTCGTCGACGAGGCTCACGCTCTCGAAGAATGCCGCCCAGTCCAGCGTGGACATCCGGCTCATGCTCATGATCACGTTCCGGACGGTCACGTTCATGGCGGCCTGGCGCTGATGCTCGACCCGGACGATGTCATCGGCGGTCGTCCCCTGGGCGGCCAGGCGCTGGTCGAGCCACGCGAGCGCCGGGGTCACGGCCGGGTCTTGCTCGCGCAGCCGCTGGACGAGCTGCACGGCGAAGGGCGTCACGAGCGGGGCGTCCTCGACCCACTGCAGCCCCGTCACCGACGGGTCGGGGAGTCCGCCGTCGAGTCCGAGGACGTCGTCAGCGAGCGCGTCGGCCTCCTGGCGCGCCGCGCGTCCCTGGACGATCGCCTCGGCCAGACGCCGTAGATTCTCGACGAGCACGACGCGCAGCGTGATCGCCACCGCCCAGAGCTCGCCGATGGTGAGCGGCTGTACGCGCTGGTAGGCACGTACGAACCGGCGGAGCGTGTCCGGGTCCAGGCGGCTGTCCGTGTGCGCGACGAAGGCCCAGGCGAGCCCGTAGACCCGCGGATAGCCTTCGAGGGGACCCTCGGCGAGCTTGGGGAGCTCGCGGTAGAACCCCGGCGGGAGATCGTCCCGGATCTCGCGCAACTGCTCGTCCACGACGTGGAAGTTGTCGACCAGCCATTCCGCCGCCGGCGTGATGGCTCGCTCCTCGCGCACGGCCCGGGCGATGACGCGGTACGCCTCGCGCAGCACGCGCCCGTTGTCCTCGACTCGCGGCAGCAGCCGACGGCCCTTCGCCGATGCGCGCATCACGGGCTGCGCGGCGGCCAGGCTCTCGGCGTGCTGCTCGAGCCGCTCGATGCCGAACAGCTCCGCGCGGATCGGCTCTTCGAGCGGCGGCGCGAGACTCACCGGACGACCGTCACGCGCCTGGAGGCGTGATGGAGATGGACCGGCACGCTTACTGGAGCTGGCGGAACCGCCGCACCCGCGCGCGCCGCAGTCGCTTGCGGGCCTCGAGGTAGCCGGAACGACGGTCGAGCGGGAGCTGATCGTGCGTCAGCATCAGGCGGGCCACGGTGAGGTCGATCCGTCTCAGTGTTGCATCGGTCGCGGCGTTCATTGAGCTTTCTCCTCCGTCTTCCGTGTCCAGCGCATCGTTGGCGCGCCGCGTCTCGCCGTGGTCGACCTCGACCATGTCGGCGTCACGTCCCTCGCCCATCGCGACCGTCCACCCGCCCCCGCTTGCGCGCCTCGCGTGACTCGCGGCGTCGCACGCGGTTCGCTCCGTCGCTGTTTGCGACGGCCGCCCCGGCGTCCGGAGCCGCCGCCGTCCCATCGCCGTCGTGTCCCACCAGGACGGCGGCCAGCATGTCGATCGAACGCTGGTCGATGGCGCGTTCGTCGATGATCACGCGCAGCGCGGAGCCTGCGAGTGCCTGGACCCGCTCGGCGGCGCCGGTCGAGCAGACCATCACGTCGACCTGCCGCACGAGGCGACCGAGCGCGGCCCCCTCGGCAGGGCAGGCTCCGACCAGCACGATGTTCGGCAGGCCGGCGCTGGCGACCGAGTGTTGCAGGGCCTGCGCCGTCTCGGCCACGGCGGAGGCCACACCCACCCGCGTGCCTGATGGAAGCTGAGCGAGCCGGTGGAGCGTCTCGAGATGCGCTCCGGCGAAGAGTGCGACGACCTGGACCGCCTTGCCCCTCAGGAGTCGTTCCACCTCGGAGAGGTGGCAGAAGCTCGTGACCGCCGCCGCCCATCGGCCCGTGTGCTTCTCTCGCCGGGCGACTGCCGGCAGCTCGCCGAGCAGCACCTTGTCGACGCGGACGGGCAGGTGCGTCTCGAGCTCCCGGGCAACGATCTCGAGCTCCGGCGCGCTGCACTCCACGAACAGGACGTCGACGGCCCGGGTGACGGCGGCCGGCCGGATCCCGGCCACGCTCAGGACGCCGACCGCCAGCTCGTCGGCCGGCATGCCGCGCGCGGCGGCCTGGATCACCGCCTCCCGCAGGAAGCGCTCGCGGAGGTGGGGGGCAGGGCGGGCCGGCGGCAGCGGCGCGACGAACATGCCCTTGCCTCGCCTGGTCTCCACGTATCCACTGCGCTTGAGATCGTCGACGACGCGTGCCACCGTGTTCGGGTTGATCCCGAGGAACCCGGCCAGCTCGCGGATACTCGGGAGGGCCTGGTCCCGCGGGATGCCGCCGCCGTCGATCACGTGCTTGAGCTGCTCCGTGAGTTGCCGCCGGATCGGGATCGGACTCTGCGGATCGACCTTCAAGCCGAGCTGGATTCCCATACTGTACTTGTAGAATAGTACACACGCACAGGTGGGTCAAGCTGTACTCTTCCAGGGAGACGCGAGCAATGTGCGTCGAAAGGGTCCGGTGAACCAAGGGCCATGGAGTGGACCATGGGAAAGCTCGTCCAGATCTGCGCGTCCTCCAACGACCTCTTCGGCCTCGACGAGGAGGGGAACGTCCACCAGTACGACTTCAACACGAAGGCCTGGGTGAAGCTCGCCCACGGGCCGCGTGAGACGCCAGGACTCGCCGACGATGCGGCGACGACGGGCCACCGCGACGCCTGGCACAGCCCGAGGTAGAGGAGAAGCGTCATGACGTTCGAACCGCGAGCACCGCGCGCTGGACCCGCACGCGACGACGCCTCGTGCCCCCGATGGGACCAAGGTCCGCGCGGGGGAGCGGTAGAGTGGGTCCTGCATTGAAGCTTTACCTGATCGCGCCGAAGAATCCCGAGTCGTTCTGGACGTTCGACCGCATCCTCCCGAGCCTGGGGAAGCGATGCGTCTTCCCCAACCTCGCGCTGCCGACCGTCGCGGCGCTCACGCCGCCGCCGCACGAGGTGGTGCTGTGCGACGAGAACGTCGAGCCGATCGACTTCGACACGGACGCCGACGTCATCGGCATCACGGGCTTCGCGGTCCACAAGCGGCGGATCCTCGAGATCGCCGAGGCGTTCCGGCGCCGGGGGAAGCTGGTCGCGGTGGGCGGGCCGTTCGCGACGCTGTGCCCCGAGGAGCTGCACGCCAAGGTGGATGTGCTCTTCGTCGGCGAGGCCGAGTACACGTGGCCGCAGTTCGTGCGCGACTACGAGGCCGGCCGCTGGCAGTCGGAATACCGTTCGCCAGCCGCGCACGTGACCAAGGTCCAATACCAGGCGCCCTCGTCACCGCCGACAATGACCGTCAGAGGTGTTCCGTGTGACCAGCGCGCGCGTCATCGCGATCGTGGACGACGATCCCTCCGTCCGTCGGGCGCTCCGTCGCCTCGTCCAGTCGGCCGGCTACATGGCCCAGACGTTCGCATCGGCCCGACAGTTTCTCGACTGGCTGCCCCGGGGCCGAGCGGGCTGTCTCGTCCTCGACATCCACTTGGACGGCATGAGCGGGTTCGATCTCCAGGAACGCCTGGTGGCGGACGGGGCCGGCGTTCCGGTGATCTTGATCACGGCGCATGACGACGCTTCGACGCGCGCGCGCATCGAAAAGTCCGGGGCAGCTGGCCACCTCTGGAAGCCCGTGGACGAC
>JACPDG010000083.1 GCA_016184125.1 Candidatus Rokuibacteriota bacterium | reverse complement strand
TCGGGCGGGTACACCGTCCCCGTCTTCTGTCCGAGCACGGCCGTCGAGTGCTTCACGCTCACGGTGCACGCCTTCAACTGGTCGGAGCGCCTGCGCACCCCGATCGTGGTCCTGTCCGACAAGGAAGTCGGGATGACGCACGAGGTGGTGGACGACGGCGCGCTCCCGGAGATCGCCGTCGAGTCGCGGTGCACGCCGGGCCCCGGACCCTATCGCGCCTATGGCTTCTCGGCGCTGGACGAGGTGCCCCCGTTCGCCGTGCTCGGCGGCGACCACAAGGTGACGCTCACCGGCTCCGCGCACAACAAGGACGGCTGGCTCAGGAAGAACGACGCCGAGACGCTCGAGGTCCTGCGCCACCTGCAGGCCAAGATCCAGGCGCGCGCGGCCGCGATGGCGATGGTGAGCGCGGATCTCGACGCCGAGCCCGAGACGGTCGTGCTGAGCTACGGCGTGACGAGCCGCGCGGCGCGGGAGGCGGTGCTGCGAGCCCGCACGCTCGGCAGGCGCGTGTCGTTCGCCGGCGTGCAGACGCTCTTCCCCCTGCCGATCGAGCCGATCCGCGCCGCGGTCCGCGGCGCCAAGCGCGTGCTCGTCGTCGAGGAGAACCTCACCGGCCTCTACCGCACGGTCCTCGGCGCCACGCTCCCCGGCGTCGAGCTGGTGGGGCTCAACCGGATCGGGAGCATGATCAGCCCCGCGGAGATCGTGGACGCACTATGAGCACCTCGTTCCTGCGCGAAGGGCCGATGCCGTACTGCAAGGGCTGCGGTCACGCGCTGGTCGCACGCCAGCTCGCGCAGGCGCTCGGCAGCCTCGGGCTCGAGCCGCACGACGTCGTCGTCACGAGCGACATCGGCTGCGTCGGCCTCGTGGACCCGATCTTCCCCGCCGTGCACACCGTGCACACCATCCACGGGCGGTCGACCGCCGTGGCGACGGGCGCCGTCCTCGCCGACACGCTGCTCGGCGACGGGCGTCTCAAGAACATCGTGATGATCGGCGACGGCGGGGCGTCGATCGGGCTCCTGCACCTCACGCAGGCCGCGCTCCTGAACGTCGACGTGACCGTGCTCCTCCACAACAACATGCTCTACGGCATGACCGGCGGGCAGCACTCCGCGCTCACGCCCGAGCGCTTCGCGACGACGACCACGCCGGGCGGCAACTGGGTGCCGGCGATCGACATGGAGCAGCTGCTCCGCGGCTGCCACGCGGGCTTCTTCGCTCGACTCGTCGCGACCGATGGAGCGCTGGCCGGCGTGATCGCCGACGCCATCCGGTACCCGGGGTTCGCGCTCGTCGAGGTGCTGGAGCTCTGCACCGGGTACGGCGTGCCGCTGAACCACCTCGACGGCAAGGCGCTGCGCGCGATCGCCGCCGAGCAGGGGTGGAGCCTCGGCGTGCGGTTCCGTCGCGACGATCGTCCCCCGTACCACGCAGCCTATCGAAAGCGGTTCCCGGTGGGCGCTCCCACCCCGCCCGGCGACGGCGACGGTACCTCGCGCGGCCCGGACACTGGTGCGGCCTCGCCGGCGCGGCGTCACGGTGGCGATCGCCACGGCAACGGTGGAGCCCGCGCCTGGCATCGGGTCACCCGTCCCGTCGGCGTCGTGATCGCGGGCAGCGCCGGCGAGCGCGTGCAGACCGCCGCCGCCGTGCTCGCGCAGGCGGCGCTCGCGGCCGGACTGCACGGCGTACAGAAGAACGACTACCCGGTGACCGTCGGCTCGGGCTTCTCGCTCTCGGAGGTCACGATCAGCCCTCACCCGATCCTCTACACCGGGATCGAGCACCCGGAGGCGGTGATCGTGACGTCGACCGACGGCGTGCGCGAGATCAAGGGACGCGGCGACCTGGGCCGGCTCGCGTCCAACGGCCTCGTCATCGCGGACGAGACCATCGCCGCCGATCTGGCAAGCCAGCGCACCATCGCGGTGCCGCTCCGCGCCACGCTGACGCCGCGCTTCGCCGCGCTCGGCGCCGTCGCCGGCTGGCTCGATGGCAGCGGCATCCTCGACCACGAGGCCATGACGGACGCGATCGCCGCCCTCGCCGGTGACGAGGCGCCGGCCTTCGAGCACGCGGCCGCGACCGGTCGATCGCTGGTAGCGTCGGCGATGGCCTGGTCGGCCTGAGCGCCAACCGAGTGGGGGTCACGAAATGGCCCCCCTGCGCTCGGCGCCCCCCCGGAAACCCGCGGGGGACTCGGGGCGCTCCTCGATCTTCCCGGCGCGCCTCGTATCGGTGCCCGTGAACGAATCGGGCGATCGAGCCGCGCCCCGGGTTCCCCGGGGCGCGTGCGAGCGTTCGGGGGGCTTGGGGGACCCTTCGGGGTCCCCCATGATCTCGGTGCGGTCAGTCGATGCTGCCGGCCGGCACGATCCACGCGCAGGGCTGACCCGTCACGCGAGCGATCAGATCGAAATCCGCGTCGTAGTGGAGCACGGCCAGGCCGTTCGCCTCGGCTGCGGCCGCGACCAGGAGGTCAGGCACTTTCCGCCCACGCAGGCCGCGGGCAGCGAGCAGCCGCTGCACCTGGCGGGCTCGCCTGAGAGTTCGAGCAACAATCGACCGCCGGGCGGTCGATTGTTGCTCGAACTGAGATGCCCGGCGTCCGTCTCGATCAGGGGAAACACGGCGAGCGCCGCGACAAGACGGCTCCACTCTGCCAGGTTACGAGCGGAGAATCCGATCTCCAGGTCGGAGATGCCGGCCCTGGCAACCTGCCCTGCTCCGGTGAGGGGCTCGAGCGCGGTGCGTACCGCCGGGTGACCGAGCCGGGTGAGGACGCTGGTGTCGACGAGATGCGTCAGCGCCACGCAGCGCCACGGTCGCGCAACCTCGCCTTCGCGAGCGTGTCGAGCGCCCGGGCGATCCGGCGATTCCGGGTCGGCGCGGCGCGGCGCAGCGCCGCGTTGACCGTGTCCTTCAGCGTCTTCGTGCCCAGTTCGGCTCGCGCCGCCGCGAGGGCCTTCTCGTCGATGTCAACCAGGTGCTTCGCCATGGACGGAGATATATCACGCCGGGCTCCCGTATATCCTGGCGCCGCGCCGAGGTGACCTCCTTTTCTGACGGCGTGGCGGACGGACGTGCGGCCGGTCGCGCCTGTCGTCGGCTGGCGGACCAGGAAGCGCCTGACCCAGAAACATGAATCGTCTGGCGGATTGCCGTGCTCGCAGGGCCGCTCTACTCATGATCCACCGCGCGCTGCACCAGGGTGGTCGTGAACGAATCGGGTGATCGAGGAGTGCCGCGGCTGTGCCGGGGCGCTCCGAGCGCCGGGGGGCTTGGGGGGCTTCGATAGTCCCCCATGGCCGAGCGGGCGACCGAGGCGCGGCCCGGGTTTCCCGGGCCGTGTCCGAGCCGCCCTGGGGGGCTTGGGGGGCTTCGATAGTCCCCCCATGATCAATAGGAGGGACGCGGACGCATGACACCGAGCGGGCTGGCCAGGGCGCGGGCGCTCTACGAGGGACGGGACGAGCGGGCGCGTGAGCTGAAGGCCGACGGCCGGAAGGTGGTTGGCTACCTCTGCTACTTCGCCCCGCCCGAGATCATGGAGGCCGCCGGCCTCGTGCCGTACCGCATCCGCGGCGACGTCCGCGAGCCGGTCACCGAGGCCGACCGGTACGTCGAGCCGTACGGGTGCCCATTCGTGCGCAACACGTTCGACCAGGCGGTCAAGGGCCGCTACGACTTCCTCGACGGGGTCGTCATGTCGCACGCCTGCGACAGCGTCCAGCGGATGTACGGGATCTGGACCTCGTACCGGCCGCCGGCCTTCCGGCACATGGTCAACGTCCCGCACACCGTGACGCCGGCCACCGAGCGGTTCTTCCGCCGCGAGCTCGAGCTCTTCAAGGAGCGCGTGGAGGCATTCGCCGGCCGCGCGATCGACGACGCCGCGCTCGAGGAGACCATCGCGCTCTACAACCGGGTCCGCGCGCTCGTCTGGGACCTCTACGCGCTGCGGCAGTCCGACCCACCGCTGATCTCAGGAACGGAGATGCTCGAGGTCCTCATCGCCGGCAGCGGCATCCCCGCGGCCGAGTTCGAGACGCTGCTCACCGAGGTGAAGGCCGAGGTCACGGCACGCGCCCCGCGGTCGGGGCCCCGGCGCGCGCGGCTGCTCTTCTACGGGTGCATCAACGACGACGTGTCCCTCGTCCGCCTCGTGGAGGAGTGCGCCGCCGACGTGGTGATGGACGACACGTGCATCGGCGCGCGCGGGCAGCTGGGTGCGGTGACGGATGGCGACGACCCGTTCGGCGGCTTCGTCCGCTACTACTTCACCGGCTTCCAGTGCCCTCGCACCTACCGCGGGACGGGGCGCGAGCGGTTCGACTACCTGGTCGAGTCCGCACGCCGGTTCCGCGCCGAGGGCGTCGTGCTCTACATCCTGTCGTTCTGCGATCCGCACAAGCTCGACCTCGTGGACGTGCGCCGGCGCCTCGACGACGCGGGGCTGCCAAGCCTGGTCCTCGAGGACGACTACACGCTCGCGAACGTCGAGTCGATGCGCACCCGCATCCAGGCGTTCGTGGAGATGATCGGCTGAGACGCCCGCGGTGAACGCATCCCCGAGCCAGGGAGGCTCCATGAGCCAGCTACGCGCCGCCCGGAAGTCGCTCGAGACCGTGCGCCGGTCCAAGGAGCTGCTCCGAAGCTTCTACGCCCGCGATGCCCGCCGCCGCGAGGGTGGTCCGCTCGCCTGGTGCATGGCAGGCGTGTCGTCCGAGATCCTCCACGCGTTCGACGTGCCGTGGGAGTTCCCCGAGAACTTCGGCACGCTGTGCGCCGCGAAGCAGGTGGCCGGGCAGTTCTGCGAGCAGGCCGAGGCGGAGGGGTTCTCGCAGGACCTCTGCTCGTACCTCCGCAACAGCATCGGCTACGTGAGCCGGCTCGTGGAGCTCGGCCACGTGCCGCCCGAGGCGCCGCGCGACGGGATGGCGGCGCCCACGATGCTGCTCGGCTCCGGCTCGATCTGCGACCCGCGCATCAAGTGGTTCCAGGCGATCGCATCGCGCTACCTGCCGGTGCCGGTGTTCCACACCGATCCGATGAGCCTGCCGCACGACGTGGATCCCCACGATCCGCGCATCGAGGCGCACTACAAGGAGCTGCTGCGCGACACGCTCTCCGAGCAGATCGCGTTCCTGGAGCGGCACACGGGGCGACCGCTCGACGTCGAGCGGCTGCGCGACGCGATGGCCAACGCCCAGGAGGCGCTCGCCCTGCTGTGGGAGATCCAGGAGCTCCGGAGGGCCGTCCCCTGCCCGATGGGCGCCGAGGACTACTTCATGGGCGGCGTCATCCCGCTGCTCTACCTCCTCGGCGAGCGCGACGCCGTCGAGTACCTCCGCCAGCTCCGCGACGAGGTGCGCGATCGCGTCGCGCGGGGGATCGGCGTCGTCCCGGACGAGCGGTTCCGGCTGCTCTGGATGGGCATCCCGCCCTGGTACAACCTGGGCTTCTTCAACGCCGTGGGCGCGCTCGGCGCGGTCTTCGTCATCGAGACGGTGTACTTCAGCGGCGCCCCGGTCGAGATCGACCTCGCCGATCCCGTCGCGGCGCTCGTCGAGCGCAGCTGGAAGCGCGCGGTGTGGATTCACGAGTGGGGTGCCGAGGTCGTCCCCGAGAACTGCAGCCTCTCGGGTTTCTCCGCTCCGGGGATGCGGCTGCTGCGCCGGTGGGTGCAGGACTACCGCCTCGACGGAGTGGTGATGCACCGGACGCGCTCGTGCCGTGCCGTGAGCTGGGGCCAGGTGCACGTCAAGAACCAGCTCGCGGAGGAAGGGATCCCGTCGCTGATCATCGAGAGCGACATGGCGGATCCGCGGAGCTGGGCCGACGCGGTGATCATGGGTCAGGTGCGCGGGTTCCTGGGCGGCATCGAGAGCGCGCGCGGCACGGCCCCCGCGTGCTGAAGCTCTCCGGCGACGTGTGCGTCGCCGGCGTGGACGTGGGCTCCACGCTCACGAAGGTCGTCGTCGGCGGCGCCGGCGTCCTCGCCACGACGACCGGCCGCACCGACACGAACTACGTGCGCGCCTCGGCACGGCTGCTCGCCGACGCGCTCGACCAGGCGCGGTGCGCCCCCGAGAAGCTGGCGTGCATTGTCGCGACCGGCTACGGCCGCCGCCGCCTGCCGTTCGCCGACCGCGACATCACCGAGATCACGTGCCACGCACGCGGCGTCCGGGCGCTCTTCCCAAACGCGCGCACGGTGATCGACATCGGCGGCCAGGACGCCAAGGGCATCAAGCTCGCACCCGGCGGCAAGGTCGTGAACTTCGTGATGAACGAGAAGTGCGCCGCAGGGACCGGACGGTTCCTCGAGGTCATGGCGGCGATGCTCGGCCTCACGGTCGACGAGCTGGGGAGCCGCAGTCTTGACGCGACAGGCGCCGTCGGGGTGTCGAGCGTCTGCACCGTGTTCGCGCAGCAGGAGGTGCTGCAGCACCTCGCCGCCGGGATCGCGATCGAGGACGTGCTCGCCGGCCTTCACGCGGCGCTTGCGGCCCGTATCCACCGGATGGTCCGCGGCCTGGGCGTCGAGCGCGACGTGGTCCTCACGGGCGGCTGCGCGCACAACGCCGGCCTCGTGCGCGCGCTCGAGGAACGGCTCGGCATGCGTGTCCTCGTCCCGTCCGACCCGTTGCTCACCGGCGCGCTCGGCGCCGCGTTGCTCGCTGCCGACGCGGTGGAGCGAGGCGAGACCCGCGGGAATGGTGCCAGCGCCGGACGCGCGGCCATCGCCGGTGCAGGAGCGGCGCGGGGCGCGACGCTCGGCCCGCCCCGCGTGTTCAGCGCGAGCGCGCGGCCGCCGGCGACGGCGTCGGTGAGCGTGTTCGACCTGCCGCGACACGCCGCGCTGGGAGGACCGCCGATCGCAGGCATCGATGCCGGCTCGCTCTACACGAAGGCGGCGGTGGTCGACGGCGCTCGCCTGACGGTCGCGATCCTGCGGTCGGAGGGCAACTACGCGGCCGTCGCGGAGCAGGCGCTCGCGCGCGCGCTCTGCCGTGCCGGGCGGACGCGCGAGGCGCTCGGCGCGATCGGGGCGACCGGCCTCGGCGCGCTCAAGCTCGCCGAGGTGTCGCGGCTCGACGACGTGTCGTGCCTGACCCGCGGCGCCACACGGCTGTTTCCCGGCGCCACCCAGATCCTGGACGTCGGCGGCAACGGCACGCGCGCCGTCCGCCTAGGGCCGGGAGGCGCCGTGCGCGACTTCACCGTGAGCGGCCAGTGCGCTGCCGGAAGCGCGCGCATCCTCGAGGTCATCGCCCACCTGCTCGGCCTTCCCCTCGACACGCTCGGCTCGGTCTCCCTGCAGTCCGCAGCGCCGGCCGCCTTTTCGGCCGGCTGCGCGGTGTTCGCGGAGACGGAGGCGATCTCGCTGCTCACCTCGGGCACCGCGCCGGCGGACCTGCTGGCCGGACTTCACCACTCGATGGCCGAGAAGATCGTCGCGCTCGCCCGCAAGGACCGCGCCGGTGGCGGAGCGGCGCTCGCCGGCGGCGGCGCGAAGGACGCCGGACTCGTCAGCCACCTCGCTGCGGCGCTCGGCGCCATCCTCGTCCCTCCCGAGCCGATGGCGGTCAGCGCGCTCGGCGCGGCGCTCCTCGCGGCCGAGGCGCGATGAGCGTGCGGACGTTCCCGCCGCTCGACCTCGCGGTCCCGGACCGGCGCGAGTGGATCGTCTCGCGCGTCCTCGAACGCCGCTCGCAGACCGACGGCGACCGGCCGTTCCTCGAGCTGCTCGACCAGCCCGCGCTCACGTACGCGGAGGTCGACCGCCGCGTCAATGCCCTCGCCCACGGCTTCCGGGCGCTCGGGGTGACCCGCGGCGACCGGGCCCTGGTGATGCTCCCGAACTCGATCGAGTTCCTGCTCGTGTGGTGGGCGCTGAACCGGCTCGGCGCCGTCGAGGTGCCGATCAACCACGCGTACAAGGGCTACTTCCTCGAACACGTGGTGAACAACTCCGGCGCGCGCGTGATCGTGATCGCGAGCGATCTCGTCGAGCGGCTCCAGGCGAGCGAGGCGCGGTTGCCGGAGCTCGAGACCGCCGTCGTGCACGGCGGTGACGATCGGCTGCCGGGGTTCGCGCGATTGCGTGCGATCCCGTTCACCGAGCTCGACACCGGCCGCGACGATCCGCCCGGCGTCGAGCTGTCCCATCGCGATCTCCTCGCGATCATGTACACGTCGGGCACGACCGGCCCCTCGAAGGGCGTGATGATGCCCAACGCGCACTGTCACCTCTTCGCGGAGCTGACCGCGAACCTCACGCGGCTGACCCAGGACGACGTCTACTTCGTCGCGACCCCGCTCTACCACGGCAACGCGCCGATGATGCAGGTCTATCCCGCGATGCTGCGCGGCGGCCGTGCCGTCGTCTGCCCGCGGTTCAGCGCCAGCGAGTGGGCGGACCAGATCCGGCGCTCGGGCGCGACGGTCACGAACCTCCTCGGCGTCATGATGGAATTCGTGTTCCGCCAGCCGGAGCGCCCCGGTGATCGAGACCACCGGCTGCGCGTGGCGCTCGGACAGCCGGCGCCCGCGGCGATCGTGGAGGACTTCAAGCGGCGGTTCGGCATCCCGCGCGTCCTCGAGTACTACGGGATGACGGAGATCGGGATCGTGACCATGATGCCGTGGGACGACGTCCGTCCCGGCTCGTGCGGCGTCGCGGTGTCCGAGTGGTTCGACCTGGAGATCGTCGATCCCGAGACGGACGAGCCACGAGCGCCCGGCGAGGTCGGCGAGCTCCTCGTCAGGCCGAAGGCCCCGTGGCTCTTCAACCAGGGCTACTGGCGCATGCCCGACACGACGCTCGAGGCGCTCCGCAACGTCTGGTACCACACCGGCGACGGGCTCACGCGCGACGCCGACGGGTACTTCTCCTTCGTCGATCGCATGCGCGACGTCATCCGCCGCCGGGCGGTCAACATCTCGTCCTACGACGTCGAGCGGGTGGTCGCCGACCATGAGGACGTCGCGGAGTGCGCGGCCGTCGCGGTCCCCTCCGGGCTGCCGGGCGGCGAGGACGAGATCAAGCTCTGCCTGGTGCTCCGCGCCGGCGCGACGCTCGACCCCGAGCCGTTCCTCGCGTGGTGCGAGGACCGCATGCCGTACTTCGCGGTGCCGCGCTACCTGGAGGTGCTCCCGGCGCTGCCGCGCACGCCGAACGACAAGGTGCAGAAGTACCGCTTGCGCGAGACCGGCGTCGCCGCCGCGTGGGACCGCGTGAAGGCGGGCTACCAGCTCGCGGAGGAGCGCAAGAAGGCCGAGACGCGCCGCCGGCAGCGCACCCAGCGAGGCTGACGGGCGGCCGCGCCCGACGACCCGGGCTTGTTCACGACGACGAGCTCGTGGCGATCAGGTACGTCTTGCGGCCGTCCTGCACCGTGCGGCCGTCCTGGTTGACCACCGCCTGCTCGAAGACCACGATGCCGCGGTCGGGTGACGTCGTGGGGCGCTTCTCGACGACGCGCGTGACGATCCGGATCGTGTCGCCGATGCGGATCGGCGCCCGGAAGCTCCACTCGGCAATGCCGAGAAACGCCACGATGGCGGCGATGCCGCGGTGGCTCGGGATGCAGCCGTTCGAGAGCCCGTTCGAGAGCACGAGGCCGAGCAGGCCCTGGGCGACGCGCCCGCCGAAGGGCCCCGCCTTCGTCGACTCCGCGTCGGTGTGGAGCGGGTCGTACCAGCCCATGACGCCGGCGAGGTTCACGATGTCGGCCTCGGTGATCGTGCGCGCGAGGCTCGTGAACTCCTCCCCCGGGACCAGGTCGTCGAAGTAGACGCGCGGGAAGTCAGCGCTCATAGCCGTAGAACCCGCGCCCGGACTTCCGGCCGAGCAGCCCGGCCCGCACCATCGTGCGCAGGAGCGGATGCGGCCGGTACTTCGCGTTGCCCGTCTCGCGCACCATCGTCTCGGAGTTCGTCACGTGCAGGTCGACACCGACGAGGTCGATGAGGGCGAGCGGGCCGATCGGGAAGCCCGCCCCGAGCTTCATCGCGGTGTCGATGTCCTCCGCGCTCGCGATCCCCTCGGCGAGGATGTCGACCGCTTCGTTGCGCATCGCCATCATGATGCGCGACACGATCCCACCGGGTGCCTCCTTCGCGACCACGGGCGTCTTGCCGAGGCGCGTCGCCATCGCCTTCGTAGCCTCGACCGTCTCCCGAGCGGTCAGGATGCCCGGCACGACCTCGACGAGCCTCACGACCGGCGCCGGGTTCATGAAGTGCATGCCGATGCACCGCGCCGGGCTCCGTGTGGCCGCGGCGATCGCCGTCGGCGACAGGATGGACGTGTTCGTCGCGAGGATCGCCGCGGCGGGCGCCGCACGATCCAGCTCGGCGAAGACCTGCCGCTTGACCTCGAGGTCCTCGACGACGGCCTCGACGACGAAGTCGGCGTCCGCGACGGCCTCGGCGAGCACGGCGGTCTGCCGGATGCGACCGAGGATCGCCGCGACGTCGTCCGCGGCGATGCGGCCCTTGTCCGCCAGCGATTGCAGGCCGCGGCGCATCGTCTCGCGGCTGCGCGCGAGGACCGCCTCGCCCACGTCGGTCTGCGCGACGCTGAAGCCGGACTGCGCGAACACCTGCGCGATGCCGGTGCCCATGATGCCGGCGCCAAGCACCGCGACCCCTTCCCGGTCGGCCATGGCGACCTCCTTGTCATGGGGGGACTATCGAAGCCCCCCAAGCCCCCCGGGGCGACTCGGACACGGCCCGGGAAACCCGGGCCGCGCCTCGGTCGCCCGCTCGGCCATGGGGGACTATCGAGGCCCCCCATGCCCCCCACGCTCGGAGCCGTCCCGGGACACCCGGGACGGCCCTCGACAACGCAATGCGTGTTCACGGGATCCACTTCGGCGCGGCACTATCGAAGCCCCCCATGCCCCCGCGCTCGGAGCGCCCCGGGGGGTGCGCGGACGCACCCGACAAAGCCGTGGCGTCCTCGACCACCCACCGGCTGTCAGCCGAGCCGCGCGCGCGCCTCCGCCTTCCGCCGCTCGGTGTCCGCCACGGCGCGGGCGCGTGCCAGGATCACCAGCGCGCGCTTGTAGACCGGGACGTCGACCATCCGGCCGTCGAGGTTGACCGACGCCGTTCCGCGCCGCACGCCGTCCTCGAATGCCTGCACCACCCGCTCGGCATACTGGACCTTGTCGGGGTCCGGTGAGAACACGCGGTTGAGGATGATCACCTGGTCGGGATGGATGCACCCCGCGCCCTGGCAGCCGAGCTGACGTGCCCGCACCGCGGCGCCCTCGAACGCCTCCAGGTCGCGAAAGCCCGCGACGCTCCCGACCAGCCCCGTCGGCTGGATCCCGAAGGCCTTCGCCACGGTCACGACCGTCGACACCGGGTACAGGAGCTCGGCGCCATCCCGGGACGGCTCGACGCCGAGCTCCAGGCAATAGTCCTCCGGACCGACGCTCATCGTGGCGATGCGGTCGCTCGCCCCGGCGATCTCCCGCGCTGCCAGCAGCCCGCGAGGGGTCTCGATGGCCAGGCCGAGACGCACGTGCCCGGGCTCGATGCCCCGCGCGCGCTCCAGACGCTCGATGCGGCTCACGAGGTTCGCGATCTGCTCCGCCGATTCGGCCTTCGGAAACGAGATGCCGTCGAGCCCGGGATGCACCGAGGCGTCGATGTCCTCGTCGAGCAACGAGGGGTCGTTGTTCACGCGAACGAGCACCTCGGCGCCGCCGCGGCCGACCATCCGGAGCGCGTCGCGGACCAGGCGCCGTGCGCTGGCCTTCTCCGTGGCCGGCACGGCGTCCTCCAGGTCGAGCACCACTGCGTCCGATCCCCGCTCGTGCGCCTTGTCGACGAAGCGCGGGATGTTGACCGGCAGGATCAGCGCGGAGCGTCTGGCGTTCGATGTCGTCACGGAGTGGCTTCCTTTCGGGACACGGGGACGGGACAGCCAGCGGGGACCGGACGGCGCCTCAATACCACCGCCAGGTCCAGACGAGGGCGAACAGCGCGACCGCCACGACGATCGCGCCGGCGAACATCGGCGTGCTCCACCGGAGCGGCACGCCGACGTCGAGCAGGAGCGCCCGGACGCCGAGCAGCGCATGCAGCAGCGCGAGCGCGAGGAGCACCGCCTGCACCGGACGCACGAACGGGTTCATCAGGTGCAGCGCGATGACGACGAGCAGCAGGATCGCGGCGACACGCTGCACGAGCCACGCCCACATCCCGGCCTTCGTGTCGCGCCATCCCTCGACCGACGCCCACTCGCGCCTGAGGACCTTCGGCGGCTCCGTGCCTGTCGTCAACGTCGCGTCGTCCTGTCGGTCATGCCGATCCCATCCATCCCGGCGGCGGCTAAGGTACCGCACACGCCGGGACGAAGGGAAGCGGTCGGTCGCTTTCGGGGTCACGCGAAGTGTGGTAGAAGTCGCGCACGACCGCCGCGAGGAGGACGCGCCATGACATTCGAGGTCATCGACGCCGACGGCCACGTCACCGAGTCCTGGGAGCAACTGCAGCGCTACCTCGAACCGCCGTACAACAAGCGATCGACCGGGTTTCCCTACTTCCCGCAAGACGGCTGGGACCGCCGGCTCAAGGGCACGCGCGGCGACTGGGCGGGCGATGCGACGTCGTGGCTCGAGGCGATGGACCAGGGCGGCATGGCGGTCGCCGTCCTCTATCCGACGCTCGGGCTCTTCATGACGTACACGCGCGACCCGGAGTGGGCCGTCGTGCTGTGCCGCGCGTACAACACGCTGCTCCACGAGGAGTTCACGAAGGTCTCGCCGCGGCTCAAGGCCGTCGCGCTGCTGCCGCCTCAGGACCCGGACGCCGCGGCGGCCGAGCTTCGCCGCGCGGTCACCGAGCTCGGCTGCGTCGGCGCGATGCTCCCGGCCGACGGCTATTACCTGCTCGGGCACGCGCGGTACGACGTCGTCTATGCCGAGGCGCAGCGGCTCGACGTGCCGATCGCGATCCACGCGAGCGGGACGGACTGGAACCTCGGGGCCACGGAGCCGTTCCCCAAGTTCATCCAGGCGCACACGATGTCGCACGTGTCCGGCCAGATGCGGCAGATGGTCTCGACGATCTTCGAGGGCGTGCCGGCGCGGTTCCCGCGGCTCAGGATCGCGTACCTCGAGGCCGGCGCCGGCTGGGTCCCGTACTTCGTGCAGCGGATGGACGAGGAGTTCGAGAAGCGCGGGCACGTCGAGGCGCCGGCGCTCACGAAGCTGCCGAGCGAGTACGTCAAGGGCGGGACCATCTACGTCTCGTGCGAGGCCGACGAGACGCTCCTGCCGCAGGCGATCGAGTACGTGGGCGCGCGCCAGATCGTCTACGCCTCGGACTTCCCGCACTGGGACCACAGCTACCCGAAATCGCTCAAGGAGCTCATCGACCGGCCGGACGTGACCGAGGCGCACAAGCGCCAGATCCTCTCCGAGAACCCCCGCCGCCTCTATCGGTTGACCAGGTGACCATGACCGACGACCTGTTGTTCCAGACGAAGGACCGCGTCGCGACCGTGACGTTCAACCGGCCCGGCACACGCAACGCGATGACGTTCGAGATGTACGACCGCCTGCACGACCTCTGCGAGGAGGCGGACGCCGACGATGCCGTGCGCGCGCTCGTCCTGCGTGGCGCCGGCGACAAGGCGTTCGTGAGCGGGACCGACATCCGGCAGTTCCTCGCGTTCGAGACCAAGGAGGACGCGCTCGCCTACGAGGCGCGGATCGGCCGCGTACTCCGGCGCATCCACGCGATGCGGAAGCCGACGATCGCGATGGTCCAGGGCGACGCCGTCGGCGGCGGCCTGTTCATGGCGCTCGCGTGCGACCTGCGCCTGGCTGCCTCGCACGCGCGGTTCGGCGCGCCCGTCGCGCGCACGCTCGGCAACTCGCCCGCGCCCTTCAGCGTCTCGCTCTTCGCGGCCACGGTCGGGCCGATCCGGGCGCGCGAGATCATGCTCACCGCGCGGCTGGTCGACGCCACCGAGGCCAAGGCGATCGGCCTCGCCGACCAGGTGCATCCCCTCGCCGAGCTCCAGGCCCGCGTCGACGACCTCGCCGCCCGGCTCACGGAGCTCGCGCCGCTGACACTCGCCGCGATCAAGGAGGCGACGCGGCGGATGACCGCGCCGGTGGCCCTCAAGGACGCCGAGGACATCCTGCTGTCGTGCTATCTCTCCGAGGACTTCAAGGAAGGCGCGCGCGCCTTCCTCGAAAAACGCAAGCCCGAGTGGAAAGGCCGGTAGTGCGACGGCGGTAGGCCTGTGGAAGAGAGGAGGACGTCATGGGACTGCTCGACGGGAAGGTCGCGGTCGTCACCGGGGGCGCGAACGGGATCGGGCGCGCGGTGTCGCTCGGGCTCGCGGCGGCGGGAGCGAAGGTCGTCGTCAACGACATCGGCGTGAGCGTCGACGGGCGCAACCCGTCGAGCCAGCCGGCGGAGTCGGTCGTGAGGGACATCGCCGCGGCCGGCGGCCAGGCCATCGCGTCGATCGAGAGCATCGCGACGACGGCGGGCGGCGAGGCGGTCGTGAACACCGCGATCGAGAAGTTCGGTGACCTGCACGCGATGGTCTGCTGCGCGGGGATCCTGCGCGAGCGGATGATCTTCAACATGTCCGAGGAGGAGTGGGACGCGGTCATCGCAGTTCATCTCAAGGGCCACTTCGCCGTGTGGCGGCCGGCCACGCGCTACATGCGCGAGAAGAAGCGCGGCTGTCTCATCGGCTTCACATCCACCGCCGGCCTCGAGGGCAGCCCCGGCCAGCCGAACTACTCCGCCGCGAAGGAGGGCATCGTCGGGCTCATGCGGTCGACGGCGCTCGCGATGGCCAAGTACGGCGTGCGCGCGAACGTGATCTCGCCCGAGGCGCAGACGCGCATGACGGACCGCCTGCCCGACACGCGGCGCACCCAGGTCGCCGCGCCGCCGGAAGGCATCGCGCCGGTCGTCGCGTACCTCGCGAGCGACCGCGGGGCGCACATCACGGGCCAGGTCGTCCACGTGCGCGGCAACCAGGTGTCGGTCTGGTCGCACCCGGCGCCGCTGCGCACGGCGACGCGCGCGGACGCGTGGACGCCCGAGGCGCTCGCCGACGTCTGGGACACCGCGCTCGGCCAGGACCGGCTCCGGCGGCTCGATCGCATGAACATCCCGTGGCCACCACCGGGGCAGACGTCGTGAACGCGCACGGGATCGCCGCGGTGGCCGGGGCGCGCTCCGGCCGACGGCGCGGATCACGCCGATGAGCACGAGCGCCGACCGTCCGCGCAAGGGCATCGCGTGGCGGCCGAAGGCGCAGTTCCCCGGGTATCAGCTCCCCGACGAGCTCGTGGCGCTCCGCGAGCAGATCCGCCGGATCGTGCAGGACGAGATCGTCCCGATCGAGCAGCGCATCGACCCGGACGCGCCGGATCTGCCCGACGAGGACCTCCGCCGGCTCCGCGAGAAGACGCGGGCGGCGGGGCTCTGGTGCCTCGCCGCTCCCGAGGAGTACGGGGGCGGCGGGCTCGACACCTTCTCGATGTGCGTGCTGCTCGAGGAGATGGCGCAGCACCGCATGGGCCTCTACAACCCCGGCGCCGGCGTCTTCGGACGGTACCCGCCGGTCGCGATCTGGGGCGGGACCCGCGAGCAGATCGAGCGCTACGCGGTGCCCGCGCTGCGTGAGGGGTACTACACCTTCTTCGCGATCACCGAGCCGTCGGGCGGCTCGGATCCCGCCGGCGCCATCCAGTGCCGCGCCGAGAAGCGCGGAGACGGCTGGGCGCTGAACGGGACGAAGATCTTCATCTCGCACGCCGACGAGGCGGAGTGGGGCGTGGTCTTCGCGCGCACCGATCGCACCAGGGAGCGCGCGGGCATCTCGTGCTTCATCGTCGAGAAGCACGCGCCGGGATTCCGTGCGAAGCGGTTCAAGACCATCCGCACGGTGGCCGAGCCGTGCGAGGTCGTCTTCGAGGACTGCCGGCTGCCCGCCGACGCCCTGCTGGGCGAGGAAGGCAAGGGGCTGCACCTCTGCCTCGACCTCCTCACCCGGAACCGCTTCCCGTACGCGACGGCCAACCTGGGTGTCGCCGTCGCGGCGCATCGCATGGCGATCGCGCACGCCAAGCAGCGCTCGACCTTCGGCGTGCCGCTCGCGCAGCGCCAGGCGATCCAGTGGATGCTCGCCGACGCGGAGGTCGAGCTCCGTGCGTGTCGCTGGCTGATCTGGGACGGCGCGTGGAAGGCCGACCGCGGAGAGGACGCACGCGTCGAGGCGTCGATCGCGAAGCTGTACTCGTCGGAGGTCCTCGGCCGCGCCGTCGACGCGGCCGTGCAGATCCACGGCGGCTACGGCGTGTCGAAGGAGTTCCCGCTCGAGCGCTGGTACCGGGAGGCCCGCGTGCGGCGGATCGGCGAGGGGCCGTCCGAGGTGCAGCGCATGGTCATCGCGCGCCACCTCCTGCGCTGAGAGCGGCTCACAGCCCTGGCCGCCCGCCGGTCAGGCGCCACTCTCCAGTGGGAGCCCCGCGTTCGCCCAGCCGCCGAGACCGCCCTTGAGGATGCGCACGTCCCTGAAGCCGACCGTCCTGAGCTGCTGCGCCACCCGGGCGCTGGTCCCCTCGTCGGGTCAGGTGCAGTAGGCGACGACCGTCCTCGCCGGGTCCGCGTCGAGGTTGAGCTGGCCCTTCTCGAGCGCATCCGGTGCGATGTACCTGGCCCCGGGGATGCGGAGCGCGGACTGCGTGACGGCCGACGGCTGCCGGACGTCGAGCAGCATCGGGTTCGCGCCCTCCTCCATCATCCTGGCGACGTCTTTCGCCTTGATGCGGAAGCGGTTGTTCCGCCAGCGGCGATAGGCGAGCGCGCCGTAGCCTCCCCCGGAGGCGACGACGAGCGCGAGCGTGATCCACGCCCACGGCAGCGGGCGGGGTGGCGGGTTCTTCACCTTCGCGTCCGCCTCCTGGAGCGCCCGCTTCACGTCCGGCTGGCCGGGCATGAGCGCGTCGGCCTCGCGCAGCGCGGCGAGCGCGCGAGCGTACCGGTCACCCGCAAGGTCCATGAGCCCTGCCGTCCAGGCGGCGTTGAAGCGACTCTCGCCCGCGCGAACGTCCGTGCCGGCGAGGAACTTCGTCACGTCGCGCGCCGGGATGAGGAAGTTGAAGCCCTGCACGACGTCGCCGCCCGCAGACAGCGAGACGAACGTGAGCACCCCGACGACGGTGCCGTCCTGGCCGATCGCGGGGCCACCGCTGTTTCCGTGGGCCGCGGGCGCATCCGTCTGGATCACGTCCTGCCCGATGGCGTCCTGCCTCACGCCGGAGACGCTTCCGTTGGTGACCGAGGCCTCGACGGACGCGGTCTTGCCGAGCAGCTCGTGCGCGAGCACCACGCCCGGGAAGCCGATCACGTGGATCGGGTCACCGATCCGCGGATCGCTGCGCGCCGCTGCCAGCGCCGGGTACGTCCCGTCGGGGATGCGGAGCAACGCGAGATCGCGCCCCGACTCGGGCAGCGGCTTCCCTCCCGCGTCGAGCAGGAGCGGCGGGCTGAACTTCGTGACGTCGCCGCGCACCGTCCGACCGTTCGAGAGCATGACCATGACCGCGGGCGCGACCTTCGCCTCCACCTTCCCCAGGTCCACGGTCGCGCGGATCTGGTCCTCGACGTCGGGCCGTTGCCCGCGCCGGAGACCCTGGCGGGCGAGCACCGGGGCCACGCACGCCTGGTCCACGGCCTTGCGCTTCAGCTCGTGCACGACCCAGGGCGGCGCGGTGTGCGCCGGGTCGACGACGTGCGCATTCGTCACGACCCATCCTCGACCGTCGACGACCCATCCGGTGCCCGTCTCGACGAACGGGGCAGGCGTCACGGTCGTCGCACCTGCACCGCAGCTCAGGGTGACCTCGGCGTCGACCCGCGCGGTGACGAGCACTGCGGCCGGCTTGGCACGGAGGATCACCTCCTGGGCGGTCTGGGCGCCTGCCCCGGTCGTCGTGAGCGCGGCAAGAACCGCCAGCGAGGCCGCACGGCGTGAGCGCCGCTTCATGATCCCGATCATGTACCACCCGGCGGCGGCGACCTCAAGCGCGAGGCCGACGGCCCTTGCCACACGCGCTCGCCCTCGTGTATGGTGCGCTCCCAGTCATGGCCGACGACCTCCTGACCGCCGTCCGCGAGCGCGCGCAGCAGAATCTCTTCTGGCGGACGCTCGGCGTCGAGGTCGTCGAGGCGGCGGAAGGCCGCGTGCGCCTGCGCGTGCCCGTGCGCGACGAGATCAAGAACGCCGCCGGCGCGCCCGTGCACGGCGGCGTCTACAGCGCGCTCGTCGACATGGCGGTCGGGGGCGCGCTCTCCACCCTCCACGAGGCGTCCGAGGGTGGCGTCGGCCAGACCACGCTCGATCTCAACGTGAGCTTCCTCGCCGGCACACGCGAGGGGCACATCTTCGCCGAGGGCCGCATCCTCAAGCGCGGGCGCACGATCGTCTTCGGCGAGACGACCGTCACCGATTCGGGCGGCCGCGTCCTCGCTGTCGGCCGCGCGACGTACATGATCGTCCAGCGGTAGGAAAGGAGACACCGTGGCCACGAAGATCCTGTTCGCGCCGCCGATGCCCGAGCCCATCATGGAGGTCATGCGGAGCCTGGTCCCGCCCGGCTACGAGGTCGGCGTGGCCAACCATCAGACGCCGGAGTTCTACGCGGCGGCCCAGGACGCGGAGTTCTATCTCGGCTTCCCGCGTCCCGGGATGGGGAACGAGTTCTTCCGGGCGGCGCCGAAGCTGCGGCTGATCCAGCTCATCAGCGCCGGGTACGACCGGCTCGACTGCGAGGCGGCGCGCAAGGCCGGCGTCCCGATCGCGAACAACGGCGGGTCCAACGCCGTCTCGGTCGCCGAGCACACGATCATGCTGATCCTGGCGGTGCTCAAGAAGCTCGTCTGGCAGCACAACAACGTCGTCGCGGGCAAGTGGCGCGTCGGCGACTTCGCCGAGACGCGGCTCTACGAGGCCGCGGGCAAGACGCTCGGCATCGTCGGGCTCGGCAACATCGGCAAGAAGGTCGCGCGCCGCGCCGCCGCCTTCGACATGAAGGTCCAGTACTACGACATCCTCCGGCTCACCGAGGACCAGGAGGACGCGCTCGGCGTGCGCTTCGTCCTCTTCACCGAGCTGCTCGAGACCTCCGACATCGTGTCGCTGCACGTGCCGCTCAACGAGACGACGCGCCGGATGATGTCGGCGCGCGAGCTCGAGATGATGAAGCCGACCGCGATCCTGATCAACACGTGCCGGGGCCCGGTCGTCGACGAGGACGCGCTCTACAAGGCGCTCACGACGAAGCAGATCATGGCGGCCGGCCTCGACGTGATGATCGAGGAGCCGCCCAAGACGGACCATCCGCTCTTCGGGCTCGACAACATCACGATCACGCCGCACACCGCGGGCCCCACCATCTGCCACTGGGTGAAGGCGTTCCGCAACGGCTTCGACAACATCCAGCGGGTCGCGAACGGCCGGGAGCCGCTGTGGGTGGTCCCGGAGCTGAGGAGCCTGCTCACGTCGTAGCGGGCGGGCGGCAGCGCCGCGAGCGGGTCCGCGCCAGCGCCGGACGCCGGCGGCCTCTACATCTCAGCATGAATCTCGACTTACTGGCAGAGGCCCTGAAGCTCAGCCCGAGCGATCGGCTCCAGCTCATCGAAGCGTTGTGGGACACGCTCTCCGAGGAGGACCTCCCGGTCACGGCCGAGGAGCGTGCGCTTCTCGACGGCCGGCTGGCCGATCTCGAGGCGAATCCAGGCGATCAGAGCCCATGGTCGGAAGTTAAGGCGCGTCTCGAGCAGCGCCGCCCTCGTTGACGAAACACGTCCACATTCGTGTCGGGCGGCAAAGCTCGAGTTGATGGCGATCGAGGACTGGCACGGTCGGACTACAGGGCGCCGAAGTAGAAGGAGTTGTCGCTCGGGTCAACTGCGAAGCGAACGCGCTCGAGTAGGCCCGCATACCCGAGGAAGTTGCCGCCGTTCCACTCGGGGGACACCCAGACGGTCGCCTCAACCGTCAAGGAATCCCCATCGTCCGCAACAATCTCCAGGGAAGTCCGCGTCAGTCTACCGTCGACCGGACCGAGGCGGGTGGAGATGCGCTTTGGTTCTCCATCTCCTCCGAGCAGGGCCATCGCCTCAGCGACTTCGGCGTCCAGCATAGACCACGCCGCCCCCGTGTCGAGCTGAGCAACGATCGGACCCGCGAGAGCCTCGGTGCTGATCTTGACGAAGACCTTCGCTGTCGTCTCCTGTGACGCCGGAGCGTGATCAGAGTAGCGAGAGCGGCCAGTGGTGAACTCGGATCCGTCCGGTCGGAGCAGCATCCAACAAGATCTCGGTTCGTGGGATCAATCGGGACGCGAGCGCCCGATCAGTTCCGCGAACTCTCAGTCCACGCGATGGAGGAACGGTCGGTTGGTCACAGGCACGGCGCGCAGCCGCTCCTGAAGTTCACGCAGGGTCGCCGCGCTGACCAGCAGAGTGGCACCGTCCAGGGCAACCCATTGGCCGCGATATTGATGCCCGTGTGTTCGGAGCCAGTCGTACTCCTGGCGACGATCCAGATCACGCTTGTGGACCCGCTTCACCACCGGTGGAGCAAGGATAGAGCGAAGCCGCGCGACGAGAGGATCGCTCAGGATGTACGGCGGCGCCGCGTAGAGCATCTGCCTCGCGGTATCGAGTCGCTCACTCTCGATGAGCCCGCGGACTGCCATCACGAACGGCCGAACGTCATGCTCTTGCCCGGGCGGCTCGCCTCGGGCGCCGACTGCGGCAGGCGCCGCCGCCAGCGTGGACGCTGGCCGTCGAAGCTCACGCGCGAGCACCTCGGCATCCAGCTGAGGAGCCCGGAGCTCGTGAGTGAGGATGGGGCTCAGTTCCGGCATGAACACTTCGCATGTCCCGAGCAGCACACTGGGTCCAGCAGCGGCCAGGCGCTCGAGGAAAGACGGGAGCTCGAGTTGCGGGGCCGCGAGGCATCCGCGTCCGTGGAGAAGGCTGCTAGTGAGAAGCGCGGGCGGAGCAGCCGAAGGCGAACGAACCGTCTGCTGCGCGAAGGGGCCTATGGTGTCCGTGTGCAGCATGGCTCTCACACCGGCAATTGGAGACCGAGGCTCTCCAGCGCTTGGCGAAGAAAAGAATCGGCAGCCATCGGGAGGGCATCACCGACGACACGTCCAGCGTCCCAGACCGCATGAACGCGGACGAACAACCCATCAGGTACCACCGCTGACACGTCAGCAGTCACCGTCGAAAGCAAGCGGTCCGCCTCCGTACCGAAGTAGAACACGGCCCCGCTCCCCGTGGCCGGGCCGAGACCCTCCGGGGCATTCGCCACGAAGCGCGCGAGGTACTCTCTGACGGAGTGCCCTTCGAGCTTCGCGTGTAGGCCGATGACGATGGCGTAAGTCCGGAAGGACAGGTCAGACCTGTAGCTCTTGACCGACCGCAGCACGTCAAGGACCGCCGCCGTGAACCCCCGCACGAGCTCCTGTGGCAGATCGGAGCAGGTGACTTCGATCCGCTCCACGCGGACTCTCACCACCACCGAGTAGTTGAACAGGTAGAGCAGGATGTGTTGATCACCGACAGTGCCCGTTCCGCGCTCCACACGGATGTCCGTCAACCGGAGGCCGTACGGTTCGAGGTGCCGGTAGAGGTGGTCCAGGAGCGCGGCCACGTCCCGGAAGAGCCCGAACTCCGGCTTGGGGAACCCGGCCTCGAACCGGAGGTCAGCCTTTGATATTCCGAGTTTGATCGGCACCTGCAGGTCCTCCACCGGGAAGTCTAGCAGAGCCAGGACGCAAGACAGGGACAAGCACCGCTGAACATCTCCGGCGCGCGCTCGACCACGTCCTCGACAGGAGGGGCCAACTGCAGCGAGGCGCTCAAGGAACTGCTGGAGCGCGGCGTCCACGAGTTCCAAAATGTACCAGGCGATGGAGGGAGGTAGACCAACCCGCTCCCCCACCGGCCCACCACGCGCCACCCCTTCCCCCATCGGGTACGATGCGACCACACGGCCGGGCCACCCGCCCGGCGTCGTCCGCGAGAGCCGCGCGTCCCCGACGGGAGGAGGTCATGACGGTGCGATACGAACTCATCTCGGCCGACTGTCACATCGATCTCGGCTGGCTCCCGCCCGATCTCTTCGTCGCGAACGCCGCGCCCGCGCTGCGCGATCGCATGCCGTACGTCACCGAGGCGACAAGGAGCTCGGCCACCTGCCGGAGGACGTGCGGTGGAAGATCGTGTGCGAGAACGCGCTGCAGCTCTATGGCTTCGCGTCGTGACCCTGGACGGAGGAAACCCATGACGATCGTGCTCAAGGGCGGAACACTCATCGATGGCACCGGGGCGGCACCCGTGCGTGACACCGCCGTCGTCGTTCACGACGGCCGCGTCGACGCGGTCACCACTGCCGGGGCGAACACCTGGCCCCGGGACGCCGAGGTCATCGACGTGTCGGGCAAGACGATCCTGCCCGGCCTCATCGACTGTCACGACCACATGGCGCTGCACGGCTACGAGCTGGCGCGCCGCTGGAACCTCGACGAGCCGGGCAGCACGAAGAGCCTCCGGACGGCGCAGGCCATCCAGCAGACCCTCGGGCGCGGTTACACGGCCGTGCGTGACGCCGGCGGCCTCGACGCCGGGTTCCGGCTCGCCGTCGAGGAGGGGCTGATCCGCGGCCCGCGTCTCTACACGGCGGTCACGATCATCTCCCCGATCGGCGGGATCGGCGACCGCGTCGCGCCGTCGGGTCACGAGTGCCTGGTCCCGCCCGACCCCGCGTCACCGCGTGGCGTCGCGCACGGAGTGGAAGACGTGCGGAACGTGGTCCGCACGATGGTCCGCGCGGGTGCGGACGTGATCAAGTGCGCGACGACGGGCGGCGCCAGCTCGCGCAAGGGGCACGGTCCAAAGGACGCCGCGTTCACGCTCGAGGAGATGAAGGCGCTGGTCGACGAGGCGCACGCGCTCGGGCGCAAGGTGATGTGCCACGCGCTCGGCGGACGGGGCCTCAGGATCGCGCTCGAGGCCGGCGTGGATTCCATCGAGCACGGCTGCTACCTCGACGAGGACCCCGAGCTGATCCCGATGATGGCCGAACAGGGCATCGTGTTCGTCCCGACGCTGCTCGTCTACGAGTACCACCGGGAGTCGAAGCAGCCGCACGTGAAGGCGCGGGCGAGCGCGCTGCAGGCGCACCACGTCGAGGCGGTCCAGCGCGCGCTCGCCGCCGGCGTGAAGGTCGTCGCGGGCACCGACGCCGGCGGCCACGGCCACCCGCCGAACGCCGGCGAGCTGCCGCTGCTCGTCGCCGCCGGCCTCACGCCGATGCAGGCGCTCCAGGCCGCGACGGGATGGGCCGCGGAGTGCCTCGGTGTCGAGCAGGAGATCGGGACGGTCGAGAAGGGCAAGCTCGCCGACCTCGTCGTGGCCGCCGGCGATCCGCTCGCCGACCTCCGGATCCTCGCGGACCTGGAGCGGATCTCGCTCGTCATCAAGGGCGGCGTGGTCGAGGTGCGCCGGTGAAGATCACCGACGTCAGCTGCACGCTCTTCGCGTGGGACGACATCCCCGCGACGCAGTACGGCCGGCACACGGGGAAGTTCAGCGGCAAGAGCCAGCTCGGCCTGGTGACGATCCAGACCGACGAGGGCCTCGAGGGCCACGCCTTCCTCGGCTCCGCGATGCGCGGCGCGCACAACGACGCCGCCGCCATGATCCAGTACCTCAAGCCCCTGCTGATGGGCCAGGACCCGCTCGAGCGCGAGCGGCTGTGGCAGGCGATGTGGCAGAAGAGCCGCTCGGCGACGTACCGCGCGATCGGCGCGATGGACGTGGCGCTCTGGGACATCGCCGGCAAGGCGGTCGGGTTGCCGATCACCAAGCTGCTCGGGGCCTACCGCAGCCGGGTGCCCGCGTACGCGAGCTCCGCCGTGCTCGAGGGCGTCGAGGCCTACGCGGACGAAGCGGTGCGGTACAAGTCGAGCGGCTGGACGGCCTACAAGATCCATCCGCCGACCGATCCCGCCGTCGACGTCGAGGTGTGCAAGGCCGTCAGGAAGGCGGTCGGCGACGCGTACACCGTGATGCTCGACCCCACCTGGGCGTACCAGTACCCGGAAGCCCTGCGCGTGGGCCGCGCGGCGGAGGATCTCGGCTTCTACTGGTACGAGGACCCGCTCGCCGACGACGACATCCTGGCCTACGTGAAGCTGAAGCAGCAGCTCTCGATCCCGATCCTCGCGACGGAGTACTCGCCGGGCGGCTTCACCGCCTACGCGCCGTGGCTCACGATGCAGGCCACCGACTTCCTGCGCGGCGACGTCGCCGTGAAGGGCGGCATCACCCCGCTCGTGAAGACGGCGCACCTCGCCGAGGCGTTCCACATGAACTTCGAGGTGCACCACGGCGGCAACTCCCTGAACAACGTCGCCAACCTCCACGTGATCATGGCGATCAGGAACTGCGAGTTCTTCGAGGTGCTGCTGCCCGCCGCGGCGCAGAAGTACGGGCTCGCGGAGGACATCGAGGTCGACCGGGACGGGTTCGTGCACGCGATCGACCGGCCGGGCCTCGGCGCCGTGATCGACGTCGACCTGATCGAGCGCAAGAAGCTCGCGGTGCTGCGTTGACGGGAGACCTCGCTCACACCACGACCGGGGGGACACGAGCATGAAGGGGCAGACGTACGACCGGCCGGCGCAGGACGTCGGCAACATCGTGGCGCTGGAGCACGTGAACGTCCGCATCGCCGACCAGCGGCTCGCGACGCTGTTCTACGTCGCCGGGCTCGGCCTGACGCGAGATCCGTACCTGATGGTCAGCGTCGACAACATGTGGGTCAACGTGGGCCAGCAGCAGTTCCACCTCATCACGGCCGGACCGCAGGTGCTGCGCGGCACCGTCGGCCTCGTCGTGCCGAGCCTCGACCAGCTCGTCACGCGCCTCGGCAAGGTGCGCGATCAGCTCGCCGGCACGAGGTTCGACTTCGCCGTCGAGGACAAGCACGTGCTGGCCACGTGCCCGTGGGGCAACCGGATCCGGCTGCACGCGCCGGGTCCGGAGTTCGCCGACATGGTCCTCGGCATGCCGTACGTCGAGCTCACGGTCCCGCCCGGCACGGCCGCGGGCATCGCCCGGTTCTACGACCGGGTCTTCGAGACGTGGGCGACCGCGGTGCCCAACGGCGCCGGCGCCACCGCGCGCGTCCGCGTCGGTCCGCACCAGGAGCTCCTCTTCCGCGAGACGACCGATCCGCTCCCGGCGTACGACGGTCACCACATCGCGATCTACGTCTCGAACTTCTCGCGAGCGCACGGGTGGCTCCGCGAGCGCGGCCTCGTGACCGAGGAGTCGAACCCGTACCAGTACCGTTTCAACTGGATCAGCGATCCGGACACGGGTGCGCCGCTCTTCGAGGTCGAGCACGAGGTGCGGAGCCTGACGCACCCGATGTACATGCGGCCGATGGTGAACCGGAACCCGAACCAGACGCAGCGCGAGTACGTCCGCGGCCGTGACCCCTTCTGGCCCGTGGAGTAGCGCGCCCGCCGACCCGAGGCCTGCGCTACGGCCCTCCGGTCCGGGGCGGGCGGTTCCCCACAGACCCGACGGGCAACCCTGCTCGCGGAAGCGACCCGGACGCTCGCACCCGTCGCGCTGGAACGGCTCGCGAACGGGCGGCGATCGATCGCTTGACCTCTCGTGCCGGTGCCGCGTACCTTCCGAGCACTGTGCGAGGATGCGAGCGTGAATCGTTGGTGAGCGCGTTGACCCACCCGCGACGTTCGAGCTGTCTCGGAACCCGTGAACGAATAGGGTGGTCGAGGAGCGCCACGGCTTTGTCGGGTGCGTCCGCGCACCCCCCGGGGCGCTCCGAGGATGGGGGGTATGGGGGGCCTCGATAGTCCCCCCCATGACCATCGGATGACGTGCCGGGAGTGCCGTCGCGACAATCCCGCGACGGCGAAGTTCTGTGCCGAGTGCGGCGCCCGCCTCCCCGCCGCGTGTCCGGCGTGCGGCAGCGAGCTGCTGGCGAACGCGAAATTCTGCAGCGAGTGCGGTCGGCCCGTCGGGGGGGCGACCGCCCCGACGCCAGCGCCGGCCGCGACGCCGCCCCCGCCGGCCGAGGCTCCGGTCCGGTTCGGCACGCCGAGCGAGTACGTCCCCCGCCACCTGGCCGAGCGGATTCTCGCCTCGCGCCTGGCGCTCGAGGGTGAGCGCAAGCAGGTGACGGTCCTCTTCGCCGATCTCAAGGGCTCGATGGAGCTGCTCGCCGATCGTGACCCCGAGGAGGCGCGCCGCATCCTCGACGGCGTGCTCGAGCGGATGATGGACGCGGTCCACCGCTACGAGGGCACGGTCAACCAGGTGATGGGGGACGGCATCATGGCGCTCTTCGGCGCCCCGCTGGCGCACGAGGACCACGCGGTGCGCGCCTGCTACGCCGCGCTCCGCATGCAGGCATCGATCAGCCGCCACGCCGAGGAGATGCAGCGCGTGGCGGGCGTGCCGATCCAGATCCGCGTCGGCGCGAACTCGGGCGAGGTCATCGTGCGCTCCGTCGGCAGCGACCTGCGCCTGGACTACACGGCCGTCGGCCAGACGACGCACCTGGCGGCGCGTCTCGAGCAGACCGCCATGCCGGGATCGATCCTGATCTCCGCGGAGACGCTGCGCCTCGTCGAGGACTACGTCGAGGTGAAGCCGCTCGGGCTCGTGCGGGTCAAGGGTCTGGCGGAACCGATCGAGGTCTTCGAGGTCACCGGCGCCGGGACGGTGCGCACGCGCCTCCAGCGCTCGGCGGCGCGCGGGCTCTCGCGCTTCGTCGGCCGCGACACCGAGCTCGACCAGCTGCGCCAGGCGCTCGAGCAGGCCGGCGCCGGGCGCGGTCAGATCGTGGCCGTCGTGGGCGAGCCGGGCGTCGGCAAGTCGCGGCTCTTCTACGAATTCCTCCACTCGCACCGCACGCGCGGCTGGGTCGTGCTGCAGGGCACCTCGGTGTCGTACGGGCGCGCCTCGGCCTACCTCCCCGTGATCGAGATGCTGAAGACGCACGTCAAGGTCGAGGAGCGCGACGACGTGCGCGCCATTCGCGCGAAGGTGACCGGCGCACTGCTGACGCTCGACGAGGCGCTCAAGGACATCGTCCCGCCCGTCCTGGGTCTCCTCGACGCGCTTCCGGACGACCATCCGCTCCTCAAGCTCGCGCCGCCTCAGCGACGCCAGGCGACGCTCGAGGCGCTGCGCCGGCTGATCCTCCGGGAGGCGCAGGCGCAGCCGGTGGTCCTGGTGTTCGAGGACCTCCACTGGATCGACTCCGAGACCCAGGCACTGCTCGACGCGCTCGTGGAGAGCTTGCGCACCGCGCGCCTCCTCATCGCCGTGAACTACCGGCCGGAGTACCGCCACGGCTGGAGCCAGCAGACCTTCTACCGGCAGCTGCCGATCGCGCCATTGGCGCCGGCGAGCGCGGAAGAGCTGCTCCGACCGCTGCTCGGCGACGATCCCGCGTTGCGGCCGCTCGTGCAGGTCCTGGTCGAGCGCACCGACGGCAACCCGCTCTTTCTCGAAGAATCGGTGCGGGCGCTCGTGGAGACGCGCGCGCTCGCCGGCGAGCCGGGACGCTATCGCCTGGCCCGGCCGGGCGCGCCGATCACGGTGCCCGCCACCGTGCAGGCGATCCTGGCCGCGCGCATCGATCGGCTGGCGCCGGAGGACAAGCAGCTCCTGCAAGCGGCGTCCGTCGTCGGCAAGGACGTGCCGTTCGCGCTCCTCCACGCGCTCTGCGCCGAGCCGGAGGACGTGCTGCGAGAGCGCCTGCACCGGCTGAAGACGAGCGACCTCCTCTACGAGTCGGCGCTGTTTCCCGAGCTCGAGTACACCTTCAAGCACGCGCTCACGCACGAGGTCGCCTACGGGGAGATGCTGCTCGAGCGCCGCCGGGCCCTGCACGCTCGGATGGTGGAGGTGATCGAGCGGCATCACGCCGATCGCCTCTCCGAGCACGTCGAGCGTCTCGCGCACCACGCGTTCCGCGGCGAGGCGTGGGGCGCGGCGGCGTGCTACGCGTGGCAGGCCGCGGACCGCGCGGCCGCGCTGTGCGTCGACGCCGACTCCGTGGCGCACTACCAGCGCGCGCTGGACGCGCTCGGGCGGCTTCCTGCGACCCCCGAGATCGTGCGCGCCGGCATCGACGTGCGCCTCGCCCTGCGCGCGCCGCTCTGGCGCGCGGGACGGCTCGAGCGCCTGCTGGAGATCTTCCGCGAGGCCGAAGCGCTGGGGACGGCGCACGGTGAGACGGAGCGGCTGGATGTCGTCCACTCGTTCTTCCTCCAGTACCACTGGGCGAAGGCCGAATACGAGCGCGCCATCGAGTACGGCCAGCGCTGCCTGGAGGCGGCACGCCGGCGCGCCGACGTCGGGCTCGAGGTGACCGGGCAGTACTATCTCGGCGGCTGCTATCACGCCCAGGGCCGGCTGCGCGAGGCGATCGCCGCGTACGGTCGCATCGTCGAGATGCTCGAGGGCCCTCGCGAGACCGAGCGCTTCGGTCTCTCGGGGTTGCCGTACTGCGGCGCGTGTGCGCTCGCCGCGCAGTGCCGGCTCGAGCTCGGTGAGAGCCAGGAGGCCGAGGGACTGCTGCGCGAGGGCGAGCGCGTGGCGAACGCGACGAACCACCTCTACAGCAAGGTGCCGCTGGCCATCGCGCGCGGGCTGCTGCTCCTGCAGCGAGGAAGCCCGGCCGACGTCGTGGCCCTGATGGAGCCCGTCGCCGCGACCTGCCGCGAGAACAACTTCGCCGGCCAGACGATGCGCGCGCTCACGGTGCTGGGCCAGGCCGTCGCCCTCGACGGTCGCGCCGCCGACGCCGTGCCGCTCGTCCAGGAGGCGATCGCGCTGCAGGAGCAGGCGGGCGCGTTCGTCGATCGCGCGCTGTGGCTGCGCACGCTCGCGGACGCGCAGCGGCGCGCCGGGCGTCTGGAGGAAGCCGAGGCGACCGCGCGGACCGCGCTCGACTTCGCGCGGCGCAGCGGCGAGCGCGGACAGGAGGCGTGGACCCATCTCGCACTCGGCGACATCGCTGCGGATCGCGGCGAGCTCGGGGCCGCCGAGGGACACGTCGAGACGGCACGCGCCCAGGCCGACGACCTCGGCATGCATCCCCTGGTCGCGCACTGCCACGCCCGTCTCGCGAGGCTCTACCGCCATATCGGCCGCGAACAGGAGTCCCGGGAGCGCTTCACGACCGCCACGACGATGTTTCGCGAGGCGCGGATGACGTACTGGCTGGAGCGGACGGAGCGCGAGATGAAGGCGATCGGCTGATCGAGAGGGGCGCGCCGGTGAGATCCCCCCGTGCCGGAGCGCGGGCTCGGTCGGACCGTCGCATCCGAACCAGATCACGTCGCCCGGGTAGAGCGTCACGTAGCGGGTGATGCGCGCGATGTACTCCCGGACGCCGAAGAGCATCGCGGCCGTCTCGTACTCCGACACCGTCCGGCCGTTGATCCGCACCGCGATGCGCTGCGCCATCGGATCGAGGCCGGAGACGATCACGGGTCCCATCGGCTTGAACGTGTCGGTGTTCTTCGCGCGCCAGAGCGTGCGGTCCGATCGCTGCCACGCCCGTTCGCTCACGTCGTTGCCGAGCGTGTATCCGGCGATGCAGCCGAGCGCCTCGTCCTCGGAGAGATGCTTGGCCTCCCGCCCGACGACGGCGACCAGCTCCCCCTCGAACTCGACGGGCCCTGGCGAGTCGGCCGGGATCACGATGTCGGTGCCCGTGGGGATCAGCGCGTTCGGTGAGCGGTAACCGACGTCAGGCTGCGCCGGGATCTGCACCTCGAGTCCGTGCCGCGCCGCCGCCCACTCGATGTGCGCGCGGTAGTTTAGGCCGACCGCGTAGAAGTTGCGCGGCACCACCGGCAAGAGGCACGTCACGTCGGTCAGCGGATAGCGATGGCCGGTCCGCGTGTGGTGATCGTCGAACGGCGAGCCGGCGACGACGTGGACATGGTCGTCGTCCTC
>JACPDG010000107.1 GCA_016184125.1 Candidatus Rokuibacteriota bacterium | reverse complement strand
GCGGCGATGATCGAGGCCGGGCGGGCCGTTCACGAAGAGGAGGTCCTCGACACGTTGCTGGCCGATCTGGGGTGAGAGGTCCGGTGACCGAGGTCGCGGAGCTGTCCCATCAGGCTCGCGCAGCCTGGTCGCCCGGCGTCAACGATCTCACGAGATCTCCCCGCTGACGGTCGCGGCTCTCTGCTGCCCCACCGCGACGAACGTCGCGCGGTCGAGTCGCCGGACGTCGGGGTGGAAGCCCGCGCGGACGAGCAGACTGCCGAGCGAGGCCGGCGTGAAGAACCGGCAGCGCCGCCCGGTGAGTCGGGCCACGAGCCGGAACAGCGCCACGAGACCGCTGGCCGCATCGAACTCCACGAGGACGACTCGCCCGTCGGCCGTCAGGACCCGCGCGACCTCCGCGAGGAGGCGCGCCGGATCCGAGACGTGGTGGAGGACGTAGACGAGGCACACCGCGTGGAAACTCGACCGCGTGAAGGGGAGCGCCTCGCCGTCGGCGGCGACGGCGCCTCCTGTCGCACGCCAGCGCCCGCTGGTGCGGATATCCACGTCGGACGCCGTCGTCCGGAACCCGGTCACCCGCTCGACGCTCGCCGCCACCCGTCCCGATCCAGCGCCGAGGTCGAGGACCCGGGCGCGGTCCGGGAGGCAGCCCAGACGCTCGATGACGACACGGGCCGAGCGCGGTGGGCGGCGACGCGTGAGGACATCGTAGATGCGACCGGCGACGTCGATCGCGGACCTGGGGCGTGCAGCATTCGACTTCGAGTGGGGCAGCCTCGCCCGTCCCGACGTCCCGATGTCGGTTGGGCTGCGTTGCAGCGGTCCCATTGCCGCCCTCGCGCTCAGAAGTGATACCGCACCCGAAGCTCCACGCGATAGTCGTTCTGCTTCTCGCCGTACTCCGTGCGCTGCTCACCCACCAGCGCCGCTCCGCGGAGCCGCAGCTCCAGATTCGTCAACGGGCTCCAGGTGAGCTCGGGGATCACGACGAAACTCTGGTCCACGACGTTGACGATCGTGGTCAGCGCCGGCGTGAAGTAGAGGATGTCGAAGGGCTCCTTCTGACTGGCGCGCAGGTAGACGTAGCTGCGCATGGGGTTCGGCCGCCCGTAAGCCCCTTCGGAGAGCGTGATCGCGCGCCGAATCCCGGTCGCGTTCCCGGTGCTCCGAAAGGCGGCATCGCTCGCCTCGACGAACCGGAAGAAGTCCCGCATCTGCGCGCCCGTGAAGCCGGTGCCGTCGCGGTAGTACTCCACGATGAAGGTCGTCTCCCGCTCCGTGAGGTAACGCATCCCGACGAGGTAGCTCATGACGTCCGCGGCCCGCTCGCGCGGCTGTCCTCGCTCGTCGACGGGCCGCTGCTCGAAGTCCGTGATCAGCGCCCATTCGCCGTGAACCTCGACGTTCGTCAGGATGTTCCGGGCGAAGTCGAGCCCGAACCGGGTCGTGCGACTGCCCCCGGTGAGGACCAGGAGGTCGAGGTCGGTGTCGAACAGGAGCGCGTAGAGCCTGCCTCCGACGTTCAGGTGGTCAGTCTCCCCGAATTCCTCGTTCACGTCCGTGTCGACCGGGAGGACCACAGCGGTGAGGGCCGCGGTCTTCAACGGACCGTCGAAGCTGCGGATCGCCTCGGCGGCGAGGAGATAGAAGCCTTCCAGCGCGAGCTCCGGGTCCTCGGGGTTCTTCGGCGGTCGACGAAGGCCACGGGGTTCCACGCGTAGCCCTTGCTGCCCCACTTGACCACCTTCTTCCCCGCGTCCACGGCCAGCCCGGGGGTGGGCTTCAGCTACGCGAACCCCTCGAGCAGCTCGATCCGGGACTCGCTATCGAGGTCGCCCTGGGTGGTCAGCGCGTCCGCGCGGGCGAAGAGAGAGAAGATGCTCTTGCGGTAAGAGCCCTCCAGCCGGAGCTCGAAGTCGTACTGCGCGGCGGTGGCGCCTTCGTCTCCGTCAAGGAACCGGAGCCGGTGGAAGGCGGCGTCTCGGTCGAAGCCGAACAGCGTCGGCTGGAATTCGAGGAAGCCGCCCAGGCTGTAGGGCCGCTCTACGGTCCGGGCGATCTCCTTCTCGATGTCCTCGAGGCGGATATCATCCGTGCCCTGCGCCCGGAGGGCGCCCGCCGGCACGAGCACGGCCCAGAGCAGGAGCGCCGCCGCTGCCCCGGGCGCCGCCTTCATCGCATCGTCTCGAGCCGGGGCAGGAAGTCCAGCGTGAAGACCTCGTCCCGGACGACGCGCTTCTTGATGCGGGCGTACACCATGTAGGACCGGTAGCCCTTGTAGAGCGGGCTGTCGGTCTCGAGGAGCGCGGGCCGGAGCCCGCCGTCGTCGAACGGCTTCGGCTCCTTGAAGTACAGGGTCTTGATCAGGAGCCCGGTGGCCGCGTAGCACTCGATCCGGGTCGGCAGCACCGTCTTCCGGTCCACCCACATCTTCAGGCGATCGTAGGCCACCGCCGTGGTCTTGGCCTTCAGGTCCAGGAAGTATTCTTTTCCTTGCTCCTCGATGGTGCGGACGTCGTACTCGACGTGGTAGTCGAGCCGCATGATGTCGGCGTTGTTGAAGACGCTGCCCGTCACCGACTGGAGACTGGTGATGCGGATCGGCTTCCCCACCGCAGGGATGTAGAGCCACATGTTGTCGCCGAGCCGGAGTGTCGCGCGCCCTTTCTCGCTGGCGGGCTCCAGGAACAGCGCGGCGATCTTGTCCTTCCCCTTCTTGAGGGTCCAGAGCAGGTACTCCCGTCGCGCGCCGCTGGGCTGGACGTCGATGAGTTTCCGGTAGGACTCGAACGACTCCGGCTGCAGGTTGGCGTCGACCTTCTTCAGGATGTCGGTCCCGTCCAGGGCGCCGGCCGGCGACATGGCGAGGAGGACGGCGATCGCGATCAGCGGGATCTCCCTCATCGTGGCTCACACGTGCCGGAGCGCGTCGATCGGCTCCATCCGGGAGGCCCGGACCGCGGGCTGGACGCTGGCCACGGCCGAGACCGCGATGACCGTCACGGAGGCCAGCACGACCTCGAACAGGTCGACGCGCGGGCTGAGCACGAACAACTGGAGAGAGCCGCCGAAGTGAACCGAGACCTTCCAGACGTTCAGGACCAGGATGATCCCGGCGCCGGCGAGGACGCCCGCGGCGGCACCCACCGCGCCGAGGAGGACGCCCTCGACGAGAAACAGCGAGAGGATCCGGTTCGGCAGCGTGCCGATCCCGGCGATCGTCCCGATCTCCCGCACCCGCTCGTACACCGCCATGCCTCCCGGATCGCGGTGAGCTGGGCCGGCTCCAGGTTCAGGTTCAGCGGGATACTCTCGATCGACGCCACGTACCCCCGCCGGTGAACCTGCACGTACCCCAGATAGTTGTCGGTGATCGACGCCACGATGGCCTCCTTGAAGGAGCCCGCCATGGCGACGAAGACCAGGACGAAGACGACGCCGAAGGCGATCAGCGAGACCGTGAGCAGGCTGCGCCGCGTGTAGCGGAGCAGGTTGCGGACGGCGATCTTGACCAGGTTGCCCATCAGGACCGCCCTTCCCGGCGGCCCGTCAGCCGCCCGTCCTCGACCGTGTAGACGATCTCGGCCGCCCCGATGATCCGCGTGTCGTGCGTCGCGAAGAGGAACGTGGTGCCGGCCTCGTCGCGCATCGTCTTCATGAGCGCGATGGTCGTGTGGGCGGTCTCGCCGTCGAGATTCGCCGTCGGCTCGTCCGCCAGCACCAGCTCGGGGCGCGTGACGAGCGCACGGGCGATGGCCACGCGCTGCTTCTGGCCTCCCGAGAGCTGCTCGGGGCGCTTGTCCCGCTGGTCGGCCATGCCGACGGCCTCGAGCAGCTCGAGCACTCGTTCACGTCGCTCCCTGGCAGGTCGCTCCTGAACCATGACGAGCGGGTACTCGACGTTCTCGAACGCCGTCAGCACGGGAATCAGGTTGAAGCTCTGGAAGACGAAGCCGATGCGCGCCCCGCGAAAGGCGGCGGCCTGCCGGCGATCGAGGCGCGTGACGTCGGTGCCGGCGACCTCCAGGCTGCCGCTGCTCGGCTTGTCGAGGCACCCCAGCAGGTTGAGCAGCGTCGTCTTGCCGCTCCCCGACGGGCCGATGAACGCGAGGAAGGAGCCGGCCGCCACATCGACGCTGATGCCCCTCAGGGCCTGCACCTCCACCCCGTCGGTCGCATAGGTCTTCGTCACGTCCGTGGCCCGGACGACACTCACGTCTCGAGCCCCGGTGAGGTCACCGGCCTTCGGCATCGCGAGCACAGGCCTCACCGGGTCTCCCTCATCGGCTCCATCGCCGCACCGCGCGGGTCGCTTCGCCTCGTTGCATGGCCCCCTCCTCTTCGTCTGTCCGAGTCACGAGTCCAGTGTGGCGAGCGCCGCGCTCGCGCGTCGATGACTTAGGTCACAGCCCCCCAGCGCTCGGACGACGGGCCGCCTTCCACCGCGGCCACCATCACCAACCCGAGCACCACCACCGTGCGCTTTATCGTCGTTGCCTCCCGCTGCCTCTGCGGCCCGTATCGTTGTGACCGCATGAGGGAGGGGCACGGACCGTGCCGGACCCGGCTTCCGGGCGGCGATCCCGATCAGAACGCGCAGTCGAGCTCTTTCAGGGGGCCGAGGAGATGCGCGAGCCCGTGCGCGTCGACGAGCTGTCGTGGCCGAGTGCGGATTTCGCAGTCCACGTGCGGATTCGGCATTCTCACGGCCGTGCCGGGAGCAAGGAGTAATGGGCTCTCCCCGAACCCTCAGGCCCGCGCGGGTTACGGGGCAGGGTCTCCACGAGCGCGGTCACAACCCGTCGCGCGGAGCAACTCGTCAGCCCACGCCACGTCGTCGGGATCGAGCGGCGGCCGACAGGGTTCCCGGTAGTCGATATCGTCGTAGCGGCCGTCCGCGTACGCCTGCTCGACGAGGTGCTGGATGTCGAGCGCGACGTCTGCGTCCGTCGGTCGCAGCGGGATGCGGATCGCGGGCAGCCGCTCGCGGAGCGGCATGCGGTAGAACTCGCACCGATGGAAGCCGAAGCCTCGGTACACGCACGCCAGGTACGTCGTCTGGTACGCGCGAGGCAGGTTCACGACCGGGTACAGGAACTCTCGCTCCCCTGTCCGCGTGAGGTCGACCTCCACGAGGTTGATGTCGGCGTCCAAGCACTCCTGCTGCTTCTTTCGGTACTTGATCTGGCCGTCTCCCGGCATCTTGTTCGTGGGCGACAGGAACTCGATCACTGTGATGACGCGGCCGCCGCTCGCGACGTCGATGATCTGCACGAACCGCTCGCCCACCGGCTCGATCTCGAGCGATACCACGAGCGGTTCCGCCACGCCGACGCCGACCGCGGGCTCGACCGGGCGTCCGGACACGCCTCGCTCGAAGACGCGCACGTCGGGGTGGATGGCCCGCCGGGCCTCGAGCGCGCTCTCGACGACCAGCCGCTCGTCAATCCGGGCGCGCAGGTCGCCGCCGAGCCGCGGTTGGATGGCGTTGCACGCGCCGAGGACCAAGCGAGCGTGGACGTCGCGCCAGTGCCGCTCGAGGTACGGGTCCATGCCGGGGAAGGGGCTCCGGATCATTGGCGCCATCTCGTCAACAGAGTATAGCGAAGCGGCGGCTCGAGCAGGCCGAGGTGGAGCCGGAATGGAGCACGATCGCAGGACGCGTCATGTTGATGTACGGTCGGCCACGGGACAGTCGTCATCGACAGCCGCATCCATGTGGTCTTCCGGCGGAGGGAGGAGACAACATGACCACCGATCTCGCGCAGCTCGATCGTGCGTTCTCCATCATCATTCAGCGCTTCACGCGCACCGGGCAGGCGCCCTACTACACGGAGCTCGCCAAGGACCTCGGCCTCTCGATGGAAGAGGGGCGCCAG
>JACPDG010000116.1 GCA_016184125.1 Candidatus Rokuibacteriota bacterium | reverse complement strand
GCCAGCTCGGCGACCAGCGACTTCAGGTTCGCCATCTCGGCGGCGACCGTCGCGGCATCCGACTTGCGGAGGCCCGCCGGGCCGAGCGCCCACCAGAAGATGCCCTTCGCGCCCTCGACGATCGACATGATCGCGTGAGCGCGCTCCTCGGCGAACGTGGGCCAGCGGCTGTCCGTCGTGAACTTGAAGAACTGCAGCACGCTGAACACCGGGCGCGTGTCGCGGTACGCGTGCTTCGTCACCGCCACGAAGTCGGCGACCTGGAAGTGCGCGTAGCCCTGCGCGGGCTCGGGCCCGAAGAGCGGGTACGGGTCCGTGCCGAGCACGTCGGCGGACTCCACCCACTTGCGCGGGTCGATGTAGCCCTTCGCGAGCAGGACGTTGAGCGTCATCGTGCCGGGCGCCAGCCGCTCGAGCCGCTCGTGATGCGCGATCGTCTCGGGGATCATCGCGTCGGTGCACTCGTCGGCGATGTAGAAGCCGGCGGCGCCGGGATGCTGCGCGAACTGCGCCGGATACGTGTCGGTCGTGTCGATCTGGAACGGCAAGCGCTTGTGGCTGCCGGAGGCGAAGCAGTTGCCGGTCTGCAGATACATCATGCCGTGCTTCTGCAGCGTGGTCATCAGCGCTTCCATCGCGGGCAGCGACGCGTTGCCGTAGAAGTAGTTCAGGTACATGTTCAGCGGGATGCCGCCGAGCTGCCGGGCCCCTGTCGGCGAGAAGAACCCGAGGCCGGAGTCGTACACGCCGAGCGCGAAGCGGGGCTTCCCGTGCATCAGGAGCCGGCCCTTCGCGTCGAAGCTGATGTTCATCGAGCTCCGGCGGACGGAGGGCACCGGCGTGACGTCCCACTGGCCGATGACGCTGCCACCGTTCTGCACGACGACCGTGTACGCGTGATCCTGCGCCAGGCCCTGGGCGTCGAGGCGGGCACGCGACCCTGAGACCTGCGCGGTGGCGACGGTGGAGCCGGTGACCTTGTCGCGCAGCACGACGGACGCGCTGTTCGGTGCCTCGACGACGATCTCCGGTCGGTCGCTGAAGATCAGACCTCGGTAATTCGGATAGAGTAGTAACGCGGCGGGAATGCCCTGCGCGGCGGCCGTGAAGCTGCCGGCAAAGACCAGCACCAGCGCAAGTCCGATGTACGTCGCCAAACGCCGCATGAAGCCCCCTCTTCCGACCCTGCCAGCTCGAATGGGAAATGTTTTTCAGGGTCGTGGGGGGTGAGGGCAAAGGTCACGCCACACCAAATTGAGGTGCAAGCACTGGAAAGTAAAGGCCTTGAACTTCTTGCGGACGTCAGTGTCACTCGGGTGTCGAGTGACGAGTGATGCGAGGCGAACAGTTGGAGTGGGGGGCCCCGCCCTCGGGCAGGGAGGGCAGACGGGACCTATCCGGCGGCGTGGTACTCCTGAAGGCTCAGCACGGCGGGCTGGTGCTTGAGGAGGGTCTCGAGGGCCGCGAGGAGCATCTGGGCGCCGTCGATCGTGGTGCAGTAGGGAACGCCGGCGCGGACCGCGGCCTCGCGGATCCAGCGTGATGCGCGCCGGCCGCGGCCGGCCTCGGCGATGTCGATCACGAGGCCGATGCCCGCCTCCGCGAGCTGCGCCACGCCGTCCTGGAGCGGGTCCATGCGGAACGTCCGGACGCCGACGCCGTACCGCTCGATCTTCCGCGCCGTGTCCGGCGGCGCAACGACCGAAAAGCCGATCTCGGTGAGCCGGCTCGCGAGCGTCAGGATGAGTCGCTGGCCGGCCGTCGGCGCGGAAATGAGCACGGCGCCTGACGTCGGCAGCCGGCTCCCCAGCGCGAGCTGCGACTTCAGGTACGCGCTGCGGAGGTCATAGTCGATACCCATCACCTCGCCGGTGGACTTCATCTCCGGCCCGAGCACGGTGTCGACGCCGCGGAACTTCACGAAGGGCAGGACCGCTTCCTTCACCGCGATGTGGCCGAGCGCCCGCTCCTCGAGCCCGAGCCAAGGCGTGAGCCTGTGCCCCAGCATCACGCGGGTCGCGATCTTGGCGAGCGGCACGCCGATCGTCTTCGAGACGAACGGCACCGTGCGCGAGGCGCGCGGGTTCACCTCGAGGACGTGGACGACCGTCCCGCGGATCGCGAACTGCACGTTGACGAGGCCGATCACGCCGAGGGCGCGCGCGATGGCCTT
>JACPDG010000082.1 GCA_016184125.1 Candidatus Rokuibacteriota bacterium | reverse complement strand
GGATCTCCGGGCCTCGGCGGACCGCGATCGCGTCGAGCGTCCGCCGCGTCGTCGTGATCGAGGCGCGTGCGCCGGTCGCCGTCTTCCCGAGTGTGTACGTCAGCGTCGCATGCTCGAGGTTCAGGACCGCGCGCTCGCCGGTGTCGGTGAAGGACCAGTTGATCCGCATGCGATGGTCCGCGGCCCGCTCTGGGTTCAGCCGCACGGCGACCAGATCGAAGACGGTCTCGGTGGTCACCGCCGCGAGCAGGTCGGGGCTCAGCACCGGTCGTGGCGGGAGCTTCGCGACGCCCTGCCGAAGCTCCTGGGCGCCGTAGAGGTAGGCGTTGCGCCACGTCGCCGACTCGGCCTGGTAGCCGAGCTGCTCGAACGCGTCGGCGGCGAGCTCGCGCGCCTCGCGGTTGTCGGGATCAGCGAAGACGACGTGGCTCATGACCTGCGCGACCCAGCGATACTCGCCGCCGGCGAAATCGTCCCGCGCGCGGCGGATCACCTCCACGGCGCCCCCCATGTACTCGACCGTCTTCGCCGCGGCGTGCGAGGGCGGCAGCGGGTTCAGGTTCGCGGGGTTGGCGTCGTACCAGCTCAGATAGCGCTGGTAGACGGCCTTCGCGTTGTGGCTCACCGTTCCGTAGTGGCCGCGCACGGACCAGCACTCGTCGAGCCCGGGCGGAAGCTCGAGCGCCTCGGCGATCTCGGCCGGCCGGTACCCGAGGTTCATCAGCCTGAGCGCCTGGTCGTGGATGTGCTTGTACAGGTCTCGCTGCCGCCCGAGGTGCTGCCTCACCGCGTCGCGGCCCCACACGGGCCAGTGGTGCTGTCCGATGAGGACATCCGTCATCGGGCCGAAGCGGTCCATCGCCTCCGCGACGTAGCGGGACCACATCCGCGGATCGCGAACGACCGCGCCGCGCAGCGGGATGAAGTTGTGCAGGTGATGGGTCGCGTTCTCCGCCATGTTCAGCACGCGGAGGCCGGGATAGAACATGTGCATCTCGGCCGGCGCCTCCGTCTCCGGCGCCAGCTGGAAGACGATCTCGACGCCGTCGATGGTCCGCGTCTCGATGGCGCCGGTGATCACGTCGGTCGGCGCGATCAAGCTGACCGTGCCACGGGCGATGCCCTTGCCGAGGCCGGCGTCGACCTGGCCGCGCTCGCCGCGCGGCAGCAGGCCGCCGAACTGGAACTGGGCGCGGCGCGCCATCGGCAGGCCGGCGAGCACGTTCTCGCCGCCGACCGCGGCCATGAACCCGTCCGGGGCGATGATTCGCACTCGACCGGCGCGCACGTCCGCCTCGGACACAAGGCCCTTCACGCCGCCGAAGTGGTCCACGTGGCTGTGGGTGTAGACGATCGCGACGATCGGGCGCCGCGGCCGGTGCGCGTAGTAGAGCTCGAGCGCGGCGCGCGCCACGTCGCAGGTCGCCAGCGTGTCGACCACCACGAGCCCGGTCGCGCCTTCGATGATCGTCATGTTCGCGATGTCGAGGCCACGGACCTGGTAGATCCCGTGCGCGACCTCGAAGAGCCCGTTCGCCGTGTTGAGCTGCGCCATCCGCCAGAGGCTCGGATTCACGGTCGGTGGCGTGTCGGCTCCGGAGAGGAACGCGTATTCCTGAAGGTTCCAGACGACCGTTCCGCTCTGCGTGCGGATCACACCGTCCGGGATGGTCGCGATGAACCCGCGCCGGACGTCCTCGTGGTCCTGGCGATCGCCGAACGGCAGACGCGCGGCCATCGCGGCGTTCGCGGCGCGCGTCGCCGGCGCGGCGTCCTTCGCGAGATCGAGCACGCTGCCGGGTACGGGGACGGCAGAGGGGGCGACGGGCGAGCGATCATCGGGCACGGCGTGTGTCCTCCCTGAGGCATGTCGGTACGTGCGACGAGTATAGACGGCGCGACGACTGCCGGTGAGCGCGCGCGACGACTGAATCGGCGGACGGAGACACGACTCGGCACGGCTCACCCGCCGCTGGTTCTTGAAGACGGCTGGCGTCGCGGTGGGGAGCCTCGCCCTTCCCGGCACGGCAGTCGCGCTCACCAGGATCGAGCCCATTGGCGATCCGCTCAAGACGTACCCCTACCGCGGCTGGGAGGACCTCTACCGGCGCGAGTGGACCTGGGACGCGACGGGCTTCACCACGCACTCGAACGGCTGCGTGGCCGGCTGCGCGTGGCGCGTATACCTCAAGAACGGCGTGCCGATGCGCGAGGAGCAGGTGGCCGAGTATCCGCAACTGCCCGGCTTCCCCGACATGAACCCCCGCGGCTGCCAGAAGGGGGCCGTGTACTGCTCCTGGATCAAGCAGCCGGACTTCCTCAAGTATCCACTCAAGCGGGTGGGCAAGCGCGGCGAGCGGAAGTGGAAACGGATCTCGTGGGACGAGGCGCTGGCAGAGATCGCCGACACGATCATCGACACCACGCTCCAGCGCGGCCCGGGGAACATCTACGTTCCCAAGCGTCCATTCGCGGTGATCTCGAACAACGCTTACGGACGGCTGGCCAACCTCCTCGGCGGGATCAAGCCCGACGTCTCGTCCTTCGTGGGCGACCTCTACCCGGGCATCCAGACCGTCCGGGTGCCGGCCCGGACCGTCTCGACGTTCGACGACTGGTTCACGTCGGACCTCATCCTCATGTGGCACAAGAACCCGTTCGCGGTGCGCATCCCGGACGCCCACTTCCTCACCGAGGCGCGGTACAACGGCGCCCGGCTCGTCAACATCTCGGTCGACTACAACCCCTCCTCGGTCCACGCCGATCTCTTCGTCCCGGTCCGGATGGGGACCGACTCGCATCTGGCCGCGGCCATCGTCAACGTGCTCATCGCGGGCAAGCACTACAAGGCCGATTACCTGAAGGAGCAGACCGACCTGCCGTTCCTGGTCCGGACGGACAACGGGAAGTTCCTGCGGGAGTCGGACGTGAGGCCCGGCGGCAAGGACGACGTGTTCCTCGTGTGGGACGCGAAGGCAGGACGCGCAGTGGTCGCTCCCGGCAGCATGGGCAGCCAGGATAAGACCCTCCGCCTCGGCGCGATCGACTCCGCCCTCGAGGGCACTTTCACCGTCGACGGGATCGCGGTGACGACGGTGTTCGAGCGGCTCAAGGCCGAGATCGCGCCCTACACCCCGGAGGCGACGCAGGCCACGACGGGAGTGCATCCGTCGGTGGTGCGCAAGCTGGCCGGCTGGATCGCCGAGGCGAAGGCGCTCCGCATCCTGGACGGCTACAACAACCAGAAGCACTTCGACGGCTTCCAGTGCGGGCGCCTCAAGATCCTGATCCTCACCCTCACCGGTCACCACGGCACGACGGGCTCGATCGACACGACGTACGAGGGCTGGCGGCTCGAAGGCGCCGGCGCCATCGCGCAGGTGCGCGGCAAGCCGGGCCGCAGCGTGAGCGGCCTGCTCGCCGAGTGGGTGTGGGGCAACCACTACCAGCGCGCGAAGGAGTACTACGACGACCGCCTGCTGCGAGACGAGCTGGGCTTCGGCGTCGACGAGATGGAGGCCTGGCGCAAGGAGTCGGAGGCGAAGGGCTGGATGCCGAGGTGGCAGTCCATCAAGGACCCGGTGGTCACCATCAACGCCGGGGTGAACGTCTTCCGCCACTCCACCGGCTACCAGCACCTGGCCGAGAACTTCCTCAAGCGCTGTCAGTTGCTGGTGGTGGTCGACTACCGCCTGAACTCGGGCGCCATGTACGCGGACCTCGTGCTGCCGGCGGCGACCGAGGCCGAGAAGCTCGACATCCGCGAGACGTCGGTGACCCGCTTCATCCACGCCTTCGGCCAGCCGGTGAAGCCGATGTACGAGCGGAAGACGGACTGGCAGATCTGCGTGGAGCTGACCAGGAAGATCCAGGAGCGCGCCCGGGCCCGCGGGGTGGGCAAGGTGCCGGACCCGGAACCCGGCGTGCCTGGCGGGCTGCCCGCGCAAGGCGATCTACAAGCGTCCCGAGGACGGTCTCGTGGTCATCGACCAGGAGCGATGCCGGGGCTACCAGTACTGCGTACAGGCCTGTCCCTACGGCAAGGTCTATTTCAACGTCAGGACCGGGATGTCCGAGAAGTGCATCGGCTGCTATCCCCGCGTGGAGAAGGGCGTGCCTCCGGCCTGCGTGGCGCAGTGCGTGGGCCGAATCCGCTTCGTCGGGTGGCGCGACGACAAGGACGGCCCCGTCTTCAAGCTCGTCGAGCAGTGGAAGGTGGCCCTGACGCTCCACGCGGAGTACGGAACGGAGCCGAACGTCTTCTACGTGCCGCCGATCAACACGACCCCGCCGCCCTTCGAGGACGACGGGCGCTTGAAGGACGTGCCGCGGATCCCGCTCGCGTACCTGGAGGGTCTCTTCGGCCCCGGCGTCAAGCAGGCGCTGGAGACGCTCGGGCGCGAGATGGCCAAGCGGCGCCAGGCGCAGCCGTCCGAGCTGACGGAGATCCTCATCGGGTACACGAACAAGGACCGGTACCGGCTATGAGCGCAATCACCGCCGAGGCCCGAGTGGAGATCGCGGCGCAGTACCTCTGGTTTGCCCGAGCGTTCGACTATCCCGACCGGGAGTTCTGGGAGGCCGCGGCTTCGAAGGAGTCGCCGCCAGCCCTCGCCCTCCTCGATCAGGAGCGGCGGGAAGCCGAGTACATGGCTGCCTTCGAGCTCGGGGGCGACGCTCCTCCGACACCCCTCTACGAGGGTCTCTGCCGTCCGCGGGAAGGGCGCGAGGGCGTGCTGGAGGACGTCCTGCGTTTCTACGACTATTTCGATGTGCGGCTGCGGGAGAAGCAGCGCGACTATCCCGACCATCTGGTGACGGAGCTGGAGTTCATGGCGCTGCTCGCGCTCCGGGAAGCGGCGGCCGTCTCCGACGGCCGCGATCCACGCGCCTTCCGGCGGGCGGCCCGCGACTTCCTCGCCCGTCACCTCGGTGAGTGGGTGCCAGCGCTGGTGGAGCGGCTGGAGGAGACCGCGACCGCCTACGCCTCGCTGGCGCGTGAGCTCATGGCGGTGATCCGAGCCCACGAAATCTTTCTCGAGCGGGAGATGCAGGGAGACGAACGATGCGGCTGACGTCGACGACAACCGTGGTGATCTCGCTGCTGGCGCTCGCCCTCGTCGCGGGCGGGCTGGGTTCGGCGCGTGTCGGAGCCCAGCCCAAGGCGGGTTCCAACGTCGTGAAGACGCTGGCGCTGCGCCAGCACGTCGATGCCACGAGCCCCGAAGCCGCCGTGTGGAAGCGGGCTGCCGTCACCCGGGTGGCGCTCCAGCCCGCATTCCCCGGGCATCCCTCGATCGTCGGCACGCCGTCCACCGTCGGCGTGGCGGTGCAGGCGCTCCGCACGCCGGAAAGCCTCTATGTCCGCCTCGAGTGGCGTGACGCGACGGTGGACACGACCGTGACCGGCCCCGGCCGCTTCGTGGACGCTGCCGCCGTACAGTTCCCGGCCAACGGCCTGGCGAGCACGACGCCGTTCATGGGCGATCCCGCCAACCGCGTCAACATCTGGTCCTGGCGGGCCGACGGGCGGCCCCAGGCCTTGCTCGCCGCCGGGTTCGGAACGCTGACTCCGGCCGCTGTCCAGAACGTGCGGGCGCTCGGGATGCGTGCAGCCGAGAGCTGGCAAGTGGTCCTGACCCGGCGGCTTGCCATCTCGACGGACGACGACGTCAAGCTCGTCGGCCTCCGCGAGATCCCGGTCGCGTTCGCGATCTGGAACGGGTCCAACCGGGAGCGCGACGGGTTCAAGGCCGTCACGCTCGCCTGGTGGACCCTGCGGTTCTGATCCGGAGCCGCGACGAGCACGACCACACGGACGCCATCAGGCAAGCCGCTGGCCCCCGAGGAGCCCCCCGCTGAGCTGAAGCGCGTCCTCGCCGGCCGCCGGGTTCGAGGTCACGGCGCGCCGCGGTGCAGTGCGCTGGCGCGCCGTGACATGCAACCCGGGCGCTACTTCTTCGCCTTCGGGTGCTCCTTGGCGGCCGGCTTCGGTTGGCTTCGCGTCTTGGCCGCGCAGCCGCAGCCGCAAGATGTGTCCTGCGCCATCGCGCTCACCTCCTTTCTCGCGCCTTCGATGCTTGGCCGCAGCGGCAAACGCATCGTCTGGCGAAATCCTTGGGCAGCAGATGCGCCTGCATCTCCTTCTCGGCTCGGGCGACGATCTGCCGTTGCAGCCGCGCGCGGGCGTCGTGCAAGCGCTTGCGCAACGTCGCCGGTTTGAGGCCCAGCACTGCCGCGGCTGCTGCCGGGGCCAACTCGTCTTCGAAGCAGAGCAGCGCCGCGGCGCGCAGGCCGGCGGGCAGTTTCCCGATCATGGCTTCGATGCCCAGCGTGTCGTCGCGCGGAGGTGCTCCTGCTGGCAGCGCGTGCAATCGCTCGTCGGCACCCTCGGCCGGGAGCGGCAGTACCGCCGGCTTTCCCCGCTGCGCCCGCAGCCACATCCGGCACCGGCGCACGGTGATGGAGCGCAACCACCCGCCGAAACGCCGGGGGTCCTTCAACTCCGACAACTTCTCGTACGCTGCGACAAACGCGTCCTGTGCCACTTCCTGCGCGACCGTCGCGCTGCCGACGCGTTGCCGGGCGAGCGCATACGTGGCGCCCTGATACTTGCGGACCAGGCGCTCGAAGGCTTCGGCGTCGCCCTTCAGGCTGCGGTCGATGTATTTCTCGTCTTCGCTCATGGCACCCAACAGTCTCAGGTCGTGGTCGCGGTTCTCACCCTTATAGATGCCGGCTGCCCACCCGGCGTTACCTGGCCATCCGCGGGACCTATTTAATGCCCTTGCCTCATTGATCTGCCGACTCGGTACCGGCTGAATACTTACGCAAGTTGCGAAATACACGATCATGAAACTACGTAGTGACAGAAGAACGGAATTGGTCCGGTGAACCGCACGGTTGACGACCAGATCTACGAGTTGCACGCGAGCATCTGCCAGGTCCTGGCGAACCCGACCCGACTCAAGGTGCTCAACGCGCTGCGCGAGGACGAGGTCGCGGTCACCGAGCTCGCGCGCAGGGTCGGAACGAGCGTGCCGAACCTGTCCCGGCACCTCGCGATCCTGAAAGCGAAGCGGATCGTCGTGGCCCGCCGCGAGGGCGTGACCGTCTACTACCGCCTCGCGAACCTGAAGACCCTCCGCGCCTGCGACATCATGCGCGAAGTGCTTCTCGAATACCTGGCCGACGACCAGCGGCTCTATGTGGCGTCCGGGGCGGCTTCGCAGCGGGAAGTCGAGCGCACGGGAGGCAAACTGTGAAGGCGCGCATGACGTTTCTCCTGGCCGCGAGCCCGTACTGGGGCACCGCCGCGGCTACGGTCTTGAAGCTCGCCACGGCCGCTCTGGATGCCGGTCATCGTCCGGCGATCTTCGCCACTGCGGACGGCGTCTACGGCTTCGTCAAGGGACAGAAGCCCACCGCCGTCTTCGACGTCGGCGCGGCGGCGGAGACCTTCCTGGCGCTGGGTGGCGAAGTCCACCTCTGAGGGTCCTGCCTGGGATTCAGGGGAATCGCCGCCGACGACCTCTTGACCGGCGCCAGCGTCGGGAGCCTGGGTCGGCTGATGGGACTCCTGGAAGAGAGCGCTGCGGCGCTCACGTTCGGCCGCTAGGAGATATCGATCATGCCGAGCCTGCTCTGCCTCGTCGTCGATCGCGCGCCCTACGGCAGCATCGAGCCCGCGGAAGCGGTCCGTCACGCGGGCGGAGCGCTTGGGAAGGGCTGGGACGTGACTCTAGGTTTCATGGGCGACGCCGTGTACACCGTGCTGACCGGCCAAGCGCCGGCGAGCGGCGAGTGGGTGTCGCTGTCGGCTGCGGTCACCGACCTGATCGACCGCGGCGGCGACCGTGCTCGCGTGCTGGCAGAGCAGGAGTCCCTCGCGGTCCGCGATCTCTCGATCGACGATCTCGTGCCCGGCGTGCGGGCGGTCGCGCGCGACGAGATCGCGCGGGCGATGGCCGCCTGTGACCGGACGCTGCTCTTCTGACCCGGAGGAGTTCCATGGCTTCGATCTTCATCGCGCTCACGAGCTCACCTGACGTGCCGGCTGGCCAGCGCGCCCTTGCGCTCGCCGAGTCCCTCGCCGGCGAAGGGCAGGTTCTCACGCTCTGCTGCCTGCAGGACGCCGTGCTCCTTGGCAGCACGCGCGCACCGCGAGAGGCGGGGGCCGCGCTCGGCCGGCTCCGCGATCGCGGGGCGCGCTGCCTGGTGCTCGGCCCCGACCTCGCCCTCCGCGGGCTCCAGCGGGATCTCCACGCCGAGGCGGTCGACTACCCGGACGTGATCGCCGCGCTCGCCGCCGGCCCCGACCGCGTCGCCGGCGCGTTTTGAGCCTGACATGAGGCGTCTCATCGCGTTCTCGGTGAACCGTCCCCGGCTGGTCGTGGCGCTCACCGTGCTCGTCACCCTGGTCTTCGCGGCTCAGTTCCCGCGCATCACGATCGACACCGACCCGGAGAACATGCTGGAGGCCGACCAGCCCGAGCGCGTCCTGTACCGCCAGGTGAAGACGGAGTTCGGCATCCGCGACCTGCTGGTCGTGGGGCTCGTGGACCCCGACGGCGTGTACCGTCCCGAAGCGCTCGAGCGCTACGCACGGATCGTCGACGGCATCAGCCGAATCAAGGGGGTGGTGCTCGAGGACCTCCTCTCGCTGACGACCACCGACGACGTGAAGCCGTCGGCCGACACGCTCTCCGTCGCCCCCATCATGGCGCGGGTTCCCTCGAGTCCGGAGGCGCTCGAGACTCTCAGAGCCGCGCTCCGGACGAACCCGCTCTTCGCCGACAAGCTGGCGGACCGGGACGGGCAGGCGCTCGCGATCTACGTGCCGATCCAGTCCAAGGACCAGAGCCGCCGCGTCGCGACGGAGATCGAGGCGATCGTCGGCCGCGAGCGCCTGCCGGGCCAGTCCTTCCACATCGCCGGGCTGCCGGTGGCCGAGGACACGTTCGGCTTCGAGATGTTCGTGCAGATGGGCGTGACCGCGCCGCTCGCGATGGGGTTCATCTTCGCGCTGCTGCTCGTCCTCTTCCGGCGCGTCTCGCTGGTCGTGATTCCCATGGTCGTGGCCATGGCGTCGGTCATGTGGACGATGGGCGCCCTCATCGGGACCGGGTTCACGGTGCACATCATGAGCAGCATGATCCCGGTCTTCCTGATGCCCATCGCCGTCCTCGACTCGGTCCACATCCTGAGCGACTTCTATGAGCACTACCGGTCGCTCGGGCGAAGGCGGGAGGCGCTCCTCGGGACGATGCAGGAGGTCTTCACGCCGTGCCTCTACACCTCGCTGACGTCGGCGGTGGGGTTCGGGTCGCTGGCCCTGGCGCCGATCCCCCCGGTGCAGGTGTTCGGGATGTTCACCGCGTTCGGGATCATGGCCGCGTGGCTCCTGACGTTCACGTTCGTCCCGGCCGCGATCATGCTGGTGCCGGAGGCGCGGCTTCAGCGACTTGCGGACGGCGCCGTTCGCCCGCCGGTGGTGGACCGGGCCATCGAGCGCGTGCTGACCGCCGTCCGCGGCGTGGTGACCGGGCGGCCGGGCGCGGTGCTCGCCGTGGGCGCGCTCGCGGTGGTCCTCGCGCTCTGGGGCGTGGCGCAGATTCGCGTGAACGACAACCCCGTGAACTGGTTCAAGCCGTCGCACAAGATCCGGGTCGCGGACCGCGTGATGAACGAGCGCTTCGGAGGCACCTACATGGCCTCGCTCGTCGTCGACGGCGGCGCCGCCGACGCCATCAAGCGGCCCGAGGTCCTGGGCTGGATCGAGCGGCTGCAGGCGCATCTCGCCGAGACGCCACCCGTGGGGAAGACATCGTCCGTCGCCGACATCGTGAAGCGGGTGGACTGGGCCCTCAAGGGAGGCGGGGAGGACGGACGGCTGCCCGCGAGTCAGGAGGCGATCGGCCAGGAGTTGTTTCTCTTCCTGACCAGCGGCAAGCCCACGGACCTCGACAACTTCCTCGACACCGACGCCCGCAAGGCGCAGGTGTGGGTGCAGCTCAAGCGCGGAGACAACGTCGACATGGACCGCGTGGCAGGCGCGGCGGCCGAGTTCGCCGAGCGCGTCCCGCCGCCGCCGGGCGTGACGGTGCGGTGGTCGGGGCTCACCTGGATCAACGTCGTCTGGCAGAAGCTCATGGTGCGCGGCATGCTCGAGGCCGTCCTCGGGAGCTTCGTGTTCGTCTTCCTCCTCATGGTCGTCCTGCTGCGTTCCGCGACGCTGGGGCTCGCCTCCATGGTCCCGCTCACGGTGGCGATCCTGTTCTCCTACGGTCTCCTCGGGCTCACCGGCAAGGACTACGACATGCCCGTGGCCGTATGCGCGTCGCTCTCGCTCGGCCTCGCCATCGATCTCGCGATCCACTACCTCCAGCGTTTCCGGGCCGCCTACCGGGAGGTCGCCGACATCGACAAGGCCCAGCGCGCCACCTTCGGCCTGCCCATGAGGGCCATCACGCGGAATGCGCTGGTCATCACGCTCGGGTTCCTCCCGCTGGTGCTGTCGACGCTCACGCCGTACGTGACGGTCGGGATGTTCTTCGCATCGCTGATGGCGTGGAGCTTCGTCGCGACGATCTTCTTTCTGCCGGCGGTGGTGGCGCTGCTCGGGCGGCGCCCGCTCGGCCGCCGCATCCTTGCCGGAGACGTGCGATGGCTCTGAGACTCCTCACCATAGCCGCGGCGGGGCTGGCGCCGGCGCTCGCTGCCCTGGCGCTGGCGATCGCGGCGCCGGCTCAGCCGTCGGCCGACGAGGTCATGGCGAAGGCGCACCTCGCCATGTTCTATCCGGGCGAGGACCTGCGCGCGCGTGTGACGATGCGCCTCATCTCGCGCAACGGCGGGGAGCGCGTCCGCGAGCTGACCATGACGCGGCGCGATCTCCGGGACGGCGGCGAGCAGCGCTACTTCATCTACTTCCACCGCCCGCCCGACGTGCGCGACATGACCTTCCTCGTGTGGAAGTACCCCGGCCGGGACGACGACCGGTGGCTCTACGTGCCGGCGCTCAAGCTCGTGAGGCGCATCGCCGCCAACGACAAGCGCTCGAGCTTCGCCGGCTCCGACTTCTCGTACGAGGACGTGTCCGGCCGTGAGCCCGAGGAGGACGCCCACAAGCTCGTCCGCGAGGAACGAGTGGGCGAGCGGGCCGCGTACGTCATCGAGAGCGTCCCCAAGGATCCGGCGAGCGTGGACTTCAGTCGCAAGCTCTCCTGGATCGACACGGCCACGTGGCTCCCGCTCAAGGAGGAGTACTACGACCGGCGCGGCGAGCTGTCCCGCGTGTTCACGGCCGAGGAGCTGAAGGAGGTCCAGGGGTTCTGGACGGTCGTCAAGCGGGTCGTGAAGAACGTCCAGACCGGTCACCGGACCGAAGCCGTCCTCGACGGCGTGCGCTACGATCAGAAGCTCGCGCCCGACCTCTTCGGCGAGCGCGCGCTCCGAGCGCCCCCGGCCCAGCTCGTCCGATGAAGCGCGCCGCGTGGCCGCTGCTCCTGGCAGTCCTTGGCGGCGAAGCCGAGAGCGAGGCGGTCGAGACGATCCCGTTCCACGGCTTCGTGCAGGGCGCGTCGGCCTACAGGCTGGTCCAGCCCGAACGCTGCCCGCACACCCAGCGGTTGGCCTGTGAAGAGGAGTTCGTGCTCGGCGAGGGGCGCGTCCGACTGGAGCTCGAGCCGCGCGGCGAGCGCTGGTCGCTCACGGCCAAAGGGGAACTCATCTGGGATGCCGTGGCGGGCGAGGTGGAGGGCGAGCTGCGGGAAGGCTATCTCGACCTCCAGTTCCCGGCGCTCGATCTCCGCGTGGGGCGTCAGATCGTGACCTGGGGGGTCGGCGACCTGATCTTCATCAACGACGTCTACCCCAAGGACTGGGTGGCGTTCATCTCGGGGTTGCCGCTCGAGTACCTGAAGAAGGGCTCTGACGCCATGAGCGCCACGGGACACTGGCGCGGGACGTCCGCACAGCTTGTCCTCATCCCCCGATTCGAGGCGGACACGCTGCCGGAGGCCGGCGGACGGCTTCGCTTCCACGACCCGATGGCCGGCATCGAGGCCCGACGGACCGACGAGCCCTCGCCCTCGCTCGATCTCCTGGAGACGGGGCTCAGGGTGTTCCGGAACGTCGCGGGGTGGGACCTCTCGCTCTACGCCTACCGCGGGTTCTTTCGGGCACCAGCCGCGGAAGTGGAGCCGGGACCGCAACTCCGATTCTTCTTCCCGCCGCTCAACGTCTACGGCGCGAGCGCCCAGGGCGCGGCGCTCGGAGGCGTCCTGAGCTTCGAGGCCGGCTACTACGACTCGCGCGCGGATCGGTCAGGGCGAAATCCTGGGGTCGAGAACTCGTCGTTCCGGTTCCTCACGGGGTATCAGCGGGAGATCGTGGCGGACCTGACCGCGTCGGGCCAGTACCACGTTCAGGTGATGCAGAACCACGACGAGTTCCTGAGGACTCGGGGCCCGGGGATGGCGAGGCGGCCAGCCGTCCGCCACGTCGTGACGCTCAGACTGACACGGCTCCTCTGGCATCAGACCCTGCGGCTCGGCGTGTTCGCGCTTGCGAGTCCGAACGAGGGCGACTGGTACGCCGGGCCCGAGGCCCGCTACCAGGTGACCGACGCGCTCTCCACCACGCTCGGCATGAACGTCTTCGGTGGCCCGCGCCGGAGCGAGTTCGGCCAGTTCGAGGCCAACTCGAACGTGTTCGCGGTCGTCCGTTACGCGTTCTGAGGAGGAGACACGGCGATGGCGACGACAGTAATCCTGGGCGGAGGTGCCGGCGGGCTCGTGGCCGCGAACATGCTCAGACGCCGACTCGACCGGTCACACCGGGTGGTCCTCGTCGAGCGCCAGGCGCAGCACGTGTTCACGCCGTCGTTCCTCTGGATGATGCTCGGTCGCCGCGAGCCGCGGCAGATCCGCCGCGACTTCGCGCGTCTCGCGAGGAAGGGCATCGAGGTCGTGCAGGGCGAGGTTCGCTCGATCGACCCCGCACGCCGCGTCGTCGGGACGGAGCGAGGCGAGCTCGCCGCCGACTTCGTCGTCGTCGCGCTCGGTGCCGACGGGTGGCGCGCCGGCATCCCCGGGCTGGCCGAGGAGGGCTACGACATCAACCTCCTCGACGACGTCCTCCGTCTCCGCGACGCGCTCAGCGACTTCCGCGGCGGGCGCGTAGTGGTCCTCGTCGCCGGGCTTCCGTTCCGCTGCCCCGCGGCGCCGTACGAGACCGCGATGCTGATCGAGGCGTCGATCAGGGAGCGGGGACTGCGCGACCGGAGCGGGGTCGATGTCTACACCCCCGAGACGCTGCCGATGCCGGTCGCGGGTCAGGTGATGGGTGAGGCCCTGAGATCGATGCTCGAGGGCAAGGGGATCGGCTTCCATCCGCAGCACCGGCTCACCGCCGTGGATCGGGACCGCCGCGAGCTCGCGTTCGACAACGGCGGTCGCGCCGCGTACGACCTGCTCGTCCTCACCCCGCCGCACCGCTGCCCCGCGGTCGTCAAGGAGGCAGGACTGGCGGGAGACGGCGGCTGGGTCACGGTGGATCCGGCGACGCTCGCGACCACGCACGAGCGCGTGTTCGCGATCGGCGACGTGACCGCGATCAAGCTCCCGGTCGGGCTGATGTTGCCGAAGGCGGGTGTCTTCGCCCATCACCAGGCGGAGGCCGTCGCGGAGAACGTCGCCGCCGAGATCACGGGGCGCCAGCAACGACGCCGCTTCGACGGCTCCGGCTACTGAATCGTCGAGATGGGCCACGGTGTGGCCGCCTACGCCGCCGGGAACTTCTACAGCGCTCCCGCGCCGACCGTCACGTTGCGACGGCCGAGCCGCTTCTGGCACTGGGGGCGGATCGGCTTCGAGCAGTGGTGGCTCCGGCGCTGGTTTTGAGGGCAGACGACGAGGACGGGGGAGACGGGGATGATGCCGATGGGATCGATGATGGGATGGGACGGCGGTGGCTGGGGCATGGGTTTCGGTCCCGTCTCCATGCTCATCTGGTGGATCGTGGTGATCGTCGTCCTTGTCGCGGCGATCCGGTGGCTCGGCCTGACCGCGGGGATCGGCGGCGCTCCGACCCGCCGCGGCGACCAGGCGCTCGAGATCCTGAGGGAGCGCTACGCCAGAGGAGAGATCGGCAAGGAGGAGTTCGACGCGAAGCGCCAGGATCTCGGCGGTTGATGGCGGTCAGCCGCCGAGTGTCGGAGACCGCTCCATCACGGTGACGACTCCCACGGGGCGCGCCGACGTCATCGTTCCGGCAACCACGACACCGGAGGCCAGCGTGATCGCGGCCACGGCGTGGATCGCCGCCTCGACGCCGGCGACGTCGGCGATGATGCCGGAGAGCAGGGCGCCGACCGCGTAGCCGAGGTCGCGCCAGAAGCGGTAGACGCCCAGGCTCGACGCCCGCCACGCGGGATGCGCGTGGTCCGTGATCGCCGCGAGCAGGGTCGGGTAGACCATCGCGGTGCCGGCACCCTGGAGCACCGCGCCGGCGAGCCAGGCGCCGTAGTCGGGCACGAGCACGGTGAGCCAGATGCCGGCGGCCTGGACGATCATGCCTGCCGCGATGAGGCCCCGGCGCCCGAGCCGGTCCGAGAGCGGGCCGGTCGCGACCTGGAGCACGCCCCACACCATCGGGTACGTGGCCTTGACGACGCCGATCCGCTCGACGCCGAGGCCGTGCGCCGCGAAGAACAGCGGGAACAGGCCCCAGGACATCCCGTCGTTCAGGTTGTTGACGAGTCCCGCCTGGCACGCGGCGAACAGGCTGAGGTTGCCGGCGCTGGTGACGTAGAAGATGCGCCCGAGCGATGGCGGCGCGCTCGCCGGGCGCGGGACCGCGCCGGCTTCGACGGCGACGTGGCCGCGTGTCTCGCGGACGGCGAACACCGATGCGGCGAGCCCGACGAGCGCGATGCCGATGCCGAGGTAGAACGGGTACGGCCGGAGTCCCCACTGGCCCGCGATGAACCCGGTGACCCAGGACATCGCGCCGACGGCGACGTACCCCGCGAACTCGTTCAGGCCGAGCGCGAGCCCGCGGCGGCGCGGCCCGACGAGGTCGACCTTCATGATGACGGTCATCGACCACGCCATCGCCTGGTTGGCGCCGAGCAGGACGTTCGCGAGGTCGATCCACCACCAGGCGGGGGCGTGGATGATGAGGAACGGGACCGGCAGCGCGAAGAGCCAGCCGGCGACCAGGATCGGCTTGCGCCCGACGCGGTCGGAGAGCCGTGCCGCACCGAGGTTGATGACGGCCTTGCTGACGCCGAAGCTCACGATGAACGACGCGATCGCGGTCTTCGACGCGAGGCCGAATTCCTGCTCGCCGAGGAGCGGCAGCACCGTGCGCTCCAGGCCGACCATCGCACCCACGAAGGCGTTCAGGCCGACGAGGAGCGCGAACTGCGGGAGGTTCTCGCGGAGCCCGAGCCGGGGCCCGCTCACTCGCCGGCGAGGTTCCGCTGCCGGGTCTCCGCGAAGACGGCCGGCTGCGGCGGCAGGTCGGTGAGCACGTAGCGTACGAACTCGTCCGGCGTCCGGAGCTGCAGCGCCGGGTTGAAGCGGCGCTCGAAGCCGATCGTCGACGCCGGCTTCCCGGACAGGCCCTTGCCGCAGGCGGCGCCGCCGAAATGCGCCGGATAGATCTCGAGGTGATCGGGCAGAGCGAGGAGTTTCTCGAACACGCTGCCGTAAAGCTGCTCCGCGAGCGCCGTCTCGCGCCCCGCGCCGAGGAGGTCCGGCCGGCCGACGCCGCCCGAGAACAGGGTGTCGCCGGTGAGGACGAACCACGGCTCCCGCGCTCGGGTCCGGTCCGTGACGAGCAGCGACACGCTCTCCGGCGTGTGACCGGGCGTGTGCACGACGGTCACGCGCACGTTGCCGAGGTCGTGCTCCTCGCCGTCGTCGACGGCGACGTGCGGGAACGACACCCCGGCGGCGTGGTGGTACAGCACGGGCGCGCCGGTGATCCGGGCGAGCTTCGGAGCGCCGGACAGGTGGTCGGCCTGGACGTGGGTCTCGAAGACGTGCGTGACGCGCATGCCTTTCTCGGCGGCGGCCGCGAGGTAGGGTTCGACGTCCTGCCGTGGATCCACCACGGCGCAGCGCCCTGCGCCCGCTCAGCCGAACACGTAGCTGGCGCAGCCGGTCTTCGGCTCGATGACGTGACGGAAGATCATGGGGGCCTCCCGGCGTCGACGATGTTGCTCGCCTCCTTCTACCGCCTCCAAACCATAGGGTCAAACAAGGCTTTCTGGATAGTCCGTATCGGTAAAACACGAATGGAGCAGATGCGCGCGGACCAGCTCGATCTGGGTGTCGACGCGCCGGGCGCCGTGTCGGCGCCCGGGCTTCAGCGGCTCACTTGGTCGACGCGACGAGCCGACGGCGCCCGCACCGCGAGCACGCGTCGTGACGCACGGAGACGATGCCGTAGCCCTCGAGCTTCGGCATGACGTTATGACCGGCGGACGGCTGGAGGCCGAGCAGTGACGACAGGCAGCTCGCACAGAATGCCTGGCCCGGATGGGTCTTGAGGCAGGTGACCGCTCGCTGGAGGATCGTCGGACCGCGCCGGGGGTGTTGACCGGGCGGGCGCGGCGCCGACCCCGTCGGATCCTGGCCGTTCTGGTCGATCACGTCGGTAGCCTAGGATCGCGATGCCCGATCAGGCAATCAGGCCAGCCCTGAGCCGGGCCTCGGGGAAACCCCGGCCCGTTCGGCGGCGCGCCGGTCGCGCCGCGTCTCAGGGCCCGTGAACGAATCGCGGTGGTCGAGACGGGCCCGGGTTCACCCCGGGCCCGGCGAGCGCTGGGGGGTATGGGGGGCCATTTCGGGGCCCCCCATGATGTCAGTTGCATGCGGGTCGGACGGACGCGAGCGCCGCCCGCAAGCCGTCGAGGGTGACGGGCTTCGCAACGACGAAGTCCGCGGCGGCGCGGTCCTCGGGCTTCGCCGCCGGCTGCTCGCCCCACCCGGTGAGCAGCCCGACGCGCAGCACGCCGCGTTTCGCCTTCGCCGCCCGCGCGACCTCCCATCCCGTCATCCCGGGCATGCCGAGGTCGGTGAGGACGAGGTCGAACATGTCCTCGCCGTCCAGGCACGCGAGACCCTCCCGGCCGCTGGCGGCCTGCACGACGCTGTGGCCTTCCGACTCGAGGATCTCCGTGACGACATCGCGGACCTCCGGCTCGTCGTCGATGACCAGGATGCGAAGTGCGGGCGTCGTCGCCGGCGTCGACTCGGGCGTGAGGCCTGTCGTGCCATCGGGCGGCGCGGTCGGCAGCCAGAACGCGACCCGGGTTCCTTCGCCGGGCCGGCTCTCGATCGTGACGTCGCCCCCGTGCCGCCTGACGATCCCATAGTTGACGCTGAGGCCGAGGCCGGTCGACTGGAAGCCCTTGGTCGTGAAGAACGGCTCCAGCGCGCGGCGCTGCACGTCGGGCGTCATCCCGGCTCCGGTGTCCCCGACCTCGCAGTGCACGGCGCCGTCCGCCGCCCACGTGCGGACCGTGATCGTGCCGCCGTCGGGCAGCGCGTCGATCGAGTTGAGGATCAGGTTCATGAGGACCTCCCGGAGCGCCGCGCTCTCCGCGGGCACCTCGGGGATGGCGCCGGCCAGGAGCCGCGTCTCGATGTGGATTCCGCGCACGTGCGCCTCGTCCTGCCAGCGCGGGCGCGTGAGCTCGAGGACCTCCCGCGCCACGTCGTTCAGGTCGACCGGCGTGAGGTCTCCCGACGGCTGACCGCGGCTGAAGCCCCGCATGCGGCGGACGACCTCGGCACCGTCGAGCGCTGCGCGCTCGGCGAGCTCCAGGTGCCGGTCGAGCTGCGGCGCCGGGTGCCGGGCGCGCGCGAGCTGAAGCCGCCCGAGCACGACGGCGAGCAGGTTGTTGAGGTGATGGGCGACGCCGGACGCGAGCTCCCCCATCGCCCGGAGCGTCTCGCCGCGCACGAGCTGCGCCTGGGCTGCCGAGAGCTCGCGGTACGCCTGCTGGGCATTCTGGTAGAGGCGTGCGTTCTCGATGGCGAGGGCCGCCTGGTCGGCGAAGGTCTGGAGCCTGGCGATCTCGTCCTCGCTGAACTCGCGCACCACGCCGTCGGTGAGCGACAGGACGCCGATGAGCTCGCCCTTGGCGTGCAGCGGGACGGCGAGGATGGCTCGATTGCCCGTCGCCCTCACCTGCGCGAGCATCGGCTCGGGCATCGTGACGTCGGGATCGGCCAGGACGTCGGGGCTCTGGATCGGCGCGCCCCACATCACGGCGCGACCGACGACGCCGGTGCCGGGCGGGAAGACCTGGTCGACCGCGAAGAGCTCGCGGGCCGCGCCGGCCCACGCCACGGCGCGGAGCGACTGGTCCGGCTGGAGGAAGAACAGGCCCGAGGAGCGCGCCTGGAAGAGCGGGATCACGCTGTCGGCGATGCGGGTGCCGACCTGGGCAAGGTCCAGGGACTCCGTGAGGCTGCTCGTGACGCGGGCGAGCTGCTCGGCCTCGCGCTGCCGCTCGGTCGCCTCCTCGTAGAGCCGCGCGTTCTCCAGCGCGAGCGCGGCCTGGTCCGCGAGCGCCTGCGCGAGCCGGATCTCGTCCGGGCCGAACACGCGGCCCGCGTGGTCGCCGGCGGAGAGCGTGCCGATCACACGGTCCTTCACGATCAGCGGCACGACCAGGACCGCGCTGTATCCGGCCTGCTCGATGCGGCTTCGCAGGTCGGGCGTCAGGACGACCCGCGGGTCATCGAGGATGTCCGCGGTGACGACGGGCTGATGCGATGCGACGGCGATGCCGGACACGCCCGTGCCGCGCGGGAAGACGAGACGTGGCCCGAGGGCCGGCGCCGCGCTGCCGGCGAGGGCGATGGAGACGAGGTCGCCCGTGTCGGGCTCGAGGCGGAACAGGACCGAGCTGGCGCAGCCGAGCAGCGAGCACACGCTCACGGCCACCTGCTCACCCACCAGCGCGGGATCGAGCGCCTGCGCCAGGACGCGGCCGATCTCGGCGAGCGCCTCGGCCGCGCGCCGCCGCCGCTCGCTCTCTCCGAAGAGGCGGGCGTTCCGGATCGCGACCGCTGCCAGCACGCCGAGCGTCTCGGCGAGCGCGATCTCCGCGCGGCTCCAGTCCCGCGGGCTCCGGCTCATGCACGCGAGCGCGCCGAGGCAGTCGTCGCCGACGCGCAGCGGCACGCCGAGAAACGACACGATCTCCTCCGCGCGGAACCATTCGACGTTGACCACCCGGGGGTCGGTGAGCGAGTCACGCAGCACGACCGGCCGGCGTTCCTCCACCACCACGGTGATCAGCCCCTGGCCACGGCCGAGCTGCAGGCGTTGCCCCACGTCGAGACGCCGGGCACCGGCCTGCGAGTGCAGCACGGCGCCGCTCCCCGTCTCGTCGCGCAACCAGATGCGGACGACATCGATGCCGGGCAGCGAGCGCGCGATCTCGGTGAGGCGATCGAGGACCGCGCGGAGGTCGAGCGTGGAGGCGAGGACCCGGCTGGCCTCGAGCAAGCTCTCCTGCCTCGTGATGAGGTCCTCGACCTGTGCCTCGGCGCGGCGGACGACACGGACCGGGTAGAGGTACATGATGCCGGCCACCCCGGCACCCACGGCGATGGACAGCAGCAGGAGCGACACCGTCACGATGAGCAGGCCCGTCTGCGAGACCGCGACCTCGAGCCTCCGCAGGTCGCTGCCGGCCCCGACCGTCGCGTATCCCGTCGGGCGCACGCTCCACCAGCCGGGCCTTCCCTCGTGTTCGTAGGCGGCGAGCAGCCGTCCGTCGCGCTCCCGCACGTGGATTCCAGTGACGCTCCGGCCGGGCAGGAACTGGCCGAGGAGCGCCTGGAATTCGGCCTCGCCGAGCGACGGCACCTGACGCAGTCGCTCGCCGAGGTCCTGCGCGTGGTGGGTCGCTTCCCGTGTGAGCAGGCCGTACTCGATCGCGTAGTAGGTGAGCGGCAGGCCCAGGCTGATGACCATGCCGATGGCGAGCGCCAGCGGACGGAGCCGGGTGCCCGGGCGGCGACCAAGGCCGAGCGTGTCGAGCTGCATGCCGTCAGGTTCGAACGGCCGGTGCGACGGCGCCGACGGCCGTGGACGGTCATTGTAACCGGCTGCTCGCTCCGCGCGTTAGCACCGCGATGCGCCGGTCGAGCGCCGGATGCGAGTGGAGCAGCACCTCTTCGAGCCGGGGCGGACGGCGCTCGGCCAGGTTCAGGTCACCGAGTCGCTCGAGCGCGGCCACGAACGCCGCGCGGTTGGCCGTGGTGCGCACGGCGAACCCGTCCGCCCGGTACTCGAGCGCTCGCGACACCGTGTTGCCGAGCGGGACCGCCAGCAGTCCGAGCCCGCCGAGGACGACGGCCAGCCACGCGAGCCCGGCGGGATCCCCGAGTCGCGTGAGACCGCTGATCGGCTGGAGCGCGACGAGGATGGCGTGGGCGGCGGCGAAGGTGACGAACGAGATGACCGTCTGGAGCGCGAGGCCCCGCCAGAGATCGCGATGCACGTGATGGCCGAGCTCGTGGGCCAGGACGGCCTCGATCTCGTCCGGCGTGAACTCGGTCACGAGGGTGTCGAAAAGGATGATGCGCCGGGTGCGGCCGAAGCCGGTGAGGCCGGCGTTCGCGGTCCGGCTCTTGCGCGACTGGTCGACGACGAAGACATCCACGGCCGGCGTGCCGGCGCGCTCGGCCAGGGCCAGCAGCCGCCGCCGGAGCGCGTCGTCAGCGAGCGGCGCCATCCGGTAGAAGAGCGGGACGACGAGCACCGGAAAGATCGCGGTCGCCAGCAGCGACAGCAGCAGGACGAAACCGGTCGCCCACAGCCACCAGAGCGCCGTGGAGCGCAGGAGCGCATAGACGCCTTCCAGCACGACGAGCCCGAGGATCGCGCCGAGGGCGGCGGCCTTCAGCCGGTCCACGAGCCATGCGCCGAGCGGCTGATGCAGCAGGCCGAAGCGGCGGGGCAGCAGCCAGCCGCGCACCCAGGCGAGCGGGAAGGTGAGCAGCCGATGCCCGGCGCCGAGGACGGCCGCGACGAACGCCACGCGGACCGACCACGCCTCCGTCAGACGACGCGCGGCTGCGTCGAGCGCGTGTCCCGCGTCGACCGCGATCGCCGCAGCCAGGTACGCGACACCGATGACCAGGCCGACGGCGCCGAGCGCGAGCTGGATGCGGTGGTACCGGGCGGCGCGGTCCATACAGGTCGATGTTAGAATGACTCGCTGTTCACTCAGGGCCCGAGAACGAATCGGGTAGTCGAGGAGCGCCCCGGGTTTCCCGGGGCGCTTCCGAGCGCGGGGGGTTTGGGGGGCATCGAGGGTGGTCGAGGGGCGCCACGGCTTGGCCGGGGCGCGCCGAGCGCGGGGGGTTTGGGGGGCATCGATAGTCCCCCCATGAAGAAGGAGTGCCAATGTTCGATTCGGTCTTCCCGTCGGTCGACGACGTCCAGCAGCGGTTCCGTTCGGAGAAGTACATCGCCAGCCGGCGAATCTCCACCGTGGTGTACCTCGCCGCGCGCATGGGCCGCCCGGTGCTCATCGAAGGACCGGCCGGCGTCGGCAAGACCGAGCTGGCGAAGGCGCTCGCGGAGATCACCGACCGGCCGCTGATCCGCATGCAGTGCTACGAGGGACTCGACGAGGGCAAGGCCCTCTACGAGTGGAAGTACGCCAAGCAGCTCCTGTACACGCAGCTTCTCCGCGACCGCATCGGTGAGCTGGTCGCCGATGCGCATTCCCTGCCGGACGCCGTCGCGAAGATCGCCGGGCAGGACGACGCCTTCTTCTCGTTCCGGTTCCTGTCCCCCCGGCCGCTGCTCTCCGCGATCCTCGCGGAGCGTCCGGTCACCCTCCTGGTCGACGAGATCGACAAGGCCGAGCCGGAGTTCGAGGCGTTCCTGCTGGAGGTGCTGTCGGACTTCCAGGTGTCGGTGCCCGAGCTCGGGACGATCCGCGCGAAGCACATCCCGCTCGTCGTGCTGACGTCGAACAACGCGCGCGAGCTGTCCGACGGTCTCAAGCGCCGCTGCCTGCACCTCTTCATCGACTTCCCGGCGCCCGCGGAGGAGCTCGAGATCATCCGGATGAAGGTGCCGGAGATCTCCGAGAAGCTCGCGAAGGCCGTCGTGGCCGCCGTGGGCAAGATCCGCGCGATGGACCTCCGGAAGCCGCCGTCGGTGTCGGAGTCGCTCGACTGGGCGCGCTCGCTCGTGATCCTCAACGCCGAGGAGCTCCAGCCGGAGCTGGTCGAGTCCACGCTCACCATGCTCGTGAAGTACGAGAAGGACCTCGAGCGGGTCCGGGGCGCGCTCGACAAGGTCCTCGCGCCCTAGCGCTCGGGCCGCGCCGTGGACGAGCGCATCCTCGAGTTCATCGGCGACCTGCGCCGCGCGGAGATCCGCATCTCGCCGTCGGAGGCCGTCGACGCGCTCGCCGCGACGGCGGAGATCGGGCTCGACGACCGCGAGACGTTCAAGTCGACGCTGGCCGCCACCCTGATCAAGGAGTCGCGTGACCGCGAGACCTTCGATCGCCTGTTCAACCTCTACTTCCTCGACCTCCAGGCGCTCGGCGCGGGCCTCAAGAAGGCGCTCGGCCCCGAGGACCCACGGATCCAGCAGCTGCTGAACCAGGTCATGAGCGAGGAGGGCCTCGACCTCGACGACATGACCGAGCTCATGCTCGAGGGGCAGGGGAGCGCGATGGAGATGGCGATCCGCGCGCGCGGGCAGGGCGCGGGCCTCGAGCGCCTGATGTACTTCCTCCAGATCGGCTACTTCTCGCGCCGGATCCAGGATCGCTTCGACTGGGAGACGATCGAGCGCGACATCCAGCAGCTCATGGCGCTGCTCGAGGCCCGCGGCCTCGATCCCGGCCAGCTCGCGCGCATCCGCAGCTACCTCGACCTGCGTCTGGAGTCGTTCCGCCGCATGATCCGCCAGCACGTCGAGCGCGAGCTCGAGCGGCGCGCCTGGCGCCAGGGAGAGCGGCTCACGCGCGAGATCCTGTCCGAGAAGCCGCTGTTCGCGCTCACGCCCGACGAGGTCAACCAGATGAAGAACGTCGTGGCGCGGCTCGCGCGGCGGATCAAGGACGCGCTGGCGCTCCGGCAGCGCGAGCAGGCGAAGGGCCGCCTCGACGCCCGCCGCACCATCCGCAAGAGCCTCGCGTACGGCGGCGTCCCGATGGAGATCTTCCTGCGTCGCCGCCACCGCGAGAAGCCGAAGCTGATCACGGTCTGCGACGTGTCCGACTCGGTCCGCAACGCCTCCCGCTTCATGCTGCAGCTCGTGTGGAGCCTCCAGGAGTGCTTCAGCCGGGTGCGCTCGTACGTGTTCGTCTCCGAGATCGCGGAGGTCACGCAGGCGTTCAACACGCTGCCGGTGGAGCGGGCCATCGAGTGGGCGCTCAAAGGCGCGCCCGTCGACTTCCACTGCCGCTCGGACTTCGGCTACGCGTTCAGCCGCTTCGTGAAGACCGAACTCGACAGCCTCGACCGCAAGACGACGATCCTGATGCTCGGCGACGCGCGGAACAACTACAACGATCCGCAGGCGTGGGCGCTGCGGCTCATGCGCGAGCGCGTGAAGGGCATCATCTGGCTCAACCCGGAGGGGCAGTGGGGCTGGGGCATCGGCGACAGCGTGATGCCGCTCTACGCGCCGGCCTGCGACGTGGTGCGTGAGTGCCGGACGATCGCACAGCTCGCCGAGGTGGTGGACAACCTGGTCCACCACTGGTGGCGCCGGGGGCGATAGATCCTCGGAGGGGGGCTACGCCCCCCTTCCGAAACCTCCCCCAGGATTTCTTCGAAGGGGATCTCGACGGCCCCCTCGGGCGCGTCCGCGCGCCCCTTCGAGCATCCCCTTTCGGTTGCGCCGGCAAAGCCGGCGCTCGAACGCGGTGTCTTCACGCGCCCCGTATGCTTGAACCGTGGTGATGTCTTACCGACTCGGAGTGACTTCTTACCCGCTCGGAGCGGCGCTGCTCGTCGTTGTCGCCACGATGCTTGCGATCGCGCCCGGCAGAATCTTGGGGGCGGAGGGCGAGTGCGTGCTCATCGAGGATTTTTCCACGGCGAAAGTCGGCGAGTTCCCGGCCGACTGGAAGGTGCGGAAGGACGAGGGCAAGCAGGTCTACGCGGTGCGCGAGGAGAATGGGCGCCGCTTCCTGCGCGCGCAGTCGAGGGGCCTCGGCATCCAGGCGGCGAGGCAGCGCGAGTGGGACCTGAACGCCTATCCGGTGCTCGCCTGGTCCTGGCGGCCCGTCGAGTTTCCGACAGGCAGCGACGAGCGAGAGTCCGCGACCAACGACAGTGTGCTCGCCGTCTACATGCTCGTGCCCCACTCGAAGATCCGGGGTCCGAAGGCGGTGAAGTACGTCTGGAGCGACCGCGTCCCTGTCGGCACCCGGCTCGCGTCGAACACCGGGCTCACGCAGGCGCGCGTGCTGAGGAATGGCGCCGACACGAAGGGCCAGTGGATCGAGGAGCGAGTCAACGTCCGCGACGACTTCCTGACGTTCTTCGAGACCACGGACGTTCCGAGGCCGGCGGGCATTGCGGTGCTGACGGATTCCGACGATACCGGTTCGAGCGCGACGGGGGACTACGCGGACTTCCGCGCCTGCCGCGTCTGAGGCCGATCGCGCCTCAGATTCCGTGCATGAATCCGGCGA
>JACPDG010000081.1 GCA_016184125.1 Candidatus Rokuibacteriota bacterium | reverse complement strand
GCGTACGGGAAAACCGTATGCGCCGTTCGATGTGGCGGGGGCTGGAGACGGGCTCTCGGGTACCGCGCCAGTCCTCGACCCTACCCCCCAAACCCCCCAACGCTCGCACACGGCCCGGGATACCCGGGCCGCGGCTCGACTGTCCGCTCGGCCGGGCCCCGACATGGCCCCCGGCCAGCGAGCCGGGTAGCGTTGCGCCGCCTTGCGGCGCCATGGTAGAAAAGTCCTGCCGCCGGGGGTGTCCGCCTGGGGGCGCTCCCGTTTCACCACCCGCGTATGCCGTCGATCGCCGAGACGACCCTCGAGATGGTCCAGCTGGTGTTCCCGGAGCACGCGGGCGCACCCGGGCAGATCCATGGCGGCCGGATGATGCAGTGGATCACCCAGGCCGGCACGATGGCGGCGGCGCGCGTCGCGCATGGGACGGTGGTCCTCGGCGCGATGGACGACATCGACTTCCTGCAGCCCGTCAAGGTCGGCGAGATCGCCATCCTGAAGGCCCAGGTGGAGTACGTCGGCGTGAGCTCGCTCGAGGTCGGCGTGCGGGTCTACGCCGAGAACGTGAGCACGGGCCGGCGGACGGTCACGTTGAACTCGCACCTGGTCTTCGTCAACGTCGACGAGCAGGTGCGGCCGCGCGCGGTTCGGGACAAGATCCAGCCGGCCGACGAGCACGAGACCCTGGTGGTCGAGGCGGCGCGCGCACGGCGCGAGCAGCGGCGCCTGCGCTTCGCGCAGAAGGCGGCGCGGCGCGTGGAGGCGCACGACGACGGGACCGAGGCCATGCGATGGCGCTTCGAGTCCGTCCGCTCCGTGCTGCCGGAGGACGCCCTGTTCGGGAACCTGATGTTCCCCGGCAAGATGCTGATGGACATCGACGAGGCGGGCGGCATCCTGTCGATGAGGTACTGCAAGGGCTTCGTGATGACCGCGTGCCTGGACGCGATGGATTTCTACGCGCCGATCTTCTCGCACGAGGTCGTCGTGTTCAAAGCTGCGCTGAACTGGGTCGGGACGTCGTCGCTCGAGGTCGGCGTCAAGGTGCTCGCCGAGACCCCGTGGACGGGGGAGACCCGCCATGCGTGCACCGCGTTCCTGACGTTCGTGCACCTCGCGTCCGGTCCTGACGGGCTCCGGCCGGCTCCGTGCCGGCCATTCACACCGGAGACGCCCGACGAGCGGCGGCGATGGCAGGAGGCGCTCGCGCGGCGCGACCAGCGACTGGCCCGCGTCAAGCAGTTGAAGGCCACACTTTCCGAGAGGGGGTAACGATGTCAGGTCATTCGCGGTGGTCGCAGATCAAGCGCAAGAAGGGCAAGGCGGACGTCCAGCGCGGCAAGCTCTTCTCCAAGATCCTTCGCGAGATCACGGTGGCGGCCCGGAGCGGCGGGGGCGACCCGAAGGTCAACATGCGGCTCAAGGCCGCGGTGGAGGCCGCCAAGGCCGCGAACATGCCGCAGGAGAACATCAAGCGAGCGATCCAGAAGGGCACCGGCGAGCTGCCGGGCGAGGCCTACGAGGAGATCACGTACGAGGGCTACGCGCCGGGCGGCGTCGCGGTGATGGTCCACGTCTTGACCGACAACCGCAACCGCACCGCCCCGGAGATCCGCCACACGTTCGAGAAGCACGGCGGGAACATGGGGTCCGCGGGGGCGGTGGCCTGGATGTTCGAGCGCAAGGGCGTGATCCACGTGGACGCGTCGAGGATCGGCGAGGACGACCTGCTCGCGCTCGTGCTCGACGCGGGCGCCATCGACATGCGCCAGGTCGAAAATACTTACGAGATCGTCACGCCTGCTGCTGAAATGGAGTCGGTCCGCGGAGCGCTGGAGCGGAAGGGCGTTCCCGCCGTCGATGCCGAGGTGGTGTACGCTCCCCAGTCGACCGTGCGCGTCGAGGGCAAGGACGCGCAGAGCGTGCTGAAGCTGGTCGAGGCGCTGGAGGATCTCGACGACGTCCAGTCCGTACACGCGAACTTCGACATTCCCGAAGAGGTCATGGAGGCCATCTCGGCCGCCTGACCGGATGCCGGCCGAGCCCCGGTCTCGCCGCGTGCTCGGGATCGATCCCGGGCTCAGCGACACGGGATACGGTCTCATCGGTCCCGGCGACGGTGCTCTCGCCGTCCTGGCGACCGGGGTCATCTCGACCCTGCGCGACCTGCGGCTCGAGGACCGCATCCAGCTCATCTACACAGGGGTGGACGAGCTCCTCGCGGCGCTGTCGCCCGAGCTCGTCGTCCTCGAGGATCTCTACGCCGAGTACCGGTTTCCGCGGACGGCGCTGCTCATGGCGCACGCGCGGGGCGTCATCTGTCTCGCTGCGCGGCAGCGGCACGTCGACATCCTGGCGCTCGCTCCCGGCGAGGTGAAGCGGGCGGTGACCGGGAACGGTCGTGCGTCCAAGGAACAGGTGCAGCACAGCGTGCAGCGGCTGCTCGCGCTCGGCGGGCTGCCGCGACCGTCGCACGTCGCGGACGCGCTGGCGCTGGCCTTCACCGGTTACTCGCGGATGGGAGGTCGGCTGACATGATCGCGACGCTGACGGGGCGAGTGATCCGGAAGCTCGACGACCGGATCGTGATCGAGGCCGGGGGCGTCGGCTACGAGGTGACCCTGCCGCCCATCGCGTCGCGGCAGCTCGAGCACGTCACGCCGGACGGCGGGGGGCACGAGCTCCGGCTCGTCATCTACTACCACGCCACCCGCGACCAGCCGCGGCCCGTGCTCATCGGGTTCACCGCGGAGCTGGACAAGGAGTTCTTCGAGAAGTTGATCGACGTGAAGGACGTCGGGCCCATGGCCGCCGCTCGCGCGCTCGCCGCGCCGGTCCCGGAGATCGCGCAGGCGATCGCGCGCGGTGACGAGAAGTACCTCCGCGCCCTCCCCGGGATCGGCCCCCAGAAGGCCAAGAACATCGTCGCGCAGCTCCAGGGCAAGGTCGCCAAGTTCGCGCTCGCGCGCGCCGGCGGCGCGGCCGAGCCCGAGCCCGGGCCGCGCGCGACGACGCCGACGGAGGAGAGCCTGCGCGAGCTGGTCTGGGACGTCCTCGTCAAGCAGCTCGGCCACCGGCCGACCGAGGCCTCGGAGCTCATCACCGCCGCGTTCAAGCGGCGCCCGGGCATCGAGACGGCCGAGGAGCTGTTCGACGAGATCTACCGTGGAGCGAAGATCTAGGCGATGGCGCCGGCCGGCCACGCGAAGAACGAGGGCGGCGGCGTGCTGAGCCGGACGGCGGTCCCCGAGGAGGCGATGTTCGAGCGCGCGCTGAGACCCCGCACGTTCGACGAGTACGTCGGGCAGGCGGAGGCGGTGGCGAGCCTCCGGGTCTCCGTGGAGGCGGCGCGCCAGCGGCGCGAGTGCGTCGACCATGTGCTCCTGTACGGCCCCCCGGGTCTCGGCAAGACGACGCTCGCCGGCATCCTCGCGAACGAGATGGGCACGAACCTCGTCACGACGTCGGGGCCCGCGATCGAGCGCGGCGGCGACCTGATGGGCGTCCTGACGAACCTCACGGACCACGACGTCCTCTTCATCGACGAGATCCACCGGCTGCCGCGCGCCGTCGAGGAGATCCTCTACCCGGCGATGGAGGACTTCTCCGTCAACTTCGTGATGGAGAAGGGCATGAACGCGCGGACGATCAAGATCCGCCTGAAGCCGTTCACGCTCGTCGGCGCGACCACTCGCCCGGGCATGCTCTCCGCCCCCCTCCGCGAGCGCTTCGGGATCTTCCACCACCTCGACTTCTACTCGGAGACGGAGCTCGCGCGGATCGTCGCCCGCTCGGCCGCGATCCTCGAGACCGGGATCGACGGCGCCGGCGCGATCGAGATCGCGCGGCGGTCGCGCGGCACGCCGCGGATCGTGAACCGCCTGCTCCGCCGCGTGCGCGACTACGCGCAGGTGAAGGCCGACGGCGTCATCGTCCCCGACGTCGCCCGGGACGCGCTCGACCGCGAAGGCGTCGATCGCCGCGGCCTCGACCGTCTCGATCGCCGGTTCCTCGAGGCGATCATCGACCACTACGGCGGGGGACCGGTCGGGCTCGAGGCCATCGCCGCGACGATCAACGACGACGCCGAGACGCTGTCCGAGATGGTCGAGCCGTACCTGCTGAAGATCGGCTTCATCGTCCGAGCCTCGCGAGGACGCCGCGCGACGCGCGAGGCGTACACGCATCTCGGGAAGGCGCCACCGTCCGTCCACTCGGCGCAGGCCGGGCTCTTCGACCAGTGACGGGCCTGATGGGCGACCTCGGAAAGATGCTGATCGTCCTCGGCGGCGCGCTCGTGCTCATCGGTGTCCTGCTCGTCGTGCTCGGCCGCGTGCCCGGGCTCGGGCGGCTCCCGGGCGACATCACGATCCAGCGCGGCAACTGGACGTTCTACTTCCCCCTCGCGACGTCGCTGATCGTCTCCCTGCTGCTCACGCTGCTCTTCTGGTTCATCGGGCGCCGGTGAGGATCGCGCTCGCCGTCCTGGTTCTCGTCGCGGGACTGCCGTGGTCCGCCGCGGCGTCCGGAACCATCCGCGTCGCTCTCGTCGCCGACACGCCGCGGGTGGAGCTGCGGGGCACGGACATCGAGATCAACGAGATCGGGGCCTGCGAGCGCTGCGCGGGGGCGCCCTGGCGGGTCGACGTCGTGCGGGCGGCGGCGGTCCGTGACAGCGTCGAGATCGGGGGCAAGCGGGCGACGGGCTTCCGCCTGCGGAGCGATCGCGCCATCCGGCTGAACGGTCGCGAGTACGCCGGCGGGCTCGAGCTGCTCGTGAACGGGCAGGGCCTGGCCGTCGTGAACGAGCTGCCGCTGGAAGAGTACGTCGTCGGCGTGCTGCGCGCCGAGATGGGGGATCGCTGGCACGCGGAAGCGCTGCGCGCGCAGGCGATCGTCGCGCGGACGTACGCCGCCTACCAGCGACACCTCAACCACTCGAAGCCGTATCACATCCTCGCCTCGACGGCGCACCAGCAGTTCTGGGGCCGCGTGATCCCGGCATCGCCTGCATGGGACGCCGTGCGCGAGACGTCCGGGCAGGTGCTCCGCTGGGAAGGCGAGCTGTTCCCGGCGTTCTACCACACCGAGAGCGGTGGCTACACGGAGGACCCGCGCAGGGTCTTCGCCGCCCGGAACATGCCGGCGCTCCGGCCCGTACGGTGCGACTTCTCCACGGGCTCGCCCCACTACTCCTGGAACCTCGACGTCCGGCTGACGGATCTCGCCGAGGCGCTGCGCCGGAACGGGGTGGACGTCGGCAGCGTCGTCGCGATCGACGTGACGGAGCGCACGCCCTCGCTTCGCGCGGCGGCCGTGACCGTGCGCGGTAGCCGCGCCGCCGCGCGCCTGCGCGGGAACGACTTCCGGCGGATCGTCGGCTACGACACGCTCAAGAGCACGCTCTTCGCCGTGGCGGTCGATGGCGGGTATGCCCGCTTCGCGGGCCGTGGCTATGGCCACGGCGTCGGGCTCTCGCAGTGGGGCGCCAAGGGCATGGCCGAGCAGGGCTACCAGGCGCGGCAGATCCTCGAGCACTACTACCCGGGCGCCACGTTCGGGTGGCTCGACGAGCGCTGATCGCGTGACGCCCGGCGCCTGCAACGGGACCGGCGAGGTCCGCGCGCTCCTCGTCGCCTGACATGCTGGCCGGGATCGTGTTCCTCGTCGGCGGCCTCGCCCTGATCGTGTGGGGGGCCGAGCGCTTCACGGACGGCGCCCTCGGCGTCGCCCGCAGGTTCGCGGTGAGCGCGTTCTGGATCGGCGCCGTCCTGTCCGGGTTCGAGCCCGAGAACCTGGCGGCCGGCATCGCGGCAGCGGTTGGCGGGCTCCCGCAGATCGCGCTCGGCACGGTGATCGGCTCGGCGATCTTCATGCTGACGGGCGGGCTCGGCGCCGCGCTGCTCCTCGTCCCGATGGACGTGCGGATCCCCCGGGCCGGCGCGTGGGCGATGCTCGGCGCGCTCGCGCTGTTCGCGCTCGTTATCTTCGATGGTTCGGTCACGCGCCCCGAGGCGATCGTTCTCGCCGCCGCGGCCGTCGGCGCGATGGTCTGGCTCTACTACCGCTCACCTACGTTCCGACCGCCGGCCGACGCGGACGATGACCAGGAGAAGGAGCGGCCGCCCTCCACGCCGGCCGTCGTCGGGCGGCTGATCCTCGGGATCGTGGCGATCCTGCTCGGCGCGGAAGCGCTCGTGAGCGGGTCCCGCGCCCTGCTCGCGACGACGGGCCTCTCCGAGACGTTCCTCGGCATGACGGTCGTGGGTCTCGGCGAGAGCCTCGAAGAGACGGCCCGGATGGTCGTTCCCGCGCGTCGCGGGCACCCGGAGCTCGCGCTCGGCAACGTCGTCGGCACGCTCGTCGTCCTCGTGCTCTTCAACCTCGGCGTGATCGCGCTCGTGCGGCCTCTGGCGGCGGACCCGCTCGTGCTCGCGTTCCACGCGCCGTATCTCGGCGCGTGCGCGGTCGTGATCGCGACGGCGTTCCTGGTCGCGAAGCGACTCGGGCGTGCGCTCGGCGCCGGCCTCATCGCGGCGTACGTCGTCTACCTCGGGCTCAACGTCGCGTGGCTATGACCTGCGACTCGTTCGCGAAGCCGCGCCGCACGAATCCGCGGGTGCGCCGGTATGGTCAACCACCTCGCCTGATCCCGCGCGCGGGCGGAGGAGCCGTCGCCGCCGTCCCGCGGGCGCCGGCGCTATCCGCCGCCGCGGATCCACTCCCACCACAGCACGCGGATGCGGTACGTCGCCGCGCGATTCGGCGGGCGGACGTCGAAGTAAATCCGGCTCGACGGCGGTGCCATGCTTGGCAGGACATGGACCGTCGTGGCCGTCACCTGGCCGGCCGGGTCGACGGCGTCGACCGCGAGTTGGATATTGGCGGCAGGCGTCCCGCTGTCGTTGTACAGGTAGCCCCGGATCACCGTGCCGTCGCGGCGATCCTGCGCCGCGTCCGACTCGACGCGGAAGTACCGTTCGGCGCCGGCGATCGAGTACGTCTGGGCATCCACACCGGCAACGACACCCAGGACCGCGAGCGCGGCGAGGGCGGCAATCGTCTTCATGTCCATTATGACGCGCGCCACGGGCGTTCAGGTTCGGCGGTCGATCGGGCCGCCTGTGTAGACTGGGTGGTCGTGGACCTGTCGGACTTCGATTACGTGCTGCCCCCGGACGCGATCTCGCAGGCACCCGCCGAGCCCCGCGACGCTTCCCGCCTGATGGTCATCGACCGGGCGGCCGGAACCTCTCACGATCATCGATTCGCGGAGCTGCCCGAGCTCCTGCGCCGGGGCGACTGCGTGGTCGTCAATGACTCGCGTGTCATCCCGGCACGGGTGATGGCGGAGGATCTCGAACGCCGGTGCGTCGAGCTGCTCTTCATCGAGCCGATCGACAGCGTCCGATGGCGCGCGCTCGGGCGTCCCGGACGCCGGTGCCGCCCGGGGGCCCGGCTGACGGTCGGGGGCGAGCTTGGTGCGCAGCTCGGGATCCTCGCAACCGAACCGGACGGCGTCAGGATCGTGGAGCGGCGCGACGGCTCGGTCGGCGATCTTCTCGAGGCGCACGGGGTTCCGCCCCTGCCGCCGTACATCGCCCGGCACCGCAAGCCCGACATCGAGGATCGCGAGCGCTACCAGACCGTGTACGCCCGGGTGCCGGGGTCGGTGGCGGCACCCACGGCCGGGCTGCACTTCAGCGAGGCGATGCTCGGCCGCCTGCGCGCGGGGGACATCGAGATCCACGCGGTCACCCTCCACGTCGGCCCTGCGACGTTCCGGCCGATCAAGACGGCCCGCGTGGAGGATCATCCGCTGACCGCCGAGCGGGTCACCGTGTCGCCGCCCGTCGCCGGAGCGGTGAACCGAGCCCGCCGCGAGGGACGGCGGGTGGTGGCCGTGGGTACGACGACGACGCGTGCGCTCGAGGGATGCGGAAACGCCGACGGGACGGTGCAGGCCCGCGACGGGACGGTGAGCCTGTACATCACCCCGGGCTATCGCTTCCGCGTGGTCGACGCCCTCGTCACGAACTTCCACCTGCCGCGGTCCTCGCTGCTCGTCCTGGTGTCCGCCTTCGCCGGTCGGGAGCTGATCCTCGCGGCGTACCGGCATGCCGTCGAGGCCGGCTACACGTTCTACTCCTACGGCGACGCCACGCTCATCGCATGACGCCCTCGTCCGGCTCGCATCTCGGCTCCGGCGCGCCGGCGCCCGCATGAGCGGCCCGCCCGTCACGTTCGACCGGCTGAGCACGGACGGGGCTGCCCGCCGAGGCCGGCTCACCACGCCGCACGGCACCGTCGAGACGCCGGTGTTCATGCCCGTCGGCACCCGTGGCACCGTGAAGGCCCTCGGGCCCGACGACCTGGCGAGCGTGGGGGCGGAGATCGTCCTCGGTAACACTTACCATCTCCTGCTGCGGCCGGGCCCCGAGCTCATCCGCGATCTGGGCGGCCTCCACCGCTTCATGGCCTGGGATCGTGCGATCCTGACCGATTCGGGCGGCTTCCAGGTCTGGAGCCTGTCGAAGCTCAGGAAGATCACCGAGGAAGGCGTGACGTTCCGCTCGCCCATCGACGGCGCCGAGCACTTCCTGTCCCCCGAGCGCTCGGTCGAGATCCAGGCGGCGCTCGGGAGCGACATCGTGCACCCGCTCGACGAGTGCCTGGCGTATCCGGCAGGGCACGCCGACGCGGAACGCTCCCTCGACCTGACGCTCCGGTGGGCGGTCCGGGCCAGGCGCGCGTATCGAGCGGGCGCCGGCGGGCGTCAGGCGCTCTTCGGCATCGTCCAGGGGGGAGCGTTCGATGATCTGCGGCGTCGCGCGGCCACGGACACCGTCGCGCTCGGCTTCGACGGATACGCCATCGGTGGGATGGCCGTCGGGGAGCCGAAACCGCTGATGCACGACCTGATCGAGCTCACGGCATCGCTGTTGCCGGCCGACCGGCCACGGTACGTCATGGGCGTCGGAAAGCCCGAGGACCTCGTGGAGGCCGTCGCGCGCGGGGTCGACATGTTCGACTGCGTGCTCCCCACCCGGAACGCGCGCAACGGGCAGGTCTTCACCGCGGACGGCCCGCTCGTGATCAAGCACGCCGCGCACGCGCGGGACCCGAAGCCGATCGAGGAGGGGTGCGCCTGCTACGCCTGCCGCACCTTCTCGCGCGCGTACCTCAGGCACCTGTTCGTCGCCGGGGAGCTGCTCGCGTACCGGCTGCTGACCCTGCACAACCTCCAGTTCTTCCTCGGGCTCGTGCGCGCCATGCGCGAGGCGATCGTGGCGGGGCGCTTCGCGGCATTCCGGACTCGGTTTTTCGAGCGTTATCGGGTATCATCCCCCGTCGAGGTCTCGCTCGACGACGCCGGTGGTCCTTGACGTTCTCCGACCGTGACCGACTTCCTGGAGGAGGTTCCGAATCTCGATGAGTGCCGCCCACGCGGCTGAGCTTGCGTTCGCGCAGTCACAGACGGGAAGCACGGGCGGCGGGAGCGCCGCCGTGCTCACGCAGGTCGCCTTCTTCGCCGCGATCTTCGCGATCTTCTATTTCCTGCTCATCCGGCCGCAGCAGAAGCAGCGGCGCGAGCGCGAGCAGCTGCTCTCGTCGCTGAAGAAGGGTGATCGCGTCGTGACGAGCGGCGGGCTGCACGGCACGGTGCTGAGCCTCTCCAAGGACGGCGGCAGCGACACCGTCGTGCTGCGCGTCACCGACCAGGTGAAGCTCGAGGTCGACCGCGCCGCGATCACCCGCGTGGTGAGGGGTTCCGAGACGGATGCCTAGAGCAGTCTGGCTGCGGGTCGCGCTCGTCGTCCTGGTGATGCTCGGCTCGATCTGGTCCCTGTACCCGATCCGGGACTCTCTCAACCTGGGCCTCGACCTGCAGGGCGGCGTACACCTCGTGCTCGGCGTCGAGGTCGACAAGCACGTCGCGACGCAGACGGAGCGGGCCGCCGAGGACCTCAAGGCCGCGCTCGAGCGCAAGGGCATCGCGGTCAAGCGCGTCGCCCGCGAGGGGCAGAGCGGCTTCGTCGTCGAGCTCGCCAACCCGGGGCAGTGGAACGACGCGCTCACGGTGGCGGGCGAGCTCGGCGGCTTCGAGCGGCAGCAGGAGGACCGGGCGGCCGGACGGTTCGTGATGGCGATGAGCGAGCGGCAGGTCGTGCAGATCCAGACGGACGCCGCGACGCAGGTGCTCGAGCGGCTGCGGAATCGCGTCGACAAGTTCGGCGTCGCCGAGCCGACGATCGCGCCGCAGGGGACCGACCGGATCCTCATCCAGCTCCCCGGCGTGCAGGACGTCGAGCGCGCGAAGTCGTTGATCGGCCAGACCGGGCTGCTCGAGTTCAAGCTCGTCGAGCGTTTCGTCGACGAGGGCGCGGGCCTGGAGGCGATCCAGCGTGAGCTGCGCCCCGACCAGGAGGTGCTGCCGCGGCGCATCGTCAACAAGGAGACGCGCCAGGAGCGTCTCGTGCCCTACGTCGTGGTGCGGCGGCGTCCGCTGCTCACCGGCGCGGCGCTGGCGGAGGCGCGCATCGAGAACGACCCGAACTCCATCGGCAACTGGCAGGTCGGCGTGACGTTCAACGCGACCGGCGGGCAGCGGTTCGCGGAGATCACCGAGCAGCACGTCAAGCGCAACCTCGCCATCGTCCTGGACGGGGTCGTCACGTCGGCGCCGGAGATCCGCGAGCGGATCCCGAGCGGGCGCGCCGTGATCACCGGGCAGTTCACCGTCGAGCAGGCGCAGGACCTCAAGATCGTCCTCAACGAAGGCGCGCTGCCCGCGTCGGTGAAGACGCTCGAGGAGCGGACGGTCGGCCCGTCCCTGGGCGCCGACTCGATCCGTCAGGGCATGATCGCGATCCTGGCGTCGGCGGCGCTGGTCTTCGTGTTCATGCTCGTCTACTACCGGCTGTCCGGCGTCATCGCCGACGTCGGGCTGATCCTGAACCTGCTGATCCTGCTCGGCAGCATGGCCGCGTTCGGGGCGACGCTGACATTGCCGGGCATCGCGGGCATCGCGCTGACGATCGGCATGGCGGTCGACACGAACATCCTCATCTTCGAGCGCATCCGGGAGGAGTTGCGGGTCGGCAAGACGCCCCGCGGCGCGATCGATGCCGGCTTCAGCCGCGCGTTCCGGACGATCATCGACACGCACGTCACCGTGCTCGTGACGGCGGCGATCCTCTACAACTTCGGGACGGGGCCCGTGAAGGGCTTCGCGGTGTCGCTCTTCGTCGGCCTCGCCGCGAGCCTCTTCACGGCCGTGTTCTTCACGCGGTTGCTCTTCGACGTCATCTACGTGGGCCGCCGGAAGGTCCAGGCCATCTCCATATGATCCAGCTCTTCCGGAATCCGGCGTACGACTTCATCGGCAAGCGCCGGTGGGCGTACCTCGTGTCGGTCGTCATCATCCTGATCGGCGTCGCGTCGCTCGTGGCGAAGGGCGGCCTCGAGTACGACATCGACTTCGCGGGCGGCACGCTGATCCAGGTGCGCTTCGCCGAGCGCCCCAACGTCGCCACCATCCGCTCGAGCCTGGCCAGGATCCAGCTCGGCGACAGCGTCATCCAGGAGTTCGGGGACCCGCGCGAGTTCATCCTGCGCCTGCCCCTGACGGGGCTGTCGTCCGAGGAGATCACCAAGCGCATCCAGGGCGCGCTCTCGGCCCAGCCGTCGCTCGCGAAGCACGAGATCCGCCGGGTGGAGTTCGTCGGACCCCAGGTCGGCCGCGAGCTGCAGCTCCAGGCGGTGTACGCGGTGGTCGCCGGCCTGATCGGCATCCTGATCTACGTCGCGATCCGATTCGACCTCAAGGGCAGCGTCGCCGCCATCATCGCCGTGTTCCACGACGTGTTCGTCTCGGTCGGCATGCTGTCGCTCACGAACCGCGAATTCTCGCTGCCGGTGCTGGCCGCCCTGCTCACGATCATCGGCTACTCGGTGAACGACACGATCGTGGCGTACGACCGGCTGCGCGAGAACCGCGGCAAGCCGGGCGGGCAGCGCGGGCTCCCGTTCGCCGAGCAGATGAACGTCGCGGTGAACCAGACGCTGTCGCGGACCGTCCTGACCGCGCTCACCACGTTCTTCGCGACCGGGATCCTGCTGTTCTTCGGCGGCAAGGTGCTCGAGGACTTCGCGTTCGCGCTCTTCGTCGGCGTCATCACCGGGACGTACTCGACGATCTACATCGCGGGGGCGCTCGTGGTCGAGTGGACGCACCGGGTCGAGATCCGTCTTCGGAAAGGCAAGAAAGCCGTAGCGAAAGCCTGAAAACCCGCGTAAACTCGCGAGTTTAATCAGGGTTTCGCCACCGTGACTGAACTCCAGACGCTTCTCGAAGAGGTCGTGAGCGCGCAGCCGGGCGCGGACGTCGACCAGGTCCGCCGGGCCTACCGCTTCTCGGAGCTCTGCCACGCCGGCCAGCAGCGGGCGTCGGGCGAGCCGTACCTCTCCCATCCCCTCGAGGTCGCGCGCCTGCTCGCGGCGTTCAAGATGGACGTGACGACCGTCACGGCCGGCCTCCTGCACGACGTCCTCGAGGACACCGACGCCACGAAAGGCGACCTCGAGCGCGAGTTCGGCAAGGAGATCGCCGAGCTGGTGGACGGCGTCACGAAGCTCGGCAAGCTCGCGTTCTCGTCGCGCGAGGAACGGCAGGCCGAGAACTTCCGGAAGATGCTGGTCGCGATGGCCCGCGACCTCCGCGTGCTGCTGATCAAGCTCGCGGATCGCCTGCACAACATGCGCACCCTCGACTTCCTCCCCGGCGACAGGGGCCGGAAGATCGCGCAGGAGACGCTCGACATCTACGCGCCGCTGGCGCACCGGCTCGGCATGGCGAAGGTCAAGGCGGAGCTCGAGGATCTCGCGCTCCGGACCCTCCAGGCCGACGCGTACGTGGACCTGCAGCGCCGCGTCGCGAAGCGCCGCCTCGAGCGCGAGGCGGACATCAACCAGGTCATCGCGATCATCCTGAAGAAGCTCACCGAGGTCGGTATCGAGTCGCAGATCAGCGGGCGGCCCAAGCACTTCCATTCCATCTGGAAGAAGATGCACGAGCAGGGGCGGGAGTTCGACGAGATCTACGACCTCACCGCCGTGCGCGTGATCACCGGGTCGGTCCGCGACTGCTACGGCGCCCTCGGCGTGATCCACTCGCTGTGGAAGCCCGTTCCCGGGCGGTTCAAGGACTTCATCGCGATGCCGAAGGTCAACATGTACCAGTCGCTCCACACGACGGTCATCGGACCGAAAGGCGAGCCCGTCGAGATCCAGATCCGCACGTGGGAGATGCACCGCATCGCCGAGGACGGCATCGCCGCCCACTGGCTCTACAAGGAGAAGAAGACCGGCAAGGACCGGTTCGACGACTCCTTCGTGTGGTTGCGGCAGCTCCTCGAGAGCCAGCAGGAGACGAAGGACCCGAAGGAGTTCCTGGAGAGCGTCCGGTTCGATCTCTTCCCCGACGAGGTCTACGTGTTCACGCCCAAGGGCGACGTCAAGGCGCTGCCGGAAGGCTCGACGCCGATCGACTTCGCGTACGCCGTCCACACCGCGGTCGGCGAGCACTGCGTGGGCGCGAAGGTGAACGGCAAGCTCGTGCCGCTGCGCTACGAGCTCCGTCAGGGCGACATCGTCGAGATCGTCACGTCGCCGAACCAGCACCCGAGTCGCGACTGGCTCAACATCGTCAAGTCGAGCCGCGCGCGGAGCAAGATCAACCAGTGGCTCAAGGTGCAGGAGCGGGCCCGGTCGATCGAGCTCGGCCGGGAGCTGTTCGAGCGCGAGGCGAAGAAGTACCGCGTGAACCCGTCCGCGCTGCTCCAGGCGGACGAGTTCCGGAAGCTCGCGAGCGACCTCGGGCTGCCGGGTCCCGACGACGTCCTCGCGGCGATCGGGTACGGCCGCGCCTCGGTCCACCAGATCCTCCAGAAGCTCGCGCCGGCGCCGCCCGCGGAGGCGCCCGAGAAGCCGAAGACGCCGGCGACGCGCCCGAAGGCCGAGCCCGGCGTCAGGATCCGCGGCGTCGAGGACCTGCTCGTGCGCTTCGCCCGCTGCTGCAACCCGCTGCCCGGCGACACCATCGTCGGCTTCATCACGCGCGGGCGCGGGCTGACCGTCCACGCGCGCGACTGCCTCACCGTCGCGAAGAACGTGATCGACCGCGAGCGCCTCATCGACGTCGAGTGGGACGTCGAGGAGCCTGCCAAGCGCCCCGTCCGGATCGCCGTCTACATCGGCAACGATCGTCCCGGGCTGCTCGCCGAGATCACCGGAGCGATCTCCTCCCGCAACGGGAACATCACCAAGGCGGAGGTGATCGTGACCGACGATCGCCGCGGCACGAACAACTTCGTGATCGAGGTGGCGGATCTCCGCCAGCTCCAGGACATCATGCGCGCGATCCGTGACGTCCGGGACGTGGTGAACGTCGAGCGCGTGCGCGGGCTCTAATCGAAGGGGGGCTACGCCCCCCTCCGAGCTACCCCCCTCGATTGCGCGGGCGGAGTCCGCGCTCGGAATGCCCCTCGCCGGGTGGTGGGCTAAACTGACCGCTGGTGTCAACGTATGACGGCCGGAGCGGGTACCGTTACTCTGAACCGCGCCTGGCGTCGAGGACGCGCGGCGACGCTGATGTGCCGGGTCGCGACGAACCTATGACCAGGGGAAGTCGGGCGCCTGCTCGATACTCCGGCGGGGCCGGCGGAGGCTGACGTGGCCAGGCGGATGAGGCGAGACGAGTTCGAACGACTCGTCGACCGCGCGCTCCGGAAGCTGCCCCGGACGTTCCGCAAGAAGCTGAGCAACATCGCGGTCGTCGTCGAGGACTGGGCCGACGACGAGACGCTGGCCGAGATGGGCATCGAGCCGCCCGACACGCTCTACGGGCTCTACCGGGGCGTCGATCTGACGCACCGCGATTCGTTCTACGGCAACGTCCTGCCCGACACGGTGACGATCTACCAGGGCCCGATCGAGGAGGACTGTACGAGCCGGGAAGAGATGGCCGAGCTCGTCCGCGAGACGGTGATGCACGAGCTCGGGCACTACTTCGGGCTCGACGACGAGCAGCTCGAGGAAATCGAGGGGGAGTGATTGCGGGGGGCCCGAACTGGCCCCCACACCCCGCCCCACACCCCGCCCCACACCCCCCGGACGCTCCTGAGCGGCCCGGGGAGCCCGGGAAAACCCCCGTCGATTCCTGTCAGTCTCCCTTCCGGACGTGTTCGATCTCGCGACTGCAAGTTTTGGCTTGACGAGGGGTTTCAATACTTCGTATTGTTTCAGCGGATGCTGAAACGGGTGGAACGGGAGAAAGATGCTGAAATCCTCGGAGATCCGGCGACAGGCAGCCCAGCGGCTGCGAGAGCTCTTTCCATCCGCCCAAAGATGGGAAGAGGTCGCCGGTGCCAGGATCGGCAATCACGAGGCCGATTTACTGATCAAGTTCAGCCTCGGCACCGAGGAGCGCACGTTCGTGATTGAGGTGAGCTCGCTCGGACAGCCCCGCCAGATCCGTGCGACGGTGACGCGTCTCGAGGAGATTCGCCGCGAGATGCCGGCGGCCTACCCGGTTGCGGTAGCTGTCTACATCGGCCCTCAGAGCGCCAGGATCCTTCAGAGCCACAACCTCGGGTACCTCGACCTCTCCGGCAACTGCCACCTGGCGTTCGACACGGTGCTCATCGAGAAGGAAGGCAAGCGGAACGCCCGGCCCTCGAGCCGGCCGCTGCGTTCACTCTTCGCGCCGCGCGCGACGCGAGTCGTCCGCGTGCTCCTCGTGGAGCCGGGGCGGACCTGGCGTCTCGAGGAGCTCGCGCGCGCGGCCGAGGTGAGCCTGGGACACTCGCACAACGTCGTCCGGCGCCTCGAGGACCTCGCGTGGCTGGCGCGCGACGAGCACCAGCGCCTGCACCTGACGAAGCCGGCCGACCTGCTCGAGAGCTGGTGCGAGTCCTACTCGTACCGGGAGAACGAGATCACCTCGTACTTCGTCCACGACCGCATCAGCCGCCGTCTCATGACGGACGTGGCGCGTGCGGCCGAGGGACGCCGCTACGCGTTCACGCTGCACGCCGGGCTCTCGCTGGTGGCGCCGCACTCCCGGGTGCCGGCCATCCACTGCTACCTCGAGGGCGACCCGGCGCCCGTGGCCGCCGCCCTCGGGCTCAGGCCCGCCGCCGGGGCCGAGGGCGGCCTGCACCTGCTGACGCCGTACGACATCGGCGTGTTCCACGGGACGCTCGAGAAGGCGGGTCTCAAGGTCGTCTGTCTGCCGCAGCTCTACGCCGACCTCCGGCACCACGAGCGGCGGGGCGCCGAGCAGGCCGAGCACCTGCGGCGCGAGGCGATGGGCTACTGACGCGGACAGCGACGGAGCGCCGCGAGGCGCGAGCAGCAACGGAAAGGAGGTGAATCACACGATGGCGGCGAAGAAGAAGGCGGCGAAGAAGGCGGGCAAGAAGAAGGCGGGCAAGTAAGACGCGCGCGGGTATCCCGCGCCGTCAACTCACGACGGGAGGAGGTGATCCCTCAATGGCAGCCAAGAAGAAGGCCGCGAAGAAGAAGAAGAAGTAGCACCGTACGTCTCACGGTGGGGGGTGGCGGCCTCCCACCGCGTCACCACTCGGGAGGGGGGAATCGACCCCCCTCCCGGTGTGCTTAAATGACTTTCGTGACCTTTCCGGCCTTCAGGCACCGCGTGCAGACGCGCACTCGCTGCGCCCGTCCGGCGACCAGCGCCCGGAGCGATACGAGGTTCGGCAGCCACCGGCGGCGCGTCAGGTTGTGGGCGTGGCTGATCGAGTTGCCGACTGCGGGGCCCTTCCCGCAGATGTCACAGCGCTGGGCCATGTTCTCTCCTTGAAAGCGTCGCCCGAAGGAAGAAACGACCAACCCTTATAGCATGCGGACACCGCCCGCGCAAACTCCTGTAAACGCGCGGCCTGGCCTCGCCACTCCGCTCCAGTACCTCAAAGGCATCGGCCCCAAGCGGGCCGAGTTGCTGGCGAGGAAGGGTCTGGTCACGGTCGCGGACGCGCTCTGGTTCGTCCCGCTCCGCCACGAGGACCGCACGCGCTTCACGCCGCTCGCGGCGCTCCGTGAGGGCCACGCCGAGACGGCGAGCGGCGTGGTCGTCGCCGTCAGCCCGCCGCCCCGGGGCCGGCCGGGCGCGCCCGGCGTCGTCACGCTCCGCGACGACAGCGGGTTCGGCAACGTCGTGTTCTTCCGCGGCGCCTGGATCACGCGTGTCTTCGCGCGGGGTCAGCGCCTGGTCGTGCACGGCCGTGCCGGCCGGTACAAGGGCGCGCCGGTGGTGCAGCATCCGGACTGGGAAATCGTCGAGGCCGGTGACGACGAGCGCGTTCACACCGGCCGGTTCGTGCCGGTCTACTCGACGACCGAGGGGCTCGGCCAGCGTCTGCTGCGCAGCCTCATGTGGCGCATCGTCGACAGCTTCGCCGGCGAGGTCGTGGAGATCCTGCCCGACGCGATGCGCGCCCGCCATCGCCTCGGCGGGCTGTCGCAGGCCACTCGCGACTTCCACTTCCCGGCGGGCGAAGAGGCGCGCGACGCCGCCCGACGTCGCCTCGTGTTCGACGAGTTCCTGCTGCTCCAGCTCGGGTTCGCCATCCTGAGATCGCGGGTCGCGCGCACGCGGGGGCTGGTGATGGATCCGCCGGGCGAGCTGGTCGCGCGGCTGCGCGCGAGCCTCCCCTGGTCGTTGACGGGCGCGCAGGAACGCGTCTGGGGGGAGATCCGCCACGACATGGCGTCGGCCGCGCCCATGCACCGCCTCCTCCAGGGCGACGTCGGCTCGGGAAAGACGGTCATCGCCGCGCTCGCCGCGCTGACGGCGATCGAGGCGGGTTACCAGGCAGCCGTCATGGCCCCGACGGAGATCCTGGCCGAGCAGCACGCCATGACGTTTCGCCAGCTCCTGTCGCCGCTCGGCGTGCCGGTCACGCTGCTGACGTCGTCCGTCTCGTCGCGCGAACGGGCTCAGCGCCGCGCCGCGCTCGCGTCCGGGGACATCCGCTGCGCGGTGGGCACCCACGCGCTCGTGCAGGAAGGCGTGGAGTTCGAGCGGCTCGGGCTCGCGATCGTCGACGAGCAGCATCGCTTCGGCGTCGAGCAGCGGGCGCGTCTCAAGGCGCTCGGTGGCGAGCCCGACGTGCTCGTCATGACGGCGACGCCGATCCCGCGCACGCTCGCGCTGACGCTCCACGGGGACCTCGACGTCTCCGTGCTGGACGAGCTGCCGCCGGGCCGCACGCCGGTCACCACCCGCGCGCGCACCGAGGCGCGCCGATCCGGAGTCTACGATTTCATCCGGCGCGAGGTCGGGGCCGGCCGGCAGGCGTACGTCGTGTATCCGCTCGTCGAGGAATCCGAGGCGCTCGATCTGAAGGCCGCGACGGACATGGCGCGGCACCTCGCCGGCGACGTGTTCCCCGAGCTCACCGTCGGGCTCCTCCACGGCAGGCTCAAGTACGACGAGAAGGAAGCGATCATGCGGCGCTTCAAGGCCGGGGAGATCCGCATCCTGGTGTCCACCACGGTGATCGAGGTGGGGATCGACGTCCCGAACGCCTCCGTGATGCTCATCGAGCACGCGGAGCGCTTCGGCCTCGCGCAGCTCCATCAGCTCCGCGGGCGCGTCGGCCGCGGTCCGTGGCGGTCGTACGGCATCCTCATGACGGGGACGAGGCTCAGCGAGGACGCGCAGCGCCGCATCGACGCGATGGTCTCGACCACCGACGGCTTCCGCATCGCGGAGGCGGATCTCCAGATCCGAGGCCCCGGGGACTTCTTCGGCACACGCCAGTCGGGCCTGCCGGAGTTCCGTGTCGCCGACCTGCTGCGCGACGCCGTGGTGCTCGAGGAGGCGCGCCGGGAGGCGCAGGCGATCGTCGCGCGCGACGCCGAGCTGCGCGATCCTGCCCACCGCGGGCTGCGCCACCAGTTGGTGCAGCGGTGGCGCGGCAAGCTCGCGCTGGCGTCGGTGGGTTAGCGCGAACTATGCACGAAACGATCACACGCGAGGCGGCCGGGTCCTGTCGCCGGGGTGGCCGGTCTCACGCTGCTCTTTCGTGCACTCTTCATCCATGAGGGTCATTGCCGGGGCGCTGAAGGGCAGGCGGCTGGCTACCCCGCGCGGCCCGCACACGCGTCCGACGGCGGACCAGGTGAGGATTGCGGTGATGGACGCGCTCGCGCCATGGCTTCCCGGTGCGCGCGTGCTCGATCTCTTCGCGGGCGCCGGCGGCGTCGGGCTCGAGGCGCTGTCGCGCGGCGCCGCGCACGTCACGTTCGTCGAGCGCGACGCGCGCGCGATCGCGGCGCTCAGACAGAACGTCGAGGCGCTCGGCGTCGCAGGCCAGGTGCGTGTCGTGCGCGGCGACGTCGACCGGGAGATCGGCCGGCTCGCGGCGGCGGGCGAGCGGTTCGCCGTCGTGTTCCTCGATCCTCCGTACGAGGCGGGACTGACGGAGACGACGCTCCTCCGGCTCGCCGGCGCCGCGGCCATCCCGCCCGGCGCCATCGTCGTGGCCCAGCACTTCACCAAGCAGGCGCCGGCCGAGACCATCGGGCGATTGCGGGCGTTCAGGACGCGCCGCTTCGGCGAGACGACGCTGACGTTCTATCGCGCGGAGGCGCCGGCGGCATGACCGGCGCCACGCGCGGCCGGTGCGCGGCGTGTTGGCGTGCCTCGCGCGGGCGCGTACCGCGCTCTACCGCGCTCGGTCGTCTTGACATTTGTGACGCGGAGCGGCTACCATGCCGCGGTCGTCGAGGAGGCGTGAGTGGGGAAACGTGCGGTCTACCCGGGGATGTTCGATCCCGTGCACAACGGGCACATCGACCTCATCCACCGGAGCCTCAGGATCTTCGACGAGCTCATCGTCGCGGTCGTCGCGAACCCGTCGAAGCAGCCGCTGTTCACCGTGGCGGAGCGCCTCGAGATGATCGACGAGGGGATCGCGAACCTCCACACCACGAAGCTGAGGATCCTGGCGTTCGACGGGCTCCTGATCGACCTCGTGTCCCGCGAGCGGGCCGATTGCATCGTGCGCGGGCTGCGTGCGGTCTCCGACTTCGAGTACGAGTTCCAGATGGCGCTCATGAACCGGAAGCTGCGCGACACGGTCGAGACGGTGTTCCTCATGCCGCACGAGAAGTACACCTACATCTCCTCCCGGCTCATCAAGGAAGTGGCCAGCTTCGGCACCTCGGTCGCTGGGCTCGTCCCGCCCGTGGTGGAAAAGCGGCTGGCCGAGAAGTTCCCGCTCAAATAGCCGGGGTCCCGGCGAAGGAGCTCACGCCGTGCTGGCAGACCGACTGAAGACGCTCGCGCCCTCGTCCACGCTTGCCGTCCAGGCCAAGGCCAAGGAACTCCGCGCGAAGGGGATCGACGTGATCTCGTTCGGCGCGGGCGAGCCCGATTTCGACACGCCCGCGCGCATCAAGGATGCCGCGCTGCGCGCCATGCAGAAGGGATACACGAAGTACACCGAGGTCGGCGGCATTCCCGAGCTCAAGCAGGCGGTCTGCGCGAAGTTCAAGCGTGACAACGGCCTCGACTACGAGCCGGCGGACGTGGTCGTGTCGGTCGGCGCCAAGCACACGCTCTACAACCTGGCCGTCGCGCTGCTGAACCCGGGTGACGAGGTCCTGGTCCCGAGCCCGTACTGGGTCTCGTATCCGGAGCAGGTGCGCCTGGTGGGCGGCGTCCCCGTCGCGGTCACGACGCAGGAGTCGACCGGCTTCGACCTGGACCCGGCGGAGCTCCGGGCGGCCGTCACCCCGCGGACGAAGCTCGTCGTCGTGAACAGCCCGGGCAACCCGACGGGCGCGGTCTTCTCGGCGGAGGCGCTGCGCGAGGTCGCGAGCCTCGCCGTGGAGCGCAACCTGTTCGTCGTGTCCGACGAGTGCTACGAGGCGCTCACGTTCGAGGGGCGACACGTGTCGATCGCGTCGTTCGGGCCGGAGATCAAGGCGCGCACGCTCGTGGTGAACACCTGCTCGAAGGCGTACGCGATGACCGGCTGGCGCATCGGGTACGCGGCCGGGCCGCGCGCGCTGATCAAGGCGATGACCGACGTGCAGAGCCAGGTGACGTCGAATCCCGCGTCGATCGCCCAGTGGGCGGCCGTCGAGGCGCTCTCCGGGCCGCAGGACGAGGTCGCGAAGATGGCGGGCGAGTTCGATCGCCGGCGGCGGCTGATCATCGACGGCCTGAACGCGCTGCCCGGCGTGAGTTGTGTCATGCCGAAGGGGGCCTTCTACGCGTTCGCGAACGTGTCCGGGCTCTTCGGCAAGAGCGTGCCGGGGAGCGGGCAGGCGCTCAAGGGTTCGCTCGACGTCGCCGCGTTCCTGCTCGAGCACGCGAAGGTCGCGGTCGTTCCCGGCCTCGACTTCGGATCCGATGCGCACATGCGGTTGTCGTACGCGACGAGCGCGGAGCTGATCCAGGAAGGGCTCGAGCGCATGGGCGCGGCGATTCGGATGCTGTGAGACTGGGGGGACTATCGAAATGGGGGGCCCGAAATGGCCGCCCAAGCCCCCCACGCTCGGAAGCGCCCCGGGGGACCCGGGGCGCTCCTCGATCAGGCGATTCGTTCACGGGCTCTGAGATCATGGGGGGGCCCGAAATGGCCGCCCAAGCCCCCCACGCTCGGAGCCGTCCCGCGAAATCCGGGACGGCCCTCGACCACACGATTGATTCACCGGCTCTGACGTCACCCGGGACGGCCCTCGATCGTGCGCGCGTCGTCCTCGTCATCGGCGAGAGCGACACGGGCAAGACGACGCTCGTGCGCGACCTCGCCAACACGTTCCACGGGGCCGGCTCGAGCGTGGCCCTCGTCGACGCCGACATCGGGCAGTCGGAGGTCGGGCCACCGACGACCGTGGGTCTCGGCCGCGTCGTGCGCCCGCTCGACCGGCCGTCGGACGCCGAGCTCGTCGCGCTCCGTTTCGTCGGCGCCACCTCCGCCGCACGCGACCAGGTCACGACGGTCGTGGCGACACGCGCGCTGGTGGATCGTGCGCTCGAGCTCGGCGTCGACCGCGTGATCGTCGACACGAGCGGGCTCGTGCGCGGCGAGCTCGGCCGGCGGCTCAAGCAGGCCAAGATCGACGCGCTCCGGCCCGACGCGGTGGTCGCGCTCCAGCGCGACGGCGAGTGCGAGCCGATTCTTCACGCGTATGGGCGGAGCGCCCGGCCCGCCATAGTTCGTCTGCCGGCGGCTGTCCTGCCGCGCCGGCGGACTCAGGAGGACCGGCGCCGGCATCGCGAGCGCATGCTCGCCGCTCACCTGGCCGGCGCGCAGCTCGCAGCGCTCGACCTCGGTCGCGTCGTGCTCAGAACTCCGGCGCTGTTCGCCGGCCCGGCACTCACCGCCGAGGAGCTCGCCGATGCGGCCGAGGTCGTCGGGCAGGCCGTCGTCTGGGGTGAGCGGCGTGGCGGAGAGGTGGCGGTCGTGACCGAGCGCGCCCTCGGGGAGATGGAGGCGCGCGCGCTGTCACGCCGCCTGCGCGCGAGCGGGCTCGTGCACCACGCGCTCGACCACCTGGTCGGGATGCTGGTCGGCCTGGACGACGAGACGCTCGACACGCTCGGGCTCGGTGTCGTGGCGGCGCTGGATCTCGGCGGTGCACGGATGAGCGTCGAGACGACCGTCGAGCCACGCCGTGTCGCGGTCGTGTCGATCGGGCGGGAGCGGTATCGCGCGGTCTCGCGGTCCGAGGAAGCAGCCGGCGGCCGCGCCGGCGAGCCGAGACCCGACTCGCGACGCGGCCGCGGTTGACGGAGTCCCTCCCGGCACCGTGCCGGAAAGCGGGCTCCAGCCGGGCGCTGCGGCTACTTCTGGCCGCTGCCTGACGGGCTGGTCGACGGGCTGGACGGTGAGGTGGCCGGGGCTCCTGGCGAGGCCGAGGGTTCTCTCGGGCTCGTTGACGGCGACGCTGCGGGCGGACGCTCGGCCGGCCGCTCCCCGGTCCTCTGGTCGCCGCCCTCCGTGCAAGCCGCTGCAAGGGTCGTCACCAGGGCGAGCAGGCAAAAGCCGCTCACAAGCTTCTTCATCGTGAACCTCCTCCTCCTGAATCGATCGGCCCACCGAGTTTTAGCAATCGAAATGCCACGCACTCGCGGCCGTCGATCCTCAGTGCAGCAGCACATGTGCCAGCGAGCCTGCCTCCGCGCGGCCGATGGTGTACGCTGGCTCCGCGACAGCAGCCCACAGCACGGAGGACCCCCTGCGTATGAAGCTCGAAGGCTCGTACGAGATTGCGGCGTCTCGCGACCAGGTCTGGGACGCATTTCTCGATCCTGATCGCGTCCGCCAGGCCATCCCGGGCTGCGAGAAGCTGGAGCCCGTCGGTGAGGACGAGTTCCGCGCCACGCTGAAGATCGGCGTCGCGGCGGTGAAGGGCACGTTCGAGGGCAAGGTGCGGCTCAGCGACAAGCACCAGCCCGAGTCCTACCGGCTCGCCGCCGAGGGCAGCGGCGCGCCCGGCTTCGTGCGGTCCGACACGCTCATCAGCTTCACCGACGTGCCGGGCGGCACGCGTGTCACGTACACCGCGGACGTCCAAGTCGGCGGGCTCATCGCCGGCGTCGGCCAGCGCCTGCTCGGCGGCGTGTCGAAGATGATGGCCGACCAGTTCTTCACCCGGATGAGCCAGCTGGTGACCCGCGCCGCATGAAGATCATCGAGGTTCGCGCGGTCCCGCTCGGCATCCCGGCGCGGGCGGCGACACCGCCGTCGCCGTGGACCGCGGGCACCGCCAAGCAGGTGCTGGTCCGGGTGGTGACGGACAGCGGGCTCGCCGGGTGGGGCGAGTGCTTCGCGTACGGCGCGCCGCTCGCGGTGGTGAACGTCGTGGACGAGGCGCTCGCGCCGCTGCTCGTCGGCGAGGACCCGACGGCGATCGAGCGGTTGACCGACAAGATGCACCGCGCGCTGATGATCTGGGGCCGTCGGGGCCTCGGGATGTTCGGCGTGAGCGGCGTCGAGCTCGCGCTGTGGGACCTCTGCGGCAAGGCGCGAGACGTACCGGTGTGGGCGCTGCTCGGCGGTCTCGCGCAGCCTCGCGTTCGTGCGTACGCCAGCTTGCTCCGCTACGAGAGCGCGACGGACGTCGGCCGGGCGGCCCGGGCCATCGTCGCACAGGGGTTCACGGCGATGAAGCTGCACCAGACCGACGTCGAGTCGGTCGCGGTGGTCCGTGAAGCCGTCGGTGACCGCGTCGACGTCATGCTGGACACGAACTGCCCGTGGACCGTGGAGCAGGCGATCCGTATCGGGCGGGAGCTCGAGCGCTACGACCTGCGCTGGCTCGAGGAGCCGGTGTGGCCGCCCGAGGACTATGCGGGCCTCGCTCGCGTGCGCGCCGCCGTTTCCATCCCGATCGCGACCGGCGAGAACGACATGACGATGTTCGGCCACGCCGCGATCCTGGCCGCCGGTGCGGCGGACATCGTGCAGCCCAGCGTGACGAAGGTCGGCGGTCTCGGCGAGATGCGCAAGATCGCGACGCTCGCCGCGGCGGCCGGCGTCACGTTCGTCCCGCACTCGTATTACTTCGGACCGGGCCTCGCGGCGACGCTGCACCTCTGCGCGGCGACGCCGGGCGTGCCGTACATCGAGTTCCCGCCGGGCGAGCTCGAGGCGCCGCTCACCGCGGAGCCCATCCGCTGCGTCGACGGGTGGGTCGCCGTCGGAGACCGACCCGGGCTCGGCGCGGATCCCGACCCGGACGTCATCCAGCGCTACCCGTACAGCGGCGAGAAGGCGAAGCCCTTCTATTTGTGATGGGGGGACTATCGAAGCCCCCCAAACCCCCCGGGCGGCTCGCACACGCCCCGGGGGACCCGGGGCGCGGCTCGGGTCTGCGTGGCGGAGTATCGACGCCCGAACACCGCGGGTGGCTCGCACACGCCCCGGGGGACCCGGGGCGCGGCTCGGGTCTGCGCGATCGGTGGCGGAG
>JACPDG010000106.1 GCA_016184125.1 Candidatus Rokuibacteriota bacterium | reverse complement strand
TCAGCCCGAGGGAGAGCAAAATGGAAAAAGAGCAAAGGGCAAGGCCAAGGAGAAGATCGGCCAGGCGTCGAACGACTCCGAACTCGAGGCCGAGGGCACCGCGGACCGGGCGACGGGCAACGTGCGCGAAGCGTACGGTGACGTGAAGGACAGGGCGAAGCGGGCGGCCGAAGAGGTCACCGAGTAGCGCACACGACGCGACTCGATCGAGGGAGGGTTCGATGCCACAGAAGCTGTTCATCGGCGGTCTCAGCTACAACACCACCACCGAGGAGCTCCGCGAGCTCTTCGCGCAGGTCGGCTCTGTCGTTTCGGCGGACATCGCCACCGACCGGTTCTCGGGACGGTCGCGCGGGTTCGGGTTCGTCGAGATGGAATCGGACGAAGATGCTCAGCGGGCGATCGCGCAGTTGAACGGGCGTGAGGTCGCCGGCCGACGGCTGAGCGTCGAGATCTCCCGCCCGAAGGCCGAGGCGGCAGGCGGCGGTGCGCGCGGCGGCGGTCGGCGCGGCGGCGGCTGGCGCTAGGACCGGACCGATAGAATGGGGGGCCCCGAAATGGCCCCCCATACCCCCCACACGCTCGGAAACGCCCCGGGAAACCCGGGGCGCTCCTCGGGTCTGGCCGGCGGTTCGGCAGGCCCTGACATCGCCCCCCACACGTACACGCTCGGAAGCGTCCCGGGGAAACCCGGGGCGCTCCTCGGGTCTGGCCGGCGGTCGGCAGGCCCTCACATCGCCCCCCACACGTACACGCTCGGAAGCGCCCCGGGAAACCCCGGGAGCTTCTCGACGATCCGTTCCGGCCAGGGGCCCCCGCGCCGACCCCGCCGCGCTCGGATGCGCACCCGTCTAGCCGCCGGTTTGCTGCTCCTCCCGGTCGACGCTCCACCGGGCCGGTACCATGAACCCGTGAAGAACTTCGAGATCGCCCGCCTGTTCTACGAGATGGCGAGCCTGCTCGAGATCCGCAACGAGAGCATCTTCCGCGTGCGTGCGTACCAGCGGGCCGCGCAGACGATCGAGACCCTCGTGGAAGACGTCGCCGACGTCGCACGGCGCGGCGAGCTCACGAAGCTGCCGGGCATCGGCAAGGACCTCGCGGCGGCGGTCGACGAGTACCTGCGGACAGGGACGATCGGGCGCCTCGGGTCGCTGCGCGGCGGCTTCCCGCCGACGTTCCTGGGCCTCCTCGAGATCCGCGGCCTGGGCCCGAAGACCGCGAAGGCGCTGTGGGACGAGCTCGGCGTCGACTCCGTCCAGCGACTGGAGGAGCTCTGTCGCTCGGGCGAGATCATCGGCCACGCCGGGATCCGCGCCAAGACGTGCCGGAACATCCTGGACGGGATCGCGCGGTGGAAGGCGGGGCGCTCGCGGATGCCGCTCTCCACCGCCCGCGGCATCGCGCGTCGTGTGGTCGACGTGCTGCGTGCGCACGGCGGCGGCGACCGCATCGAGATCGCCGGCTCGGCGCGCCGCATGCGCGAGACGGTGAAGGACATCGACATCCTCGTCACGTCACGCGAGCCTGCCCGTGTCCTGCAGGTCTTCACCACGATGCCCTCGGTCCTCGACGTCGCCGCGCGGGGTGACACGAAGGCGACCGTGCGTCACCAGGACGGCATCGACATCGACCTCCGCGTCGTGGAACCGGACGCGTTCGGCGCCGCGCTCCAGTACTTCACCGGGTCCAAGGATCACAATGTCCGGGTCCGAGAGATCGCACAGAAACGGGGCCTGCGCATCAGCGAGTATGGGGTCTTCGACGAGGCGACGGGCGGTCGCGTCGCGGGGGCGACCGAGGAGGACGTGTACGCGACGATCGGGCTCCCCTGGATCCCGCCCGAGCTCAGGGAGAACGGCGGCGAGATCGAGGCGGCGCGTGATGGCCGCCTGCCCGACCTCGTGACCGCCGAGCACATCCGCGGCGATCTCCACGCGCACACCGACTGGTCCGACGGGCAGCTCTCGCTCGAGAAGCTCGTCGAGGCGGCGGAGGCGCGCGGCTACGAGTACGTCATCGTCTCCGATCACTCCAAGGCGTCCACCATCGCGCGCGGTCTCGGGCCCGATGCGCTTCGCGCGCAGATCCGCGCCATCCGCGAGCTCCAGCCGCGGTACCGCATCCGCATCCTCGCCGGCACCGAGTGCGACATCCTCGCCGACGGCTCGATGGACTTCCCGGACGAGCTCCTCGCGGAGTGCGACGTGGTGCTCGGCGCCGTGCACTCGCGCTTCACGCAGGACCGCGAGGCGATGACGCGGCGGATCGTGCGCGGCCTCGGCAACCCCTGGTTGAACATCCTCGTGCACCCGACGGGTCGCCTCATCGGCTCGCGCGAGCCGTACGGCGTGGACCTCGAGGCGGTGTTCGCCGCCGCGCGCCGGCACGGCAAGGCCGTGGAGATCAACTGCTCGCCGGATCGCCTCGATCTCGGTGACATCCACGCGCGTCTTGCCGGCGAGCTCGGGATCCCGATCGCCGTGTCGACCGACACGCATGACCTCTCGAACCTCGACCTCCTCGAGCTCGGCATCGGCGTTGCGCGGCGGGCGTGGCTCACGCCGGCCCACGTGGTGAACACGCGTCCGCTCGCCGACCTCCTGGCCTGGGCGCGGCCCCGGCGTCGCGCGTGACCAAGGACGGGCTTCGCGCCCGGATCTGGACGGTCCTGCGCGCGCGTCGCGTCGCGCGGTTCCCCTTCCCGATCGAGGACCGCATCCCGAACTTCTCCCGCGCCGAGCGTGCCGCGGCCCGCGCCGCCGAGCTGCCGGAATGGAAGGCGGCGCGACGGCTGAAGATGAACCCGGATGCGGCGCAGCGACCGCTGCGCGCGATGCCGGTCCTCGCTCGCCTCCGCGAGCGTCGAGAGCGCCGCCGCCGCTAACCTAAGAGCGGCGACGGGGAGTCGACCAGCGCCCCGGGTCCCCCGGGGCGCTTGGGAGCGTCGGGGGGGTGTGGGGGGCCATGTCGGGGCCCCCCACACCGTCAGACCTGCGTGCGGTCCAGCCAGGCGCGCCGCACCGCGGGTGGGCGCCAGCCCTCGCAGAGGTCCAGCAACGCCGCCGGCGTGTCGGCGAACAGGAGCAGGGCGACGTACTGCCGGTGGATGAATCCCTCGCGCACGCCGTTCGCGAGGAGCTTGATGAACGGGTCGTAGTACCCCTCGGCGTTCACCACGCCCACCGGCTTCACGTGGATGCCGAGCTGCGCCCACGTGAGGATCTCGAGGGTCTCCTCCAGCGTTCCGAGGCCTCCAGGAAGCGCCACGAACGCGTCCGCGAGGGACGCCATCGTGGCCTTGCGCTCGTGCATGCTCTCCACGATGCGCAGCTCCGTCAGGCCCGCGTGCGCCAGCTCTCTCGACGCCAGCCCCCGCGGGATGACGCCGATGACTTCGCCGCCGGCTCCCAGCACCGCGTCCGCGAGGACGCCCATGAGGCCGACGGAGCCGCCGCCGTATACGAGGCCGAGGCGCCGGCGCACGAGCTCGCCGGCGAGCTGCCGGGCCGCCTCGGCGTACTCGCTGCGATTGCCGGCCGCGGACCCGGCGAACACGCAGATCCGGTTCATGTGGACGTCTGTGACGCGGCGCGGGCGTCCGCGGTCATCGCGCTCCGGGCCGGACGTACGTCTCCTCGAACTCGCGCGACAGCGCCCCCGTGTAGACCTCCTCGACCGGCCCTTCGAGCTTCAGCGACCAGTCCGGGCGCACGTCGATCGTCAGCTCGCCGCCCGGCATCGTGACCGTGACGCGGCCGTGGTCGCAGAGTCCATTGCGGACCGCGGCCGATGCCGCCGCGCACGACGAGGAGCCGGACGCGAGCGTCCAGCCAGCGCCGCGCTCCCAGATCTGGATCTCGAGCTGCCGCCGCGAGACGGCGCGGGCGAACTGCACGTTCGTGCGGTTCGGAAACATCTCGTGCCGCTCGAGCACCGGACCCGTCCCCCGCGTCTCGGCCTCGTCGAGCGCGTCGACGAAGACGACGCAGTGCGGATTGCCGACGGAGACCGCCGTCGCGGTCAGCGCGCGGCCGTCGGGCAGCGCCACCCGGGCGCCGACCACCTCGCCGCGCATGCCGGTCACCGGGATGTCGGCCGCCTGGAACGTGGCGTGTCCCATCTCGACGGTCACCGCGTGCACGCGGTCCTCGCGCACGTGGCACTGGCACTCGACGATGCCGCCCTTCGTCTCGACGCTGAACGTGGTGTGCTTCGCGAAGCCGTGGTCCCAGAGGTACTTCGCGAAGATCCTGAGCCCGTTGCCCGACTTCTCCGCCTCGCTGCCGTCGGGATTGAAGATGCGCAGCCCGAAGTCGGCGCGCGTGGAACCGGTCAGCAGCAGGATCCCGTCCGAACCGACGCCCCAGTTCCGGTCGCAGATCCTCACGACGGCGTCGGTGCCGAGCGGTCCGTGCAGGTCCGCCTCCCGGAAGACGAGGTAGTCGTTGCCGAGGCCGTGGCCCTTCGTGAACGGGATCATCGGGCGTGCTCCAGCGCGACACGCCGGGACCGGCCGAGGTGCGCGGCGACGAAGTCGCGCACGCGGTCGCCGATCGGGCGCACGTCGCACGGCAGGCGGTCTAGATACTTGGCGACGAAGCGCGCGAGGGCTTCGCGGCGAAGGGCAAGGTCCGCGCGCTCGCGGGCGGGCTCGGCGGCGTCGCGCGGCCGCGTCGCGCCGCCCCGGTGGTGGAACGGGGCGTGGACGACCACGCACCGGTGGCCTGTCTCTCGCACCGCGAACGACAGATCACGGTCGAGCCCGTGGCAGACGCCGTAGCTCTCGTCGAAGCCGCCGATCGCGTCCATCAGGTCGCGCGACAGGCACATGCAGACCGCATCGAGCACCGCGACTTCTTCCCACGGCGGCCGGACGGTCGGACCCTCGGCGAGACTGTGGACGATGGTGCGCCCGACGAAACGCCCGTCCGCACGCAGCCGCTTCGCGCCGTAGAGGCCGGCGAGCCCCACGCCGGGCTCCGCCAGCGCGGCGAGCAGGCGCTCGAGCCAGCGGGGCTCGAGCATCTCGGTATCGTGGTGCAGCACGCACACGTAGTCCGTCTCGGCGGCGCGCCACGCGCGGTTGAGCGTCGCGATGACCGAGTCGTTCTTCGCGTTGCGCTCGACGTGGACGGGGTGCGGATACGCGAGGCGCTCGAAGAACTGCGGCGTCTCGTCCGTCGAGCCGTTGTCGACGACGACGAGCTCGAACGGCTCCGTCGTCCGGGCGAGGCTCTCCAGGCACGCGCGGGTCAGCGCGAGCTGGTCGTGGACCGACATGACGATGCTGGCGCGCGCGCGCATCCCCACGCGTGGCTTCCGGCTGCGGGACCCCGCCGGCGTCCTACCGGCGGTCGAGGGGGATGTACTCGGCCCGCGTCGGCCCCGTGTACTCCGAGCGCGGTGCGAACTGATCGGTCGGGATGCCCATCGACTTGCAGGCCAGGTCGTCGACGTCGAAGTCGGAAGGCGAGACGACGACGTCCTCGAGGCCGGCCTTGGTGACGCTCATCAGGGCTCCTTCACGCGCGGGGATGAGAAAAACGACTCGCTTTTATCATAGCCTGGACGACCCTTCAAGGAGCGAGCCGGGGTTACTTGAAGCGCTTCAGCAGGTCCTGCAGCCCGCGCTCGACGCTCCTCGGGTCGACGGACTTCATCACCGAGGACGGCGAGACCTGGATCGCCGGCGACGCTGCGTTCCCCGTGACCCTGGCGTGCAGCTGGCCGCGTGCGTGGTCGAGGGTGACGTCCATGTTCATCCGGCCCGACGCGAGACCATACTCGCCGGCGACCGCCATCTTGAGGCCCCGGCCCGTGTACAGCAGGTCGCGGGTCGTGACGACGCCTTTCGACACCTGGAACGTTCCGGTGATCGAGTCGAACTCGAGCGGCGAGGTGCCGATGGTGGCCGGATCGGCGCCGAGGAGTCCGGACACCGCGCCGCCGATGCGCGCCACGCTGCCGAGCAGCCTGAGGGCCTGCGCCCCGACGACCTTGCCGCTGCCGATGCGCAGTTGCCCCGCGCCCGACAGCGTGCCGAGCGGGTCACGGAGCGCGAGCCCGAAGTTGCCCGTCAGGTCGAGCGGACCGGTGACGGCATAGCCTTGACAGAGGAACTCGACCAGCAGCTTGTCGAGGTGGGCGGCGTTGACGGCCACGTCCTTGAGGTCGACGTGAGCCCCTTCGAGCGTCGCGACGACGTTCGTCGTCACGGTGCCGCTCGCGACGCC
>JACPDG010000038.1 GCA_016184125.1 Candidatus Rokuibacteriota bacterium | reverse complement strand
GCACCTACGGACGCTTCCAGTACATTCCCTCCAAGAACGCCTTCATCGCCGTCAACAGGACGAATCAGAACGTCTACATCTACAAGCTGACCGCCGGAGCGCCGGCGCCGCCACCGGCCGACACGACGCCGCCGACCGTGAGCCTGACCGCACCGGCCGCGGGTGCGACCGTCTCCGGCACCGTGACGCTCACGGCGACGGCCACGGACAACGTTGGGGTCACGAGCGTGCAGTTCACCGTGGACGGCGTGAACGCCGGCGCCGCCGACACGACGGCGCCGTACTCGGTCGCGTGGAACACCACGACGGTGACGAACGGCACCCACACCCTGGCGGCGGTCGCTCGCGACGCGGCGGGGAACACCCGCACGGCCACGGCCGTCACCGTCACGGTGAGCAACGCCACCGCGGACACGACGCCGCCCACGGTGGCGCTCACCGCGCCGGCCGCCGGCAGCACCGTGTCGGGCACCGTGACGCTCACGGCGACGGCCACGGACAACGTCGGCGTCGCCAGCGTGCAGTTCACCGTGGATGGCGTGAACGCCGGCGCCGCCGACACGACGGCGCCGTACTCGGTCGCGTGGGACACCACGACGGCGGCGAACGGCACGCACACGCTGGCCGCCATCGCGCGCGACGCGGCGGGGAACACCCGGACCGCCACGGCGGTCACCGTGACCGTCAGCAACAGCACCGCGGACACGACGCGGCCGAAGGTGTCGATCACCGCGCCCACCGCCGGGTCCACGGTCTCCGGCATCGTGACGGTCACGGCGACCGCCACCGACAACGTCGGCGTCGCCAGTGTCCGTTTCAGGGTCGACGGGAAGAACGTCGGGACGCTCGATACCGCCGCGCCCTACACGTATGAGTGGGACACCCGCACCGTCGTGAACGGTACCCACAGGCTGGCCGCCGTCGCACGCGACGCCGCCGGCAACACCCGCACGTCGAAAGCCGTCACCGTCACCGTCAGCAACACGACTGCGGACACCACGCCGCCCACGGTCTCGGTGACCGCCCCGGCGGCCGGCGCGACGGTGTCCGGCACCGTGACGGTCACCGCGACCGCCACCGACAACGTCGGCGTGGCCAGCGTGCAGTTCACCGTCGACGGTGTCAACGTTGCCGCCGACACGACGGCGCCGTACTCGGTCGTGTGGGACACCACCACGGTGGCGAACGGCACGCACACGCTCGCCGCCACTGCACGCGACGCCGCGGGCAACAGCAGGACCGCGACCGCCGTGACGGTGACGGTGAGCAATGTCGCGAGCGGCACGTCGCGCCGGGTGACGGGGACGGACGCGTGGTGCGACATCGTCAACGTGGCGCGCCCGGGTGACGAGATCGTCTTCGCGCCCGGCAGCTACACCCAGCCGTGCTGGATCGGCGCCCAGGGCACCGCATCAGGCTGGATCACGCTCCGCTCGGAGAGCGAGTTCGACGGGCAGCGCGCAACCTTCGCCTACGCGGGCTCCACGGCCAACGTCCTCGAGATCCTGAGCTCGGCCGCCTACCTGACGCTCCGCGGTTTCGCGTTCGGCCCGACGCAGGACGCCGTCGATGCCATCCGGATCCGTGGCGGTCACGACCTCGTGATCGAGCGGAACGTCTTCACGGCGATCGGCGGCGTGTCGGTCGCGGCGAACGACGCGAGCACCGAGCGCCTGACGCTGCGCGACAACGTCTTCCGGGACCTCCCCACCACCGCCATCTACCTCGGCTGCCACGACGGCGTCGCGTGCGCCGCGACGCAGCTGCTGGTGGAACGCAACCTGATCGACGGCGTGACGCCGACGGACGGCTCCGTCGGGTATGGGGTGCAGATCAAGCTCAACTCGTGGGGCACCGTTCGTGACAACACGATCTACCGCCCGAACGGGCCCGGCATCATGGTGTACGGATCGGACCGGGGCGACCCGGCGAGCATCGTCGAGGGCAATTACGTGGAGGGCTCGCGCACCGAGGGTGGAATCGTCGTCGGGGGCGGTCCGGCCATCGTGCGCAACAACGTGCTCGTCGGCAACGCGTACGGTGGCGTGAGCGCGCAGAACTACGGCAGCCGCGGGCTGCAGCAGAACGTCTGGATCGTGCACAACACGATCCTCGGCAACGCGGACTCCGGCATCAACGTCCAGGCGTGGAACTCGGGCGCGGGCAACGTGATCGCGTACAACGCGATCCTGCCCTTGGCGGGCACAGCAGCGTTACGGCCGTCCGCCCCGATCGGCACCGTGATCGGGAACGTCACGTGCGCGATCGCCGAGGTCTGCTTCGTGAACGGCACCACGCCGCCGTACGACCTGTGGCCGCAGATCGGTGGGCCGCTCGTCGATGCGGCCGGGAGCGGCACCGAGCCGTGGCGTCCGCTGGACGACTTCATGGGCGTCCCGCGCACCGGCGCTGCTGACGTGGGCGCGTTCGAGCGGACCTCCTCGGGCAACTGACCGGGTGACCGGCGCGGCGGCGACGAGCACGGTGACGGGGGCATCGCGGAGGCCTCCACTGCGGCGACCGCCACGGTAGTGACGTTCGACGGCCCGTCCTGGGTGGTGACGGCCCGGACGAGATCGTGGTGAGCCTCGGCGCCGGCGGGGACGGCTTCCTGTACCTCTTCGACGACGCCGCGATGAGCTTCGCGCCGCTCCTGCGTGCCGGCGCCAATGGCACGGTCCAGCTCCAGGCGCCCGACGGCACCCTGATCCCCGGCGCGGTACGGCCGGTGGTCGGCGACGCGGATGGCGACAACCGCGCCGACGTCGTGCTGGGGGTCGGAGCTGGTGGAGGCGCATGGCTCAGGATCCTGCGTCCGCCCCCCGTCGAGAACTCTTACGACTCGGCACGCCGAGGTCGAAGGCTCCGCATCGGTCCTCGCAAAAGTCCAGCCTTCTCGCCGCACTACGAGACCCCGGCACGTTGCGCACGACAGTTGCACGCATGTCCGAGCCTGCCCCCGGCCGGACGTGGGAGGGGGACATGCGCTAGGCCGCAGAGTCATCACTTATGAAGGCGGAGGACCGAGACCATGACGGGGAAGGCGATCATCGCGGCGATGCTCCTGGCGTTCGTGAGTGTCGGGACCGCGCATGCGACACCGATCACACACCTGGTCACATTCGACACCGTGACCGAGACATTCCTCGGGGTCTTCGCCGTCGATGACGCGATCCTCGCCCTGGCGGGGACGAACCTCCCCGGGGCCGTATCAGCGTTCAGGGTCGAGATGCGCGAGAGCGTCTGGGACCTGGACTTGGCGTCTCCCGCGTCCGACTTCAGCGGCTTCCGGGGGCCGATCCCTGGCGAGCCGTGCACGGCGTGTCTGTTCGCGCCGTCGCCCGGATTCGACGTCCTCGACGGCGCAATCGTAGGGCTCCGCGGAGGCGTCTTCGGCCCCTCGGACTTTCCGTTCGTGGACTTCCTCGTGGATGGGTTCAGCGCGCTCCCGAGGCCGGGCTCCGAACTGATCGGCGGGACCATGTCCATCTTCCGAGTCGCGAGCCCGCCCGCCGGTGTCTTGCTGCTGGCCGGCGTCCTGGTGCTTGTGGCGCGGGGCCGCCGCGTGAGAATTCGCGCAACAATCGCCCGCCCCGGCGGGCGATTGTTGCGCGAAATGAGTCCGGCGAAACGGGTCTCGTGACCGCGGCGGGTCAGCTCCTCCTCTCAGCCATCGCCCCCCGGTGGACCGAGATTCAGCGCCGCGAGAACCTCATCGGACGGCGGTGGTACCTGTCCTTGCAGCCAGCGCACGTAACAGTGCAGGTGCGTGTCGTTGTACGCGAGGGCCTGACGGAGCTCGAACGGCCCGTCGCAGAGGGAACACGATCGCGCCATGGTGGTCTCCGGGCTACGACGCGGTCACGAGCTGCGAGCGCAAGACCTTGCCCGCGGTGCTCTTCGGCAGGGCGTCCCGGAACTCGATACGCGTGGGCACCTTGTAGTCGGCGATCCGTTCGCGGCAGTGCCGGACGATCGCCTCAGCCGTGCACGACGTCGCTGCGACGATCGCGCAGCACACCACGTCGTCGCCGTGCGGGCTCGGCGCGCCGTACACCGCGACGTCGGCGACGTCGGGATGCTCCCGGATGGCGGCCTCGACCTCGTACGGATTCACCTTGAAGCCGCCGCGGTTGATGAGCAGCTTCTTGCGGCCCGTGATGGTCACGGAGCCGGCGGCGTCCTTGGTCCCCAGGTCACCCGAGAAGTAGAAGCCGCCGCGGAAGCTGTCCGCGGTTGCCGCGGGGTTCCCGAGGTAGCCCGACGCGGCGAACGGGCTCGCGATCACGAGCTCGCCCTCGTGTCCGGCCGCGAGAGCCCCGCCGTGCTCGTCCACGACGTCGACGCGCACGCCGCGGAGCGGCGCCCCGACCGACTGCGGGCAGGTCGCCGGCTCGGGGTGCCGGTTCAGGCTGATGGTGCCGGTCTCCGTCGAGCCGTAGAGCTGCCGCAGCACGACGCCGTACTTCGCACTGAACCGATCGACGTCCGCGGACAGCAGCGGCGCGCTGGAGGAAAAGGCGAGCCGGAGCGCGCAGAGGTTGGCGTCACCGCGCGTCGGGGTCTGGGCGAGCAGCGCGAACATCTGGGGGACGCCGCCGAACAGGGTGATCTGCTCGCGCGTCAGCAGGTCGAGGACCTCGCGGCGGCGGAACTCGGCCACCGGGTAGAGCGTCGCCCCGACGTACATCGACGTCATCATCGTGCGGACGAGGCCGTTGACGTGTGAGAACGGCGCGGCGCCGAGGAAGCGGTCGCCCGCGTCGACCCCGAACGCCTCACGGAGCGCCTCCATCTCGGCGAGGAGCGTGGCGTGCGTGCGGACGACCCGCTTCGGCGTCCCCGTCGAGCCCGAGGTGTACTGCTGGAGGAGCGGGGGCGATCCCGCGCTCGCGAGCGGTGCGGGTCGGCCGTGCGGGCTGCGCGCGACGCGGACACCGTCGCGGGCGACGAGCTCGACGATCGCGGGCCGGGCGTCCGCGGGTGACTCGACGTCCCAGACGGCCTCGACGCCGGCCGCGTCCGTGACCAGAGCGGCCGGCTCCAGGTCACCGAGGTAGTACCGCAGCTCCTGGGCGCGATACTGCGGGTTCAGCGGAGCGACGACGCCACCGAGGCGCGCCACGGCGAAGAACGCCGCGGCGAAGCGCGCCGAGTTGGGCAGCATCAGCGCGACGCGCTGGCCCGGCTCGCGCACGAGCGGTTCGAGCGCCGCCGAGATGGTCTTCGACCAGGCGGAAAGGTGCGAGAACGTGACGTCGCCGGCCGCATCGCGGATCGCGAGACGGTCCCCTGCCTGTGCCCATTGCCGGTCCACCACATCGGTGATCATGCGAGGATTTCTCCGTGGACGAGTTGCGCCTGGATGAAGGTGACGACGGTGGCGACGGTGCGGAAGTACGACGGCTGGAGCTCCCGCTCGTCGATCGTGAGGTCGAACTCCTCCTCGATCGCACACACGAGCTTCAGGATCTCGATCGAATCGACGCCGATGCCCTCGCCCAGGAGCCCGGTGGCCTCGTCGATCGGCTGCTCGGGACCCTCGAGGATGCTCGCGATGAGCGGGAGCAGGCGCTCGAGGATCACGGCGCGCGACGGGCCGCCGTTCGTCGTGACGGCGGGAGCTGACGCGGCGCCGTTCACCCGTGCGGCGGGCAGCTCGGCATCGAGCGGGTCGATCGATGCACTGCACGCGTTCAGGATGCGGGCGGGATTCCCGGCGATGCTCGCCCCGTCGGGGATCGACGTGATGACGACGCTGTTCGCGCCGACCCGGACGTCGTGGCCGATCGTCACCCGCCCGAGAATCTTCGCTCCGGTGCCGGCGAACAGCCGGTCGCCGATCGAGGGTCGGTCGCCGCCGCCGTACAGCTGGCCGATGACGGCGCCGTGGACGAGCGTGCAGTGCTCGCCGAGGACGGCGCCGGCGCCGATGACGACGCCCTGCGGATGATAGATCACGAGGCCCTTGCCGATGCTCGCCCTCGGCGAGATCTGTGCGCCGGTCAGCACCGAGCCGAGGTACGACAGCACGGCGGCGGCAAGGCGGAGCCGATGGCCATACAGCCAGTGGGCCAGACGGTAGCAGAGGACCGCGTGGAGGCCCGGGTGGAGGAGCGCGACGCCGATCTTGTCGCTGAGGGTCGGCTCCGATTCGGTCAGGCGGGCGGTGTCGGCGCGGACGGTGTCGAGCATGGCGCCGGTCTACTTGAAGCTCTTGGCGTCGATGGAGTGCTTGTCCAGCAGACCGTGGAGGGTCGGACGGCTGACGCCGAGCTCGGCCGCCGCCTGGCTGATGTTGCCGCGGTGGCGGGTGAGCGCATCGATGAGGACCTCGTGCTCGGCCCGGTCCCGGGCGCTGCGCAGCGAGGTCGGCTCCAGGGTCACCGTCGACACCGACTCGAGGTCGAGGTCGCCGGGCCCGATGACCTTGGACGACGTCATGATGACCGCGCGGCTCACCTTGTTCTCCAGCTCGCGAATGTTGCCGGGCCAGCTGTACGCGGTGAGCGCCTGGAGGGCGTCGACTCCGAAGCGCAGGCGGCGGTGCTGCTCGCGGGCGAACCGCCGCAGGTAGTGGTTCGCGAGCAGGATCACGTCCTCCCCGCGCTCACGCAGGGGCGGGACCTGGATGGTCACCACCGACAGGCGGTAGTAGAGATCCTCGCGGAACAGCGCCCGCTGGGTCTGCGCCTTCAGGTCGCGGTTCGTCGCCGCGACGACCCTGAGCTCGAGTTGGATCTCCTCCCGGCCGCCGACCCGCTCGATCGTGCGCTCCTGCAGGAAGCGGAGCAGCTTCACCTGGAGCAGGAGCGGCAGCTCGCCGATCTCGTCGAGGAAGAGCGTGCCCCCGCTCGCCAGCTCGACGCGGCCCTTGCGCTGCATGTGCGCGCCGGTGAACGCGCCCTTCTCGTGCCCGAAGAGCTCGGACTCGAGGAGCGTGTCCGGGATCGCGCCGCAGTTGATGGGCACGAACGGGCCGTGGGCGCGCCGGCTCGCCGCGTGGACGGCGCGCGCGATCAGCTCCTTGCCCGTCCCGCTCTCCCCCTCGACGAGGACCGTCACGTCGCTGCGCGCGACGCGCTGGATGACGCTGAAGATCTTCCGCATCGCGGCCGTGTTGCCCAGGATGTCCGCGAACCGGCCGCCCTCGGTCCCGCGAACCCAGCTCTCGCTCTCCTGCTCGAGGCCGTGCAGGTACACGGCGCGGCGGAGGACCACCTTGAACTCCACGAGATCGATCGGCTTGAGGTGGTAGTCGAACGCGCCGAGCTGGATCGCCCGCAGGGCGTTCTCCCGGTCACGGTTGCCGGTCAGCACGACGACCTTCGAGGACGGCTCGCGGGCGAGGATCTCGTCGAGCACCTTCATGCCCTCGTCCGCGGTGTCGGGATGCGGCGGAAGACCGAGGTCGAGACAGACGAAGGTCGGGCGGCTCTCCTCGAACACGCGGATGGCCTGGGAGCCGTCCTCGGCGAGCAGGAGGGAGAAGTCGTCGCGCAGCGCGTACTTGAGCTGCGTGGACACCGCCTCGTCGTCCTCGACGAGCAAGAGCTTCGACTTGTTCATAAGGCTCGTTTCCATGGTTAGCGTGGGAGCATGCGGAGGAGTTCCGCGTGGAGGAGCCGGGTGAAGTCCTTCTGCGCGTCGACGATGGCCGCGATCTGGCTCGCGTCCGGCGTCGGCGAGGCGACGCGCACGAGCGCGCCGTCCGAGCGACCGTGCAGGACGCGGTTCACGAGGAGGAACGCCCGGTAGGCGTGGTCACTCGCGATGGCACGGGCTCCGAGCTTGTACCAGTACAGGAGCGCGGCGTCGCAGCCCGCCAAGCGTGTCAGCACGAGCCTCGCCGGGATCGATCGCCGGGCGCCGTCATCGACCGGGACGTCGGCCCACTGCGCCGTCAGCTCGATCGAACCGTTGGCGGCCAGGAGGAGCTCGGGCGCCCGCAGACGCAGACCATGTTCCTGCACGGGGTAATAGACGACGGACATCCACACCGTCTGGCCAGCCCGGCGGTAGGTGCGCAGGAGGTGCTCGCGCGCGCCGCGGTCGCGCGGCATCGCGCAGGCGGGAACGTCCTCGTCCGTGGCCGTCCATCCTCCGAGCACGCGCGGGAGAGCCGTGAGCGCCTCGGCCAGAGGCCGCTCGCTCACGGAAGCCGGGACCCTCGCCAGCGCCCCGGTCACGAGGACGAGCACGCAGACCGTGACGACCGCGCCCACCTGGCGCTTCACGGCCTCTGAGCCCGGGAACGAATCCGGTGGTCGAGCCGCGCCCCGGGTTCCCCGGGGCGCTCCGAGCGTATGGCGCCTGGGGCGTGCTCGAGCCGCGCCCCGGGTTTCCCGGGGCGCGTGCGAGCGCCCGGGGGGCTTGGGGGGCCCTTCGAGGCCCCCCATGAGGTAGTCGGTCGCGCCATGCGAGTGAACGACACGTCCAGCATCAGCAAGAGCCCGAACGTCAGCAGGAAGTTCACGGTCCCCGTGAACACGTGAAACGGGGTCGCGAGCGTCCACGGACCGACCAGGTAGACGCCCGCCGCGGTGATCGTGACCCGGACGATGTTCGAGACGACTGCGAGCGGCACGGTCGCGACGATCAGGAGCGTCCGGATCGCGGGCGGGCGCTCCGCCAGCGACGCGTACGCGATGCCGAGGGAGAGGAGGGCGGCGAGCGCCGGGACGCTGCTACAGGTATCGGCGACCTCGAGGGTCGCGTTGGCCAGGTGCAGCAGCACGCCGTCCCGGTACACCGGCACGCCGAGCCAGGGCAGCGCGGTCGCGGACGCGGCGGCGACGAGGAGCTGGTCCTGGTAGGCGACGACCTTCACCGTCGTCCACGGGAGCGGGATCATGAACGCGAGGTAGACGATGCCCGGCCAGACGTGCCGCGTGGCCTCCATGCCGGCGAGCACGATCGTCAGGCCGAGCACGGTGATCGGGAGCGAGATCCTCGCGAGGAACGTCTCATCGCCCCTCACACCGACGACCAGCATGGTCAGGCCGAGGACCAGGATCGGCAGGCCCCGGAGCGCCGGCTCGAGCGTGACCCCGCGGAGCCGGTGCCGGCGGCTCACCACGAGGTACGCCGCGATGACGGGGATCGCGAAGCCGTGCGACAGGCTCGGGAACTCCGCCCACTCGGCGACCATGGCCGGGAGGATCGGCGCGTAGAGCACGATCGCGAACAGCGCCGCCACCCCGAGCACGATCCACCCCGGGATCGCCGGTGCCGCGGACACGCCGATCGGGTGCGGCCGCGCACCCCTCACGACCGCCCTCCCTTCTCGCTGCGCACCCCGGTGGGGTGCGCGGGCAACACGGGTGCGGCCAGTCGAGGAGCGCCCCGGGTTCCCCGGGGCGCTTCCGAGCGCGGGGGGGCGTGGGGGGCCATGTCGGGGCCCCCACCGGCGCAAGCCACCATCGAGGAGCGCCCCGGGTTCCCCGGGGCGCTTCCGAGCGTTGGGGGGGTGTGGGGGGCCATGTCGGGGCCCCCCACACCGTGGACGGGCAACCGGACGCGGAACGTCGTCCCTTCGCCCTCGCGACTCGCCACCTCGATCGTGCCGCCGTGCGACTCGACGATCTCCTTCGCGTGGTAGAGGCCGACGCCCCATCCGCCCTTCTTCGTCGAACGGAACGGCGCGAACAGCGAGTTGCGGAGGAACTCCTTCGGGATGCCGCACCCCCGGTCCGCGATCGCGAACACGACGGCGTCCCCCTCGCAGTACGTCTCCACGGCGACGTCGCCGTCGCCGTTCACGGCGTCGATGGCGTTCAGCGCGAGGTTCTGGATCACTTCCTGGAGCGCCTCCGCGTCACCGGTGATCACGGGCACCGCGCGCAGCTCCTTGCGGAGCCGGATGCGCTTGCCGGCGAAGAGCGGCGGCAGCGCGTCGTCGACGAGCGCGGGCAGGTCGACGGCGTCGAACCGCAGCCGCTGCTCCTGCGAATCCGTCGTAAGCTTGGCCAGCAACGCCCGCATCCGACCGGCGGTGCGGGACACCGTGTGGATGGCGTCTCGCTGGAACTCGGGGTCGCCCATGTGGTCGAGCGCGTTCTGCGTGAGCATGGACAGCGCCGAGATCGCGTTCTTCAGGTCGTGGATCACGAACGAGGTGAGCCGGTGGAACGTCTCGAACTCCCGTGTCCGGGCGAGCCGTTCCGACAGCCTCGCGGTGACGATCGCGCCGGCGGCTTGCTCGCCGAAGGTCGTGAGGAGCTCGACGTCCTCCACGGTGTAGGACAGACCGGTCCGCTCGCGTCCGACCGCCATGAGGCCGACCAGCTCGTTCCGCCACACGAGCGGGACGAGGAGGACGAGGTCATGATCGCCGAGCGCCGCGAGCACCGCGCCGGACGCTCGCGCCCCATCGCCGCCGCCGGTGTCGCCGAGCGGAACGGGCGCGCGGTCGGCGAGGAGGCGTGCCCGGAGGTCCGCCGTGATGGTGAGACGAGCCGGTGCCTGACCGACCTCGACGGCGGCGGCGAGCCGATGGGACCCCGCGGCGTCTCCGGCGGCGTACAGCACCGCGCGGGGCGCGCCGACGGCCTCGGTCACGAAGCCGAGGAGCTGCGGCGCCAGGTCTTCCAGCGTGACGATCGAGCCGAGACGCTTCGTGAAACGCGTCCACTGCTCGCGGTAATCGTACTTGCTGCGGTAGAAGTTCATCCCGATGAACCGGCGGATCCGCCAGCGGACGTCCTCGGACAGCAGCACGGCGGCCAGGCCGAGGGCGGAGACGAAGATCGCCACCGAGCTCCAGAAGAGCGCTTCCGGCACGTCGAGCCAGTTCACGAGCCACGCCATGACGCCGGCCATGAGCAGATAGAGGCCGAGCACGGCCACGACGACGGACCGGTACAGCAGCGCGCGCGAGATGGTCAGATTCGCCTCCTGCACGCGCTCGCGCAGGAGCGAGCCCGCGATGACGAGGCCCGCCAGGAACAGGGACGCCGATTGCGTCGCGAGGGCGGAGGCGGTCACCGAGCCAACGAGCAGCGCCGAGCTCAGGACGTAGAACCGGACGAGGAAGACGCCGCCCAGCGCCAGCACGACGTACTTGATGCGCCAGCGGCTCTCGCCTCGCGAGGCTCGCAGGGACGCCTCGAGACCGGCGAGCACGCCCACCGTGATCAGGAGCTGATACACGGTCGCCAACGCGCCCCCCGGGGTCAGGCCGGCCGCGTCGAACGTCTCCGACCCGGCCGGCACGCGAAACGCCGGGAAGGCGAGCACCGCGGCGACGCTGGCGAGGGCGCCGGCGGCCGCCACGCCGAGCGTGATCCGGGGGCCGACGGTGACGGCGGCGCCGGGTGCCCCGTCGAGCGCGACGACGAAGCGCGCCCATGCCAGAGGGACGATGAGCGCGACGACTTGACCGAGCGTCAGCAGCGTCAGGGGTTCGACCGCAGGCCGCGCGCGGGTGAAGAGCAGGAGGAACACGACCGACTCGGCGGCGAAGCCGGTCATCCCGAGGCTGAATGCGCACTGGAGGGCTCGGCGGGGGCGGCGCGCCACGACGAGAGCTGCGAGCGCGGCGCTCGTGACCGCCGCGGCGCCCGCCGCGCCCCACAGGAGCCAGTGATCGTGCGTCATCATCGCCCTCGGTTCAGGACCGCCCGGGTGCGGCCGCGCACCCCACGGGTGCGGCCGCGCACCCCACGGGTGCGGCCGCGCACCCCACGGGTGCGGCCGCGCACCCCTCGAGGAGGCGGTCGAAACACGCAGCGAGGTTGCGCGCCTGCCGCGCACGCTCGTACCGTCTGACGCAGCCCGCGTCCGGGAGGGGATGCGTCCCCTGCCGGACGGAGTCGAGGAAGCGCGGCAACGCCTGGCCCATCGCATCGACGTCGTCGATGTCGACGACCGTGCTGCCTCCGGTTTCCGCGAGGAGCCGCGCCGTGTCCCCCTCGGCCGGCGTGAGTGCCAGGATCGGGCGACCGACGCGCAGGTACTCGTAGGCCTTCGCGGGGATCTGGTGATTGCACGAGGGCCCCTGCATCAGCAGGAGCGCGTCCGCCTCGGCGCAGTCCGCGAGCGCGGCCGGATGCGGCACCGGCGGGAGCAGACGCACGACGTCGTCGATGCCGAGGCCCTGGAGGACCGCGGCATAGTGCGCGTCCGACCCTGGCGCGCGGAGGTCGACCATGAGCCCTTGCGCCGCCAGACGCCCCCCGTGCTTGAGCATCGACAGGGCGGTGAAGAAGGGCCGCGGATCGCGCTCCTGAGGATAGATGACGCCGGCGTGCAGCAGGCGGACCGGCCGCACACCGGCGCGGTGCGCGGCCGCACCCGTGGGGTGCGCGGCCGCACCCGTGGGGTGCGCGGCCGCACCCGTGAAGTCCTCCTCGTCGTAGCCGTTCGGGATGACGTGGCAGCGTTCGGGCACCACCGCGGAGTGGCGCGCGAGGTACGCCTGTCGCGCGGACGGCGTCGTGAACACGAGCGCGGCGGCGCGCGCCGCGATCCGTCGCTCGATCCACGAATGCAGGCGGCGAACGCGAGCGTTCGCCGGGTAGTCGCCGTCGATCATGGGATCGCGGAACTCCGCGACCCACGGCAGCCCGGTGCGACGGTGCAGCGCCAGGCCGACGAGGTGGGCCGTCGCGATCGGGTACGTCGACCAGATCAGGGATGGGCGATGTGCGCGGGCCAGTGCGTCGCCGGTCAGGACGGCGCCGGGCCACCAGCTCACCCAGCGGTCGGGCAGCGCCATGCTCCGGAGGTACCGGCCGCCGATCGCGAGGTGTCTCGCCGCGTCCAGTGCGAACGCGCGCGCCACGGGAATGGCGCGGAGGGCGTCGCGGTACTGGCCCCAGTCGGTCCTCGGGTACGCCCGGCGATCGGCGGTCAGCACGACGGTCTTCCACCCCGACGCCGGCAGATGCTGCGCGAACCGCGCCGTGCGGTGCACGCTGCTCGATCCGGCGTAGGGCGGGAAGTGGAACGCGATCATGAGCACGGTGCGCGTCACGAGGCTCGCGGGGTCGTGACGGCCGGCAGCTCGCCGGTGTCAGGAAGGTCGTGGAAGAGGTCGGCGTGTGTGCCCCGGCGGCGAATGAGCGTGACCGTGCGGTCGTCGACCATCACCTCCGCGGGGCTCGCGTGAGACAGGAAACCGAGCGGACTGGCCGTCCGCGCGTACGCGCCGGACTGGAAGACCGCGAAGAGATCCCCGATCTTCGCCGACGGCAGGCGGACGTCTCGTGCGAGGACATCGAGCGGCGTGCAGAGTGGGCCGACGACGTCGACGGTCTCCTTCGGGGCCTCGTCCAGGCGCTCGACGAGGGCGACCGGGAAGTTGCGCTTGATGACCTGGCCGAGATTGCCCGAGGCGGCCAGGTGGTGGTTCATGCCGCCGTCGACGATCACGAACTTCTTCCCGCGCGAGACCTTGATATCGATGACCCGCGTGACGTAGAGGCCCGCCTCGCCGATGAGGTACCGGCCGGGCTCGAGCATGATGCGCGCCGAGGCCAGCAACGGGTCTTGCTGACACCGCCCCACGAGCTCCTCCAGTCCCTTGCCGAGCCGCTCGACGTCGAGCTCCGTCTCACCGTCGAAGTACGGGATGCCGAGGCCGCCGCCCACGTCGAGCGTGCGGACGACGACGCCGTACCGTGCGGCGACGGAGCGCGCGATCGCCAGCGCCTTCCGGTACTGGCGCAGCAGCACCGTGTAGTCGAGGATCTGGGTCCCGGAGAAGAGATGGATCCCGCGGAAGTCGACGGACGGTCGTGAGAGCACGACCGCGATGACGTCCTGAAGCGCCTCCTCGTCGACGCCGAACGGCGCGGACCGGCCGCCCATCCGCATGGCGCCCCCCTGGGCGTCCTCCGCGGGGTTGACGCGGATCGCCACCGGCGCGGTGACACCGAGCCGCCGCGCGATGGCGTCGGCGCGTCGCGCCTCGCCGACGGACTCGAGGTGGATCTCGCCGATGCGTTCCTGCAGGGCGGCCTCGATCGCCGCGTCCGTCTTCGCCGGTCCGGCGAACAGCACCGCGTCGCGCGGGCACCCCGCTCGGAGGGCGAGCTGCAGCTCGCCGGCCGAGGCGATCTCGAGCCCGGCCCCCCGTGCGATGAACCGGCGCAGGATGGCCGGGTTCGGATTCGCCTTCACCGAGTAGGCGATCGCGCACTCCGCGGGCACCGCCGCACGCAGCCGTGCCCAGCGCGCGTCCGCGACGCCCGCGTCGTACGCGAAGAGCGGGGTGCCGAACCGGCCAGCGAGGTCGCTGACCGGGACACCGCCGGTGATGAGCTCGCGGCGTGAGCCGGGGAACAGGCGCTCGACCAGCGTGGCGATGCTCATGCCGCCAGCCCCTCGCGGCGCCGGAGCGCCGGGTAGTCGACCTTCCCGGTTCCCGTCTTCGGCAGCTCGTCGAGCACCTCGATCGCCGCGGGCACCATGTACCGCGGCATCCTGGTGGCGCAGAACTCCATCAGCGACGCGGTGTCGAGCCTCTCCCCCTCACGCGCCACGACGAAGGCCTTGACCGCCTGCCCGAGGATGTCGTCCGGGATCCCGATCACCGCCGCGCCGCGCAGGCGTCCGCTCGAGAAGAGGATCTCCTCGACCTCCGTGGGGCTGATGCGGAATCCGGACGACTTGATCATCGTGTCGCGCCGGCCGATGTAGTAGAGAAAGCCGTCCTCGTCCATCGTCACGAGATCGCCCGAGTAGCACACACGCTCGTCGCCGCCCAGCTCGGCGGGGATCAGCGGATGCGGCCGCAGGACCTCGTTCGTCAGGTCCGTGCGCCCCCAGTACCCGGAGGACACGGTCGGCCCGCGGTGGACGAGCTGACCGACCTCGCCGGGCTTGCAGGGCTGCCCGTCGTCGTTGATCACGAGGATCTCCGTGTTCGGGATCGCCTTCCCGATGGAGGAGGGTCGCCGGTCGACCTCTTCCGGCGGCAGGTAGGTGGAGCGGAAGGCCTCCGTCAGGCCGTACATCAGGAACACCTTGGCGTTCGGCAACGCCTTGCGGAGCTGGTCCAGCACGGCCTTCGGCATCCGGCCGCCCGTGTTGGTGATGTAGCGCAGGTGCGGCAGCGGCGTCCGCGCGAGCGCCGAGCTCGGCTGTGCGAGGAGCGCCCACACCGTCGGCACGCCCGCGAGGCCGGTGATGCGTTCACGCTCGAGCACCTGGACGATCTCGCGCGCGAACACGAACCGGGTCAGGATGCACGTCGCACCCTGCTGGACCGCGGTCATGAGCTGGTTCAGGCCGGCGTCGAAGGAAAAGGGCAGGACCGAGAGGATGCGCTCGCTCTCGGCGATGCCGAGGTACGTCGAGACGATCGAGCTCCCCGCCATCACCTGCGCGTGGGTCACCATCACGCCCTTCGGCTTCCCGGTCGAGCCCGAGGTGTACAGGAGCGCGGCGAGGTCACGGTCGATCCCGAGGTCCGGACACGCCTGGGCCGACGGGCGCGAGAGGCGCGCGAAGTCGTGGACGGGGAGGGCGACGCCGTCGGCCCTTGCGGACCCGCCGTCATCGACGATGACGAGGAACTGCAGGGACGGGACCGTCGCGAGAACGGGCGCCAGCGCCGGGAGCTTCGACGTCGACGTGATCAGGCCCTTCATCTGGCAGTCGTTGGCGATGTGGCCGACCTGGTCGGGGTAGAGCACCGCGTTGATCGGGACGAACACGCCTCCCGCCTGTGACACGGCGAAGATCGAGAGCGCCAGGGGCACGGAGTGGTCCAGGAAGATGCCGACGCGATCCCGGCGCTCGACGCCGGCCTCCCGCAGGCCGCAGGCGAGCCCGTTGACCCGTTGCGCCATCTCCGCGTAGCCGAGTCGCTCGTCGCGGTGGACCAGCGCCTCCTTGTCCGGCTGTCGCGCTGCGCTCGTACGAAGCATGCGGTGAATGAGGAAGTCCATACTGTTCTCCATGGGGGGGCTATCGAAGCCCCCCAAACCCCCCGCGCTCGCACGCGCCCCGGGGGGTGCGGGGACGCACCCGGGGGGTGCGGGGACGCACCCGGGGGGTGCGGGGACGCACCCGTGGGACCCGGGGCGCGGCTCGAGCGCGGGATGCGTCAGTCAAGCCGAGAGGTCGACGTTTCTCAGGAGCCACTCGGCGGGGGAACGGAGCCTGGCTCCCAGCGGCGCCCCCGGGTGTGTATAGGCCACGATGTGTGGCCCCGCGGATCTCGGGCGGAAGCCCGCACGCCGCCAGGCGTCGGGCACGTCGTGCCCCTCGCCAAGCAGCGCCTGAAGGGTCTGCGCGCGGCGCCGGCGCGCATGATCGGCGGCAGCGTCCAGGAGCGCCGGCGCGGCGCCGGCGGCGAGGTCACCGAACAGGTCGAGCACGTGCGCGTCCTCCCCGGCCATCCGCACGACGACGAAGCCCACGAGGCGGCCGCCGCGGCGCGCGGTGAGGACGTGGTGCTCGTGCAGCGGATCGTCCCGGTACCGCCAGTTCAGGTCCTCGGCGCAGCGGCGACCGCGGATGAGCGATGCGTCGCGCACCTCGCCGTCGAGCGCGGTGAACTCCTCGCCGAACCGGCCGAGGTGCTCCGCGATCTCGAGGCCGGATGCCCTCGTGGTGCCGCGCCGTGCGCGCACCGCGAGCGCGGCGTTCGCGAGCAGGGCCAGCGGCAGCACCGCGCGGCTCGGTCCGATGCGCTTTCGGATCTCACGCTCCGCGCGGAGCAGCGAGGCATAGCGGTGGGTGCGCCGGGTCGCGTCGAGGCCCAGCCGCAGGAACGGCGCCATGCCCCGATCGTGCGGCGGGCAGTCGTAGCAGAAGGCGAGCAGGCCGTCGTCGACCGGTTCGAATGTGGAGCGCTGGAGCATCACCGCGGGGCCGAGGGTGCGGTGCGTCGCGTCCACGGCGAAGTCGCCGACCTGTCCGCACCGCGCCAGCCTGTCGCCGATCCAGATCGCGCGCGGGAAGACGGCGGCGGTGCCGACGGCGCGTGCCGTCCGCGTGTCCCAGGCGAACCAGGCCCAGGCGGGGCCGGCCGGGTTGTCGCGGTAGAGCCAGTCGAACCGCCGCCGGTGGGGAAGCTGCACGAGGTTTCGCTCGAGGATCTCGAGCAGCGTCTCGCGCTCGCCGGCCGGATCGGCGGTTCGTACGATCAGTGAGCCCGTGAACGAAGCGCGCCATCGAGGGCCGTCCCGGGTTTCCCGGGACGGCTCCGAGCGCTGGGGCCGGGGGAGTCCGAGGGGGGCGTCAGCCCCCTTCGTGCGACGGTCGGGGGCCATGTCGGGGCCCCCCATGTTCTCAGTCACGCAGCCGCCTCGTCCCAGAGCTTGCGGCACGCGAAGGCCGCGACCCGCTCGATGGTCTGGAAGTTCTCCGGGACGAGGTCCTCGTCGTCCACGCGCACGCCGAGCTGGTCCTGAAGGAACCCGACGAGGCTCAGGACGCCGAGCGAATCGAGGATGCCGCTCTCGAGCAGCGGCGTGTGCGGCGCGAGCTCGCGGCTACGCGCCTGCGGAAACGCCTCGACGACGAAATCGCGGATTCGCTCGTGGATCGAGTCGACCTGTGGGGGCGTCGTGGGCATCATCTGTCCTTTCTTGTGGCCTCACACTGGGCCAGGAGCCTGTTGCGGTTCCGGGGCGGGCCCCCCGAGGCGCATCGGCAAGTCGAGCAGCGCCCCGGGTTCCCCGGGGCGCTTGCGAGCGCCGGGGGGTATGGGGGGCCATGTCGGGGCCCCCCATGAGGTCGGTCCAGCGCCCCGGGTTCCCCGGGGCGCTTGCGAGCGCCGGGGGGGGTATGGGGCGGGGTATGGGGGGCCATGTCGGGGCCCCCCATTCAACTGTCGCGGTCGCCCTGGTAGAAGAGCCAGCGCGCGGTGCCGGGACCGGGCGCGGAAACGCCGGGGCCGCAGGCCATCACCGGCTGACACTCGCGGCGAACGAAGCCGAGCCGTTCGAGCAGCGGCCGTGACGGGTGCGAGGCCACGACGGGGGCGCTGAGCGTCGAGACGCCGCGGGCGGCGGCCACCCGCGTGACGCGGTCGACGAGCGCGGCCCGCGCACCGGCGTCGTCGAGCCCGAACAGATCGAGGAGCGTGGCTCGGTCGCCCTCGCATGCGAGCACGGCGTAGCCGCACAGCGCGCCGCCGGCACGCGCGGTGAACATCTCGCAGCGGACCAGGGGATTCCGAAGGTACCGCCACGTCAGGTACTCCGCGGAGCGCTGGACGCACGCGCCGCCTTGCGCGCCCACCCGGCGCGCGAGCACGGTGAAGTCGTCGCCGCAGGGCTCGACCTGCGGCGCGACGACGAGCTTCGGTCCGCCTCGCGGCCGCGTGGATCGGAGCGCCCGCAGGACCAGGTTGGCGGGCGCGGCGAGAACCGGGACGATCCAGCGATCACCGAGCGCCTCCGCGAGCTTGCCGTTCACGCGGACGAGCTGCACCAGCCGCTGCATCTGGTCGAGCTCTTTCATCCCGAGCCTCGCGTAGACCGCGAGCATGCTCCGGCTCGGGAAGTCGTAGCAGAACGTGCCGTCCGCGGCGCCGAGCGCGTCGAGCATCGTGCGCTGCAGCGCGATCGCCGGACCGAGGCTCCGGTACGCGGCGTCGAAGCAAAAGTCCCCGAGCACCCACGCGAGCATCTCGCGGTCGGCGTGATACATCCGGCGCGGAAACGCGGCGGCGGCGCCCACGACCGCGTGCGAGGTGCCGTCGACGGCCACCCAGACACGAGCCGGTCCGTGCGGGTTCTGGCGGTACAGCCAGTCGAAGACGTGATCGTCCGTCGTCCTGGGAAGATTCCGGTCGAGCAGGGCGATCAGCGCGCTGCGGTCGGACTCGAGGTTCGCGGAGCGAATGGTGATGGGCATCGGTGACGTCGCGCGACACGCGGAACGGTGCTCAGGCCGCCTTCAGGCCCTGGGCGGTGAGTCGTGCGAGGTGCAGACCCGTCAGGAAGAAGTAGTTCCGCGGCGGATCCCCGGCCTCGCGACGACGCAGCCGCGCGCCGTCGAACCAGTACGGGCGGTAGCCCTCGGCGGCCAGGCAGGTGGCGGTAGCGCGGGATTCGGAGTGCGCGTCGTCGAGATCGCCGATCACCTCGACGAACAGCGCCGGCCGGGCGCGGCAGATGAGGCCCCGGCCGCCGCGCAGCACCGCGCACTCGTGCCCCTCGACGTCGATCTTGATGAACGCGGGCGCCCGGCAACCGCCGAATCGCGAGTCGATCGCGTCCCGCCGCACCCTGAAGCGGCGCAGGTCGGACCCGGAGGCCGCCTGCCGGTCCTCGACGAGCTCCGCCTCGTAGTAGTTCTCGCCGCCGTCGGCGTAGCGGGGAACTTCCATGGTCGCCCATCCCGCCCCGTCGGACAGCGCGCAGTCGACGAGCTCCACGTTGTCGAGACGAAGCGACCGCACGCAGAACGACAGGAGCTCGAAGGTGGGCGGCACCGGCTCGGCGCTGAAGACACGCCCCCCGGGTCCGACGAGCTCCGAGAGGAGCTTCGTGTACCAGCCGACGTTGGCGCCGACGTCGAGCACGTGATCCCCCCGTTGCACGAGCGCCTGGAGCACCGGCGCCTCCGGGGGACTGAAGTCGCGGACGGCGCGCACGTAGTGGCGCTTCTTGACCGCGAGCAGTGCCCGGTCGGGCAGGAGCGTCAGCGCGAGAGACTTGAGGCGGCGGTCGTGGCCCATTCGTTGATCACCCAGCGAACCTTCCCCGAGGGGCTCGGCGCGATCGCCTCGACGTACTCGCACGTCACCGAGATCGACGGCCCGAGACCCGCTCGCATGAACGACTCGATCTTCGTTTCCCATGCGCGTTCGAAGTCACCCGCGACGACCAGGCGGGCGACGAAGCGCGACGGCCCACGCTGCACGACCTGGAACTGGCGAACGCCCGGGACCGTCCTGAAGAACCCGGTCAGGTAGAGCCCCGACTGCGCGCTGCCGTCCTCGCGATACAGCAGCTCGGCGACGCGTCCTTCCAGCGCTTCGAGCGCGCCGAAGCCCCGGCCGAGCGTGCATCGCGAATCGTCGAGCCGGGCCAGATCGCCGATCGCGTACCGGATGAACGGCATGCCATAGCCGTCCAGGCTCGTGACGAGCAGCTCGCCGAGCTCGTGGACGCCGACCGGCCTGCCGTGCCTCGTCACCTCGAGCAACGCGAGGTCATCGAGCGTGTGCATGCGACCGCAGGGGCAGTCGTGCGCCATGACGGGCGCGCCGTCGTGCGCGCCGTACTCGAGCACGACGCGGGCGCCGAGCGTCCGCTCGATCAGCTCGCGGTCCGGCCCCGGAAGCGACTCCGCGGTCGAGATGACGTAGCGCGGCGCCCACGCGGCCGGGTCGATGCCCTCGGCCTGCAGGAAGCGGCAGAGCTCGGCCAGCGCGGACGGATACACGTAGAGGAACTTCGGCCGATACGTCTCGAGCACCCGGACCCAGCGCGAGAGCGCCGGGCGGGAGAGGTCGTACGCGGACACGGCGCGCAGGTTGAGCGCGCGGTCCTTCCAGTCCCTGACCTTGCCCGCGCGGCTCAGCTCGACCGGATTCCCCCAGATGTCGAGCTCCTTGTCGCCGATGTCGAGGCCCCACCACCGCCGGGCCCTGAGCTTCGCCGCGTTGCCCCGCGCCTCCTTGACCACGTCCGAGGAAAAGCGCAGCGGCTGCCCGGAGGAGCCGCCCGTGCAGCTGTCGAGGAGCGGTGCGGGCGGACGCGTGGACCGGAGCGCGTCGAGGTTGTCACGCACGAGGTCGCGCGTCAGCACGGGGAGCCGCTGGAAGTCCGCGAGCGTCCTGATGTCGCCCGGCGCGGCGCCGATCCGGCGAAACAGGTCGCGATAGTAGGGCACGGTGCGCGTCGCATGCGTCAGAAGCCGCGTCAGCTTCCTCCACTGCAGGGCCTGCAGCGCGTCCGGGGAGAGCCACTGCGTCCGCTCCATCTCGGCCAGGTACGCGAGGGTCCGCCGTCCCCTGAGCCGCTCGTGGAGCGGGAAGATCACGTGTCGCACCAGCGCGCTATGCATGGCAGGGGTCCTCGTGCCAGCCGTAGGCGCGGTAGAGGGGCTCGCGCAGCGCCGGCCAGGCGAAACCGTCCACCGCGCGGCGTCCACCCTCGGCGAGCCGCGTCGCGAGCGCCGGGTCGTCGAGCAGCCGCTCGACGGCGTCCGCCATCGCGTCCGGAACGCCCGGCGGCACGAGCAGCGCGCTCTCCTCGTGGCGGACGATGTGCCGGACGCCGCCCACGTCCGTGCTCACGACCGGCGCCCCCGCCGCGAGCGCCTCCAGGACGGAATTGGGGCTGTTGTCCACCGTCGACGGGTTGAGCACGATGTCGGCGCCGTCGTAGAGCGCCGGCATCTCCGCGTGCGGCACGCTGCCGGCGAACCGCACGCGATCGAGGCCGATGCGGGCGGCGGTCCGCTCGAGCTCGGCCCGCAGCGAGCCGTCGCCGGCGCAGGTCACCGTCACGCCGGGACGGCGGGCGCGAACGCGCGCCGCCGCGCGGAGCGCGGTGTCGACGTCGTAGATCGGCTCGAGGTTGCGCGCGACCAGGAGCCGAGGTTGAAGCGGCGCGCGCTGGCGGAAGCGGAAGCGGTCGACGTCGAGGACGTTCGGCACCACGCGCGCCTCCACCCCGAGCCGGGCGAACACGTCGACCAGGAAGGACGACGGGACGATGACGGCGTCGGCCATCGCGGCCACTCGCGCGACCGCCCCGGGCCAGCGCGCGAAGAATTCGCGCGCCGCGCCACCCCGGTAGTTCAGCACGACACGCTTGCCGTGCCGCCTGGCGCTCCGGACGGCCGGCGCGGTGCAGAGGAAGAAGTAGAGGTACGAGGCCCCGAGGACGTGGACGACGTCCGCGTCGCGGAAGGCCGGTCCGAGACATCCCCAGAACGCCGCCGTCCGCGCGACCGTCCTCACGCCGGGGATGCGGGCGAGGGAAGCCCGCAGCGCCGGTGAGGTCGAGAGATGGCGCGCGTCGACGCCTTCCGAGCGCAGCATCCTCACGAGCGTCGCGCACTGGGAGGCCATGCCGCCCTCGGGCGGCGGGGTCGGGCCGACGACGACGACCGACTTCATGGGGGGCCTCGACGGGCCCCCCAAGCCCCCCGCGCTCGGAGCGCCCCGGCGAAGCCGTGGCGCTCCTCGACCACCCGATTCGTTCACACGCTCCGAGTCGGGTCGCGTCCGGATGTCGGTCATCGCTCCCGCGCAGAACACGGCGGGCGCCCTCACCGCGCCGCGGTGGCCAGGCACGCGTCGGCGAATGCCGACGCCGCCCGGTCCCAGGAAAACTCGCGTTCCACCAGCGCGCGCGCCGCGGATCCGACCCGCTGCCGGCGCTCCGGGCTCTCGAGCAGGCCGAGCACCGCGTCCGCGAACGCCTCGGGCTCGCGCGCGAGCACCAGGTGGAGCCCGTCGTCGACGCGGAGCCCCTCGACCCCGATCGGCGTCGAGACGACGGGCTTGCCCATCGCCATCGCCTCGAACGCCTTGATCCGCGTCCCGCCGCCGATGCGGAGCGGGATCACGTAGACCGCCGCCTGCGCGAGGAACGGCCGGATGTCGTCGACCCGGCCGGTGATCGTGATGCCCGGGTGCGCTGCCAGTCGCGCGGAGAGCCGCGGCGACGGGTTGCGGCCGACGATCGTGAGCGTGACGTCGGGACGGCGCTCGCGGATCCGCGGGAGGATCGCCTCGCCGAAGAAGAGCATCGCGTCCTCGTTCGGCAGCCAGTCCATCGCGCCGGTGAACACGAGGGCCGACGGATCGGGCGCGGACTCCGCGGGGCGAAAGAAGTGCGTGTCGACGCCGGTGGGAACCAGGAAGACGCGGCGCGCGCCGAACTCGCGCTCGAGCGTGTCCTTGTCGACGTCCGACACGGCGGCGACGCTGGTGAACCGCTGGCACTGCGCCCGCTCGAACCGGCGCATCTTCCGCCACTGCGACCACCAGAACGCCTTGAGCAGCGGGTGGGCGGCGGCCTCGAAGTGGCGTCTCGGAATCATGGACTCGACGTTGTGCTGGAAGAGGAGCGTCGGGAGCGCGTCGATGCCCCGGACGTTCAGGCTCGGCTGCAGGAAGTCACACACGAGCAGATCGTGGCGGCGCTCGGCGGCGAGCCGCTCGAGCGTCGCGGCGAGCGCGGGCGAGTAGTCGTTGGCGACGGTCACCGGGTACGGGGACAGGGCGCGCGCCAGGACGCGCAGGTAGAAGCGCGCCGTGTACTTCGGTCGCTCGCGCCAGATCACCCCGTGGAACTCCGTGGCCACGCGGTCGACCTCGCCGAGGTACGGGGCGTCCTTGCCCGGGTCCACCTGGCTCACGAGCGTCACGTGGAACATCTTCTTGAGCCCCTCGAGGATCTTGGCCGTCCGGATCCGGCCGCCGCTGTCGAGCGGGTAGAGGAACCGCTGCGACAGGAACAGCACGCGGAGCCCGCGGTGCCCGCTGATCCTCGCCGTGCGCGCGTGCCCGTTGAGATGGACGGAGACCGTCGCGCTCACCAGCAGATCCCGTCGTAGCCCGGGACGCCGAGCAGGCCGGGGGCCAGCCGCACGAGGTCGAAGATGCGCTTGTCGCCGAGATGGGGCGCGAGGACGTCGCGGAGCCCCGGGATCGCCTTGCACACCACGATGAGCTTCGAGTCGCGGAGGACCGTATCCAGATCCGGGCCCATCAGCGCCGAGATGTGCGGGATCTCCTGTTCGATGTAGCGGCGGTTGGCGCCGAAGATCCGGTCGAGGAGCACGTCCGGGTCGTAGATGGTCACGCGGCGCCCCTTGCCGATGAGCGTCTCGATCAGCGTGACGATCGGGCTGTCGCGGAGGTCGTCCGTGCCGGGCTTGAAGGACAGCCCGATGACCGCGACGCGCGGCTCACCGGTCTCGAGGATCGTGTCGACCGCGCGCTCGAGATGCATCCGGTTGCTCTCGAGGATCGACGCGAGCACCGGCGTCGTCACGTCGACCTCGTTGGCCCGGTGGACCAGCGCCTTGAGGTCCTTCGGCAGGCAGGGCCCGCCGAAGGCGAAGCCGGGCTTCAGGTAGGCCGGAGAGATGTTCAGCTTCGTGTCGAGGCTGAAGAGCTCCATCACGCGGTGGCTGTCGACCCCGAGCCGCTTCGCGACCGCGCCGATCTCGTTCGCGTACGCGACCTTGAGCGCGTGGAAGGTGTTGCATGCGTACTTGAGCATCTCGGCGACCTCGTACGTCGTCCGGGCGATCGGCGCGCTCGTCACGCCGTCGTACATGCGCGCCACTTCCTCGCCGCCGCGCGCGGTCTCGGCGCCGATGACGATGAACGGCGGCTGGTAGAAGTCCTTGACCGAACTCCCCTCACGAAGGAACTCGGGGTGCATGCAGACGTCGAAGTCGCGGTGCGCCACCTTGCCCGACGCCTCCTCGAGGGCCGGGATCAGGACGTCGCGAACGGTGCCGGGCAGCATCGTGCTGCGGAAGACGACGTGGTGGTGGCCCACCTTCGTCGCGAGCGCGTGCCCGATCTGGCGGGTCGCCGCGATGACGGCCGAGAGGTCCAGCCGCCCGCCGGGGAGGCTGGGCGTCCCGACGCAGATCAGGCTGACGTCGGTCGCGTGGACCGCCTCCACCGCATCGAGCGTGGTGGACAGCGTGCCGGCGTCCACGGCGCGGCGCGTCATGTCGGCGATCCCCTCCTCGAGGATCGGGCTCTCGCCGGCCGCGATCGCGTCCACCTTGGCCGGATTGACGTCCACCCCCCGGATCCGGTGGCCCGACTCCGCCAGGCAGGCGGCCGTGACACATCCGACGTAGCCCATACCGAAGACGCTGATGTGCATCACGCGATCCCTCCTAAGAACACTCGGAGGGGGGCTTCGCCCCCCTTCCGAAACCTCCCCCCAGGATCGATTGCGCCGGCAAAGCCGGCGCTCGGATCGGGGAACATTGGCCTGCAGTCGATCTCGTCGGTCCTTGTTGGTGTCACCGGTTTCTCCGACGGCCTTCTAGAGATCTGCTCACTCATCGCGGAGCGTCCCGGGTCGCCGGGGGGCGTCCGCGCACCCCGGGAATCGGAGCGTGTGGAGCTGCTCGCACAGTCAGGGCCTCCAGACCGCCAAGGGAACCCGAGGAGCGCCCCGCGTCCACGGGTGCGTCCTCGCACCCCCCCGGGGGGCTTCCGAGCGCGGGGGGCGTGGGGGCCATATCGGGGCCCCCACTTCCCTCGGACGGGCCATGTCGGGGCCCCCCATTACAGCGACGAACAGGAATGTGTGTGCGGTGAACAGCACCGCCGGTTGCGCCGCCATGACGCGCGCGAGCGCGCTCGTGTCGAACAGCCGCTCGAGGCGCGGGGCGTTGCGCGGGGGAAGGAAGATCGGGACGCGCCGCTCCACGCGAAGGCCGAGCCGTACCAGCCAGCGCTGAACGGCGAACGGCGCGTAGGCGCGGACGCGCGGCGGCCGCCGCCGCAGACGCTCGACCCAGCGCTGCGCGCGAGCCGTCGCCGCCGACGCGTTCAGCGCCTCGACGACGAGGACGCCGCCCGGCTTGACGACGCGCGCGAGCTCTGCGAGCGCGCGGTCCGGCGTCGCCAGCGCCTGGAGCACACCGATCGAGACGACGAGGTCGAACGTGCCGCCGGGGAACGGCAGGGTGTAGGCGTCGGCCGCGAGATATCGCCCGCGAGCGTCCCCGTCCGCGTCGAGCGCCCGCCGGAGGCTCGGCAGCGAGTAATCGAGGCCGAGGGCGCGGTGGCCGCGGCCGGCGAGCAAGCGGACGTAGGTGCCGGCGCCGCACCCGACGTCGAGCACCCGCGCCGCCGCGGGAAGCTCGAGCTCGTCGAGCAGGCGCTCGAAGGTCCGGCTCCGGCGCCGCAACCCGCACTCCGACCAGCCGGACACCCCGGCCTCGTCCGTTTGCCTCGTCGCGAAGCGCTCGAACCGTGCGCGCCACTCGGCGTCGAACGTGACGTTCATGCGAGCGGCTCCGGGGTCGGCTGGTCGACGAACGTGCGCTGCCACAGCTCGAGGACGAGGAGCGCCCAGAGCTGGCGGGATCGATCGGCGCCCTGCTGGTGCTCGTCCCACAGCGCGCGCGTCCGCTCCGGCCTGATGTATCCGCGACCGAGCGACCGCGGGGCGAGGAGCACGTCCTCCGCGAGCGGACGCAGCTCGCCGCGCAGCCAGGCGGCGAGCGGGATCTCGAACCCTTGCTTGCGCCGGTGGACGACCTCGGCGGGAAGCCGGCGCTCGAGGTGGCGCTTGAGCAGGTACTTCGACGTGCGGCCGCGGTACTTGAGGTCGGGCGGAACGGTGGCCGCGAACTCGATCAGCGTGTGGTCGAGCAGCGGGGAACGGACCTCGAGCGAGCTCGCCATGCTCATCCGATCGACCTTCACGAGGATGTCGTTGGCCAGCCAGGTCTTGAGGTCGACGTAGAGGAGCCGGTCCAGGGGATCGAGCGCCCGCGCGCGGTCGAAGTGGCGCGCGAACGCGTCGAAGGGATGCCGGCCCGCGAGCCGGCTGGCGAGCTCCGGTGCCAGCAGCGACGGCTTCTCGTCGTCGCGGAACACCGAGAGATCCGCGAAGTACGCGCGCTCGAACGTCGTGGCGAGGTTCTGGAACACGCGGCGCGCGCGCAGGGGGCGCGGCAGACGCGGAGCGGCCGGGTACACGCGGCCGAGCCACCCGAACACGCCGATCCGGAGCGCCGGCGGGAGCCAGCCGCGAACCCGCGTCTCCCACCGGTTGAACCCGTACCGGCGCTGGTACCCCGCGAAGGTCTCGTCACCTCCGTCGCCCGACAGCGCGACGGTCACGCGCTCGCGTGCGGCCCGGGCCAGGTAGTACGTCGGGAGTGCAGAGGAATCGGCGAATGGTTCGTCGAGGTGCCAGACGAGCCGGGGGAGGACCTCGGCGGCCTTGGGCCGCACGACGATCTCGTGGTGGTCGCTGCCGCTCGCGCGCGCCACCGTCCGGGCGTGCTCGAGCTCGCTGAACGCCCGCTCCGTGAAGCCGACGCTCGTGGTGAGCGGCGGCTGGCCGGAGACCCGCGCCATGCCGAGCACGACCGCGCTCGAGTCGATGCCGCCGGAGAGGAAGCCGCCGAGCGGCACGTCGCTGACGAGCCGCACGCGGATCGCGTCGTCGAGGAGCGCTTCCAGCTCGTCCAGGCAGCGCGCCTCGCTCTTCTCCTTCGCCGCCCGCGCCTCCATGAGCGGCACGTCCCAGTACTCGCGGACGTGCTGCCGTCCCCCGTGCCAGACGAGCGCGTGCGCCGGCGGAAGCTGCCGGACCGACTCGTAGATCGTCGCCGGCGCCTGCACGGCGCCGAAGCTGATGAAGTCGTCCAGGGCCTCGACGTCGACCGAGCGCTTGAGCGATGGGTCGTGCAGGAGCGCCTTCAGCTCCGACGCGAACAGGAGGCGCTCGCCGTCGGCCGCGTAGTAGAGCGGCTTCTTGCCGACGCGGTCACGGGCCAGCAAGAGCGTGCGCGTCCGGTTGTCCCAGAGCGCGAACGCGAACATGCCGCGCAGCCTCTCCACGCACGCGTCGCCGTACTCCTCCCAGGCGTGCACGATGGCCTCGGTGTCCGAGCGCGTCCGGAACCGGTGGCCGCGCGCGGTGAGCTCGGCGCGGAGCTCGCGGAAGTTGTAGATCTCGCCGTTCAGGACGACGGCGACGGTGCGGTCCTCGTTGAAGACCGGCTGGTCGCCCGTCGACAGGTCGATGATCGACAGGCGCCGGTGGCCGAAGCCTGCGCCCCGCCACACGTGAAGCCCCTGGGCGTCGGGGCCGCGGTGACGCATCACCCCGGTGATGCGGGCGAGGAGCCCCCCGTCGATCGGGTACGCCGGGTCCGCGTGGACGATCCCTGCGATGCCACACATCGCTAGAGTCCTCGGAGGGGGGCTTCGCCCCCCTCCGAACGAAGGGGGCTACGCCCCCCTCGGAACTCCCCCGGCCGAAACCTCCCCCCAGGATCGATTGCGCCGGCAAAGCGGTCCGCGGCCGGACCGGTGCCGGCGCTCGGACCTGGGAACATCCGCCTGTCGTCGATCCGGTTGGTCCCTGTCGGTGTCACGGGTGTCTCCGACGGCTTTCTCGTCGCCTCCACCGCGAGCGCGGCATCGGCCCGGTCGGCGGTCGCCGCGGGGGATGCGAGCTCCTCGTAGAGCGACCGGTAGCGCGCGCGCATGCGGTCGAGGCTGAAGTGCTCCTGCACGCGCCGGTGGCCGGCGCTCCCGCGCGCGGTGCGTAGATCGGCATCGGCCACGTACGCCTCGAGTGTCGTCCGGAGCGCGCAGGCGTCCTGCACCGGCACGAGACTGCCGGTCACACCATCCGCGACCAGCTCCGGGTTGCCGCCCGTGCGCGTCGCGACGACGGGCAGGGCGGCGGCCATCGCCTCGAGGATGGTGTTGGAGATCCCCTCGGCGATCGACGGCAACACGTAGACGTCCATCGCCGGAAGCAGGGCGGCGACGTCCTGGCGCTCCCCGGCGAGCCGCACGCGGGAGGCGATGCCGAGGTCGTGGACCCTCGCCTCGAGCGCCGGACGACAGGGACCATCGCCGACCAGCACGAGGAACGTCGCCGGATGGACGTGGGACAGCTTTGCGAACGCCTCCAGCAGGGTTCCGTGGTCCTTGACGGGATCCAGCCGGCCGACACTGCCGAGAACGACCCATCCGTCCGGCACGCCGAGCGCCCGCCGGCCGGTTCGGCGGCCGTGCGGGCCGAACCGATGCATGTCGACGCCGTTCATGATCGTGAGCACCTTCGGCGCGGGGATCCTGACGGTCTCGACCAGCCAGCGCGTCAGATCGCCGGAGACCGCGACGAAGCGGTCGACCCACGGGGCGAACATGCGTCGCAGGCGGTTCCTGCGCGGGTGTGTCCCGCGGGGATCGTCCGCGCCCCGGCCATGCTCGCCGTGCACGACGATGGGGACCCTCGCGAGCCTGGCGGCGAGCACGCCGTCGAACGCCGCCCAGTTCCGCGAGTGGACGATGTCGGGCCGGAGCCGCCTGAGCAGACGCGCGAGTCGCACCGTGGCGGCGAGGTCGAGCGCGGGACGCTTGCCGAGGCAGTGGACCTCGGTGCCGGGCGCCAGGCGGCGAGCGAGGACTCCGGACCGCGTCATCGTCACGACGGTGTGTTGGAATCCCTCGCGCAATCCGTTGATGACGTTCACCGTGCCGTTCTCGGTGCCGCCGACCTCGAGCGAGTGCAGCACGTGGACGACGCGGAGGACCCGCGTGCCGGTCCGGCCCGGCATCACCGGTCGGCCCATGCCCGGCACCACAGCTCGAAGCAGATGAGCGCCCAGAGCTGCGGCGAGCGGTCGCGCATCCCGCGAAGGTGCGTGTTCAGCAGGCCGGTGACGGCGTCCGGGCTGACGATGCCGCGCTCGCGCGCGCGCCGCGCCGTGAGGATGTCCATGGCGAACTCCTTGAGCTCGGTGCGGAACCACCGGCCGAGCGGGACCCCGAAGCCCATCTTCGATCGCGTGAGCACCTCACGGGGCAGCGCGTGCTCCATGACGCGCTTGAGGATGTACTTGCCGTGCCCGGCGCGCAGCTTGAGCGACTCGGGCATCCTCGCGGCGAGCTCGACGAGGACGTGGTCGAGCAGGGGAACGCGCGCCTCGAGCGACACGGCCATGCTCGTGCGATCGACCTTCGTCAGGATGTCCTCGGGCAGGTAGTGGTGCAGGTCGATGTACTGGAGCGTCGAGAGGTAGCCCGGCGTGCGGGCGTCGGCGGCGAGGCGCGCGAATCCGTCCGCGATCGGCTGCGCCGCCAGCTGCTCGTGCGCGGCCGGGGTCAGCAGGCGTGCGACGGTCGCGTCCGTCCCGAAGGTCATCATCCGGTGGTAGCGCTCGAGCGGCGGCATCGTGAACATCTCCAGGAGGCCGCGGCCGGGAGCGCCGTGCGGCAGGCACGCGGCGGCGGCACGCGCGAGCGGCTTCGCGAGGGCCACCGGCAGCGCGTCCGCGCGCTCGGCGAGCCGGAGGGCATCGGCGTAGCGGCGGTACCCGGCGAAGCTCTCGTCTCCGCCGTCACCGGACAGGGCGACCGTCACGTGCTCGCGCGTGATCTGCGAGACGCAGTAGGTCGGGACCGCGGACGCGTCGGCGAACGGCTCGTCGAAGTGCCAGGCGAGGCGCGGGAGCACCTCCACGACCCTGGGCTTGATCACGAGCTCGACGTGCTCCGTGCCGTAGCGGCGTGCGACGAGGCGCGCGTACGCGAGCTCGTCGAAGTCGGCCTCCTCGAACCCGATCGAGAACGTCTTCACCGGACGCGACGAGTTCCGCGCCATCCATGCGACGACCGCGCTCGAGTCGATGCCGCCACTCAGGAACGCGCCGAGCGGCACGTCGCTGACCATGTGCAGGCGCACCGTCTCGTCGAGCACGTGGCGCAGGCGCTCGGACCATCCGTCCTCGCTGATCGACTGGTCGGGCGCCATCGGCAGGTGCCAGTAGCGCCGGACGTACGGCTCACCACCGTCCAGGGAGCACAGCAGGTACGAGGCGGGCGGAAGCTTCTCGATGCCACGGAAGATCGTGCGGGGACCGGGGACGCAGTGATACGTGAAGTAGTCCCGGAGCGCCGCCCAGTCGAGGTCACGCGGCACGTCGGGGTCCGCCACGATGGCCTTCAGCTCGGACGCGAAGCGCAGGCAGCGGCCGTCCCAGGCGTAGACGAGCGGCTTGATCCCGAGCCGATCGCGGGCCAGGAGCATGCGCCGGCGGCGAGCGTCCCAGATGGCGAAGGCGAACATGCCGCGCAGCCGCGGGATCACCGCGATGCCCCACGCTTCGTAGCCGCGCAGGATGACCTCGGTGTCCGAGCGCGTGTGGAACGTCGCTCCGCTGGCCATGAGCTCGTGTCTGAGCTCCCGGTAGTTGTAGATCTCGCCGTTGAACGTCAGCCACGTGGCGCCGTCGTTCGAGACCATGGGCTGCGCGCCCCCGGAGACGTCGATGATCGCGAGACGGCGATGCCCGATGCCGACCGGTCCGGCGGCGTGCAGCCCCTCGCCGTCGGGCCCGCGGTGGACGAGCATATCCGTCATGCGACGCAGCACCGCCTCGTCGACCGGCTGGCCGTCCTGCCGGAGCATCCCGGCGATCCCACACATGGGTCACCGATCCGAGGGAAGTGGGGGACCCCAGAAGGGTCCCCCACGCCCCCCCCTGGCGGCTCGGAAGCGCCGCGGGAAACCCGCGGCGCTCCTCGGGCTCCCGCTCGGTTCGGCACCCCTCGCGCCGCGGGACGTCATCGAACGGCCTCGACGCAACGCAGCGGTGGTCGCCCGCCTGCGCACGGGCCCGTGCCGGTCAGCGACGCTGGACCCGCGGGAGCGGGCGGTCCGGCATGATGCCGCTCGACCAGCACGCGGAGGATCACCGCGATCGCGATGAGGTGGTAGAAGAGGTCGAAGTACGAGAGGCTCAGGAACGCGCCGGCGACCAGGAAGGCGTAGAAGGACACCTCGAGCATCTGGGCGCAGTCGCGCACCCACGCGAGCGCCGCGTGGCCCTTGGTCTGGCGCTTCACGCGCCTGAGCGTCGCGAGCGTCGACAGGATCAGCGCGAGGAAGACCCCGAGCCCGAGGAAGCCGTGCTCGGCCAGCACCTGGAAGTAGATGCTGTGGGCGTCGGTGTCACGCGTGTAGCCGGGGACGAAGCGGCTCCACACGTCCGAGGTCAGCGTCCGGAACCCGCCGCCGAACAGGGGGCGCTCGAGCGCGAGCTGATAGGAGATGCCCCAGGCCGTGATCCGGGACATCGCGGACTCGTCCTCCTGGTACGTCTTGATCGTGTCCATCTTCTGGAACCACCGCTCCGGGATCACCGCGGGCGCGACGAGGACCGCGAGCACGAGAAGGACCAGCAGCGCCGCCTTCGCGCGGACGCGCAGGAGCAGGGCCACGGAGACGATCGCCAGGCCGATGAACGCGCCGCGGGAGTACGTCATCAGCGCCGAGAGCGCGCAGAGCAGCGCGGCGGCGAGCATCACGTGCCGGAGCCAGCGCCGCGGCGTCTGCCGGCGCAGGAAGAGCAGGATCGGCAGCACCATGTCGAGGGCCAGGCCGAGCATCGTGTTGCCCTCGATGAACGAGTCCGGAGGCCCCAGCACCTGGTTCTGCCCGCCCGTCGCGATCGCCCAGATCCCACCCTTCACGCCGTAGAACGCGATCGAGAGCGCGATCACCCAGAGGAGCACCTTCACGCGCTTGGCGTCCTGGAAGAGCAGCAGCGTCACGAACGTCATGAAGAGGATCTTCGAGACCTTCTGGAACTGCACCCAGGCGTCGTTCGGGTACAGCGAGAACAGGGTGGACACGCCGAAGACGGTCCACAGCGCGAAGAGCAGGTAGGTCTCGCGCGTCCTGGGGAGCGGCGCCCGCTCCTTCGTGAACGCGAGCCCGGCGAGGGTCGCGAGGGCGACCATCTGCGCGAACGGCGCCGAGTAGGCGAAGCCCCAGGTGAGCCTGTGCGGGTTCATGTACCCGAGCCAGCTCCACACGAGGATGCCGATCCACGGCCGGGCCAGGGTGAGCGGCAGGCTCGCGAGCACGACCGCGGCGACCGCAAGGCTCAGGTACACGGGATCCCCCTCACGAGGCTCGGAGTGGCCGGCATCAGAACAGCTCCGCCGCCTGCCGGACGATGCGGAGCGACTCGCCGAGGTTCCGCGTCGCAGACGCGAGGTAGCGCGTCCGGCTCGCGGGGTAGGCGATCGAGTTCTCGATGTCCGCGCGCGCGCGGATGTTCATCTCGCGCGCCCGGTTCAGGTTCCGGGCCGCGAGCAGCAGGAGCGGGTCGGCCAGGATCGAGGGCCTGCCCGCGTGGAGGACCCTCACGCCCTGCGCCGCGAACCGCATCATCGTGTACGATTCCCACGCGAGGCGGCCGGCGCTCGCGAGCGCCGCCTCGTCCCGGCGCCCGAGCTCGGCGAAGGCCTGCTCGGCATACAGGAGGCCGGCCTTGATCTGCGCCTCGATGACGCTCCGGTCGGCGGCGATCGCCTGGATCGGGACCTGCGGCTGGGCGGACGCGAACCACGCCGACAGCGCGCTGGCCACGAGCGCGCAGACGCTCGCCACGGCGTGCAGTCGCACGCGGGCGCGGGCGCTGGCCAGGCCCGGGGCACGCCGCGTCCGCCTGGAAGCCTGTCGGAGAAACAGCGAATCGAGGAGCGCCACGGGTTCCCCGGGGCGCTCCGAGCGTTGGGGGGTGTGGGGGGCCATTTCGGGGCCCCCCACGTCCCTAGGCCACACGGGACCACACCTCGAACTCGATGATGTTGAACAGGCGTTGCGACACGTCGATCTCTCCGCGGCGGTGTCGTTCGAGGTCGCGCCGGATCGCATCCGCGCGGAAGATGCCCCGCTCGTGGAACGACCGATCGCCAAGCAAGTCCAGCACCGCGGTCGACAGGTCGCCGGCGAGCCACGTCCGGCTCGGCACGGGGAACCCCATCTTGTCGGGCCGCGTACGGACCGACTCGGGAATGCGCCCGCGCATCGCCTCCCGCAGCACGTACTTGTTCCACGGTCCTCGGGTCTTCCACTCCTCGCGGAGGTTGAACGCGAGGGACACGAGCCGGTAGTCGAGGAACGGCACGCGCGCCTCGACCGAGTGCGCCATCGAGTTGCGGTCCTCGATCCTCAGGTAGAGCGGCAGGGGCGACTGCTCGACGGACCGGAGCAGCGCCCCGTCGAGCGTGAGGTCGAGCGGCTCTCGATCTGCCGGCGCGAGGTGGTCGGCGAGGTCCGGGCTGAACCACGGATGGCGTCGCGCCTGCCGGCGCCGCCCCCAGGCGACGAGCCCGCGATAGCCGCCCGCGCGCCAGAGCTCGGACTGGACGACACGGCGGAAGAGCCGGCCCAGCAAGGCCCGTGCGGACCCGCCGTGCAAGGCGGCGTGGGCGTTGACCTCGGTCCAGAGCCGGCCGAGATCGCCCCGCCTGAGCAGCGTGTACCAGTAGTTCCGGAAGTAGCTCGGGTACCCGCCGAGGGTCTCGTCGGCCCCCTGGCCGTTCAGCACGACCTTCACCCCGCTCGCGCTCGCCGCCCGCATGATCCGGAAGCCGATGAGCGCGGTCATCGAGTGGACGGGCTCGTCGTGGAACCGCAGGACGGACGGCAGCTCGTCCCAGAGGGACACCGGGGCGACCTGCACCTGCTTGAAGTCGATGCCGGTCCAGGACACCGTGTCCGCGATGTAGGCGGACTCGTCGAACTCCGGCGAGGCGTACGAGAACGCCGTCAGCGGGTGCGTGCTGTCGGCGGCGCAGTCGCCACGGTGCCGCGCGGCGGCGCAGGCGATCGACGTCGAGTCGAGGCCGCCGGACAGGCTCACACCGACGGGGACGTCGCTCCGCATGCGGAGGCGAACCGCGTCCTCGAACAGCTCCGCGAACGGGCGCACGGGGTCGTCGATCGACTGGCGTGGCAGGTGAGCGAGCGACCAGTAGCGCCACTGCCGGAAGGCGCCGTGCGTGTCGACCTCGAACGCCGTGCCAGACGGGATGCGCTCGACGCCCGCGTAGAACGTCTCGGTGCCCTCGTCGAGCCGCTCCTCGAGGAGAAACCGAGCGGCCGTGCTCCAGTCCGGGCTCGGCTGGTAATGGCCGGACGCCCCGATCGCCTTGATCTCGGAGGCGAAGAGCAGGCAGGTCGGGGTCCGGTGCAGGTAGAGCGGCTTGACGCCGAACCGGTCGCGTGCGCCGAAGAGCGTCTGACGGCGGCGGTCCCACACGAGGAAGGCCCACATGCCGTTGAGCCGGTGCAGGCAGTCGGCACCCCACTCGCGGTACGCGGCGAGCAGCACCTCCGTGTCACCGGTGGAGCGGAAGCGATGGCCCCGGGCGCGCAGGTCGTCGCGCAGCTCGACGTAGTTGAAGATCTCGCCGTTGAACACGATCACGTGCTGCCCGTCGTCGCTCTCCATCGGCTGGGATCCGGCCGGCGACAGGTCGAGGATCCTGAGCCGCCGGAAGCCGAGCGCCACGGGCCCGGACGCGTAGACCCCGCCCTCGTCGGGCCCGCGATGCACCATGCTCGCCGCCATGGTCACGGCGGTCGAGCGCTCCGCGGCCTTCCCGTGCAGTCCGACCACCGCTGCGAATCCGCACATTCCGTTCAGATCCTCCTGGAACGTTCGTAGAGACGGACGATTTCGTGAGCTGGCTTCCACCGGACCGGCATCAGGCGATCCACGGCCTCGTTCGCCAGGTAGCCGAGCTTCGCGATGACCTTCTGATCGAGCCTCCGCTTCGGGGCGCGACTGTCGGTGCTCCCGCACGAAGGGCAGACGACTCCCCGGGCATCGCCCCAGTACGTCCGGCCGAGCCGCTGCTGGATCCAGAGCAGGCTCCTGCTGTAGTACTTCCGCGGGCCTCCGACGAAGCGGGTGGCGACCGGGCGATACCCGCGGAACAGGCGGTCGAGCGACGCGGAGGTGAAGCGACGGAGGTGGCCGAACTGGTTGTACACGTGGCCGCAGCTCGCGCACCGCACGCGGCCCGCTTCGAAGCGCTCCTCGAACGGCACGCCGATGAGCAGGTACCGCCTCGTCACGCGCTTCATCTCCTCCGCCGTGGCCCGCATGGCGTCGTCGGGCAGGTGCTCCAGCACGTCGGCGCAGAGCACGAGGTCCGCGGCACCCGTCGCGAGCGGCATCCGATCGCACGACGCCTGGATGGCGTGGCCGCGCACCTGCTTGAGCGCGGTCGCACTCAGGTCGACGCCGACCCGGCGGGACGTCGCCGGGGTCCGGTTGAGCAGCCGCCCGTTCCCGCATCCCACCTCGACGATCGTGCGGGCGGCGGCCGGGATCATCCCGATCGTCTCCGGCACGCGGACGTGATCGAGGGAGTTGAGGTGCTCGCCCCAGATCTGGGGCTGCTCCCAGTACCGCACGATGTGCTCGACGTTGTGGCCGTTGCGCTCCCGCTCGGGGCTCTCGAGAGGTCCACGCACGCGGCTCACCGCGCCCTCACTTCCCGGAAGACCTCGAGATACCGCGTGGCGATGCCGTTCCAGGCGTATTCGCGCTCGGCCACGGCCTGGCCGCGGCGCCCGATGGCGTCGCGCAGCTCGGCGTCCCGGCAGAGACGGATCATCGCGTCAGCCAGTGCGCAGGGGTCGTCGGGGTCGACGAGGAGGCCCGACCGTCCGTCCTCGACCATCTCGGGGATGCCGTCGACCTTGGTCGCGACGACGGCCTTGCCGCACGCCATGGCTTCGGCGATGACGAGCGGCCGGCCTTCCGCCCGCGAGGCGAGGACGAAGAAGAGACAGCCGCGGTAGAGGTCGAAGATCGCGGGGTGTGCCTGGTTGCCGGCGAAGTGCACGTGGTCCGCCAGTCCCGCGCCCGCGGCCTGCCGTTCGAGCGCCGGACGCTCCGGCCCGTCACCGGCGACCACGAGGTGCAGCCGGCATCCCTGCTCGTGCGCGAAGCGGAGGGCATCGAGGACGACGTCGAGCCCCTTGCGGTGAACGAGGTGACCGACGAACAACACGTAGTCGCCCGCGACGGCCGCGGGCGGCGCATGGCTGCCGTCGGCGGCCGGGATCAGGTCGAACGGCGCGCCGTTCGAGATGAGCCGCGTGTGGGCGAGGCGCAGCCGCGGGAAGGCGGCCGCGACCTCGTCCAGGAGGCTCTGCGAGACGGCCGTGACGCTGTCGGCCCGCGCGAGCAGGAACCCGACGAGCTGCCGGTCGATCGGGCTCCAGCGGGACAGGTCGTGCGCGTCGCTGCCCTGGTACGTGACGACGAGCTGGAAGGACGAGACGCAGCGCAGCACCGCGAAGTAGAAGACCCACGGCAGCGGATACTGGACCGCGACCACGTCGATCCGCTCCCGGCGCACCAAGCGAGCGAGCTGCCACAGCGTGAGCCCGAAGAACAGGCAGAACCCGACGAGCCCGCGGAGCACCGCGGCGGGACAGTACGGGGGCCTCAGGTACATCGCGTGGACGGTGCGCCCACAGCCGTCCACGCGGCGCCGCATCCCGTGGCCTTCGCCGGGGACGAGCACCGACGTCCGGTGCCCGCGCTTCTCGAACTCGCGCATCAGGCTCACGACGGCGGTGCTCACGCCGCCGACGTCGGTGAGCTGGAACGGGGTGACGAGAAGGATGTTCATGAGGTCCGGCTCACGATCCGCTGCAGATCGCCGAATGCGCGCGGGCGCAGGACCAGCATCGCGAGCCCGTAGGCGACCGGCCCGACGGGCACGGTCAGCGCCAGCACCGTGAGCGGACGGAAGCCGGCGGCTTCGAGCGCCATCCGGGTCGCGACGACGAGCACGACCATGAACCCCGTGCCGGTCGCGATCGGCGCCATGGCCCGCAGCAGCTCCGACATGCTGAGCTGGATCAGCCGGAAGGGGAACAGGAGGAAGACCGCGGTCAGCGGGATCATGACGGCCGCGTACGCCCCCGCGACGCCGAGCAGCCCCCACGGAACGCCCGCGAAGACGCTCGCGACGACGACGGTCCCGGAGGTGAGGTTCCACCAGAAGAGCCAGTGGCTCTTCCCCTTGGCGAGGTAGAGGTTCGCGGTCGGCGCGGAGAGCGAGGTCAGCACGCCGATCGGGACGAGCGCCACGATCAGCGGGGCGATCGGCGCCCACTTGTCACCGAGCGCGCCGGCCGCGAACGGGCCCGCGACGGCCGCCAGGCCCGCCATCATCGGCATGACGATGACCATGGTCACGCCGGTGGTCCGGAGGACCGCGCGGCGGAGCTCGGCGTCGTCGTCCTGGATGCGCGAGAAGGCGGCGAACAGCACCCGGCCCAGGATGCGGGTGAGCGCGTCGGCCGGAAGCATGCAGAGGCTGTAGGCGAGCCAGTAGTAGCCGAGGGCATCGGGGCCGAGGAACGTGGCGATCACGAGCTTGTCGGCGTTCTTGAACGCGTAGTCGAGGGTGTTGACGCCCGTGAGGTGCAGGCTGAAGCCCCAGACGCCGCGGAGCTCGGGCCACGCGACGCCCCACCGGACGCGCCAGGGCGAGGCGAGCTGCAGCAGGGACATGGTCACCGTGGCGGCCACCAGGTTGCCGGTCACGAGCGCCCACACCTTGAAGCCGAACGAGGCGAGCGTGACCGCGGCGACGGCCTGCATCGCGGTCGCGGTCAGCTCGATGCCGACCAGGCGGTTGAAGCGCAGGTCCCGGTTCAGCAGCGAGCTGTGGACGATTCCGAAGGAGGAGATCAGGAAGATGAACGAGAGCGTGCGGACGATGCCCGCCACCGCCTCGTTCTGGTAGGCGTGGGCCACGAGCGGCGCCGCGAGGACCAGGATGCAGGTCAACGCCGCGCCCATCGCGACGTTGACCGTCGCGACGCTGTTCACGAACGCGGCGGACAGCTCCTTGCGCTGGATGACCGCTCCGTGGGTCCCGAGGGTCTGGAACAGCCCCACGAACCCGGTGATCACGACGGCCATCCCGAGGAGACCGAAGTCTTCCGGGGCCAGGAGGCGCGCGAGCACGAGCGAGACGCCGAAGCGCAGGAGCTGGCCCACGACGTGTCCGACGGCCGTCCAGCGGACTCCGGCAAAGATGGGCTCACTGCCGGTGGACGAATCGGCGTGTGGAGCCGGGCCTGGGTTCACCCCAGGCCCGGCGAACGCTGGGGGGTTTGGGGGGCCATGTCGGGGCCCCCCAAGATCGCAGTCGGGAGCGACGCCGGTCGCGGCGCGGACGATGATCTCTGAATCGGGTGGGGTGCCTGGCATGGGTCCTGTGTCCCCGGACGGCCGGGGCAGTTTCAGATCCTGCGAACGGATCTGGTGATCGAGGAGCGCCCCGGATCCCACCGGTGCGTCCGCGCACCGCCCAGGGCGCTTCCGAGCGCGGGGGCCGGGGGAGTCCGAGGGGGGCGTCAGCCCCCTTCGTGCGATCGTGGGGGGCCATTTCGGGGCCCCCACTTCCCTCAGACGTCGATGAGGTCGGCGGTGATGCCGAGCCCGGCCATCGCCTGGCGGATCTCGGCGGCATAGGCGGGATTCATGACGAGGACGACGTCCGGGCGGTGCTCGAGGAGGAAGTCGGGACCGACCATCTGCTGGCCGGTGCCCGGGACGTACGCGCCCCGCTTGCGCGAGTTGATGTCGACGACGTACTCGAGACGGCGGGCCGACGGCACCACGTTGAGGAACGTGACCGCCTTCGAGCCCGCGCCCCACACGACGACGCGGCTCCCGGCGTCGAGCTGACGGCGCAGACGGTCGTCCCACGTCCGGACGGTGTGGCGGAACCGCGCCTGGAACCGGCGCAGATGCCTGCTGAGCGGCGGCTCGGGGGACCCGTCGAGCTGCCCGATGAGAGGCCGCGCGCGATCCCGAGGAGCGGCCCGGGTTCCCCGGGCCGCTCCCGAGCGTCGGGGGGGCTTGGGGGACCCGTCGAGGTCCCCCATGGGATCGGACGAGCCACTCACGACGGGTACGGCCTCGAGAGAGAGGAACTGCTCCTCGAAGTCGGTGCGGATGTCGAGCACCGCGAAGCCGGCGGCCTCGAACACGCGCCGGAGCGACGTCGCGGTGAAGTAGGAGCAGTGCTCGTAGATGATGTCCCAGATCGCGAGGTCCTCGAACGTCGCGAGCGCGTTCGGGACCTCGAAGAAGACGACCGTGTCGGCGCGTGTGCCGAGGCTCGCGCGGAGCTCCACGAGGAACTCCCGGGGTGACGCGATGTGCTCGAGGACGTGCCGGCAGCAGACGAAGTCGGGCGCGCCGCCGGCGGCCGCGGCGGAGTAGGGCTCTCGGACGATCGTCACGCCGTCGGTCCGCCGCTGGCCGCCCCGGGCTGCGGTCTCGCACGGATCGAAGCCGATGCCCCGGTTGCCGCCCTCGGCGCACAGCAGCGCGAGGAAGTCGCCCTGACCGCAGCCGATCTCCACGACCCGCTTGCCGCGGACGTCGTGGCGCGCGATGAGCCGCGTGGCCAGCCCACGCGCGTAGGCCGAAAACCGCGGCGACCACGCGAGGGAGTTCTCGTACGCGCCCGCGTAGCTCATCCGCTCGGGATCGAACGCGACGTTGAAGATCAGGCCGCACGCTCGGCAGTGGCCGAGGCGGATGTCGCCGCGCGGCGCCGCGGCCGCCTCGTCGCGCGACCAGCGGAGCACGTGACAGTGCGTCGGGACGCGCTCGATCTCGAGGAACACGGAGACGTCGGACCCGAGGCACGCGGGACACGACGACCGCGTCGTCAACCCTGGATCCCCCGGGGCGCTTCCGAGCGCTGGGAGGTATGGAGGGCCACCCAGGTCGAGGAGCGCCCCGGGTCCCCCGGGTGCGGCCGCGCACCCCCCGGGGCGCTTCCGATCGCGGGGCCGGGGGAGCACGAGGGGGGCGTGAGCCCCCTTCGTACAAGGGTCGGGGGCATCGATAGTCCCCCCATGAGATCGTCCACGGCTTCGCGCCAGCGCCACCGGAACCACCGCGCCGCCTGCATCCAGCACCGGGTCCGCTCGGTGAGGGGGAGCGGGCTGCGCCCGACGGCGGAGACGTACCCGAGAAACCAGGACCAGGCCGGGAACCTTCGCGGACGCCGGCGCAACGGGTTGAGCCACGTGGAGAATGAGCGCCGGTCGCTCGTGTAGACCGAGCGCCCGGCATGCTCGCGGTGGCGCAGCAGGTCTTCCGGCACCTCGTGGAACGGGCCGTGGAGCGACAGCTCGGCCAGCAGCACCAGGTCGGATGCGTAGAAGTCCTGGATCAGCCGCGTCCGGGCAAGCGCCGCGCGCCGCGCGACGCCCCAGATGGCCGGCGCACCGCGCCAGAAGCGCATGACCTGGCTGAACCGCTCGTGCGGCCTCGTGAGCCGCGTATCGAGCGGATAGGGGTTGGCGCCGAGCGTCCGCCCGGTCTCGTCGATGTCGACCTGGCGCGGGAAGCACAGCACGACGGACGGGTCGCGATCGAGGACCTCGACGCATCGCAGGAGAAAGTCCGGCGCGCAGACGTCGTCATGGGCCATCCACTTGAAGTACGGGGCGCGGGACAGCGCGAACGTCCGGTTGAAGTTGCCGGCCGCGCCGATGTTGACGTCGTTCCGCACGTACCGGACCCTCGCGTCGCGGGCGGCGTGCTGCCGCGCGATCTCGGGCGTCCGATCGGTGGAGGCGTTGTCGGAGACGATGAGCTCGAAGTCCGACAGCGTCTGAGCGAGCACCGACCCGAGGGCCTCGGCGAGGAACCGCTCGCCGTTGTGGACGGGCAGGCCGACGCTCACGCGGGGCAATCGAGCCGCGCCCCGGGTTCCACGGGTGCGTCCACGCACCCCCCGGGGCGCGTGCGAGCGCCCGGGGGGCTCGAGGGGCATCGGGAGTCCCCCCATGATCAGCAGACGGCCAGGAGCTCGGCGTCGATGCCCATACCGCTCACATCGGCGCGGATCTCGTCCAGGTAGATGGCATTCATGGCGATGATCACGTCGGGTGGACTGTCCTTGAGCCGGGCGGGGGGCACGATCTCGTGGCCCGTGCCGGCGAGATACATCCCGTGCTTGAAGGGGTTGATGTCGACGACGTACTCGATCGTGTCGCCGATGCCGAGCGTCGTGAGGAAGGCCACGGCCTTCGAGCCCGAGCCCCAGATGACGACCCGGCGTCCCTCGCTCTCGAGGCGGCGCAGGCGCTCGCGCCACTCCTGCGCGCGCCGCGCGTGGTCGACCGCGAAGCTCTCGACGCCGGCCGCGAGCGCCGCGAGGTCCTGCTCGAGCTCGAACACCTGGCCGGCGGCGCCGTCGCCCGGCCGGGCGGTGATCAGCAGGTACTGGTCGTCGAAGTCGCGCGTGAGGTCGAGGATCTCGAACCCGCACGAACGGAACAGGCGGGCCAGCGAGCCCGCGCTGAAATACGAGCAGTGCTCGTAGTAGATGTCCCAGAACGCCCGCTCCTCCAGCACGCGTGCGACGTCCGGGACCTCGAAGAAGACGATCGTGCCCGGACCCGTCCCCACGCCCTTGCGCACGGTGTCGAGGAACTGCCGCGTGGGCTGCAGGTGCTCGAGGGTGTGCCGGCAGCACACGAAGTCGCCGGTGAGGAGCGCGTAGCGCTCGGAGTAGAAGTCCTGGATGAAGTTGATCTGCGAGGCCACGGGGCTCGCGGTGCGGGCCGGGATGTAGCCGGGGTCGATGCCGATGCCGCGGTTGCCGCCCAGCTCGCACAGCAGCACGAGGAACTCGCCCTTGCCACACCCGATCTCGAGGATGTCCTTGCCGCGCAGGTCGTAGCGCGCCACGAGCCGCTCGGCGAGCTCACGGGCGAACTGGTTGAACCGCGGCGAGAAGGTCTGGGTCTCCTCGTAGCGCGTGGAGTACTCGTGCACCGACGGATCGAAGAGCGTGTTCTGGATGAAGCCGCAGCTCGGGCAGAAGCCGAGCTCGAGGTCGCCCTTCGGGTACGCGAGCGCGGCCCGGCGCGACGGCATCAGCAGGCAGCTGTGGACGGGAATCTGCTCGACGCGATAGAAGACGTGGAGGCCGTCCGCGCCACAGCTGTGACACGTCGCGCTGCGCGCTCCACCGGACCCGGACCCGTTCTGATTCACGCGATCACCGGGGAGGGGATGGGGATGATGCAGCGCCCGCCGAGCCGCCGGTAGTCGTCGAGCTGCACCAGGATCTCGTCCTTGAAGTTCCAGGCGAGGATCAGGACGTAGTCCGGCATGTCGCGCCAGATGCGCAGCGGATCGGCGATCGGCAGGTGCACGCCGGGCATGTAGCGTCCCTGCTTGTGCACGTTGCGGTCGACGACGAAGTCGAGCACGTCGGCGCCGATGCCGGCGTAGTTGAGCAGGATCGCCCCCTTCGCCGCCGCCCCGTAGGCCGCGATGCGCTTGCCCTTGGCGCGGAGCCCGTCGAGCAGGGCGACGAGCCGTTGCTTGATGTCCGCCACGCGGGCCGCGAAGTCCTCGTAGTACCCGAGCCCGGTGACGTTCTCGGCTGCCTCGGCGGCCAGCATCGCCTGGACGGCCGCGCTCGGCTGTGCCGTACGTTCCACGAACAGGCGCAGCGAGCCCCCGTGGATCGCGAGGCGCTGGACGTGGTTGAGCGACAGCCCATGGCGGCGGAACAGCGTCGCGAGCGCCGTCACCGAGAAGTAGCAGAGGTGCTCGTGGTAGATCGTGTCGAACTCGCAGTGGTCGATCAGGTCCTTGACGTACGGGACCTCGATCACCGCCACGCCGCCGTCCTTCAGCAGCGTCGCGATCCCCTGGACAAAGCCGTTCAGGTCGGCGACGTGGGCGAGGACGTTGTTGGCGACGACGACGTCCGCCCCCATCCCGCTCGCCCGCAGGCGCCGCGCGAGGTCACGACCGAAGAAGTCGATCAGGGTGGGGATCCCCTTGGCGATCGCCGCGCGCGCCGGCCCCTCGGCCGGATCGATGCCGAGGACGGGCACCCCGGCCTCGGCGAAGTACTGGAGGAGATACCCGTCGTTGCTCGCCAGCTCGACCGCGAGGCTGTCGGGCCCGAGCCGTCTCGACCGGACGAGCTCTGCGACGTTCGCCTTCGAGTGCGCGAGCAGCGCGTCGGTGAAGGACGAGTAGTAGGGGTAGTCGCGGCAGAACAGGACTTCCGGCTGCACGGTCTCGAGGATCTGCACGAGCGAGCAGGCGGGACAGAAGGCGACGTCGAGCGGGTATCGCGCCTCCGGGCCGAGCAGGTCCTGCTCGGTCGGGAGCGCGTCGACCAGGGGCATCTTCCCCAGGGACAGGAAGGTCACGAGACCGTCCGCCCCGCAGGAGCGGCAGGCAGGCGTCGGGCTCATCACGCCACCTCCTGGCGCATGCGCGGCTCTCGCACGCGCTCTGCGCACCACCGGAGCCCCGCATCGAGGCGGCCGGCGGCCTGGAGCGCGAGCACGTGCTTGATCCGCTGGTATCGGGGACCGGTGAGGTCGTCGAGCGTGGTGCGCTCGCCCGTGTACGCCGCGTAGAGCTCCTCGATGCCCCGGCGCACCGTCCAGCGAGGCTGGAAGCGCGGCAGCACGCGGGCGATCTTGCTGCAGTCGACGCGGTAGTTCCGGAGATCGGGTCCTGCGCTGTCCGCGAGCCTCACGCGCGCGCCGGGCACCACGGTCTCCACGAGCTCTGCGACCTCACGGATGCGGTAGTTCTCCTCGGTGCGCCCGACGTTGAACGCCTCGTTGTGCACGCGCTCCTGCGGGGCCTCGAGGACGGCGACGAAGGCGCGGGCGATGTCCTCGATGTGGACGAGCGGCCGCCACGGCGTGCCGTCGCTCTTGAGGAAGACCTCACCGGTGGTCACCGCGTAGCCCACGAGGTTGTTGACCACGAGATCGCCACGCAGGCGGGGAGACACGCCGTACGCCGTCGCGTTGCGGAGGAAGGTCGGGCTGAAGTGCCGGTCGGCCAGGCGCGAGACATCCTCCTCGACGCGGACCTTCGAGATCCCGTACGGCGTCACGGGATTGAAGGACGCCTCCTCCGTCAGCACGTCGTCGCCGGCGGCGCCGTAGATGCTGCACGACGACGAGTGGACGAACCGCCGCACGCCGACGCGCTTCGCCAGCCGGGCGAGCCTCACCGACGCCCGGTGATTGATCTCGTACGTGACGTCGGGACTGAGGTCCCCGAGCGGATCGTTCGACAGACCGGCCAGGTGCGCGATCGCGTCGAACCCGGCGAGATGCCGCGCCTGGACGTCCCGAAGATCGATGGTCAGGGACGGGATCTCCCGACCGCCCGCCCCGAACGTGCACGCGGCGAAGAGCCGGCTGTCCAGCCCGACGGCGTCGTGGCCAGCCTGCTGGAGCAACGGAACGAGCACCGAACCGATGTAGCCGTTGTGACCCGTGACGAGCACGCGCATCGTGTTATCCCCAGATCTTCCACGGGGCGTCCCCCCGCTCCCAGAGGTCGTTCAAGAGCTTCTTGTCCCTGAGCGTGTCCATGCATTGCCAGAAGCCCTCGTGGAGGTAGGCCATGAGCTGGCCGTCCTTCGCGAGGCGCTCCATGGGCTCGCGTTCCCACTGCATCTCGTCGCCCTCGATGTAGTCGAAGATCCCGGGCTCGAGGACGAAGAAGGCGCCGTTGATCCAGCCTTCCCCGAGCTGCGGCTTCTCGGTGAACTGCACCACCTCGTGGCCCCGGATCTCGAGCCGGCCGAACCGGGCCGTCGGCCGGACGGCCGTCACGGTGGCGAGCTTCCCGTGCGAGCGGTGGAACTCCAGCAGCTTGACGAGGTCGACGTCCGACACCCCGTCGCCCCACGTCAGCATGAACGTGCCGCCCTGGAGCCACGGCGCGAGCCGCTTGATGCGCCCGCCGGTGTTCGTGGCCTGGCCGGTGTCGATCGCGTGGACCGTCCAGTCGGGCGAGATGCCGTCCGACGTGTGGAGATCGATCTTCCCGTTGCCGAGGTGAACGGTCAGGTTGTGGTTCAGCGAGCAGTAGTCGACGAGGTACTTCTTGATGTAGTCGCCCTTGTACCCGAGCGCGATCGCGAACTCGGTGAAGCCGTACCAGGCGTAGTGCTGCATGATGTGCCAGAGGATCGGCTTGCCGCCGATCTCCACCATCGGCTTGGGCTTCACTTCGGTTTCCTCGGCGAGCCGGGTTCCCACACCTCCGGCCAGGATCGCGACCTTCATCGAGTGCCTCCTGTTGGCTGTATGGCTCCGCCCTCTCGCGCCCGCCGGGCTTCGTTCGCCCGGCGGCCGCGCCTCGGGCGCGTCCCTCGGTCTGCGGTGCGCCGCCCTGGCGCCGATCAGGCGCAGGGCGGGAGAGCCGCGCGACGGCGCAGGCCACACTTCGCCTGCCCGCCGTCGCGCAGCTCAGAACCCTGAACGAATCGGGTGCTCGAGGAGTGCCCCGGGTCCCCCGGGGCACTTCCGAGCGCGGGGGGCGTGGGGGCCATTTCGGGGCCCCCACTTCCCTCCGTCGTGACTGCCGTCACGGTCGGCGCGAGAGCACGACACGCAGCCGGCCGCGACGATGCGGAATTCCCGTCGCGACCCTGGCTTCGGCGACGTCCGTGGCCATCAGTGGCCCCGAGCCCCGGCGGAACGTGGTGTCGGAAAACTCTCGGCACGGCGCTCCTCATCGGCAACCGATGTGCCAAACGAGGCGTCGACTATCCTTGCGATTTTGTTAAAGATCCGTACGGGAACCGAACTCCCCACAGTGGGGAACCCGACTACCGACAGCGCGCATGTGGTGAACCGCATGGCGTGCAAGTCCGCGAAATCCCGGGACGATGCGCCCGTTCGCGCGCGCGCAATTCCTGCGTGGTCGCCGGGTACGCGCGCGCGGGGCCCCGACATGCCCCGCGCGGTGTTCGCCGGGCCGCGGCTCGGGGCGCCGATTCGTTCACGGGCTCTCTGGGGCTCGTGCTACGCGATGACGGCGGGCATGGGTCGGTGGTCGAGTGGTGCGGCAGCGGGGCGAGGCGTTCGCCTCTCCGGGGCGCCGGTCGGGTGTCGGGACGGATCGTGCGGGGGTGCTGGGTCGAGGCGCGCGCTTACGCAGCGCGCCTGGCGCCGCGAAGGCCCGCGAGCCGATACGCCGCGAGCTTCACGGCGAAGGTCGGCAGGTGCTCCTCCCACGGCCCGCCGCGTCTGAGCTCGAAGGCCGGCGTGCGGAGCGTGTTGAGGCCGAAGCGGCTCGTGACGGCGCACGAGAACCCGGCCTCGCGCACCATGTGCTTCACGGTCTCGGTGTAGTCGCCGGCGTACCCGTTGGGGTAGGCGAAGGCCTTCGGCAGGCGACCGCACGCCGCCCGGATCATCGTGCGCGAGCCGATGATTTCCGTCCACGCGCGCTCCGCGCAGACACGCGAGAGGATCGGGTGGTTGACGGTGTGCGCCCCGATCGAGAACCCGAGACCGGTCAGCGCGTGCACGTCGTCCCAGTTGAGCATCAGGTTCTTGAAGCGGCCCCGGCCGGTCACGCCGAGCGCTCCGAGGAGCCGGTCGGCCTCGCGGCGCATGTGGTCGTCCGGAAGGCGCTTGAAGTAGGTGATCACGCGCGCGAGCGCGTCGAGGCGCTCCTGCACGGTGGTGAGCGCGAAGGTGTCACCCCATGCCGTCGTGATCGCCTGCTCCCGCGTCTCCTTGAACGCGAGCGCCAGCCTGTCGAACCACGGCACCTCGGCGCCGCCGACGAATCCCGTGGCGACGAAGACGGTCGCCGGCAGCCCGTAGCGCGCCAGGATGGGAGCGGCGTGCGTCAGGTTGTCGCGATACCCGTCGTCGAACGTGATCGCCAGCGCACCGCGCGGGAGCATTCGCCGCCGGACGCCCTCGTGGGCTTCCTCGACGGTCAGCACGCGGTACGTCCGGGCGACGTACGCCATGTGCTCCTCGAACACCGCCGTCCTCACCGCCGGGAAGAAGGGGTCGGCCTCGTCGTTCACGCGGTGGTAGGTCAGCACCTGGAACACGCCGCTCGTGCCCCACACCGATCCCGCTCGCAGCACGGGCAGCAGCCCCGTGTGGTACAGCGCGCTTGACATGAACCGGGCCACCTTGGCGTTCATGGACGCGCGCCGGGATCGAGCCGCGGCCCGGGTGTCCCGGGCCGCGTGCGAGCGCGGGGGGGTATGGGGGGCCATTTCGGGGCCCCCCATGACATTGATCCCGCGTCCGCGCACCTCCCGTCGACGTGGCGGCGCTGCCAGAGCTCGAGGACGAGCAGCGTCCAGAGCAGTCCGCCGTAATAGGGCGTGGGATCGATGCGGTGCAGCCGGAAGAGCTCCTCGATCGCGCCCGCACGCAGGTAGCCGCGGGCGCGGGCGCGCGCCGACAGCAGCGTGTCGTGCGCCAGCGCCCGGAACCCGGGATGGTCGCGCAGCCAGGCGCTGGTCGGCACCCCGAACCCATGCTTCGCCTTGGCGAGGGTCTCCGGGGCGAGCAGCGAGGCGAACGCGCGCTTGAAGAGGTAGCGCTTCTCCAGGCCGCGGACCTTCAGATCGGCGGCGAGCGCCCCGGTGAACTCGGCGAGCGCCACGTCGAGCAGCGGGAAGCGCACGCCGACGCCGGCGAGCTCCGCGGTGCGCGTCACCTTCAGCAGGTCGTTGTCACCGATGGTGAGCTTGAGGTCGAGGTAGAGGAGCCGGTTCAGCTCGCTCGTCGCGGCCGGGCGCGCGAACTGCGTGTCGAGGACGCCGAACGGCGCGTCGCGCTCGACCGCCGCGCGGAAGCCCGGGTCGAGCAGGTCGAATCCCGCCTGGGCGAAGAAGAACTCGTAGAAGTAGAAGCGGCGGGGATTCGGCAGGGTGGCGCGGGCGATGTAGCGGCGCGCGCGCGCGAGAGGTCCGATGGCGGGGAGCGCGGCGACGAGCGGCTCGATCGCGCCCCGGCGGACGAGCGACGGGATGCGGTGGTAGCGGGCGAGGACGCGGTCCGTGCGGTAGCGCTCGTTGCCGCCGAAGATCTCGTCACCGCCGTCGCCCGCGAGGAGCACGCCCACGCCCTGGTCCCGCGCGAGCTCGGCGCAGATCAGCGTGCCGAGCGCCGAGCTGTTCGCGAACGGCTCGTCGTACGCGTCCACGAGCCGCGGCAGCGCGGCCAGGGCGTCGTCCGGCGTCACGAGCCGCGTGTGGTGCGTGGCGCCGAAGTGGCGCGCGGTGATCCCCGCGTAGCCGACCTCGTCGTAGCGGCGGTCGTCGAAGCCGATGGAGAACGCGTGCGCCGGCTCGCCGGTCGTCCGGGTCATCAGGCCGACCACCGTGCTGCTGTCCGTGCCCCCGCTCAGGAACGCGCCCCGCTCCTTCCCATCGATGCCCGTCAGCGCCCGCTTCACCGCCGCCTCGGTCAGCGAGTAGAGGACCGGCGCGGACTGCCGCTCGGAGACCGTGTGCTCGGGGTACGTCATGTCCCAGTACGCCTCGAGCGTCGCGCGGCCGTCCTGGACCACGAGGACGTGTCCCGGCGGCAGTCGCCGCACACCCGCGAAGGGTGTGTGCGGGGCCGGCGTGTAGCCGAAGTTCAGGTAGTGGTAGACCGACGTGAGGTCGACGTCCGCCGACACGCCAGGCGCGGCCCGGAGCGCAGCCACGCGCGAGGCGAAGGCCATCGACCCCGCGTCGCCGGCGTAATGCAGGCGGCGGATGCCGACGTGGTCGACCGCGAGCACCAGCCGCTGCTGGCGCGCCTCCCAGAGCGCGATCGCGAAGGCGCCGCGCAGGCGGCGCACGAACGTCGGGCCCTCCATGTCGTAGAGCGCCGCGAACAGGTTCGGTTCGGACCGCCGGAGCCCGAGCAGGGAGGAGAGCTCGTCGAGGTTCGTCACGTCCTCGTCGGCGAGCACGACGACGTCGGGGGTCGACTCGATGCGGATCCCCGGCGAAATGAACGCACTGAACCGACCTTCGCTCACCGTCGTGCCCGGTTCGACGTCGGGCACCTGGGCGATCATTCGTTTGAGCGCCGCGGCTCGGGGCGGCTCCTCGGGCCGCCAGCAGGCGAGGCCGGCGGTCAGGCGCATCGGGGTGCCCCGCTGGCGGTGTGGCGCAGCGACAGGAGCGGCGGGCGCGTCTCGATCGCGTGCAGCAGCGCTCCGTACGGCGTCGAGGCGTACACGTGGATCGTGGCGGTCTCGTGCGCGCCGGTCGCCCACTGGAGGCGGTCGACCGCGGGCGGGCCGCCGAACGTGTACTCGCTGACGTCCCCGCGCTCGAAGAGCTCGCGGAGCATCCGCGTGCCGAGCGACGTGCCCGGACGGAGGTCGTCGCACTGCTTCTCGGCGTCGGCGCGGAGCGTGTACAGGTGCCCGTTGTCGCCGAGCTGGTACTCCGTCGCGACGGCGCGCTCGCCCACGCGCAGGATCCACAGCCGGCACCCGCCGCTGGCGGTCGCGCGGGCGGTCAGCTCGCGGAAGAACCGCGCGGTCCCCGGCGTCGCGATCCCTCGCTCGGGATCCCAGCTCTCGCGGGACAGCTCCACGAACTCCGCGAAGGCGGGGCTGTCGGGGTCGATGGATCGGTGCTCTTCGAGCGAGACCGGCAGGCCGCTCGCCACCTCGTCCTGCAGCTCGTCGCCCACGCCGGCGGCGGCCCGCTTCGACTCGAGGAACTCCTTCCACGTGCCGGCGATCGCGACGTACGGGGCGCGGCCGTGCGCCGCCACGGTCCAGCGGAAGCGCGTGGGCAGCGTCGCGTCGAGCGCGCGGCGGGCGCGCGACCCGACGGCGAGCTTGGGAATCGACAGCACGTCCCATCCGCCTCGAGTCCTCGCGGCATCCAGGAAGGACGCGACGGCAGCCTGCACGTCTCCGGCAATCGGCACGTCGACGACGGGAGCGTCGGGCCAGTCGAGCACGCGCATCATCCGGACCGGGAGGCTGTGCAGCCGAGTGCGACCGGTGACGAGGGGGACGAGGGCCACGGGGCCCGCGGCGTCCTCGACGAGCCAGAGCTCACGCCTGACCGACGGGCCGGCCATGCGCCAGCAACACGCGAACCAGTCGTGGGTCAGGAACGGGGAGCGATACGGGCTCGCGTCCGTCACCTCCCGCCAGACGGGCTCGAGCGCGTCGAACTCGCGAAGCGACGTGATCACGCGAACCTTCATACCAGGCAGGGCCTCCATCGCACGACGAGGGACAGGGAGATCCAGTGAGAGGTCAGGGGGATGGGTGTGGGGGGCCATGTCGGGGCCCCCTCACCGAGCGTGGACCCGAGGCGCGGCCCGGGTGTCCCGGGCCGCGTCCGAGCGTTGGGGGGGTGTGGGGGGCCATGTCGGGGCCCCCCACTCGGTATGTCGCGTGACGCGCCGGATGACGTCGTCGAGCTCAGCCATCGATGCCGGCCAGCTGTGTCGCGTCTCGACGAACCGGCGTGCCGCGCGCCCGACCTCCGCGCGTCGCTCCGGCTCGGCGAGCAGGCGCAGGACCACGTCGGCGAAGCGGCCCGGGTCGTCCTCCACGAAGAGGTGCTCGCCCGGTCGCGCGTCGATGCCCTCGTGCGCCTTCCGCGTCGCGACGACCGGCAATCCCATCGCCATGGCCTCGAGCACCTTGTTCTGCACGCCACGGGCGATGCGAAGCGGCGCGACGGCGACGGCCGCGGACGTCACGAACGGTCGCACGTCCGGGACGGCGCCGGTGACGAGCACGCCTGGACGCGCGCCGAGCCGGCGCACGGACCACGCCGGATCCTTGCCCACGATCACGAAGCGCGTGTCGGGACGCCGCGCACGGATGCGCGGCAGCACCGCGTCCGAGAAGTACCGCACGGCGTCGATGTTCGGAACGTAGTCCATCGCGCCCGTGAACACGATGCTGCTGCTGTCGGCCGGTCGTCGCGGCGGCGCGAAGTACTCGAGGTCGACGCCGTTCGGGACGACCGTCGTCGGCGCCCACGGCGCGAACGACGCGAGGAGCTCGGCTTCGGCGCGGGTCGCGACGAGACACGCGTCGGCGCGCCGGGCGGCGGCGACCTCGACGGCGCGCAGGCGCGCACCCTCCAGCCGGTAGAGCCACGCCGTGTGGGCGGGAAGCTCGCGCCCGTACTGCAGCCACTTGTCGGAGTCGATGTCCACGAAGTCCATCACGACCGGGGTCGTGGTTCGTTCCCGGACGTACTGCGCCATGGACGACGACGAGACCAGGATCAGGTCGAGCGGCTGCGCGAGGAGCGTGGCGACGCGCGCGTCGAGCTCCCGCGAACGGAAGTACGCGACGGTGGCCGACTCGCCCGCGGCGAGCCGCAGCAACGCGCGGACGCGCTGCCGCCGCCTGGGCACCGCGACGGCCTCGACGCGCCCGACCTGCCGGCGCAGCTCCGGGAGCGCCGGGGCGGCGCCCGGGTCGTCCATCACGCACGCGAGCGTCACGTCGTGCTCGGCGGCGAGGTGGCGAGCGATGTGGTACGCCCGGACCTTGTCGCCGGTCCGCGGCGGGTACGGCATCCGGTGGGCGAGCATCAGGATTCGCATGGTCAGGGCAGGTACCGGGTGATGGCGGGCCCGAGCACCTTGGTCACGGGGAGCGGCAAGCGTTTCCACGCGCGCACGGCGAGGTGGAACCGGCTGTTGGTGGGGCTGAGATCGGGGATGCTCTTCGCGCGCAGGAGCACGTACTGGTAGGGGAGCGGCTCCGGATCGAAGCCCCAGTGGCGCTTGAAGTCGTAGGGACCGGTGCCGATGCGGCTGCGCCCGAAGTCGAAGATGCGGCAGCCCTTCTGCGCGGCGTACCGCATGAGCTCCCAGTACATGAAGTCGTTCGCCGCCCACGGAAGCGCCTCGTCGAGCGCGGCGCCGTAGTACGGCACCACCTCGTCGCCGTGGAAGAGCGTGAGCACGCCGGCGACCATGCGCCCGCCGCGCCACACGGCCAGGAGCTCCGCGTCCGGATCGAAGGCGTCGAACACGCCGCGCAGCAGCGCGCGCGGGAACACGGGCGACCCGAGGCGATGGAGGCTCTGGGCGTAGATCTCGTAGAAGTCGTCGAGGTGCTCGCGCCCGACGGTCGCGGAGAGTCCGTGCTTTTCCCCCTGCCGGGTCATGCGGCGTTGCTTGCGCGGGATCGCGCGCGCGTTCTCCTCGTCGTCCTTGGAGATCGCCCGGCGGAACGTCACGTAGAGCGACTTCGTGGGGAGGTCGAGCCCCTGGTCCTGCCGGTGTCGCAGCTCGATGTAGGAGGCGCCGAGCCGCGTGCCGAGCGCCACGGCGGCGTCCAGCAGCGCGTGTCGCGCCGCGTCGGACGTCGCACAGATGCCGCCATAGACCGCGTACGGGACCGAGACGAGGGCGACGCCGCCCGTCAGGCCTCGCACGCGGAACAGCGGCAGGACGCCCTCGATGCGGCCGTCGCGCCTGGCCACGAGGTAGTGCGCCCGGTGACCGAACGCTTTCTCCACGGCCCGCCGCCAGGCGAGCAGGTGAAACGGCGTGCCATCGCCGGATGCCCGCACGAAGGCGTCCCAGCCCGCGGTGTCGTTGCCGAGCTCGGTGACATGCATGGTCGCGCTCACCTCGCGGTGTCCGCGAGCACGTCAAGCACGCGCTCCGCGGCCTTGCCATCCCAGTGCTCTGGCAGCCGGCCAAGCGGCCAGCGGCCGTTCCTGATCTCCGTCCACGCCGCCTCGATCTTCCCGGCGTCACAGCCGACGATGCGGTTCGTCCCCTGCGTCACCGTGATAGGCCGCTCCGTCGACCGTCGGAGCGTCAGGCAGGGCACGTGGAGCGCCGTCGTCTCCTCCTGTACGCCGCCGGAATCCGTGAACACGCAGAGCGCGTTCGCGATGAGCTGGACGAAGTCCAGGTACGGCAGCGGAGACACCAGGCGGAGGGACCGCGGCTGCCACTCGGCGCGTTCGGCGTGCTCGAGCCGTGCGCGCGTGCGGGGGTGAACCGGGAACACGACGGGAACGCCGTCGGCGACGCTGTCGATGAGCTGGAGCAGCCGACCCAGCACCGCCTCGTCGTCCACGTTGCTCCGCCGGTGGAGCGTCAGCACGGCGAAGGCGCGCGGGGTGAGGCCTGATCTCGCGAGGATCGTGGACTCGGCGGCACGCTCCCGGAAGCGGAACAGCGTGTCGATCATCACGTTGCCGACGTGGTGGACGCGGTCGGCCGGGACGCCCTCGCGATGGAGGTTGTCGTTCGCGGACGGCTCGGTCGTGAAGCAATACTCGGCGATCGCGTCGGTGAGGAGCCGGTTGAGCTCCTCGGGCATCGTCCGGTCGAAGCTCCTCAGCCCGGCCTCGACGTGAGCGACGGGAATGCCGGTCTTGGCCGCCGTGAGGGCCGCGGCGAGGGTCGAGTTGACGTCACCGACGACCAGGCAGACATCCGGGCGGTCGGCGGCGAGCACCGGCACCAGGCGGCACATGACCTCGGCGGTCTGGATCGAGTCGACGTTCGAGCCGACCCCGAGGTTCACCTGCGGGGGCAGGATCTCGAGATCCCTGAAGAAGACCTCCGACATGTTCTCGTCGTAGTGCTGCCCCGTGTGGATCAGCGTGGGCCGGAACCCGGGGCGGCCCGCCATCGCGGCGAGGATCGCCGCCACCTTGACGAAGTTCGGGCGCGCGCCGCAGACGATCGTGACCTTCATCACGCCGCTACCTCCGAGCCGGTGCACGAATCGGGTGGTCGAGGAGCGCCACGGGTTTCCCGGGGCGCTCCGAGCGCGGGGGGCTTGGGGGGCTTCGATAGTCCCCCCATGAAGTCGATCAAGCCGCGCTCGGCGAGGACGCGCTCCACCGGACCGAACGCGAAGTCGTCCAGCAGACGCTCGAGCTTGTCGGCGGTGTGCCGCAGGTTGACGTAGTGACGGAAGGCCGCGAGGCCGCGGAGCGCGAACCGCGGCTGGTCGGGGTCGAGTTCCCAGGGGTGCAGGTACACCATGCCGGGCATCCCTTCGCGCTCGTTGACGCGCCTGAGCGCCGCGCGGACCACCGGGTACGGCAGCAGCCGGAAGTACCCGCCGCCGCAGCACGGCAGGTTCTGCCCGGCGAGGCGGACCGTCGTCAGCGGGAACTCGACGAGGTCGGCGCCGGGCGCGGAGACGCGATGCGGAAAGCGATCGGCGTCCGGGATCCCGTAACGGTCGTGGTGAATCGGGAAGATGCTCGAGTCGTACCGGAAGCCTTCCTCCGCGAGCACCGGCAGCGCCCAGAGCGTCTCGCGCACGATCGAGCACGTCGGCGCGCGGTAGCCGATGATCGGCTCCCCGGCCGCGTCCTCGATCGTGCGCTTGGCGCGCCTGAGATCCTCGCGAAACGTCTCGGGCTCCATCGCGTAGACCGGCAGATGCGCGTACCCGTGGCAGCCGAGCTCGTGGCCGCGCCGCGCGATCTCGCGCACCAGCTCCGGCTGGCGCTCCGCCACCCAGCCGACCACGAAGAAGGTGGCGGTGACGCGGTGCCGCTCGAGCACGTCCAGCAGCCGCAGGGTCACGGGCGCCACCCGCGATTCGAGGCGGTCCCAGTCCCGCGGCCGGACGAGGCCTCGAAGGGCCTCGACCTGGAAGTACTCCTCGATGTCGAACGAGAGCGCGTTCAGCATCTCAGAGCGTGACGATGTTCCGGTGCCGGGCGCGGAGCGGGCCCATGGCGTTGCGCACGTCGACCACGGCGGGAGCAGCCTCGGCGATCAGCGCGTAGTCGAACGACGTGTGGTCGGTGATCACGACCGCGCAGTCGACGGCCGCGAGGACGTCCCGCGTGAGAGGCTCCGCCACGAGCTTCAGCGCGCCGACCTCGAGCTGCGGGACGAACGGGTCGGCGTACGCGACCGCGGCACCCTTGTCCGCGAGCATGTGCAGCACCTCGAGGGCGGGGGACTCCCGGACGTCGTTCACGTTGGCCTTGTACGTCACGCCGAGCACGAGCACGCGGGCGCCGCGGAGCGCCTGTCCCCGGTCGTTCAGCGCATCGGCGACGAGGGAGACCACGTGACGCGGCATGCTGTGGTTGATCTCGTCGGCGAGGGCGATGAAGCGGGTCTCGAAGCCGTTCAGGCGGAGCTTCCAGGACAGGTAGAGCGGGTCGAGCGGGATGCAGTGCCCGCCGGTCCCCGGCCCGGGGTAGAACGGCATGAACCCGAACGGCTTCGTCGCCGCCGCGCCGATCACTTCCCAGGGGTCCACGTCGATCGCGCGGCACGCGAGCGCGAGCTCGTTGGCGAGCGCGATGTTGACGCTGCGGAACGTGTTCTCGAGCAGCTTGGCCGTCTCCGCCACCTTCGGGCTGGACACCGGGTGCACCGACGCCGTGACGTTGCGGTAGAGCGCGGCGGCGAGCCGCGTGCAGCGCGGCGTGACGCCGCCGACGACCTTCGGGATGTTGGCGGTCGTGAACGACGTGTTGCCGGGATCGACGCGCTCGGGCGAGAACGCCAGGAAGACGTCGTCCCCCACGGTGAAGCCGCGCGCCTCGAGCCGGGGCTGGAGGACCTCCTCGGTGGTGCCGGGGTACGTCGTGCTCTCGAGCACGACGAGCTGGCCCGGCCGGAGCAGCGGCACCAGGCTCTCGGTCGCCGAGAGGATGAAGGAGATGTCCGGGTCCTTGCTCTTGCGCAGCGGCGTCGGCACGCAGATGACGATGGCGTCGGCCTCGCGCGCGGCGTCGAAGCGGGTCGACGCGCCGAGCCGTCCCGCCGCGACGAGGGCGGCGAGCTCGCGCGAGTCGACGTCGTCGATGTACGACCGGCCGGCGTTCACGAGGGCGGCGCGCTCGAGCTCGACCTCGACGCCGTGGACGACCAGGCCGTTGCGCGCGAGCCCGACCGCGAGGGACAGTCCCACGTAGCCGAGCCCGACGACGACGACGCGTGCGGTCCCGGACCGCAGACGGTCCTCGAGGAGGTCGGCGAGCGGAACCTGGTGTTCGGGATGGCGATCCGTCATTTAGTGGCTCCCATTGGACGTGGAGGCGAAGTAGTAGCGCTCGTAGTCGGCGCGCACGCGCATGGGCGGCGCCTCGTTGATGACGACGCCGAGGAGGCGGGCGCCGGCCGCCTCGAGCGAGGACTTCGCGCGTGCGAGGTCACGGCAGCTCGTGCGTCCCGCGCGCGCGACGAGGATCACGCCGTCGACGGCGGCGGCCAGGAACAGGCCGTCGGGAACGAGCAGGACGGGCGACGAGTCGAAGACCACGACGTCACCGGCGGTCGCGATCTCCGCGACGAACTCCTTCAGGCGCTGCGTCGCGAGCAGCGCGCGGCTGTCCTGCTCGAGCACGCCGCCGCGCGGCGCCATCATCAGCCGGTCGGCGACGGGGATCAGGCAGTCCCCGATGGCGCGCTTGGCGTGCAGCGCCTCCACGACGCCGGCGGTCGGCTTGACGTTCAGCAGGCGGTGGAGCGTGGGGCGCGCCACGTCGGTGTCGGCGAGGACGACCTTCGCCCCCGCCTCGGCGAACGCGAGCCCGAGGTTCACCACGATCGTCGACTTGCCCTCGTCGGGCAGGGGGCTCGCGACCAGCAGCGTCTTCAGGTTCTCGACCCGCGTGGCGAGCTGGACCGACACGCGCAGCGGGCGGAACGCCTCGGCGAACATGAACTGGTCGCGCGCCACGCGGCGGCGCGGATGCCCGTTGCCGTTCACCCGCTCCGCGGCGGTGAACAGCGGCGGCCCGGACCGCACGCGGGGGACGAGGGCGAGGACGGGCAGCCTCGTGGCCGAGTCGACGTCGTCCTCGGTCTCGATCAGGCGGTTCAACCACTCGACGCCGAGCGGCAGCATGGCGCCGAGCACGATCGAGAGGGCGAGCGCCGCCGCGTAGAACTTCAGCCGCCGCTCGCCCGTCACCGACACCGGGAAGGCGGGCGGGTCGATGACCTTGACGACCTTCATCTCGCCCTGCTCGCGGATCCGGGCCGCGGTCAGCTTGTCGGAGAGGAGCGCGTGCAGGCTGCGCTGGCTGTCGGCCTCACGCGCCAGCCGGACGTACTCGAGCTCGCTGCGCGACAGCCCCGTCAGCCGGTCCCTGAGCGTCTCCACCTGCTTCTGGAGCGCCTCTTCCTGGGCCGACAGCGAGTGGGACGCGGTCTCGAGCGAAAGCAGCTGCTCGGTGAAGTCCACGCGTTCCGCGGACGGGATGGCTGCCGCCGCGGCCACGGCCGCGGGCGCGGCGACCACCGTCTCCTTGACCGCACCGCCCAGGCGCTTGCGCAGCTGCTCGACGTGCTGGCGCGCGAGGACGACCCGCGGATGTTCTTCCGTGAACCGCAGGCGCAGCTCGAGGAGATTCGTCTCGAGCTGAGCGAGCTGGTCGCGCAGCCGCCGGACCTCGAGCGGCACCGGCGCGGGCGGCGGCGGCGGCGCGGGCGCGGCCGGGGCCGCGGGGGCGGGCTTCTTGAGCTCGACCCGCTCCTTGAGGCTCTTGAGGCGTGCGCCGACCAGGGCGCGGTTGGCGCGCACCTCGGCCAGCATCGACTCGGCCTGCGCGATCTGATTGACGCTCGCCTGCGTGCGGTCGGGGATCTTGACGCCGCCCTGCGCGGTGGTGAACCGGCGGAGCGACTCCTCGCTCGCCGCCAGGTTCTTCTTGACGTCTGCCACCTGCTGCTCGAGGAACTCGCGCGAGGTGCGGGCGTCCTCGACGTTGAAGGAGCGGGTGCGGGCGAGCAGGACCTCGACGTACGTGTTCACGATGTCGACGGCGACCTGTGGCTCGGTGGCCTCGGCGATGATCTCGACGATGCCGTCGCCGCGCGAGTTGAACGTCATGCGCGCCTTCTGCAGCTCGGCCATGGCGCGCCGGAGCGGGCTCTCCGTCTCGATCTCGAGCCCCCTCCAGCGGTGATACAGGTTCCTCGCGGCCTCGAAGTAGTCGATGTGGTAGCGGTGCTGGAGCAGCTCCGCGAGGGACGGCTGCGGGAGGTTCTCGATCACGCTCTGTGCGAGGCTCCGGCTGTTGAGGATCGCCAGCTGCACCGGCAGCGGCCTGAACGGAGAGAACTCGGGGAAGAGCGGGACGCGGTCCGGCCTCGATTCGAGCAGGACCGTCGCCGAGGTCCGGTAGCGCTGCGGCTGCCGGGTGCCGTAGTAGGCGGCCGGCAGCAGCACCAGCGCGCTCGCGACGATGCCGAGCAGGAGCAGGCGCTTGCGCCGCAGGAACACACCCAAGAAGATCCGTCGTACGAGTTCCCAGTGAGCCATGGTCCCTACCGATCCCGCCCGCGTGCGCGAGCGTGCTGACCGCGTCCAGGTGTTCGCATGTGCGTGATCACCGCGCCCCGCGGGCGAAGAGGACGACCTGGACGGTCTGAAGGAGGATGAGCACGTCCAGGAACGGTGAGAGGTTCTTGACGTAGTAGAGGTCGTACTGCAGCTTCTCGAGCGTGTCCTCGACCGAGCCGGCGTAGGCGTGACGCACCTGCGCCCACCCGGTCAGCCCCGGCTTCACGGCGAGGCGCTCCCCGTAGAACGGAATCTCGCGCTGGAGCAGGCGCATGAACTCCGGGCGCTCCGGCCGAGGGCCGACGAGGCTCATATCGCCGCGCAGGACGTTGAACAGCTGCGGGAGCTCGTCCAGGCGCGTCTTCCTCATGACGCGGCCGACCCGGGTGACCCGAGGGTCGTTCGAGGCCGCCCACACGGCGCCCGACCGCTCGGCGCTCGCGCTCATCGAGCGGAACTTGATCACGTGGAAGATGCGTCCCCGGAGGCCGACGCGCGCCTGGCGGTAGAAGACGGGGCCGGCGGAGTCGAGCTTGATCAGGACGGCGAGTGCGAGCATCGCGGGCGCCGCGAGGGCGAGCCCGATCCCCGCGGTCACCACGTCGATCGCGCGCTTGACCGTCTGCGTGGACGGCGTCTTCACGAAGCCATCGGAGAAGATCAACCAGCTCGGGCGCACGTCCGTGACGAGCACCTTGCCGGTCTGCTTCTCGTAGAAGGTCGGCCACTCCTCGACGCGCACGCCGCGAAGCCGGCACTCGAGCAGGTCCGGTGTCCGGAGCACCCCGCGCATGTCCATCGGCGCGGTGACCACGATGTCCGGTCGCAGCTCGTCCGCGAGCGTGATCAGGTCCTTGGCCTTCCCGAGCAGCTCGGCTCCCGCCGGCATCCGGTCGACCGCCGCCGGGTCGTCGTCGAGGAACCCGAGAACCGTGAACGGCTGCGCGCCCGTCTCCTGGAGCTCCACGATGCGCGGCGCCGCGTGATTCACGCCCAGCACGAGGACACGCAGGCGGAAGCGGTCCGACGCGCGAAGCCACGACCACGCGAGCCGCGCCAGCAGCAGTCCGCCGCCGGCCAGCCCGAAGATCTGAGCGAAGGCCAGCCGGCCCAGACGGAACGTGGGGACCGTGAACCCGAGCGCCGCCACGAGGACGGCCGCGCATGCGAGGGCGCCGAGGAGCCGCGCGCTGAGCTCCCGGCGTCCGGCGGCGAGCTCCGTCTTGTAAAGGTCGGCGACGTGCAGCGTGAAGAGCGTCAGCACGAGCACGGCCGCGGCCTTCGGCCAGAACGCGCCATGGCCGACCCAGAGGCCGAGACGGAGCGGAATGCTCGTCGCGATCGCGATCACCGCGATATCGGTGGCGATCACGGCGACGAGCGACGGCGGAACGTAGTGTCGGAAAACTCTCGGCACGGCGCTTCCAGTGCGCAACCGATGTGCCAAACGGGGTGTCAGCTATCTTTGCGACTTTGTTAAAGATCCGTACGGGAAGCGCGGGACTCACACTGGGGAACCGAACTACCCAGGGCGCGCACATCGCGGTCGGCGTGCGCTCCAACTCCGCGAAAAACGCGCCCGCGATGCGTGCGGCGCGCGGACGCAAACCTTGCGGGGTCGCACTCCGCGAGCCGGAAGCCAGGAGCGGGAACCAGGAGCCAGCAGCCAGGAGCCAGCAGCCAGGAGCCAGAATGACGACTCGCGCCTTCCGGCTTCTGGCTCGTGGCTTGTGGCTTCTGGCCCGCTAGAACCTCGCGCCGAGCGACACGCGCACGCGGTTCTCGGTGTAGCCGTCCGGGCTCGGCGCGTCGAGCTCGCGGTGGCTCGCCGCGAGGACCATCTCGAGCCACTCGAGCAGGCGGACGCTCGCGTCGAACCCCACCGTCCATGCGTTCTCGCGCCGGCGCGTGCCAACACCGGGGTCGATGCCGATCCCGGTGGTCTTGTTCTCGCGGTACTCGGCGAAGAGCCGCGTGAGGAGCGCGGGCGGGAACGGATACGTCAGCGACGCCGTGACACCCTGCGTCTCGACCACGCCGAAGTTCTGCCCTTCGCGGAACGTCTCCGAGAAGCCGCGCTCGAGGCCGAGCGTCGCTTTCGCGCGGGCGAACTCGTACGTGAAGCCGGTCGTGCTGCTGACGGTGAAGCGATCGTCGCGACCGTCGTCGGAAAGCCGGCTGACACCGACGCTCGCGCTGAGCGCCCAGAGACCCGGAATGCCGTAGCCGCCGAACACGGCCGCGTTCCAGCTGTCGAAGTCGCGCGCACCGACGCCGCTCGCCGAGCGCAGCTGATAGCTGCCCGACACGCCCGCCGTCGCGAGCGACGTGAGCTGCCGGGCGAGCGTGACGGCCAGCTGGTGGCCGCGGATATCCTGCCCCTCGGCGGTGGAGGAATCGAGGTACTCGTACCCGACGGTTCCGGAGTTGGTCTCGTACAGCGTCGCGGTCGCGCTGGTACCGGCCGCGTGAGAGATCGTGTCGCCACGCTCGCTGTCCGAGAACGTCGACAGGCGGTAGTACCCGCGGGTGCCGAGGTTGCGGACGACGTGGTCGCCCTGGAGCGAGAACGCGTTGCTCGTGAAGGTGCGGCGCTCCCGCCTGAGGGCGAGCCGGTCCGCGCGGGCCGCCTCGTCACTGCGCGTGAGCGTCTCCGACAGCGTGAACGTCAGACGCGGCGTCGCGAGCCAGCGGACGGCGCCGGCCAGGGAGTGGAACAGGTTGAACTCGTCCGAGACCGTGTCGTGGCTGCCGGCCGGCTGGTAGGTCAGCCAGCCGTCCGTCGGGCCGTGGCGGAGCAAGAGCGTCAGCCCGGGCGACACGCTCGTGCGCCAGTTCGAGCGCTTGTCGCGGCGAAGCTCGAAGTTGTCCGTGTACTCCTCGGTGACGCCCACGGAGGGATGGAGCTCGAGCGGCGCGCCGGTCGGCACCAGGAGACCGACCGGCAGATCCGGCGCTCGAGGACCCGATGGAACGGTCGCCGGCGGCGGCAGCGGCTGTCGCTCCTCGGGAAGACCGGGGAGCGGGACGACCGGCGTCGCCGGGCCCGGGACAGCCAGACTCGGAGCGGTGGTTCCGGGGACGATCGGACTCAGACCTGGCAGGCTCGGCGCTGTTTCCGTCGGAGCCGTCGGGCTCGGAGCGACCGACGGCGCCCCGGTCGGCGGGGCCGCGGGCGCCTGGGCGCGCAAGTGCAGCGTCGGGCGAACGACGAGAGGCTGCGGGAGAACGGGATCGGGTCGCAGGGCCAGGACGACGAGCGAGAGGAGCAGCACCAGGGGTCCGCTACTCCTCCTCGCTCTGTCGATCACTCTCAGAAGAGCCTTTGCGGGACGATCAAGATATCCCTCGGCTTGAGGTGCACGTCGCTCACCGCATCCGGACGCGACATGATCTCACGAACGTCGATCTGGACGCTCTGCTTTTCCTCCTCGCTGTTCCGGAGGAGGTTGACCCGGTTCCGGGCGGCCAGGGGCGTGAAGCCGCCCGCCTTGGCGATCGCGCTGACGAGGGTCAGCTCACTGTCGAACTTCACGATGCCGGGATTCTTGACCTCGCCCTGCACGTAGACGACCTCGGCGACCGGGACGACGATGGTGTCGCCGGGCGCCAGGACGACGTTCTGCGAGACGTCGCCCTGCTGCAGGAGCTTGATGAAGTCCACCGGGATCTTCTCCTTGCCCCGCAGCACGAAGGAGGACTCCAGGTCCGCGATCGACGTGAGCCCCCCGGCGACCGAGATCGCTTGGAGCAGCGTGAGCTCCCGGTTCAGCTGGTAGGGGCCTGGCTTGGCGACGCCGCCGACGAAGTACACGGTGCGGCTCTTGATCTCCTTCACCATCACGGTGACGTGCGCCTGCTCGACGAACCGGCGATACGCCGTCGTGAGGCTGGCGGTGAGCTCGTTGACGGTCAGGCCGCCCGCCTGGACCTCCCCGACGAGCGGCAGCGAGATCTTGCCGTCCGGTCGTACGGCGACGACGAGGTCGACGTCGCGGTTGTCCCAGAGCGAGACGGCCAGCTGGTCGTCCGGTCCGATGCGGTAGTCCGCCGCGACGGGTGCGGCGGCGAAGACGGCGGTCAACAGGACTGCGATGGTCACGGTCAGGTATTTCGCCCACGTCATGACATGTCCTCCTAGTGGTGCACTGCTCGCGTGGTGGTCCTGGTCGAACTCGGGTGGTCGAGGAGCGCCACGGCTTTGTCGGGTGCGTCCGCGCACCCCCCGGGGCGCTCCGAGCGCGGGGGGTTTGGGGGGCTTCGATAGTTCCCCCCATGACATCGGTCACGTTGCGATCAGGCGGCGCTTCGGGTGCTCGAGATAGGATTTGAGCTTGTACTGCAGGCATCGCACGCTGATCCCGAGTCGCCGCGCCGCCTCGGTGCGGCTGCCGCCCGTGGCCTCCAGCATCCGGAGGATGTGCCGCCGCTCCACCTCACGCAGGGGCAGGGCGGCTTCGATCTCGTCCGGGACGCCGCGGATCGCGTGCCGGATCTCGCGAAACAGGTCGCGCTCGGTCAGCGTCTCGGTGTCCGCGAGCACGACGGCCTGCTCGATCACGTTCTCGAGCTGGCGCACGTTGCCCGGCCACGGCGCCGCGCAGAGCCGCGCCATCGCCCGCGGATCCAGCCCGCGGATGGGTTTCTTGTGCAGCTTCGAGAACCGGGCGACGAAATGCTCGGCCAGGAGCGGGATGTCGTCGCGGCGCTCGCGCAGCGGTGGCACGTTGATCGTGACGACCGCCACGCGATAGTAGAGGTCCTCGCGGAAGCGGCCCTTGGCCACCTCGTCCCTGGGGTCCTTGTTCGTGGCCATCACCAGCCGCACGTCGGTGCGCGTCGACTTCGTCCCGCCGAGCTTCACGAACTCGCGCGTCTGGATGATGCGCAGCAGCTTCGCCTGCATCGGGATGCCGAGCTCGCACAGCTCGTCGATGAAGAGCGTGCCGGTGTCGGCGAGCGAGAAGACGCCCTCGCGGTCGTACGCCGCCCCGGTGAACGCTCCCTTCACGTGACCGAACAGCTGGCTCTCCACGAGGCCCTCGGGAATCGCCGTGCAGTCGAGCGGGACGAAGGGGCCCTCCTTCCGCGCCCCGAGAGCGTGAATCGCCCGGGCGATCAGCTCCTTGCCCGTGCCGCTCTCGCCGATGACGAGGACGTTCGCGTCGCCCGCCGCGACCTTCTCGATGAGGGCGAAGATCTCGCGCAGCGCCGGCGACCGCCCCACGACGCCCGCGAAGCGCGGCGTACCGGGCGAGTCGGCGCGGGCGCCGAGCATCTCGTGGAGCACGCGCTCGAGCACGGCGGCGGACGGTCGCGCGACGCAGCGCGTGCCGGGGATCCCGGCGAGGTACTCGAGGCCGGGGTCGCCGAGATCGTCCACGAGTGCGAGAAGCTGACCGTTGAACCCGGCGCGCCGGATGACGCCCGCGAGCTCCCAGGGGGACAGGCCCGGCGTGAGGTTGGCGACGAGGAGGTCGTCGGGCCGCGGGCCGGCGAGCACCACGCCCAGCTCCGTGGTGGAGCCGGCGAACCGCAGCTGGACCTCCGCGGCGGCGCCCACGCGCCGGGCGGACTCACTGATCTCCAGCGTCTCGTCGAGAACGATCACGCGTCGCATCGAAGGCCACGAACTCTCACGAGATCCTCCGCCGGCGCGCTTTCGGCCCGACATTCGCCTGTTCGAGTTTCTTGAGCATCGTCTTGTAGCTGACCCCCAGGCGCCGGGCGGCCTCCGCACGGTTCCACTGCACGTGCTCGAGCACGCACCGGATGGCCTCGCGCTCGGCGTCCCGCGCCGCCTGGCGCGCGATCGCCCGCAGGCTTCCGGGCGGCGGCGCCTGCCGCGTCTCGACGCGAGCCGGGGCGGGCAGGCGGCCCGCCCGGGGCACGTGCATGCGCCCGAGCACCTCGTCGCAGAGTGCGGCTTCCTCTCCGAGCACGACGTAGCGCTTGAGCAGGTCCTCGAGCTCCCGGACGTTGCCCGGCCACGAGTACGCGGCGAGCAGCTCGAGGGTCCGCGGCGAGAGCGGCGGACGCTCGCGGCCGAGCCGGCGGCACAGCGCCTCGCGGAGGTGCTCGGCCAGCGCCCGGATCTCGTCGACCCGTTCGCGGAGCGGTGGAACCGTGATGACGGCCACGGCCAACCGGTCGTACAGGGCCGGGTCGAAGCGCCCCTGCCGCACGAGCGCGGCCAGGTTCTCGCCGGCGGACGCCATGATCCGCGCGTCGGTCCGGATCAGGCGGCGCCCGTTGACATGGTGGAACTCCCCCTCACGCAGGAGGTGGAGCAGCCGCGCCTGGAGAGCCGCCGGCAGGTCCGCGACGTCCTTGAGGAACAGGGTCCCGCCCCCCGCCTGCTCCAGGCGGCCGGGCGCGCCCCCCGAACGCCGCTCGTCCCCGAACAGCTCGGCCTCGAGCAGGTCCGCGGGGAGCGAGACGCAGCTCAATCGCACCCACGGTTGCGGCGCTCGCGGCGACAGCCGGTGCAGCAGGCGGGCCATGACCTCGCGGCCCGTCCCGCGCTCGCCCTCGATGAGGACCGGCGTGTCGCTCTCCGCGACCCGCGCGGCGACGGAGGCGATGCGGCGCATCGCCTCGCTGTGACCGAACACGTGTTCTTCCTCGATGACCACTCCTCGGCCTCCGGGACGCTAAAGGTGTGTCGCTACTGACCGAGCCCAGCCAGGCGGAAGTGGTGCTCGGCGCTCCGGTCTTCCCACGCCGCCGTCGCGAGCGCCGTCGCCTGCGTGACGAGCTCGAGGTGTGTTCCCGCTGGAGTCGGGAACGTCGAGCCGCCGATCGCGAGGCCGACCGGGCTGCGATGACGTCCGAGCGTGAACACCCGGTGATTCACCGCCCGCGTGATCCGGCCGATGACGGTGGGAAGCGCGCTCAGCGGAGCGGCCACCAGCAGGACGCGGATCAAGCAGGGGTCGTCGGTCACGCCGATGAGGTCGCTGCCGCGGATCTGCACGCCGATGATGTCGGCGAGCGCGGACGCGAGCCTCGGATCCGCGGGCGGGCGCATCCGGATCTCGAGCAACGAGACGTAGTGCTGGAGCCGGACGGCCTGCCGGACCTCGAGAGCGGTTACGAGCCCGAGCGTCGCCTCGTCGACGACGCTCGCCCCCCGGTCGGCTTCGCGCTTCGCCATGTCTGGTATGTCGGTCCCTTGTGTGTCGTGGTGATTTGTGGGAATGGGGGGCCCCGAAATGGCCACCCATTCCCCCCGACGCTCGGCGCGCCCCGGAGGGGTGCGCGGACGCACCCGTGGACCCGGGGCGCGGCTCGAGCATGGGATTCGTTCACGGGCTCAGACCTCGGCCGTGGGTGCCGCGGGCGCACGCCCGCACGGCAGCGCGGCTGGTCGTGAGACGCGGGCCCCGAAGGGCCCCGTATCCCGCGGCTCGGCGACGCCCGGAACGCCGGGAGCGCCGCTCGGCCGGCGGGGCGACTGCCCGGTGTCTACGCGCCCAGGATCAACACGAGCGCGGCAACGGTCTCGAGCCCGTGCTGCTTGATCTTCTGGAGCAGCGTCTTGTAACTCACCTTGAGCAGTCGTGCCGCGGTCAAGCGATGCCAGTGCACGCGGTCGAGCACCTCGACGAGCACCTGCTTCTCCGCCGCGAGGGCCGCCTGCCGCGCGATGTCCCGCAGTCCGAGGGTGATCTCCACCGGTGCCGGGCGCGGCTCGGACGGAGCCGGGGCGATCGACGGCCTGACCGGTGGCGCGACGTCCGGCGTCTCCGGCCGCCCGTTCGGGGTCACGGCACGGGTGGCGGCGGTCATCTCCTGGGCGACGAGCTCCTGGCTGTCCAGCGCGACGATCCGCTTGACGAGGTTCTCCAGCTCCCGCACGTTGCCGCGCCACGGGTTCTCGAGAAACGCGCGCAGCGTGTCGTCCGAGAGCCGCGGCCGGGGCCGGCCGTACTCGCGCGCGTACTCGCGCAGGAAGTACTCGATCAGCCCGGGGATCTCCTCCCGGCGCTCGCGGAGCGGCGGCACGTGGATGTTCATCACGTTGAGGCGGTAGTAGAGATCGTCGCGGAAGCTCCCCTCGGCCACGAGCTTGGACAGCCGCTTGTTCGTGGCCGCGATCACCCGGACGTCGACCCGGATCTCGCGCTGACTGCCCAGCCGCGAGAACTGCCGGTCCTGGAGCACATGGAGGAGCTTCGCCTGCAGGTGGAGCGGCATCTCCGCGATCTCGTCGAGAAAGATGCTCCCGGTGTGAGCGAGCTCGAACTTCCCGGGCTTCGGCTGGGTGGCGCCGGTGAACGCGCCTCGCTCGTACCCGAAGAGCTCGCTCTCCAGCAGCTCCGCGGGCAAGGCCGCGCAGTTCACCTTCACGAACGGGCGGGCCGCGCGCGGCGAGCGGTCGTGCAGACTGCGCGCGACGAGCTCCTTGCCGACGCCGCTCTCACCGGAGACGAGCACGGTCGCGTCGGTCGACGCGACCCGGTCGATGAAGTCGTCGACCACGCGCATGCGCTCGCTGCCGCGCAAGCGCCAGTCCCGCTCGTGCGTCACCGCGGCCGAGTCCGGGGCCGTGGTCGTGCGCGCAAGCGGTCGTTCCACCGAACGCACCTGACTCATGGCTGCCTCTCTTCCCGAAAGCGCCCGCGCAGCCCGAACCGCCTGACGCGCGTGATCGCTGGACGACCGAGGAATGACAACGTCGTGACGGATGGTGCCCAGGGCGACACGGTTAGAGCCTCGCGCCGGAGCCCGCAGCCTACGCCCGCGCTCCGCTGGCTGTCAAGGCGTCCGGCGGTCACCGTCCGACAGGGTTGACACCGCGACCTCGAACCGATGGGAATCGTGACGAACATGCCGACTGGCGCGCCCCTCATCGCCGCACGACCGGGAGAGGGAGGACGCGCCGGACGACCGCCTCGAGGTGTTCCGCGGCCAGCGGCGTGGCGATCGCCTCGTCGCCGCCCGCGGCCAGCACGGCCCTGATCTGGTGCGGCTCGGCCCCCACCACGACGTACACGTCGGGCTGTTCGGCCTTGAGCCTCGTGATCAGCGCGCCAGGCGCGGCGTCGGGCGCGAGGTCGAGCAGGACGAGGTCGATGTGCAGTTTCTCGAGGATCACCTCGGCGTTCTCGATGCTCGCCGCAGGCACGGCGATGTAGCCGAGCGCGCGGATGAACACAACGAGCCGGTCGAGAAGCTCCAGGTCCTCGTCCACGACCAGGACGGTCTGGGCTTCGAGCCTAGCCATGCCGGGGCGCTGGTCGCGGCGTCGTTCCGGGGCCGGAACCGAGCCGCTGCGAACCGTGTGCGCGTGCACCATCAATCACCTTGTGGTCTCGCCGCCACCCGTCGGTGGCTCATCACGCTGTGCGCTCCAACGCGTGGAGCGCCGGGCGCCGTGCAGGGCTCCGCCATTCCGGGCTGGCCCCGCGTCCGTTGCGCGACCTCCACGCCGTCACGGCCGGAGAGCACCTCCCCGGCACGCGACCGTCTGTCCTAGCCGATGTGGATCGGCGTCCACTCGGCGTTGATCGCGCCGAGTGGAATGTCGACGGCGACTGCTCGATTCAGCAACTGCATCAGCACCTTGATCCGTCCCTTCGTATCCGGCGGGCGCTGGATGATCCCCACCAGCCCGGCGAAGGGCCCTTCGACGACCTCGACGCGCTGACCGGGCCGCAACTTCGGCTGCGCCTGGATCACACCGTCGGCCGCGGCCCGGCGGCGCAGCAGCTCGACGGCGTCGTCGTCCACGGGGATGGGACCGTTCTTCGACCCGACGAAGCCCTGAACGCCGGGCGCCCAGATGACGTCGTGGTAACGGTCCGGCAGCGCGAGGCGGACGAAGAGGTAGCCGGGAAACAGCGGCACGACCGGCTGGCGCCGCTTCGCGTAGTCGGGCAGCATCAGCTTCGGATAGAAGACCTCGAGCCGCTTGATCTGAAGCTGCAGCTGCGCCCACGCCTCCTTGTGAGGCTTGGACCGCACGACATACCAGAAGGCCCCCACGCACGCGGCTGCCTGCATGCGCTCACAGCCCGTGACCGAATCGGGTGATCGAGGAGCGCCACGGCTCTGCCGGGGCGCTCCGAGCGCGGGGGGCTTGGGGGGCATCGATAGTCCCCCCATGATCTAGTCCTCCAGCCCGCAACGCACGATCCTGCGCCGCAACGTCCGGTAGCTGACCTGAAGGCGACGCGCGGCCTCCGCGCGGTTCCAGCGCGAGAGCTTGAGGACCTGCTCCAGGGCCACCGCCTCGGCGTCGCGCGCCGCACGGCGCGCGACGCCCTTCAGCGAGAGATCCGCATCCCGGTCGCCCTTGTCGGCGGCCGGGAACGGCCGCGGGGCCACCGAAGCGGCCTGCCACGGCTCCTGCGTCCCGTCGTCCAGCACCCAGGTGTCGCTGCCGAGCACCACGGTGCGCTTGACGGCGTTCTCCAGCTCGCGGACGTTCCCCGGCCACCGGTGCATCATGAACCGCTTCAACGCCGCTGCGGACAGCTTCTGCCGGGGCCGGCCGTACTCACGCGCATACCGGTCGAGGAACTGCTCGATGAGGACGGGGATCTCCTCGCGCCGCTCCCGGAGGGGCGGCACGTTGATCCGGACGACGTTCAGGCGGTAGTAGAGGTCTTCGCGGAACTTGCCCTCGTCGACCAGCCTCGTGATGTCCTTGTTCGTCGCCGCGACCAGCCGCGCCTGCACCTGCACGTCCTCGCGGCTCCCGAGCCGTGAGAGCCGGCCGTCCTGCAGCACGCAGAGGAGCTTCGCCTGGAGCGAGAGCGGCAGCTCGGCGACCTCGTCGAGGAACATGGTCCCCAGGTGCGCGAGCTCGAACTTCCCCGGCTTGGCCGTGTAGGCCCCGGTGAACGCACCACGCTCGTAGCCGAACAGCTCACTCTCGAGCAGCGGGGCCGGCACGGCGGCACAGTTGACCTTGACGAAGGCGCGCTCGCGGCGCGGCGATCGGAAATGGATGGCCCGGGCCACGAGCTCCTTGCCGACGCCGCTCTCCCCGAGGATGAGAACGCTCGCGTCGACCGGGGCGACCCGCAGGATCACGTCCATCACGGAACGCATGTGCGCGCTGTTCATAAATTGCGGATCGGACGGCGATTCGTGGTATCCCGGGGACACGGACGACGGGTCCGGCGTGTCGATGGCGCGCACGTCTTGCGTGTACGTGCCCGCGTCCGCCATGTCGTGATCCCTCAGCGAGGTGGTCGTCGTCAACAATCTCTTTCCTGTTGTCGTGCTCGCATGTTCATGACCCCCTTCGGCTAGTACGCCGGCCGTACCGCTCCCCAAGCGCAAGGGCTGTGCCACGGTTGAGCACGCGAGCGCAAGAAATGCAAAGACCCTGCAGAGTCAGCTGAAAATCTTTCAGGAATGTTAACGAATAGTGAATGGGTACTAGCCTGACCAGCCCAAAGAACTACTTCTAATATGGAGCTGGCTTCCTAAACCGAGTCATGGTTCCCGCGGGACCGGCCTGGAACGTAAGGATTCTCGTCACGTCCAGCCGCTGGAAGCGTCACCGGAGACCCTGGACGATATCGCGATACCTGGTGCCCTGTGTGCAGTTCATGTACTAGGCCTGGTATTTTTCCGTTGGCATGCCGCGCATGCCGTGCTAGAAGTCCTCATGCGTCTTGAGTCGATCACCCTGCACGGCTTCAAGTCGTTCGGCGAGAAGACGAGCATCAGGGTCCTCCCCGGCGTCACCGCGGTGGTGGGCCCGAATGGCTGCGGCAAGAGCAACGTGGGCGAGTCGATCCGGTGGGCGCTCGGAGAGCAGAGCGTGAAGTCCCTCCGGGGCCACCGGATGGAAGACGTGATCTTTCACGGGTCCGCCTCCAGGAAGCCGGTCGGTATGGCCGAGGTCGAGCTCCTCTTCTCGAACGACGGCACGGTGTCGGTCCCGTTTGCCGAGGTGTCCGTCGCTCGTCGCCTGTATAGGACCGGTGAAAGCGAGTACCTGCTGAACAAGTCGGTCTGCCGCCTGCGCGACCTCCTGGACCTGTTCGCCGGCACGGGCGCCAACCCCCGGGCGTACTCGGTGATGGACCAGGAAAAGCTCAACCACGTCCTGATCGCAAAGCCGCACGAGCGGCGCGTGTTCATCGAGGAAGCCGCCGGCATTGCCCGCTACAAGCAGCAGCGCGCGGAGACCCGGGGCAAGCTGGACGCGACGCGCCAGAACCTCGCCCGCGTCCGCGACGTCATGGACGAGGTCAAGCGGCAGCTCACCTCGCTGGAACGGCAGGCGAAGAAAGCCCAGCAGTACAAGGCGCTCCAGCAGGAGCGGCGCGAGCTGTCCCTGGTCCTCGCCGCCGCGGACTACGCCACGCTCGCGCAGACCGCCGCTCGGGTCGAGGCCGAGATTGGCCGGCTCCGGACCGGCGACGAGGATCTTCGCACACGCCTGTCCGTGCTGGCCGGGCGTGAAGCGCGGGAGCGCGACGCGCTCCAGCAGAGCGAGCAGCAGCTCGGCGACCTCCGCCAGGCGGTCCAGAAGGTCCAGGGTGAGCTCGAGCGGCTGCTCGAGCGGCGTGAGCAGATGGCCATCCAGATGCGCGAGGCGAACGAGGAAGTCGTCAGGTTGGACAGCGAGATCCGCCTGACGAACGACCGGCTCGCGGCCATCGGGGGCGAGCGCGAGCAGCTGCGACAGTCGCTCGGCGAGGCCGAGGCGGTTGTCGCGGAGCGGACGCAGACGACGCGCGTGCTCGAGGGCGCCGTGGAGCAGCACCGGACCGGACTCAGTTCGGACCGCGACCGGCTCGAGACGCTTCGCCTCGAGCAGGTGAAGCTGGCCGGCGAGCGCACGGACCTCATGCGGCGGGCCGGAGAGCTGCGCGAGCGACAGAACCAGCTCCTTCGGCGGGAGGAGCGGCTCGCCGCCGAGATGGCGCAAGCGGACGCGGAGGCCGAGCGGCTGGCCGCGCAGCGTGCGGCCGCCGAGTCGGCGCGGGGCCGCGCGATCGTCGAGATGACGTCGCTGGCCGCGGAGCGTGAGACGCTCGAGGCCACCTTCGCGGCGCGTGAGCGCGAGCTGTCGGAGGGCCGGTCGCGCCTCTCCGAGCTGCGGGTGGGGCTTGCCGCGCGCCGGTCGAGCCTCGCCTCGCTCCGCGAGCTCGAGCGGGTGCGCGAGGGCTACGGAGCGGGCGTGCGGGCGGTGTTCACCGACGGCCCGGCGGCGGGGCTCAGGGGCGTCGTCGGGACCGTGGCCGATCTGCTCGACGTTCCCCGTGGTCTGGAACGGCCCGTCGAAGCCGTCCTCGGCGAGCGCCTCCAGTGGATCGTCGTCGAGCGGTTCACCGACGCCCGTGCCGGCGTGGCGTTCCTTCACGAGCGACGCGGAGGTGCGGCGACGTTCCTGCCGCTCGAATGCCTCGGCGCAAAGGCCGGTCCCGACACCGACTTCCCGGACCATGTGCTTCCCGCGGTGGCGGGAGGAAGCGACGCGCGGGAGACCAACGGCACCACGCACGAGCCGTCCGGCGTCACCTGGATCGCGTCCGAGGTCCGGGCATTGTCGGCCGACCTCGTCCGGCACCTCCTCGGGAACGTGGGGGTCGTCGAGAGCCTGGACCGGGCCGAGGCGCTCTGGCGCCGCAACGGTGTCGTTGCCACGTACGTCACACCCGCGGGAGAGGTGCTCAGCCCGACCGGCCGCCTGCGCGGCGGCGACGACGCGGTCGCCACGGAGCATTCGCTGCTCGGCCGCAAGCGGGAGATCCGGGAGCTCGAGGACCAGGTCGCCGAGCTGGAGCGCGATGTCGAGGAGCTGCAGGCGCGCGTCGCGGGGCTCGAAGCCGAGACGCAGGCGCTCCGCGCGCGTCTGCCGCAGGTGCGCAACGAGCTGGCGGCGAGCGACAAGGCGCGGGTCGCGAGCGAGAAGGATCTCGAGCAGTCGGTCCGCGACCAGGAGCGCGTGCAGCGCCACCGCGAGACCGTGTCCCTCGAAGCCGGTCAGGTCTCCGCCGAGCTGCAGGAGGCGCGGGCGACGCTCGACCGGCTGGAGGAGGAGATCGTCGCCGCGCGCGACGCGGAGGCGTCACACGAGCGCGCGATGGCGGCGCTGCGCGCGACGATCGAGCGCGGGCAGGGGCGCGAGTCGGAGCTCGTCGCCGAGCTCACGGCGTACCGCGTGGAGCTCGCGAGCGCGTCGGAACGCGTGGACGCGCTCGGCCGCGACCTCGCGCGGCTGGACCAGATGGAGGCCGACCTCGGCGAGCGCCTCACGCAGTCACGGCAGCGACAGGACCAGACGCGCGAGCGGGTCGCCTGGCTCGCCGGCGAACGTGAGCGCACGGACGCGGCCGCGCGCGAGGTCGGCGCGGAGCGTGACCGGCTCGAGGAGGAGAGCCGCACCGCGGCCGCGTACCACGCGGAGGTCCTGGCCGCGCTGCGTGCGGTGGAGGCGGACACGCGCGCGGCGGAGGCCGAGGTCCGGGCGCTGACGAATTCCATCCACGGGCTGGAGCTGCGCGCGACGGAAACGCGAGTTCGCCGCGAGGAGCTCGCGGAGGAGGCGCGACGGAGCTTCGGGGTCGATGCGGCCGCACTGCTCGAGCGCCACGACCCGGACCGGGACACCGAGGAGCTGCGACAGCGGATCGGCGAGCTCGGGGAGAAGCTCGACGCCTTCGGCGGCGTGAACCTCGTCGCCGACGACGAGTATCGAGAGCTCGACGAGCGGTTGACGTTCCTCCGCACGCAGCACGAGGACCTGGTCGCATCCTTGAAGGATCTCGAGAAGGCGCTGCGTGGCATGACACGGACGGCCCAGGAGCGCTTCACGGAGGCGTTCGCCGAGATCAACGCCCGGTTCAGCCAGATCTTCGAGCGGCTCTTCGAGGGCGGCCGCGCCGAGCTCCGGCTCGTCGAGGCCGAGGAGGGCGGCGACGCGCTCGACACCGGCGTCGAGCTGATGGCGCAGCCGCGTGGGAAGCGCCTGCAGTCGGTCACGCTCATGTCGGGCGGCGAGCGCGCCCTCACGGGCCTGGCCCTGCTGTTCGCGATCTTCTATTACCGGCCGAGCCCGTTCTGCGTCCTCGACGAGGTCGACGCGCCGCTCGACGACGCGAACATCGGCCGGTTCCTGCGGGTGCTGAAGGAGCTCACGACCCAGACCCAGTTCCTCGTCATCACGCACAACCGGAAGACGATGGAAGCGGCCGACATCCTCTACGGCGTCACCATGCAGGAGCCTGGCCTCTCGAAGGTCGTCTCGGTGAATCTGAACCATTGAAGTGGGGGGCCCCGACATGGCCCCCCACACCCCCCCAATCGCTCGGAAGCGGCCCGGGACACCCGGGCCGCTCCTCGGGGTCGCGCTCGGCCAGGGGGGCCCCGACATGGCCCCCCACACCCCACACCGCCGAGCCTTCAACGGGCGCGGGATGAACCCGGGCCCGGCTCGACACGCCCTGCGCTCACCTGCTCACCGACGCTGAGCGCCCGGGCGGCTCCTCGATGCGTCCGGGGCGTGAAATGCGGACCCGGATCGGCTAGACTCGAACGAGTTTGATGTCGTCACTCGGCTCCCACCTGCGTGAGCTTCGCGAGCGACGTGCCGTCTCGCTCGACGAGATTTCCCGCGTCACGCGCGTGCCCCGCTCGTACCTCGAAGCGCTCGAGACAGGCGAGTTGTCCAAGCTGCCCGCGCCCGTGTTCGTGCGCGGGTTCATCCGCGCGTACTGCCAGGTTCTGGGCGCACCGCCTGCCGAGGCGCTTTCGCACTACGACAACCGCGCGGCCGAGACCGAGGGCGCGGTCTCCGACACGGTCGCCGGCCGCCCGCGCGGCCGCGGCGATCACCACGGGGCGGTGGTGGTCAGCTTCGTCCTGCTCGTCGTGCTCGGGGTGGCGCTCTTCGCCGTGACGCTCGCGCTCCAGTCCGGGAGGGGCGACAACGGGCGTCCAGCGCCGAGCACGCTCGCAGGACCGGCTCCCCGGAACGGTCCGCCGGGCGACGCACCGGCCACACCGACGACGCCGGTCGGTGTGACGCTCGCCACGCCGGCGCCGGAACATGGCGCGACCCCGACGACCGAGACACCCCCTGTGGCCGCCATGCCGCAAGCTCCGCCCGCCGGCTCGGCGCCTCCGCGAGCAGCGCTGCTGGAAGGGTCACCGGCGGCCACGACGCGCTCGGCGCCGTCGGCCCCGACACCCGCGGTCTCCGCGACCGCGCCATCCCTTTCCGCTCCGACGACCGCCGCGACGAGCCCAGGGGACGTCGCGACGCGCCTGGCCGAGCGCCCGGCCGCCACGTCGCCGGACCCGGATCGTGCGACGTCACGCGCGAAGGACGCCGAGCGCCTCGTGGCGTCCGTCACGTCGCCCTACCGGCTCATCGCCCGGACCTCGGAGCCGACGTGGATCCGCGTGCGCACCGAGGACGGCCGACAGCTGAGCGAGGAAACGATCCCGGCCGGCCAGGTCCGCGAGTGGGTGTCGAACCGGCGCTTCGAGGTGATCGTCGGCAACGCCGGCGGCGTCAGGCTCGAGCTCAACGGGCAGACGCTGCCGCCCCTCGGCCCGAGCCGCGAGGTCGTGAGGCTCGCGCTGCCGCCGCAGGCGCCGTGAGCTTCTTCTCGTCGCTCGGCGATCGGCTCCGCCAGGGTCTCAAGCGGTCGCAGGAGTACCTCACCGGCGGCTTCGAGACCGTCCTCGAGGACGACCGTCCGATCGACGAGACGCTCTACGAGGAGCTGGAGGAGCTCCTGATCGCCGCCGACCTCGGTGCGATGATGGCCGCCGACTTCGTCAACCGCGCGCGCGAGGAAGTGATGTTCGGCACGGCGACCCGCGCCCGCGATCTCAGACCGCTCTTCCGGAGGTTCCTCGAGGACACGCTCGCCGCGGCGACGCAGCCGCTCGACCTCGGCCACCGGCCCGCCATCGTCCTGATGCTCGGCGTGAACGGCTCCGGCAAGACGACGACGTGCGCCAAGCTCGCCGCGCGCTTCAAGGCCGACGGCAAGCACGTCCTCCTCGCGGCGGCGGATACGTTCCGGGCAGCCGCGATCGAGCAGCTCACGACGTGGGGCGAGCGGATCGGCGTCGATGTCGTGCGGCAGATGGCCGGATCGGATCCCGCCGCCGTCGTCTTCGACGCGGTCAAGGCCGCGACCACCCGCCAGGCGGACGTGCTGATCATCGACACGGCGGGACGCCTGCACACGAAGTCGAACCTGATGGACGAGCTCACGAAGCTCAAGCGGGTCATCGAGCGCCAGGTACCCGGCGCGCCGCACGAGTCCCTGGTGGTGCTCGACGCGCCGACGGGGCAGAACGGCTTCGTCCAGGCGCGCGTCTTCCACGAGGCGGTCGGGCTGAGCGGCGTCGCGGTGACCAAGCTCGACGGCACCGCGAAGGGTGGCATCGTCGTGCGGATCGTGCGCGAGCTCAAGCTCCCGATCAAGCTCGTGGGCGTTGGCGAGAAGGTGGAGGATCTCGAGGCGTTCGATCCCGCCCGCTTCGTCGACGCGCTCGTTCCGGCCGGATGACGCCGGAGCCCGTGGACGAATCCGATGGTCGAGCCGCGCCCGGGTCCCCGGAGCGCGTGCGAGCGCGGGGCTTGGGGGGCTTCGGGAGTCCCGCCATGAATACAGAGTCCGTGAACGAATCGAGTGACCGAGCCGCGCCCCGGGTCCCCCGGGGCGCGTGCGAGCGTGTGGGGGGTTTGGGGGGCTTCGGGAGTCCCCCCATGAATACAGACGCGCATTTCATGCGCCGGGCCCTTGCGCTCGCGGAGCAGGCGCGCGGGCTGACGTCGCCGAATCCCCTGGTCGGCGCCGTCGTCGTGAGCGGCGGCGAGATCGTCGGCGAGGGCTTCCACCGAGCCGTGGGGCAGCCCCATGCCGAGGTGGAGGCGCTCGAGGTCGCCGGCGTGAAGAGCCGCGGCGGCACCCTCTACGTCACGCTCGAGCCCTGCATGCACCACGGCCGGACGCCGCCGTGCGTTCCGCGTGTGCTGGCGGCCGGCATCGCGCGCGTGGTCGTCGCGGTGAGCGACGCGAACCCGCTCGTCGCCGGCGGCGGCATCGCGGCGCTGCGCGCCGCCGGCGTCGAGGTGACCGAGGGGGTGATGGCCGAGGAGGCTCGCCGGCAGAACCGCGCGTTCCTGCACGCGATGCGCGCCGGTCGCCCGCACGTCACGCTCAAGGGCGCGATCACCCTCGACGGCAAGATCGCCGACGTGCACGGCACGTCCCGCTGGATCACCGGTCGCGAGGCGCGCGAGCGCGCCCACCGGCTGCGCGCCGAGTGCGACGCGATCGTGGTCGGCGTGGAGACGGTGCGACGGGACGATCCGGAGCTGACGGTCCGACTGGACCGGCCGTGGCCGCGAGAGCCGTACCGCGTCGTCCTCGACTCTCGCGCGCGGATGCCGGTCTCCGCGCGCCTCCTTCGCGTCGGGACACCGGCGCGCGTCCTCGTCGCCGTCGCGGCCGACGCGCCCGCGCCGAGCATCGCGGCCCTCGAGGCGCGGGGCGCGACCGTCGTCCGGTGCCCGGGCCCCACCGGCCGCATCGATCCTCGCCGGTTACTCGACGAGCTGCACCGCCGGGAAGTGCGTGCGGTGCTGGTCGAGGGCGGCGCCGAGGTGCACGCCGCGTTCCTCGACGCGGCCCTGGTCGACCGCGTCGCGGTGTTCGTCGCGCCGGCGCTGCTCGGGGGACGCGGCGCACCTTCGCTCGTCGGCGGGTCCGGCCGCACGCTCAAGGATCGCGTCGCGCTCGACGACTTCGAGGTCACCCGCCTCGGTCCGGACGTGCTGCTCGAGGCCGACGTCGCCGGGAGCCGGCACTGATGTTCACGGGCATCGTCGAGGAGATGGGTCTCGTGCGCCGCCTCGAGCGTGGTGCGCGAACGGCGACCCTCGAGGTCGGCGCCCACATGACGCTCGAGGGGAGCGAGGTCGGCGCCAGCGTCGCCGTGAACGGCGTCTGCCTCACCGTCGTGAGCCGGTGCGCCGAGGGCTTCGCCTTCGAGGTCGGGCCGGAAACGCTGGAGCGCACCGCGCTCGGACGCCTCGCCGCCGGTGACGCGGTCAACCTCGAGCGTCCGCTCCGCTTCGGCGGCGCCCTCGGCGGTCACCTCGTGCTCGGCCACGTCGACGGCGTCGGCACCGTGGAGCACGTGAGCCGTGTAGAATCGACGGCGCGGGTCCGGATCGCGCTGCTGCAACCCGAGCTGGAACCGCTGCTCATTCCGCAGGGCTCGGCCGCCGTCGAGGGGGTCAGCCTCACGGTCGCAGCGCTCGGACCGAAGTGGTTCGAGGTCATGTTGATCCCGCACACGCTCGCCGTGACGACGCTCGGACGGCTCGTGGCGGGGCAGCCGGTCAACATCGAGGCCGACGTGATCGGGAAGTACGTGCTGCGTTCGTTGAGCCTCTCGGGGTACGGGCAGCCTCCTGGCCGGTGGGGCAGAGACCTGACCACCGACCCAAGTAGCCAGCTCGGTGGGGGGGCTCGGGGCCGGGGGAGCGCGAGGGGGGCGTTGCCCCCCTCGGACGATACGATCGGCGGGGGCGCTCCCCCCCAACACACAGGAGACGGAGCTGCATGACGCCGTTCGTGACCATCGACGAAGCGATCGAGGAGCTGCGCCAGGGCCGGATGATCGTGGTCGTCGACGACGAGGACCGCGAGAACGAGGGCGACCTGGTGATGGCGGCGGACAAGGTCACCCCGGAGGCCGTGAACTTCATGGCGACGCACGGCCGCGGCCTCATCTGCGTGCCGATGACCGGCGAGCGGCTCGACGAGCTCCAGATCTCGATGATGGTCACGGACAACACCGCGCCGATGGGCACGGCGTTCACCGTCACGGTCGACGCGCGGCGCGGCGTCACGACCGGGACCTCGGCGTACGACCGGGCGGTGACGGTCAAGACGCTCGTGGATCCCGCCACGCGGCCGGAGGATCTCGCGAGACCGGGACACGTCAACCCGCTTCGCGCGAAGCCGGGCGGCGTGCTGCGTCGGGCGGGCCACACGGAGGCCGCCGTGGACCTCGCGAGGCTGGCCGGCTGCTACCCGGCCGGCGTGATCTGCGAGATCCTCGACGTCGAGGGCGGGATGGCGCGGGTGCCGCAGCTCACGGAGATCGTCAGGCGGCACGGCCTCAGGATGACGACGATCAAGGCGCTCATCGAGTACCGCGTGCGGAAGGAGCGCCTGGTGCGACGGATGGCGACGAGCCGGCTGCCGACGGAGTTCGGCGAGTTCACGGCGATCGCCTACGAGGCGAGCGTCGAGAGCTGGACGCCGCTCGCCCTGGTGCTCGGGGAGGTCGCCGGCGAGACGCCCGTGCTCGTCCGCATGCACTCGGAGTGCTTGACGGGAGACGTCTTCCACTCGCAGCGGTGCGACTGTGGCCAGCAGCTCACCGCCGCGCTCCAGCTCATCCAGGCCGAAGGCCGCGGCGTCGTCGTGTACCTGCGTCAGGAGGGCCGCGGCATCGGGCTCGTGAACAAGATGCGCGCCTACGAGCTTCAGGATCAGGGCAAGGACACCGTGGAGGCGAACCAGCTCCTCGGCTTCCATCCCGATCCGCGGGATTACGGGATCGGCAGCCAGGTGTTGGTCGACCTCGGCGTGAAGAACCTGCGCCTGCTCACGAACAACCCGAAGAAGCGCGTCGGCCTCGAGAGCTACGGGTTGAACATCGTCGAGCGCGTCCCGGTGGAGATCACGCCGAACGAGTCGAACCGGAAGTACCTCTCGACGAAGCGCGACAAGCTCGGTCACCTGCTGTCCTTCTCGGACTGATATGATGGGGGGACTATCGAAGCCCCCCAAACCCCCCGGTCGCTCGCACGCGCCCCGGGGGGTGCGCGGCCGCACCCGTGGGACCCGGGGCGCGGCTCGACCTTCGGATTCGTGCACGGGACTGTCGATGCCCCCCAAGCCCCCCGCGCTCGCACGCGCCCCGGGCGGTGCGCGGACGCACCGGCCAAAGCCGTGGCGCTCCTCGACCACCCGATTCGTTCAGGGGTTCTGAGCCTCCCGTGGCCGGCCGCGCACCCAAGCGGAGAGCTGCCTCGGGCGCACGCCTGTCCTCCGCCGCTCGGCGCTTCGCGATCATCGCCGGACGCTTCAACGAGCGGATCACGGAGAAGCTCATCGACGGCGCGCGGCATGCCTTCCGGACGGCGGGAGTGGCAGAGGACGCCATCGACGTGTACTGGGTGCCCGGCTCGTTCGAGCTGCCCCTGGCCGCGTCCCGGCTCGTCGACACGGGACGGTACGCCGGGCTCGTCTGTGTGGGCGTGGTGATCCGCGGGCAAACGCCGCACTTCGAGCACGTCGCGCGCGAAGCGGCCACGGGGATCCGCGAGGTCGGCATGCGGACCGGTGTGCCGGTGACGTTCGGCGTGATCACGGCGCTCGACGAATCGCAAGCGTGGGCCCGCGCGGGCGGCGAGGTGGGCAACCGGGGCGAGGAAGCTGCCGAGGCGGCTCTCGAGATGGCCGACCTCTTCGCCTCACTCGACAGCACGCCCGACGATCGCCGGCTCGCCTCGTCGAGCACGGTTTCCGACGATCGCCGCCGGCGAACGAAGGCGAAGCGGCGATAGCCGATTCTGCGACGATGACGAGACCGCGTTCGAGCAGCGGCTTTGCCGCCGCAACCGTTCTGGGGGGAGGTGCCGGAAGGGGGGCGAAGCCCCCCTCCGGGGTATGACCAAGCGACGGAAGGCGCGCGAGATGGCGCTCCAGCTCCTCTACCAGCTCGACGTCCGAGGCGCTGACGACCCCGCGCCGTACGAGGCAGATTTCTGGGCCGAGCACGGCGCGGACGGGGACACGCGGACCTACGCGCGCACGCTCGTCTCGGGCACGAAGGCGAACCAGCCGGCGATCGACGACCTCCTCGGTCGGGTGACCGAGCACTGGGAGCTCGATCGGATGGCGGTGGTGGACCGCAACATCCTCAGACTCGCGGTCTACGAGCTCGGCTGGCAGCCGGACGTTCCCCCGAAGGTCGCGATCAACGAGGCCATCGAGATCGCCAAGAAGTTCGGCACGCGGGAGTCGAGCCGCTTCATCAACGGCGTGCTCGATCGCGTGGGGAAGGAGCTCCGGCCCGCATCGTGACGTGGCGAGTCCGGCTCTGGCGCGGGCTCGTCGCCGGCCTCGCCGGTCTCGCGCTCGCGCAGGCCTATCCGCCGCTCGGCTGGAGCCTGCTCGCGTGGATCTCGCTCGTCCCGCTCGTCGTCATCACGCTGGGCCGGGAGCCGGGCGCAGCGTTCGGGTGCGGCTGGCTCGGCGGGTTCGTGTTCTTCCTGGTCCTGCTCCGCTGGCTGAACTTCACGTTCCAGACGTTCAGCGCGATCCCGTGGCCCCTCACGCTGGGTCCAACCGCGCTGCTGGCGGGCTACTGTGCGCTCTGGATCGGCGCAGTCACCGCGCTGGCCGCGTGGATCGCCAGGCGGCGGGGAGCGGCGTGGGCGCTCACGTCGGTCCCGTTTCTCTGGGTCGCCGCGGAGTGGGGACGAGGCCACCTCATGGGCGGCTTCCCGTGGGGGCTGCTCGGCTACTCGCAGTGGCAAGACCTCGGCGTGATCCAGGTCGCCGAGCTCGGCGGCGTCTACGCGGTCAGCTTCGTCCTCGCCGCCGTCAACGCGGCGCTCGCGGCATGCGCCGTCCTGCCGGTCCGCCGTGCGCTCATCGCGCTGGGGCTCGCGGCGATGCTGCTCGGCGGCACGCTCGGCTTCGGCGCGTGGCGGCTCGGTGCGCCCCGGCCGCCCGACGGGGCCCGGATCGCGATCATGCAGCCCGCGATCGAGCAACCGCTCAAGTGGGACGAGCGCTTCACCGCGATGCTGCTCAGCGTCTACTTCGGGCTCACGCGATCCGTGGGAGCCGGCGGGGCGGATCTGATCGTCTGGCCGGAGACGTCTTCGCCGACGGTGCTCAGACGGGACCCGGGACTGGTCGAAGCCTTGCGGGCGGTGGCCCGCGACCTCGACACCACACTCCTCGTCGGGTCCGTCGATGTCGACGACGCGCGGCGGCTGCGGAACACCGCGTTCGTCGTGGGCCGAAAGGGCATCCAGAGCCGGTATGATAAGATCCACTTGGTCCCCTTCGGAGAGTACGTGCCGCTTCCGCAGTTGATCGGGTTCGTCCGGGGTTGGGCCGAGTTCATCTCGGAAATGGAGCCGGGCATCGACCCCGTGGTGTTCCCGGGCCCGCCAGCGCCGTTCGGGGTCGTGATCTGCTACGAAGGTATCTTCCCCGAGCTCGTCCGAGAATTCGTGAGGCGTGGGGCGCGCGTGATGATCAACATGACCAACGATGCCTGGTTCGCCAGCCGTGAACACCGGACCGCCGGACCCGAGCAGCACCTCTCGATGTACCCGTTCCGCGCCGTCGAGCACCGCATCGCGGTCGTCCGTGCCGCGAACACCGGTGTCTCCGCGTTCATCGCGCCGACGGGACGCGTCGTTCGCCGGCTCGAGCTCTACGAACGCGGCGTGATGACCGAGTCCGTGCCCCTGCGCGGGGTGACGACGCTCTACACGAGGCTCGGGGACTGGCTCGCATACCTGTCGCTCGTGGTTTCCGCCACGGTCCTGGGCGCCGCGGCCTGGCGGAGGGCGTGATGGCCGGCGAGCTGAAGCGCGACCTCGCCGAGCTCGGGCGCCGCATCGACGAGCTCCGGGGGCATCTTTGACGTCCCCGCGAAGGAGAAGCGGCTCGAGGCCCTCGACACCGACATGGGCTCGCCCACGTTCTGGGAGGACAACCGTCGCGCGCAGGAGCTGATCCGCGAGCGCAGCGAGCTCACGCGAACCGTCGCGCGGATCAAGGACCTCGCGAGCCAGGCGGAAGACCTCGGCGTCCTGCTCGAGCTCGCCGAGGAGAGCGGCGACGGTAGTCTCGACGCCGAGCTCGCGGACGGCGTCGCGCGTCTCCGCAAGGACCTCGAGGAGTTCGAGCTCAAGACGATGCTCTCCGGGCCGCAGGACGCGAAGGCCGCGATCGTGTCGATCCACCCGGGCTCGGGCGGCACCGAGTCGCAGGACTGGGCGCAGATGCTGATGCGGATGTACCTGCGGTGGTGCGAGCGGTCGGGCTTCAAGGCGGAGGTCGTCGACCTGCTCCCGGGCGAGGAAGCGGGCATCAAGTCGGCGACCATCGAGGTGACCGGCGAGTACGCGTACGGCTACCTCCGCGGGGAGACGGGCGTGCATCGCCTGATCCGCATCTCGCCGTTCGACGCGTCCCGGCGCCGCCAGACGAGCTTCGCGGCCGTCCATGTGGTGCCCGAGGTCGACGACGTCGAGGTCAGCATCCGGGAGGACGAACTCCGCGTCGACGTCTTCCGCTCGTCGGGACCGGGCGGCCAGGGGGTGAACACCGCCGACTCGGCCGTCAGGATCACCCACCTGCCGACGGGCATCGTCGTGCAGTGCCAGAACGAGCGGTCGCAGCTCAGGAACCGCGACACCGCGATGCGGATTCTGAAGGCGAGGCTCCACGAGATCGCCGAGAAGAAGCAGCGCGACGAGCTCTCGGAGCTCGCCGGGACCAAAAAGGATATCGCCTTCGGCAGTCAGATCCGCACGTCCACGCTGCACCCGTACCAGCTGATCAAGGACCATCGCACGGGGGAGGAGATCGGCAACGTCGAGGACGTGATGGACGGCAACCTCGAGCCCTTCATCAAGGCGTACCTGCTCTGGGCCCGGGGCCGCGACGCGTCATGAGCGACGACGCGAACGAGATCGTCCAGCAGCGCCGCGAGACGCTCGAGGCGTTGCGCGCGCGGGGCATCGACCCGTTCGGTGGCCGCTATCCCGTCACGCACTGGGCCCGGCGGCTCGCGGAGCGGCTCGGCGCCGCGAGCGAGGACGAGCTCAAGGGGTTCGGCCCCGTCAGCCTGGCGGGCCGCATCGTCTCGAAGCGGCACATGGGCAAGGCGTGCTTCGCCCACATCCAGGACCAGACCGGGCGCATCCAGCTCTACGCGCGCGCCGACGCGCTCGGCGACGACTACGCGTGCTTCACCGACCTCGACGTCGGTGACTTCATCGGCGTCACGGGCGAGATGATGCGTACGCGGACCGGCGAGCTGACGGTGGCGGTGAAGTCGTTCACCTTCCTCGCGAAGGCCCTCCGGCCGCTGCCCGAGAAGTGGCACGGGCTGCGCGACGTCGAGAGACGGTACCGGCAGCGGTACGTGGACCTGATCGTGAACGCGGACGCCCGCGCGGTCTTCCTGCTCCGGTCACGGATCATCGCCCGGCTGCGCGCGTTCCTCGAGGCGCGGGGCTTCATCGAGGTCGAGACGCCGATGATGCAGCCGATCCCCGGCGGCGCCATCGCCCGCCCGTTCGTGACCCACCACAACGCGCTCGGCATGGATCTCTACCTCCGGATCGCGCCCGAGCTCTACCTCAAGCGCCTGCTCGTCGGCGGCTTCGATCGGGTGTATGAGATCAACCGCAGCTTCCGGAACGAGGGCATCGACACCCAGCACAACCCCGAGTTCACGATGCTCGAGTTCTACCAGGCGTACGCGGACTACGCCGACCTCATGGACCTCACGGAGGAGATGTTCACGGATCTCGCGCAGTCGCTCCTCGGCCGTCTCGCGCTCACGTGGGGCGAGCACGCGATCGACCTCACGCCGCCGTGGCGTCGCCTCGCGTTCTTCGACGGCGTCTCCGCCGCGCTCGGCATGACGGTGACGCCGGAGACTCCGGCGGCGCCGCTGGCCGCCGCCGCGCGCGCCCGGGGAATCGACCTCGGCGCCGTCCGCGGCGCCCTCGGCGACGTCCCGCCGTGGAAGCTCTGGAAGGAAGTCTTCGAGGCGCTCGTCGAACCGACGCTGGTCCTGCCCACGTTCGTCATCGACTTCCCGATCGAGCTGTCGCCGCTCGCGAAGAAGAAGCGCGAGCACCCCCAGCTGGTGGACCGCTTCGAGCTCTTCGTCGGGACCCGGGAGCTCGCGAATGCGTACAGCGAGCTCAACGACCCGATCGACCAGCTCGGGCGCTTCCGCGAGCAGGCCGCGCTCCTCGCCCGGGGCGACGAGGAGGCGCACTGGCTCGACGAGGACTACGTCCGCGCCCTCGAGTACGGCATGCCGCCGGCGGCGGGCGAGGGAATCGGGATCGACCGCCTGACGATGCTGCTGGCGAACCAGCAGTCGATCCGCGAGGTGATCCTGTTCCCGCACCTCCGTCCCGAGGGGCGCGCGGACGCGCCCGAGGCTCCGTGACACGCGGGCTGCCCGTCGAGCTGTTCCTCGGGTTCCGCTACCTGCGCTCGCGCGGCCAGCGCACGAACCTCTCGCTCTTCGTCTGGATCGGCGTCGGCGGCGTCTTCCTCGGCGTGGCGGCGCTGATCCTCGTGCTGGCCGTCATGACGGGGTTCCAGGACGCCATCCGCGACAAGATCATCGCCGCCAACCCCCATCTCTTGATCTTCAAGAGCGGAGGCCAGGGGCTGAGCGGCGCGGACGCGCTCGCCGCGCGCGTTCGCACGAGACCGGAGGTGCGGACCGCCACGCCGTTCGTGCTGCAGCAGGCGCTCTTCACGAGCCAGGCCGGCGGTGCCCACGGGGGCCTGGTCCGCGGCGTGGATCTCGCCACCCCGACCGTGCTCGACGACGTGCGGCAACAGCTCCGGACGGGCAGCCTGGAACCGCTCAAGAGCGGCGAGCCGGCCATCCTCCTGGGCGGCGAGCTCGCACGCACGCTCGGCGTCGTGCCGGGCGACAGCATCACGGTCATCTCGCCACAGGGCGCGATGACGGCCGTCGGGATGGTCCCGAAGATGCGCCGCTACACCGTCGCGGGAACGCTCGAGGTCGGCATGCACGACTACGACTCGAGCGTCGCATACCTCGCGCTGCCGGCCGCGCAGGAGTTCGCGGGGTTCACGGGCCCGGCCGCGGGCCCCTCGGGCGCGGCCGCGGGCCCCTCGGGCACGGTGACGGGGATCGAGGTGAAGCTCGTCGACCCGTTCGAGGCCCGCCGCGTGGCGCGCGCCATCGCCGGCGACCTCGGCTTCCCGTTCTGGGTGCGCGACTGGATGGAGATGAACCGCAACCTCTTCGCGGCGCTCCAGCTCGAGAAGCTGGCGCTCTTCGTGATCGTGACGATCATCGTGCTCGTCGCGGCGTTCGCGATCATCGGCCACCTGGTGCTCCTCGTCGCCGAGAAGCGCAAGGAGATCGGCATCCTGAAGGCGCTGGGCGCGTCGGCCGGCATGATCACCGCGGCGTTCTTCACGGTGGGCATGACGATCGGCATCGTCGGCACGATCGCGGGAAGCGCCGTCGGTCTCACCCTGATCTGGGTGCAGAACACGTACAAGATCATCCGGCTCGCCGGCGACGTGTACCAGATCGACTACCTGCTGATGAAGCTGACCCCGGGCGACTTCGTGCTCGTCGTGTCGGCGACCCTGGTGCTGTCGTTCCTCGCCAGCGTCATCCCCGCCCGCCGCGCCGGCTCGCTGGCGCCCGTGGACGTCCTGCGCTATGAGTGATGCCGCGCGCTCTGCGCTCCTCGTCGGTCAGGACCTCGAGAAGGAGTACCGCTCCGGTCCGGAAGTGCTCCGCGTCCTCCGCGGGGTCACCGTCGAGATCGGCGCTGGCGAGGTCGTCGCGCTCGTCGGTGCGTCCGGGGTCGGCAAGTCCACGCTGCTGCACCTGCTCGGTGGCCTCGATCAGCCGTCGGCGGGACGCGTGCTCTTCGAGGGGGAGGACCTCTTCGCACGCGGCGAGGCGGCGCTCGTTCGCTACCGCCGCCACGACGTCGGGTTCGTCTTCCAGTTCTACAACCTGCTCGGCGAGATGACCGCGATCGAGAACGCGATGATCCCCGCGCTCCTCGCACGGCGGCCCATCCGGGAGGCGCGCGAACGGGCGGAAGCCGCCCTCGCCGAGGTCGGTCTCGCTGACCGGCTGCATCACCGGCCCGGCGAGTTGTCGGGCGGCGAGCAGCAGCGCGTGGCGATCGCGCGCGCGCTCGTGAACGGGCCGAAGCTGCTCCTCGCCGACGAGCCGACGGGGAACCTCGATCCGAAGACGAGCGAGGTCGTCTTCGACCTCTTTCTCCGCCTGTCTGCCGAGCGGGGCCTCGCCCTCGCGTTCGCCACGCACAACATGGATCTCGCGCGGCGCGCCGAACGGAGCTATCGGCTCGTCGAAGGCCGCGCGCGGCTCGTCGTCCCAGGCGAATGAACCGTCCGAACCTTCGCGATTTCGCACGCTTGCCCTCGCGGGTGCGGAAATCGCTAGCAGGGGATATGAGCTCAGGCTATACTGACCACGTAACTAGCCGTCGACCAAGGGAAATCCTGCCGTTTGGCGGCCCGCGAAAGGGGTGGGGGGACACCAGTGTTTGAACGTTTCACCGAACGAGCGCGGCGAGTCATCATCCTGGCTCGAGAAGAAGCGGGACGCTTCCGCCACGATTTCGTCGGCACCGAGCACGTCCTGCTCGGGCTGATCCGGGACGGGGAAGGGATCGCCACCGCCGTTCTGCAGCGTCTCGGGCTCCGGCTCGAGACCGTGAAGGCCGAGGTCGAGCGCGCGCTGGCGGGCTTCCCCAAGACGCTCACGTTCGGTGAGGTGCCCTTCACGCCTCAGGCGAAGCGCGTCCTGGAGCTCTCGATCGAGGAGGCGCGACAGCTCGGCCACAACTACATCGGCACCGAGCACCTGCTGCTCGGCCTGATGAAGGAAGGGAACTCGATCGCAGCGAAGATCCTCGAATCGCTGGGTGCGCGACTGGACGAGGTGCGCCAGGAAACGCTGGCGCTCCTGGGTGATCAGTACTACCCGCGTCCCAAGAAGCGCTCACAGACGCCGGTCCTCGACGAGTTCGCGCGTGACCTGACGCAGCTGGCGCGCGAGACCAAGCTCGATCCCGTCATCGGGCGCGAGCAGGAGATCGAGCGCGTCATCCAGATCCTCGCCCGCCGCACCAAGAACAACCCGGTGCTGATCGGCGAACCGGGGGTCGGCAAGACGGCGATCGTCGAGGGGCTGGCGCAGAAGATCATGAGTCACGACGTTCCCGACGTTCTCCTCAACAAGCGCCTCCTGCAGCTCGACCTGGGCGCCCTCGTGGCCGGGACGAAATACCGCGGCCAGTTCGAGGAGCGCCTCAAGGCCGTCATGAAGGAGATCCGCCAGTCCGAGAACGTCGTCCTGTTCCTCGACGAGCTGCACACGCTGATCGGCGCGGGCGCGGCGGAGGGCGCGATCGACGCGTCCAACATGCTCAAGCCGGCGCTGTCGCGGGGCGAGATCCAGACCATCGGCGCGACCACGCTCGACGAGTACCGCAAGTACATCGAGAAGGACGGCGCGCTCGAGCGCCGCTTCCAGCCCGTCATCGTCAAGGCGCCGACCGTGCCCGAGGCGATCGAGATCATCCGCGGGCTCCGGCACAAGTACGAGGCGCATCACCGAGTGAAGATCACCGAGCAGGCGATCACCGCGGCGGTGAACCTCGCGGACCGCTACATCACGGACCGCCAGCTCCCCGACAAGGCGATCGACGTCATCGACGAAGCGTCGTCGCGGACGCGGCTCATGGCCCTGACGCCCCCGCCCGAGATCAAGGAGATCGAGAAGGAGCTCGAGCGGGTCATCCGTGAGAAGGACATGTACCTCGAGGCGCAGGAGTTCGAGAAGGCCGCCTCCCTCCGCGAGAAGGAGAAGGTCCTCCGGCACCGCGAGGAGGAGCTCAAGCGGGAGTGGGAGAAGAACAAGGGCAAGGGCGTCCAGTCGGTCGACGAGGAGGATGTCGAGTACATCGTCTCCCGCTGGACCGGCATCCCGCTCTCGAAGCTCGAGGAGAAGGAGTCCGCGAAGCTCGCTCGCATGGAGGAGGCGCTGCACGGCCGCATCGTCGGACAGGATGCCGCGGTGGCCTCGGTCGCCCGCGCGATCCGGCGCTCCCGCGCCGGCCTCAAGGACGCGAAGCGCCCCGTGGGGTCGTTCATCTTCCTCGGTCCCACCGGCGTCGGGAAGACCGAGCTGGCGCGGACGCTCGCCGAGTACCTGTTCGGTGACGAGAATGCGCTGATCCGCGTCGACATGTCCGAGTACATGGAGAAGTTCTCCGTGTCGCGGCTGCTCGGGGCCCCGCCCGGATACGTCGGCTACGAGGAAGGCGGGTTCCTCACCGAGAAGGTGCGGCGGCGGCCGTACTCGGTCGTGCTCTTCGACGAGATCGAGAAGGCGCACCCCGACGTGTTCAACATGCTGCTCCAGGTGCTCGACGACGGGCGGCTCACGGACTCGCTCGGGCACGTCGTGGACTTCAAGAACGCGATCCTGATCATGACGTCGAACCTCGGCACGAGCCTGATCGGCAAGAAGTTCTCGCCGGGATTCATGGCGGAGTCGGAGGAACAGAGCTACGAGAAGATGAAGGACCGGGTGATGGAGGAGCTCAAGCGCGCCTTCCGGCCCGAGTTCATCAACCGGGTGGACGACATCATCGTCTTCCACGCGCTCTCGGCCGACCACATCAAGGAGATCATCCGGCTGATGATGTCCCGCGTGAACAAGCAGCTCACCGAGCGCGGGTTCGCGCTGACGATCACGCCGGCCGCGGAGAACCTGCTCTTGGAGAAGGGCTTCGACCCGACGTACGGGGCGCGGCAGCTCCGCCGGACCATCCAGAAGTACATCGAGGATCCGCTGGCCGAAGCGATCGTGCGCGGCCAGCTTCCGGAGAGCCCCCGCATCGAGGTGGACGTCGACCCGACGGGCTTCGTGTTCCGCGAGGCCCGTCCCGTCGAGGAACCTCTCGAGCTGGCGGAACGCTGAGCCTCGCGACGCGAGCCTGAGCGCGGTGACCGTATCGGGGCGGATGCGGTTTCCCGTCGGCGTCGTCCTCGCCGTCGTGCTCGCGGCCCTCCTGCGCGTCCCCGCCGGCGCCCAGGTCGGGCCGCAGGCGCAGGCGCCCGAGGCGCCACGGCCGCCGGTGACGATCAAGGAGCTCGGGGTCGAGGGCAACCGCCGCGTGCAGGAGGCGGTGATCCTCGGCGCCGTCCGGGCGCGCATCGGCGGCGCGTTCAATCCCTCGCAGCTCAGCGAGGACCTCCGCTCGATCTTCGCCCTCGGGTTCTTCGACGACGTCCAGATGCGCGTGGAGGACTTCGAGGGCGGCGTCCGGGTGACCTTCGTCGTCACCGAGCGTCCCTTCGTCCGCGACGTCGACTTCGTCGGCAACCAGAAGATCGCGACGACGACGCTCGAGGAAAAGATCGACCTCAAGCTGGGCCGCGTCTACAACCCCGTCGAGGTGCAGCGCGCGCGCGACCGGCTCGTGGACCACTACGAGGAAGAGGGCTACTTCGAGGTCCAGATCACGCCGCAGGTCGACACGTTCCCGGACGGGGACGTGCGGGTCAGGTTCTCGATCAACGAGGGGCGCCGGATCACGATCGACCGGATCGTGATCCACGGCAACACGGGCCTCACCGAGCGGGAGATCAAGGGTGCCATGGGCACGCGGGAGCGGCAGTTCTTCATCCTGCGCGGCACCGTGCAGCGCCAGCGGCTCGAGGAGGACATCGAGCGCATCATCGCGCTCTACAACGACCACGGGTACATCCAGGCGCGCGTCGAATCGCACGACGTCAAGGTCGACCGCGAGCGGGCGCGGGCCACCGTCGACATCACCGTGGTCGAGGGCCCGCAGTACCGCACCGGCGACATCCGCGTCTCGGGCGTGACGCTCGTCCCCGAGGCCGAGGTGCGCCGGCAGCTCCGGCTCAAGCCCGGCGACGTCTTCTCCCGCAGCAAGCTGCGCGACAGCCTGAGGTCCATCACCGACCTGTACTCCACGCTCGGCCGGGCGTCCGCGGACGTCGTGCCACGGACGGAGCAGAAGCCGGACACGCAGCGCATCGACGTGTCGCTGGAGATCGCCGAGGGCCCTGAGGTCTACGTCGAGCGGATCAACATCAGCGGCAACGTCCGGAGCCAGGACAAGATCCTCCGCCGTGAGATCCCCATGGCCGAGGGGGACCTCTTCACGCTGCAGAAGCTGCAGCGCGCGCGCCAGAAGCTCGTGAACCTCGGCTACTTCGAGACCGTGAACGTGACGACGCAGCCGGGGTCCGACAAGACCAGGATCATCGTGAACGTCGAGGTCATCGAGCGGCCGACGGGGCTGTTCTCGATCGGCGGCGGCTTTTCGTCCGTCGACAGCTTCATCGGCACCATCGACCTCTCGCAGCGGAACTTCCTGGGCCGCGGCTGGGAGGCCTCGCTGCGGTTGCGGGCGGGTGGCCGCACGCAGCAGGGATCGCTCTCGTTCACCGAGCCCTGGCTCTTCGACCGGCCACTCTCGGCGGGCGTCGACCTGTTCAATCTCCGGCGCCAGTTCACGGAGTACGACGTCGACTCGCTCGGCGGCGGGCTCAGGCTCTCGCACCCGTTCGCGGAGTTCGCGCGCTGGCACCTCGGGTACCGCCTCACGCGCGACCGCATCAGCGACCTCCGCGACAACAGCTCGCAGTCCCTGCTGGACGAGTCGGGCAGCCGCGTGACGTCGCTCATCTCCACCGCACTGACGCGGGACGGTCGCGACAACATCCTCGCCCCGACCAAGGGCGGGCAGGCGAGCCTCACCGCGGACTTCGCGGGCCTCGGCGGCGACAGCCGCTACGTCAAGACGATCGGGTCCGTCAGCTACTTCCGGCCGATCTGGCTGGGGCACGTGGTGTCCGGCCGCGCCGAGGCCGGATACGGGTTCGGCTGGAGCGACGCGCCGCTGCCGCTGTTCGAGCGGTTCTACCTCGGCGGGCCGAACTCGATCCGCGGCGTGAAGTTCCGCAAGATCTCGCCCGTCGACGAGAGCGGCACCCGCATCGGCGGCACGACCGAGATCCTCGGCAACGCCGAGTACATCATCCCGCTGCCGTTCGGCATCCGGCTCGCGGGGTTCTTCGACATCGGCAACGTCTACGGCTTCGGCACCACGTTGGATCCTACGGACACCCGCGAGGCGGCGGGCGGCGGCGTGCGCTGGAACTCCCCCTTCGGGCCCATCCGCCTCGACTACGGCATCAACCTCGACCGGCGCCGCGGTGAAGATTTCGGCGCGTTCCACTTCTCCGTCGGCTCGCCGTTCTGACGGCGGCGCGACGGCCGCAGGAGGACCTGCATGAACGTACGGCATCACGCGCTCGCCGCCGTCGCCGCCACGCTGATCGCGTCGGTGGCGGCCGAAGCGCAAGCTCCGCCCCGTCCCGCGCCAGCCGCCGCCCCGGCGGCGACGACCCCGGCGACCCGCGTCGGCGTCGTGGACGTCCAGCGCGTCCTCGCCCGCTCCGCGGCCGGCGTCACTGCCCGCGAGCAGCTCGAGCGCGAGCGGGCGGTCATGCAGAAGGAGCTCGACGGCAAGCGGCAGGAGCTCGAGAAGCTCCGCGAGGAGATCGAGAAGAAGGGCCCCTTGATGACCGCGGAGACGCGGCGCGAGAAAGAGGAGAGCTACGACCGGAAGCGCCGCGACTGGGCGCGCCAGTCGGACGACTTCCGGAAGGACCTCGAGAAGAAGGAGCAGCAGCTACTGCAGCGCGTGCTGCGCGAGGTCTACGTCGTCATCGACCGGCTGGGCAAGGACGGCAACTACCTGCTCATCCTCGAGCGCCGCGAGGCGGGCGTGGCGTTCGCCTCGGCGTCCGCCGACGTCACGAACGAGATCATCCGAGCCTACGACCAGGAGTCGACGTCGAAGGACAAGGGGGACAAGGGGAAGAGGTAACGTCGATGGCGTCTCCACGCTTCACGCTGGGCGCGCTCGCGGACGCCCTCGGCGCGACGCTCGAGGGGGACGCGTCACGCGTGGTGAGTGGCATCGCGCCGCTCGACGCCGCAGGACCCGACGACATCTCGTTCCTCACCGATCTGCGGTACCGCGACGCCGCGCGGACGTCGCGGGCCGGCGCGTTCCTCGCCGCCGCGGACGCGGGAGAGCTGCCCGCCCCCGTGCTCCGCTGTGACCGGCCACAGCAGGCCCTGATCGACCTGCTCCTGCTCTTCTACCCGCGCGCCGAGACGACGCCCGGGGTCCATCCCGCCGCCGTCGTGGCGAGCGACGCGCGCATCGCCCCGTCGGCGTCCGTCGGTGCGCTCGCCGTCGTCGAGTCGGCCGCGGTCGTCGGCGCCTCGGCGCGCATCCATCCGCTCGCCTACGTGGGCGCGGGCGTCGAGGTGGGCGAGGGCTCCGAGCTCCACCCCGGTGTCGTCCTCTATCCCGGTGTCAGGATCGGCCGGCACGTGACGGTGCACGCTGGCGCCGTGATCGGTGCCGACGGCTTCGGCTACGCGTTCGACGGCAGCCACCACCGGAAGATCCCGCACGTGGGCACGGTGATCATCGAGGACGACGTCGAGATCGGCGCGAACACGACCATCGATCGCGCGATGCTCGGTACCACGATCGTTCGGCGCGGCACGAAGATCGACAACCTCGTCCAGATCGGCCACAACGTGGACGTCGGCGAGCACGCGATCCTCGTCGCGCAGGTCGGCGTCTCCGGATCATCGCGTCTCGGCCGCGGCGTCGTGCTCGGCGGCCAGGTGGGGGTGGCGGACCACGTCACGATCGGCGATGGCACCATGGTCGCCGCGCAGTCGGGCATCCACGCGGACGTCCCGCCGGGCGAGCGGCTGCTCGGCACCCCGGCCCGGCGGCTGACGCACGCCAAGCGGATCATGCTCGCCGGCGACCGTCTGCCGGATCTCCTGAAGAAGGTCAGGGAGCTCGAGCGGCGGCTCGCCGAGCTCGAGCGTGTCGCGACCGAGATCATGGGGGGACTATCGAAGCCCCCCAAGCCCCGCACGCTCGGAGCGCCCCCGGGGGGGTGCGCGGACGCACCCGTGGGGTGCGCGGACGCACCCGTGGTGCGCGGACGCACCCGACAAAGCCGTGGCGCTCCTCGACCACCGGATACGTCCACGGACCCTGACCGCACCGCCGACGAGGGCAACGTGTGATTCACCCGACCGCCATCGTCGACGCGCGCGCCCGCCTGGGCGAGGGCGTCGTCATCGGCGCGTTCTCGGTGATCGGCCCGCACGTCACGCTGGATGCCGGCGTGGAGATCGGCCATCATGTCGTCCTCGAAGGATGGCTCGAGGTGGGCGCGCGCGCGAGCATCGGCCACGGGTCCGTCGTCGGAGGCGTGCCGCAGGACTTGAAGTTCACGCCCGACACGCGGTCGGGCGTCAGGATCGGCGGCGGCACGGTCGTGCGCGAGCACGTGACGATTCACCGCGCGACGACCCCCGACGGCTGGACCGAGATCGGCCGTGACTGCCTGCTCATGAGCGGCAGCCACGTCGCCCACGATTGCCGGCTCGGGGACGAGGTGATCGTGATCAACTACGCGGGGATCACCGGCCACTGCGAGGTGGGTGACCGTGCCACGATCGGCGGCCTCAGCGGGCTCCATCCCTTCACGCGCGTCGGTGAGCACGCGTACGTGGGCGGCTGCGCGAAGGTCGTCGCCGACGTCCCGCCGTACCTCCTCGTCGACGGCTCACCGGCGACCGCTCGGGGAGTCAACGTGATCGGACTCCGGCGGGCCGGGATGCCGCCCGACGATCGGCGGGCGCTCCAGGACGCCTATCGTATCCTCTACCGGAGCGGACTCGCGCCACGGACGGCCGCGGAGCGCATCCGGGAGGAGCTCGGCGACCGCGCCGCGGTCCGCCGGCTGGCCGAGTTCGTGCTCGGCGCCCGGCGCGGGATCTGCGGGCCGCCGCGGGAGAGTTCCAGCAACAATCGACCGACGGGGCGGTCGATTGTTGCTCGAACTGAGTCGGCGGCGCAGCCTGTTGCGGACGGCACCGAGAGCGCCGCGGACGGCACCGAGAGCGCCGCGGACGGCGCCGAGAGCGGGGCGGACGGCGCCGAGAGCGGGGCGGACGGCGCTCAGCCGGAAAGGATGGCCTGATGTCCAGACCCGAACGTATCCGCGCCGGCGTGGTCGGCGCGGGCCACATGGGCCAGTACCACATCCTCGTCTACGCCGAGCTCTGGGACGTGGATCTGGTGGGGGTGGTGGACCTCGACCGGGACCGTGCGGCGAAGGTCGCCGCGCACTACGACACGCGCGTCCTCGACGATCACCGCGACCTCATCGGACGGGTCGACGTGGCGAGCGTCGCGGTGCCCACGGAGCAGCACTTCCACGTCACGCGCGACCTGCTGGAGGCGGGCGTGAGCGTGCTCGTGGAGAAACCGATGACGCCCACGATCGAGGAGGCCCGGGAGCTGTTCGCGATCGCGCGCCGCACCGGCGTCATGCTGCACGTCGGCCACGTGGAGCGGTTCAACGGCGCGGTGCAGGAGCTCAAGAAGATCGTCGACCGGCCCATCCTCATCGAATCACGCCGCCTGGGACCGTTCGTGCCCCGTGTCCAGAAGGACACCGTCGTCATGGACCTGATGATCCACGACCTGGACATCGTGCTCGCGCTCGTCGACTCGCCGCCGCTGCGCATCGCCGCGGCCGGGTCCGCGGTGCACTCGGAGGTCGCCGACGTCGCGAACGTCCAGATCGGGTTCGAGTCGGGGACGCTCGCGTCGATGACCGCGAGCCGTGCGACCGAGGAGAAGATCCGGACGCTCGCGATCACGCAGCCGGACGCGTACATCGTCCTCGACTACACCGACCAGGACATCCAGATCCACCGGCGGGCCGCGCAGGAGTACACGCTCAACCGCGAAGCGATCCGCTACCGCCAGGCGTCCTTCGTCGAGCACCTGCGCGTGCACAAGGAGAACCCCCTCAAGCTCGAGATCCTCCACCTCATCGACGCCCGCCGCCGGGCGCGGGCGGGGAACACCGTGGAGCTGCCCGAGGTCGAGGATCTGCGGTCGCTCGCGATGGCGCTCGAGATCGAGCGCCTCATCCGGGACGGCCGGGGCGAGGTCGCGCTCGCCGCCTACGGTCCGTGGGGCGCGCGCTCGGCTTGATGTGCGGCGCCGGCGTGCTGCCGGCGCGGATGGCCGCGCAGGCGCGACGGCGGGGCTGGCGCGTCGTCGCGTTCGCCTTCGGCGACGCCCCCGGGCTCGACGCGCACGCCGATCGCACCGTCACGAGCCGGCTCGCCGACCTCGCCCCGGTGCTCGCGACGCTCGCCGAGGAACGCGTGGCCGCGGCGCTGTTCTCGGGTAAGTTCTGGCTGGGGGACGTGCTGCGGGTACGGGCGGGCGATCACGTCGGTCGCGCGATCGCCGCCTCGGCAGGGTCGCTCGCCGAGCGGCCGCTCGCGGAAACCGTGGTGTCGACGCTCGCCGCGCTCGGCATCGAGGTCCTCGACCAGCGCGCCTTCCTCGGTGACTGGATCGAGGGCGCCGGGTGCTGGACGACCCGCAAGCCGACCGACGCCGAGTGGGACGACGTGCGCCGGGGCCTCGCGCTGGCGCGGCGCTGCGCCGACCTTGGCGTCGGACAAACCGTTGTGCTCAGGCAGGGGGTGGTGGCCGCTGTCGAAGCGCTCGAGGGGACGACCGAGGCGGTGCGCCGGGGCGCGGCGCTCGCTGGACGAGGTGCGGTGGTTGCGAAGGCGGTCGCACGCGACAACGACTACCGCTTCGATACCCCGACGATCGGTCCGGACACCGTGCGTGCGGCCGCGGAAGGCGGCGTCGCCACGATCGGCGTGGAGGCAGGGCGCGTGCTCCTGCTCGAGCGGGAGTCGATGGTGGAGGCGGCGGACCGGAGCGGAATCTCGCTCGTCGGCGTCGATTGACATGGGGGGACTATCGATGCCCCCCATACCCCCCGCGCTCGGAGCGCCCCGGCACAGCCGTGGCGCTCCTCGGCAACCGGATTTGATCATGGGGGGACTATCGATGCCCCCCATGCCCCCCATTGGCGGCTCGGAAGCGGCCCGGGAAACCCGGGCCGCTCCTCGGGAGCACGGTTCGTTCACGCGTTCTGGCGACGTTCACCGGCCGATCATGCTGGTGGCCGGTGAAGCGTCCGGCGACCTCCACGGGGCGACCCTCGCGCAGGCCCTCGCGACGCTCGCCCCCGAGCGACCGCTCTTCGGCATGGGAGGCCGCCGGATGTCGGAGGCCGGCGTCGAGTTGCTGGAGGACGTCACCGCCGCGGCTGTCGTGGGCGGCAGCGAGGCCATCGGCCGCCTGCCCCGGCTGTGGCGGGCGTATCGCCACCTGGCGGCCGCGCTCGACGAGCGACGCCCCGGCGCGCTCGTGGTCATCGATTTCCCCGACTTCAACCTGCGGCTTGCTCGCGTCGCGCATCGCGCCGGCGTCCCGGTCGTCTACTTCATCCCGCCCCAGGTGTGGGCGTGGCGGGCGAGACGCGTCGAGACGATGCGGAAGCTCGTCTCGCTCGTCCTCGCGGTGTTCCCGTTCGAGCCGGCGTTCTACCGCCGGGCCCGTGTGCCCGTCGAGTTCGTCGGGCATCCGATCCTCGATGCGCTGGTCGGTGCCCCGTCGCGCGCCGTCGCGCGCCGCGCGCTCGGCCTCGTGGACGAGCTCACGATCGGTCTGCTGCCCGGCAGTCGCCGCGAGGAGATCGCGCGCGTGATGCCCGCGATGCGCGACGCGGCGGCCCGCATCGCCGCCGTCCATCCGACCGCCCGCTTCGTCCTCGGCCTGGCCCCGACGATCGCCGCCGGAGCCCTCGGGGAGATTCGCGGAACGCCCGAGGGGCACGCGGCCGGGCCCGAGGGGCACGCGGCCGCGCCCGAGATCACCGTGTTCCCCGACCGGGCCCACGCCGTGATGCGAGCCTCCGATGTGCTCCTCGTCGCATCCGGCACGGCGACGCTCGAAGCCGCGTTGCTGGGAACGCCGATGGTCGTGTGCTACCGGGTGTCGCGCACGACCGAGGCGATGGCCCGCCTGCTCGTCCGTGTGCCGTGGATCAGCCTCGCGAACCTCGTGCTCGGCCGCGCGGTCGTCCCGGAGCTCTACCAGGCGCGAGCGACCGGCGAGCACCTCGCCGCCGAGGCGCTCCGTCTCATCGAGGACACCGGGGCGCGCGACGCGCAGCGCGACGCCTTCGGCGAGATGGGCCGCGAGCTGGGCGAGCCCGGCGTCGGTGCGCGCGCGGCGGCGTGGGTGCTGGCGACCGCGGCATGACGACGGTGTTCGCCGCGCCGCACGCCGATGAGGACGTCCCGCGAGCGCCGCTCGCGCATCGCGTGCTGCCGCCGATCGCGGCGCACGCCGTGCGCGGGCTCGGCGCGACGCTCAGGCTCGCCGTCGTCGGCACCGAAGCGGTGGTACCGCTGTGGCGTGCCGGGCGCCCCATCATCTACATCGCCTGGCACGGCCGCATCCTGATGATGCCGTGGGCGAACGCGCGGCTGCGGCGGACGCGCGGCGCACGACGCGCCACGGTCCTTGCCAGCCGCTCGCGAGACGGCGATCTCATCGCGCGCTACGCGGCTCGCTTCGGTCTGCCTGCCGTGCGCGGCTCGTCGTCGCGCGGCGGCGCCGCCGCGGTCAGGGCACTCGCCGGCGTCCTGCGCGACGGCGAGGACGTCGTGGTCGTGCCCGACGGTCCGCGTGGGCCGGCGCGCACCATGCAGCCGGGTGTCGCGGCGCTCGCCGCGCTCACCGGGAGCCCCGTCGTCCCGCTCGCGTTCGCCGCGCGGCCGGCGATCCAGCTCGCGACCTGGGACCGGTTCCAGATCCCGCTGCCGCTCGCTCGCGCCGCGGTCGTGTTCGGCGCGCCCGTCGACCTGCCGCGCGGGGCCGATCGGGAGCGCGCGTCGCACGAGCTCGGCGCCGCGCTCGACGCGGTGACGGACGCGGCGGATGGGCTCGTCTGAGATCATGGGGGGCCCCGATATGGCCCCCCAAACCCCCCAAACGCTCGCACACGCCCCGGGAAACCCGGGGCGCGGCTCGGGACCCGATTCCTTCAGGGCCCCGAGGACCGCGTGATCTACGGGATCTACACGGCGGTCGCGACCGCGGCGCTCGTCGCCGGCTACGCCCCGCGCGCGCTCACGCGCCGCCTGGTGCACGGCGTGCCGCTCAACCTCGGCGCGCGCCTGGGCCTCGGCACGGACGGCCGCCCGGCGACACGCTCCGGATGGATCCACGCGGTGTCGGTCGGCGAGGCGATCACGGCGGGGCCGCTCGTCGGAGGGCTCCGACGCCTCCATCCGGAGCTCCCGCTCGTCCTGACGACGACCACGGAGACCGGCGCCGGCGTCGTCCGCGCGCGCTACGGCGCTGACGTGACCCATCGATTTTTTCCCTTCGACCTTCCCGGCGCCGTCCGCCGCACCGTCGACGCCATCGATCCCGCGTTCGTCGTGCTCATGGAGACGGAGCTCTGGCCGAACCTGCTGCGTCACCTCCGCGCGCGGCGCATTCCGGTCATGATCGCGAACGGGCGACTGTCCAACCGCTCGTTCCCGCGCTACCGTCTCGCACGGTCGCTCCTGCGCCCGGTGCTCGAGTGCGTCACGGTCTTCGCGATGCAGTCGGACGAGGACGCGCGTCGCATGATCGCGCTCGGCGCGGCGCCAGAGCGCGTCGTCGTGACCGGCAACCTCAAGCACGAGCCCACCCCGGACCTGGCCGGCTCGGTCGAGCTCTGGCAACGCCTCCTCGGGTTCCGCGGCGGCGATCGCGTCTGGATCGCTGGCAGCACGCACGCGGGCGAGGAGGAAGCGGTGCTCGCGGCTCACGCGGCGGCGCTCGCACGCGTGCCGGGCCTCACCCTCGTCATCGCGCCCCGGCACCCCGAGCGCGTGCCCGAGGTGCTCGGCCTGGTGGCGACCCACGGCTGGCCCGCGGTGCGCCGGAGCGAGCTGCCGCGGGCACGCGTCGACGGTGCGGTGATCGTGCTGGACACGGTAGGAGAGCTCGCGCAGCTCTACGCCGTCGCCGATCTCGTGTTCGTCGGGGGCAGCCTCGTCCCCGTCGGCGGCCACAACGTCTTCGAGGCGGCGCTCCGAAAGAAGCCCGTGCTCTTCGGACCGCACACCGCGAACTTCCGCGACGCAGCCGCGCTCATGCTCGCGAGCGGCGGCGGCGTCTGCGTCGCCGACGCCGAGCAGCTCGCGGCCGCAGTACGCGTCCTCCTCGACGACGCCGACCGCGCGGCGCGCATGGGTCAGGCGGGGTACGAAGCGGTCGCGGCGCGCCACGGCGCCGTGAAGGAGACGCTCGAGCTCGTGGGCCGCTTCCTGCTCCGTGCGGAGGCGCCGTGACGCTCGGCCGCTCATCGAGGCGGGAGCGACTCGCACGGGCCTGGATGGAGGATCTCTCGCCCGCCGGCACGCGGCTCCTGGCGCCCGTCTCGGCCGGCTACCGCGGTGTCGTCGGTGCCCGCGAGTGGCTGTACTCGAGCGGCATCCTTCGATCACGGCGGCTCGAGTGCCCGGTCGTCTCCGTCGGCAATCTCACCGTCGGGGGCACGGGGAAGACGCCGGCCGTGATGCTCGCCGCGGAGGCGCTGACCGCGCTCGGCCGGCGCCCGGCCGTCGTGAGCCGCGGGTACGGACGGCGCAGCAGCGGCGTGCACATCGTCGCGGACACGGCGTCCATCCGGCTCGATCCGGAGGAAGGCGGCGACGAGCCGTTCCTGCTCGCGCGGCGACTCCCGGGCGTCCCGGTGGTCGTTGCCGCGAACCGATGGGAGGGCGCTCGGCTGGCGATCGAGCGGTTCGGCGTCACCGCCATCGTCCTCGACGATGGCTTCCAGCACCGGACGGTCGCGAAGGACCTCGAGATCGTGATGGCCCGGGCGCATCGTCCGTGGGGCAACGGCCGGTTGCTGCCGGGCGGGCCGCTGCGCGAGCCCCTGTCCGCACTGGCGCGGGCGCATCTGGTCGTCGTGACCGGCGCCGCGACGGCCGACGACGCCATCGATGTCACGCGCGCCGTCGAGCGCCATGCTCCCGGTGTCCCGGTCGCGACGACGACCCACGTGGTGACCGAGTGCTGGGCGGCGGCTCGCCTGACGCTGATTCCCATGAGCCGGCTGGAGGGGGCCCGCGTGCTCGCGTTCGCCGGCATCGGCTTTCCCGATGGCTTCGGGCGCACGCTCGCGCATCTCGGGCTCGACGTCGTCGGTGTCATCGGGTTCGGCGACCACCATTGGTACGCGGCACACGAGCTGGAGGCGCTCGCCTCACGCGCGCGCGAGCTCGGGGCGTGCGCGCTGGTGACGACCGAGAAGGACTGGGTGAAGCTCCTGCGCCTGCGGATACCGGACACTCCGCTCTGGGTCGTCAGCGTGCGCCTGGCGTTCACCAGCGGCGAGACGTCGTGGCGCGCGGCGTTCGAGAAGGTATGCGGGCGGGCGTAGCTCCGCGATCCGCCGTCAGCCGGCTCGCCGTGAGGCTCCCGAACTGGCTCGGCGACACGGTGATGGCCGTGCCGGCGATCCGCGCACTTCGTGACGCGTTCCACACGGCCACGCTGCTGGCGGCAGGCCCATGGGCGTCGATCCTCGACGGACAGGGCCTCGCGGACGTGCTCGTCACGTACCCGCGACAATGGTCCGGGCGGCTGCACGCCGCGAACACCGTGCGGGTGTTCAGCCCGGAGCTGGCGGTCGTGTTGCCCAACTCGCTCGAGTCCGCGGCGGCTGCCCGGTGCTGGGGAGCAACGCGACGTGTCGGTTACGCCGTGGGCGGACGCTGCTGGCTGCTGACCGACGGGCCCCGGCTGCCGTCGCCGCGGCGGCACCAGGTCGACGAGTACGCAGCGCTCGTGGAGGCGCTCGACCTCGCGGTCGTCAGCCGTGAACCGAATCTGGCCCCTCCGCGAGCCGAGGAGCGTGGCGGCGCGCGCACGTTGCTCAGCCAGATAGGCGCTTCGCGGCGCAGGGGAGCGCCCCTTGTCGGCGTCCACCTCGGCGCCGCCTACGGCTCGTCGAAGCTCTGGCCGCCCGGGCACGTCGTCTCGCTCGTTCAGGCACTGGCTCGCGACGGCGCGACGGCCGTCCTCATGGGCCCGCCAGCCTGTGCCGACGTCGAGCGTGAGGTGACCGCAGCCGTCACGGTTCCGAGCCTCGTGGGTCGTGACGGACCCCGGCTGCTGCCGGCGTTGCTCACCGAGATCGACGTGCTCGTCGGCGGCGACACCGGCGTGACGCATCTTGCCGCGGCGCTCGGCATCCCGGTCGTCACGCTGTTCGGCCCGACCGACCCGGAGCTCACCGCGCCGCGCGGCCGTGTCGAGATCGTCACGCGCGGCGTGCCATGCGCACCGTGCTTCTACCGTGAGTGTCCGATCGACCATCCCTGCATGCGCGGCATCGGCGCGGGAGAGGTCGCCGCGCGCGTGTGGTCGCTGCTCGGCACGAGGACGGGGACGTGAGCGCGCCGCTGACCGTGCTGCACCTCGCGGCGAACCGCTGGTGGACCGGGAGCGCCGATCCCGTCATCCGCCTCGTGCAGGCGCTCCGCGCCCGCGGACACCGGGTCTTTCTCGGCGCGATCCCGGGTGATCGCTTCGAGGCGAAGGCTCGAGAGGCCGGCGTCGACCTGATGCCCGGCCTGCATCTCGACACCGGCGCGTCACCGGTTCGGGCGCTCGGTGACGTGCGGCGGCTCCGCGCGCTGGTGCGGGCCGAAGGCGTGCAGCTCATCCACGCGCACCACTCGCACGATCACTGGCTCGCGTGGCTCGTCGCGCGCGGCCGGGTGCCCGTCGTGCGCACGTTCCACAACCGTCGTTCCGTCAAGAACGATGCCGCCACCCGCTGGCTCTACCGCCGGACGCGGGCCGTGTTCGTGGTGTCGCGACAGATCGAGGCGCGGTGCCGCGACGTCGGCATCCGCGCGGAGCGGGTTCACTGGATTCCCGGAGTCGCCGACCTGCCGCGCTTTGCGGGCACGATCGACGCCGGCCCGATCCGCGATGAGTTCAAGCTGGGCGCGGCGCCCGTCATCGTCTCCGTTTCGCGGCTCGCGCCGAACCGCGGGCACGAGCAGCTGCTCGCCGGGTTCCGCCTGCTGCTCGGGCAGATGCCCGACGCCCGGCTCCTGCTCGTCGGCAAAGGTGAGACGCGGGACCGGCTCGAAGCGCTGGTCGCCGAGCTCGCACTCGGAGACCGCGTGATCTTCACCGGCTACCGCGATCGCGACCTTCCCGCGGTGCTCGCCGCGGCCGACTGCTTCGCCCTGATGGCGTCCGGCTCCGACGAGTCGTGCCGCGCGGCGCTCGAGGCGATGGCCGCAGGTCGTCCCGTGGTCGCCGGCCGCTCGGGCGCGCTGCCCGAGACGATCGTCCACGGTGAGACGGGGCTCCTCGTGCCCGATGACCGGCCCGAGAGCGTGGCCGACGCGCTCGCGACGGTGCTCGGAGACCGCGAGCGCGCGAAGGCCATGGGGCAAGCGGGCCGGCGGCGTGCCGAGAACGTCTTCGGTCGCGAGCAGTCCGTGGCGACGACCGAGCGCGTGTACCGGACGCTCGCGTGAGGATCCTGCAGCTCGTCTCGTGCCGCGGCTGGTCGTCCGACGCGTACTGGGCGGCGCGCGTGTCGATCGAGCTCGCGCGCCGCGGCCACCAGGTCATGCTCGGGCTGCGCGCAGGCACCGAGAGCCGCGTGATCCGGCGGGCTCGCGACGAGGGCGCGACCGAGATCACGACGTTCGGCTTCGCGGGCGGCGTGCGGCCGGGGACCGACGTCGCCGACGTCCGGCGGATCGCGGCGCTGCTCGGCGAGGTCGATGTCGTCCACGTCCACCGCGGCAAGGAGCACTGGCTCGCGGCCGTCGCGAACCGCATCACGCGCAGTCCGCGCCCGATCGTCCGCACGCGGCACATCGTGCAGGCCGTGCGCGCGCACCGGGGCAACCGCTGGCTCTACGGTTCGGCGACGGCGCTCGTGACGGCCGTGACCGACGCGATCCGGCGCCAGTACGTCGCGTCGGGCCTGGTGGCGCCCGACCGGATCGTGACGATCTCGGGCGGCGCGGACGCCGAACGCTATCGACCAGGCCCGGCGGATCCCGAGGTGCGCCGCCACCTCACCGGTGAGATCGGCGTCCCACTCGTCGGCATGGTGGGCGGGCTCAGGATCATGAAGGGCCATGCGCTCGTGGTCGATGCGGTCCCGCGGCTCGCGCGCGCGGGGCTCCCGCTCCGCGTCGTCTTCGTCGGCCAGGGCAGCCGGGAAGCGATCGTGCGCGACGCCATCCGTCGTGCCGGGCTCGACGACGTGATCACCGTCGCCGGCTTCGCGAGCGACCTGCCCGCGGTGATGCGCGCGCTCGACGTGGGCCTGTACGTGCCGCTCGAGTCGGAGGGAATGTCGCGCGTCGTCTTCGAGTACCTCGCCGCAGCCACGCCGCTGATCGCGTCCCGCGTCGGCGTCGTGCCCGAGGTGCTGGTCGACGGCGAGCACGCTGTCCTCGTGCCCGCCGGCGACGCCTCCGCCCTCGCCGACGCGCTCGCTCGCCTCCTCGGCGACGCCGATCTGCGCGGGCGACTCGCCCGGGCCGGGCACCGGCTCGTCGGCGCGCGCTACTCGGGTGCTCGCGTCGCCGAGACCCTCGAGGGCCACTACCGGCGCCTCACGGAGCCCGTGAACGAATCCAGTGATCGAGAAGCGCCACGGCTTTGTCGGGTGCGTCCGCACCCCACGGGTGCGTCCGCGCACCCCCCCGGGGGTGCTCCGAGCGCCGGGGGGCTTGGGGGGCCTCGATAGTCCCCCCATGATCATGGACCGCGTGAGCACGACGGCGACACGCCGCGCGCGTGTGTCGGTCATCGCGTTCGACCTGTCGGACAACGCCACGGGCCGTGCCGATCTCCTCGCCCGGCTCCTGGCCCCCCGCTACGACGTCACGGTCGTCGGGCCGCGCTTCGGGACCCGACGCTGGGCGCCGGCGGCCGCGGGCCCGATCCGGTACGAGAGCCTGCCCGGTACCCGCTATCCACGGTTCGCGGCGATGCTGCCGCGTCTCGCCCGGCTCGCCGATGGCGACCTGATCGTCGCGTCGAAGCCGCGGCCGACCAGCTACGGCGTCGCGCTGCTCGCGAGGCGGCAGCGCCGCCGGCCCGTGCTGCTCGACATCGACGACTGGGAGCTGGGGTTCTTCTACCGGTCCGGCGCCTGGGGCCGGATCGGGCGTGCCCTGAACCTCGGCAATCCCAACAGCCTGCCGTGGACCTGGCTCATGGAGCGGCTCGTCACCGCCGCCGATGCGGTCACCGTCGCGTCGCGGTTCCTCGAGCAGCGATTCGGCGGCACGTTCGTGCCGCACGTGCGGGACACGGATGCGTGGGACCCGAAGCACTTCGATCGCGCCGCGGCGCGCGCGCGGCTCGGCCTCCACGGTGAGCGTGTCGTGATGTTCCTCGGGACGCCGCGTGGCCACAAGGGTGTCGACGACCTCGTGGAGGCCGTGCGGGGGCTCGGGGACGACGTCGTGCTCGCGATCGTCGGCGCGGACCGCGCGAGCGCGCGCGTGCGCCGGTGGCGAGCGCTCCCGTCCGTGCACGTCCACGGGACGATCCCGTTCGACGACGTGCCGCGCTATCTCGTCGCCGCCGACGTGGTGGCGGTGCCGCAGCGCGCGACCTCGGACACCCTCGGCCAGGTGCCCGCGAAGCTCTTCGACGCGATGGCGCTCGGGCGCCCGATCGTGTCCACCGCGGTGTCGATGATCCCGGAGATCCTGGACGGCTGCGGCCTCGTCGTGGCTCCCGGCGACGTCAGTGCGTTGCGCGCCGCGATCGCGCGTCTGCTCGCCGAGCCGGCCGAGGCGGCCGCGCTCGGTGTCCGCGCCCGCGAGCGCTGCATCGAGCGCTACAGCTTCACGTCCGCCCGCGCCGTGCTGTATGCGATCGTGGAGTCGCTGCTCGACCGCGAGCGTGACCGCCGGTCATGCGCGTCCTGATCATCGTCCGTCCCTGGTCGTTCCACGGCGGCGTCGAGTCGGCGACGGCCGGACTGCTGCGTGCGCTCGTCGAGCACGGCCATGACGTCCACGTGCTGAGCCCCGGGGCTCAGCAGGAGATCGCCGGCGTGACCGTCCATCGACTGCGCCTGCCTCCGCTGCCACCGGCCGCGCGGCTCGTCGCGCTCGCGACGCTGGCGCCCGCCGTGATCGGGCGCCGGACGTGGGACGTCGTGCAGGCGCACGAGCGCGTCCTCGGCGCGCACGTTTACCGGGCGGGTGAGGGGTGCCATCGCGCGTACCTCGACGCGCTCGGCCCACCGCGGGGACGCCGGCTCTACCATCGCCTGGTGCTCGGGCTCGAGCGCCGCGTGCTCAGGGCGACGCCGCGCGTGATCGCCATTGCCCGGCGCGGCAAGGACGAGATCGAGCGGCTGTACCGTGTGCCACGCGAGCGTGTCGCGGTCGTGTACAACGGGGTCGACCTCGAGCGCTTCCATCCCCGCCTTCGCGAGCAGCATCGCGCGCCGGCCCGCGAGGAGGCCGGCGTCGCCGCCGCCGCGTGGGCATTGCTGTTCGTCGGCAGCGGCTTCGAGCGCAAGGGGCTCGCGATGACGCTCGCCGCATTCGCCGCGCTCGACGACCCGGGAAGCCGGCTCATCGTGATCGGCAAGGGTGACACCCAGCGGTACATCGCCATGGCGGAGCGCCTCGACGTGGCGAAGCGTGTGTGCTGGCTCGGCGCGCGCGAGGACGTCGAGCGCTGGTACGCCGCGGCCGATGCGCTGGTCCTGCCGGCCAGGTACGAGCCGTTCGGCAACGTGCACCTCGAGGCGCTCGCGTCCGGTCTGCCGGTGGTGACCTCCACGCGCGCTGGCGGTGCCGAGCTGGTCCACGACGGCGCGAACGGGGCGGTGCGTGATCCCGATGACGTCGCCGGCATCGCCGATGCCCTCCGCCAGCTCCGGGCGCGTCCGTCCGGCGAGGTCGTGGACCTCTGCCGCCGCTCCGCGGAGCCCTTCACCCACGCACGCCAGGTGGCGGCGTTGGCCGGTATCTGGCGAGGGCTTGTCGCCCGCAAAGCGTGATTGTCCTTGAGAAATCCCCACCCGGAGCTTACACTCTCGCGCGTGGTTTCTCGCCCTGCGGTCTTCGTCGATCGTGACGGGACGCTCACCGAGGAAGTCGGCTACGTCAACCACCCGAAGCGACTCCGGCTCCTGCCTCGCTCCGTCGAGGCGATCCGCTGCCTGAACCAGGCCGGCGTCGCCGCAGTCGTGGTCACGAACCAGGCGGGCATCGCGCGCGGGTACTTCTCGGAAGACGTCCTGCACGCCGTCAACACGGCGCTCGCCAGCGCGCTCGAGGCGGGAGGCGCGCGCCTCGACGGCGTCTACGTCTGCCCGCACCATCCGAGCGAGGGCGCGCCGCCGTGGCGCTCGGACTGCGACTGTCGCAAGCCCAGGCCCGGTCTGCTGCTACGCGCCGCCGCCGACCTCGGTCTCGATCTCACCGCGTCCACGATCGTCGGGGACAAGGCCTCGGATCTGGAGGTCGCCCCGCGCGTCGGGGCACGGAGCGTGCTCGTGCTCACCGGGTACGGGCTCGGAGAGTGGGAATACCGGCGCGACACGTTCAGCGTGATGCCGGATCACGTCGCGGACGATCTGCTCGGCGCCGTCGAGTGGGTGCTCCGGCAGCGAGGCGCGCGATGACCGCGAGCGCGCGACGCCTGCGGGCGATCGTCCACGCCGTCGCTGGCCGGACGCTGGTCGTGGTCGGCGACCTGATCGCCGACGAGTACCTGTTCGGCAAGCCGGCACGCATCTCGCGCGAGGCGCCGGTCATCATTCTGAGGTTCACCGAGCGCGAGGTGCTTCTCGGCGGCGCCTCCAACGCCGCGCACAACGCCCACGCGCTCGGGGCGCGGGTCGTTCCGGTGGGCGTGGTCGGAGACGACAGCGTCGGCCACGAGGTCCTGCGCCTGTTCGGGAGCGCCGGGATGTCAGCCGACGGGATCGTGACCGAGCCGTCCCGGCGGACGCCCATGAAGACCCGGATCATGGCCGGCGGGTACCCGGCGACGTCCCAGCAGGTCGTTCGCATCGACCGCGAGCCGATCGCGGAGGTGCAGCCACCGACGGAACGCCTTCTCCTGGACCGGCTGGCCGCGCTCGCTGGCGGCGCGGACGCGATCATCGTGTCGGACTACGGCTACGGAACGGTCACCCCGCGCGTCTTCGAGCTCGTCCGCACGATCGCGCGCGAGCGGTCGACCGTGGTGTCCGTCGACAGCCGCTACGACCTGCCGCGCTTCGCGGGGGTCACGGCCGTGACGCCGAACGAGGCGGAACTCGGTCAGCTCGCCGGGATCCCGGTCGACGACGAGCGCACCGTCGAGAAGGCCGGCCGGCAGCTTCTCGAGCGCCTCGACTGCCGGATCCTGCTCATCACCCGCGGCAGCCGCGGCATGGCGGTCCTCGAGCGCGAGGGCGCGACCGCCTTCATCCCCGTGCACGGCACCGACGAGATCGCGGACGTGACCGGCGCCGGGGACACGGTCATCAGCGCCTTCACGCTCGCGCTGGCGTCGGGGGCGACGCCGTTCGAGGCCGCGACGGTCGCCAACATCGCCGGCGGGCTCGTCGTCATGAAGCGGGGAACGGCCACGGTGACGGCGGCCGAGCTCGACCACGAGCTGACGCGGACGGGCGCCGCCGGACCGTCGTGACGGTCGAGGAAGCGGCGCGGCTCGCCGAGCGCCTGCGCTCGGAGGGCAAACGCATCGTGCTCGCGAACGGCTGCTTCGACCTCCTGCACGTCGGCCACGTGCGCTATCTCCGCGAGGCGCGTCGGCAGGGTGACGTGCTGTTCGTCGGCGTCAATTCGGACGCCGCGGTCGCGCGGCTCAAGGGCGCCGGGCGTCCGCTGATGCCGGCGACCGAGCGCGTCGAGATCCTCGCGGCGCTGCGCGACGTCGACCACGTGGTCGTGTTCGACGACGACACCGCGGACGGGCTCGTGACGATGATCAGGCCGGACGTCCACGCCAAGGGGACCGACTACACGACGGCGTCGGTCCCCGAAGCGGCGACCGTGCGCGCCGTCGGCGGCCGCGTCGCGATCACCGGCGATCCCAAGGATCACGCGACGCGCGATGTCATCCGCACGATCGTCGAGCGCTTCGGGACGCGGCGATGACGGGACGGGGACAGCGCACGGACGCGAGTGATTTGCGCTCCATCGCGATCGTGAAGCTCTCCGCGCTCGGGGATATCGTGCACGTGCTTCCCGTCGCGGCGGCGCTGCGCGCCCGCTGGGCCGACGCGAGGCTCGCGTGGGTCGTGGAACGGCCTCACGCCGCGATCCTCCGCCGGCATCCCGCGATCGACGAGGTCGTCACGGTCGACACACGCGCGTGGCGGCGCGCGCGGCGCCCCTCGGACGTCGCCCGGGCGCTCCGTGACGTCGCCGCTGTGCGTCGCCGGCTGCGCCTGATCCGCCCGGCCGTCGCGCTCGACCTCCAGGGATTGCTCAAGAGCGGCATCGTCACACGTGCGACCGGCGCGCCCCTGCGCATCGGCTTCGGAGCGGCGCGCTGCAAGGAGCCGCTCGCCGCGCGCTTCACCAACCGCCACGTCGTGCCGCCGGCGTCCGCCCGCCACGTGGTCGATCAGTACCTCGCGTTGCTGGAGCCGCTCGGGCTCGAGCGGCCCGCGAAGCCCGAGTTCCACCTGCCGTGGGACGACGGCGCGGAGTCCGCCATCGAGGCATTCTTCGCGCAGGCGGGCCTCGTGGCGCGCGATCGGCTGGTCGTCCTGAACCCCGGCGCGGCGCGGCCCGACAAGCGCTGGCCGGCATCCGAGTTCGCCTCGCTCGCACGCCTTCTCGTGCGCCGCGCCAGGGCCCGCGTGCTGGTCCTGTGGGGACCGGGAGAGGACGCGGTCGCGCGCACCATCGCAGGCGACGCGCGCGACGTCATCATGGCGCCGCCAACCGACCTGGACGAGCTGCTGTCCGTCTTGCGCCGCGCGAGCGTCGTCGTCGCCGCCGACACCGGGCCGCTCCACCTGGCCGCCGCGCTCGGCGTGCCCTGTGCCGCCCTCTTCGGCCCGACGTCGTCGGAGCGAAACGGTCCGTACGGCGAGGGGCACCGGAGGTTCCAGAGCGCCGACGGACGCATCGAGACGATCCCCGTGGAGAGCGTTCTCGCCGGCGTCGCCGATCTGCTCGACGTCCGCACGGCGACGGGGTCCGGCCCGGAGAGCGACCGGTGACGGCGCCGCGGCTCAGCGTGACGATCGTCACGTGGAACGAGGAGGAGCGGTTGGCCGCGTGCCTGGAGAGCGTGACCTGGGCCGACGAGATCATCGTGGTGGACGCCGGCAGCGAGGACAAGACCGTCGAGATCGCCCGCGGCTTCACGGACCAGGTGTTCACGCGCTCGTGGGTGGGCTTCGCGGCTCAGAAGAACTTCGCGCTGGACCGCGCGAGCGGCGACTGGGTGCTGTCCCTCGACGCCGACGAGGCGGTCACGCCCGAGCTGCGCGACGAGATCGTGAAGATCCTCGCGAGCGGTGAGGGGCCCGCGGGGTACGCCGTCCCGCGACGCAACGTCTTCTGGGGACGCTGGGTGCGGCACGGCCGGCTGTACCCCGACTGGCAGATCCGGCTGTTCCGTCGCGGCCGTGGCCGCTTCGTCGACCGCTCGGTGCACGAGTCAGTCGCGATCGATGGCACAGTCGGCCGACTCGATGGCGCGCTCGTCCACCGGAGCTACCGCGACGTCGCGGACTTCCTGGCGCGCACGAACCGGTACACCACGCTCGCGGCCGACGAGTGGGTGCGCGCGGGACGATCCGTCGGCCTCGGCGACCTCGCCGTGCGGCCGCTCGGGCGCTTCCTTTCGATGTACCTCGTGCACCGAGGGTTCCTCGACGGCTGGCGGGGATTCCTCCTCGCCGTGCTCTACGCGTACTATGTCTTCATCCGCTCGGCGAAGATCTGGGAAAGAGCGAGGCGGTGATGGCGAAGCGAGATCGGGTGCTGTCGGGCATGCGGCCCTCGGGGAGGCTGCACCTCGGGAACTACCTCGGCGCGCTCCAGAACTGGGTGCGGCTGCAGGACACGATGGACTGCTTCTACTTCGTGGCCGACTGGCACGTGCTCACGGACACGTCGGACATTGCCGACGTGCCGCAGAACACGATCGACATGGCGGCGGACTGGCTCGGCGCCGGGCTGGATCCCGAGCGCTCGACGCTCTTCGTGCAGTCCCTGATCCCGGAACACGCGGAGCTGCACCTGCTGCTGTCGATGGTCACGCCGGTCAGCTGGGTCGAGCGCGTGCCGACGTACCGGGAGCGCATCGAGCAGCTGCACCTCGAGTCGCCATCGTACGGTCTCCTCGGCTACCCGGTGCTCCAGGCCGCGGACATCGTGATGTACCGGGCGAACTGGGTGCCCGTCGGCATCGACCAGGTGCCGCACATCGAGCTCAGCCGCGAGATCGTGCGGCGCTTCAACAACACCTTCCGCCCGGTCTTCGTCGAGCCCGAGGCGAAGCTCACCGAGATCCCCAAGGTGCCGGGCACGGACGGTCGCAAGATGTCGAAGTCGTACGGCAACACGATCGAGCTCGCGGACACCGCGGAGACGATCACGAAGAAGGTCCGGCCGATGATGACGGACCCCGCGCGGAAGCGGCGCACCGACCCGGGCAACCCCGACGTCTGCCCCGTGTTCGATCTCCACCGGATCTTCACGCCCGACGCGGACCGCGAGTGGGCGGCGGCCGGCTGCCGCACGGCGGGCATCGGCTGCCTGGACTGCAAGGACGTGCTGCTCAAGCACCTGCTCCCGGCGCTCGAGCCGATCCGGGAGCGCCGGGAGAAGTTCGCCGAGCGGCCCCAAGAGATCGTGGACGTGCTGCACGCCGGCTCCGACCGCGCCCGCGCCGTCGCACGCCGGACGATGGAGGACGTCCGGAGCGCCGTGCGCCTCGCTCCATGACCGTCGAGACGTCCGCCACGCTCACGCTGCGTGTCGGCGACTTCGAGGGGCCGCTCGATCTGCTGCTGCACCTCTGCCGCACGAACGAGATCGACCTCGCCGCGCTTCCGGTGCGCACGATCACCGACCAGTACGTCGCCCACCTCGAGGCGATGGACTTCCGCGACCTCGAGACCGCGGGCGCGTACCTCGTGATGGCGGCGACGCTGATCTATCTGAAGTCGAAGCTGCTCGTGCCGCCGGAGGAGGGCGACACCGACGAGGGGCTCGACGAGGAGGGGCTGGCGCTCAAGCAGGAGCTGGAAGACCGCCTGCGCGAGTACGCGCGCGTGAAGGCGCTCGGCACGTGGCTCGCCGCCCGGGAGGCGGAGCAGGCGCTTCTGTGGGGACGCCCGACGAGCGAGCTGCCTTCGGGCGGCGAGATCCCGCTCGAGGATCTGTCCGTGCACCTGCTCGAGCGCGCGATGAGGCGCCTCATCGACGAGCAGACGCGCGAGCGGCCGCGGGAGGTCGAGCCGAACCCCCCATCGGTCACCGAGCGGATGACGGAGATCCTCACGCTGCTGCGCGACACCTGGTCGCTGCTGTTCTCGTCGCTCGTCGGCGCCGAGCGTCCGCGGTCGGAGGTCGTCGTCAGCTTGCTCGCGCTGCTCGAACTGGTGCGGCTCGGACGCGTCCGGGCGCAGCAGACCGAGCTGTTCGGCGACATCGTGATCGAGCCGCGGGACCACCGAGTGGGGGGCCCCGACATGGCCCCCCACACCCCCCCATCACTCGGAAGCGGCCCGGGGGACCCGGGCCGCTCCTCGGTTTTGCGCCGGGCCGGGGGCCCCGACATGGCCCCCCACACCCCGGCCGGGAGGACGGAGACCCAGTGACGCCGGATTCCATGCTGACCACGCCATCCACCGCGCCCGTCGACGTCCTCGAAGCGCTCCTGTTCGCGTCGGACGCGCCGCTCGAGACGGCGCGCATCCGCGAGGTGCTCGGCCTCGCCGACGTCGCCGGGGCCCTCGCCCTCGTCGACGAGCTTCGCGCACGGTTCGACACCGCCGGGCGCGCGCTCCAGATCACCGAGGTCGCCGGCGGCTTCCGCATGGTGACGCGCCCCGAGGTCGCGCCGTGGCTCGTCCGCCTCGCGCGCTCTCGCACGCGCGCGCGCCTGTCCCGTCCGGCCCTCGAGACGCTCGCCATCATCGCATACCGCCGGCCCGTCTCGCGTCCCGAGATCGACGCGATCCGCGGCGTCAACTAGGAAGGCGTCCTCGACAGCCTGCTAGATCGGCGCCTCGTGCGGATCGCCGGCCGCAAGGACGCGCCGGGGCGACCGTTCCTCTACGAGCCCACGCGCGACTTCCTTATCGCGTTCGGCCTGCGCGACATCGCCGAGCTGCCGAAGGTCGAGGGTGCGCTGGTCGTCGGCGACGTCACCGGAGAGGCGCCGCTCGCCGAGGGGAATGCGACCGCGCAAACGGAGGCGAGCGAGGAGGCGGCGCCGGCATCCGAGGGGCGCGCGGCCGCGCCCGACGTCGTGGCAGGCGAGATCGCCGCGGCCGAGGAGGACGGCGCGGTCGGCGCCGAGGTCACCACAGAGAGTGCCGAACTCAGTTCGAGCCGACAATCGACCGCCCGGCGGTCGATTGTTGCTCGAACTCTCAGAACGGAGATTGCCGACGCAGGTGCCGAGGCCGCCGCGAAGAGCGCCGACGGCGACACCGAGCTTGGCGAGGACCGAGTGGCGAGCGACGACACCACGGTGGGCGGAGACGACGCGGCGGGCACCGAAGACGTCACGGGCGGCGGGAACGACACGGTGCGCGCCGGAAACGCCACGGACGACACGAACGCCGTGGAGCGCGTCGAGGACACCGCCCTCACCGGCGACCGAGCGGCGCGCGATGCCGAAGATCAGGCTCAACAAGCTCCTCGCGCACGCGGGGCTCACGTCGAGACGGGGCGGTGATCGGCTGATCCTCGAGGGCCACGTCGCCGTGAACGGCGCCGTGGTCCGAGAGCTCGGCACGCTTGCCGATCCCCTCACCGACGTCATCGCCGTCGACGGCCAGCCGCTCCCATCCGCCGAGCCGAAGCGCTACGTCGTGCTGCACAAGCCCCGCGGGTACGTCACGACCCGCCACGATCCGCGCGGACGGCCGATCGTCACCGATCTCGTCCACGGGCGCGGGCGCGTGTACCCGGTCGGCCGCCTGGACGCGGACGCGGAGGGCGTCCTGCTGCTCACCAACGACGGCGAGCTCACGCACAGGCTGCTGCATCCTCGCTACGCGCTGCCGCGCGTCTATGAGGCCGACGTCGCCGGGCGCGTGACCCGCGCCGATCTGCCGCGCTGGCGCGCGGGTGTCGTGCTCGACGACGGGCCGGCGAAGCCGATTGCCGTCGACGTCGTCGGGGATGGACCGAGCGGCGCTCGCCACCGCCGAGGCGACGTGGCCGAGACGACGCGCCTTCGCCTGACGTTCACCGAAGGCCGCAAGCACGAGGTGAAGCGCTACTGCGACGCGCTCGGACATCGCGTGCTCGCGCTGCGTCGCGTGGCGTTCGGACCGATCGAGCTCGGCGATCTCCCGATCGGCGCGGTTCGTGACCTGGTGCCGCGCGAGGTGAGCGCCCTGCGTGCGGCGGCCACGTCCGCGGGAACCGCGCGGCGTCAACCGGCAGCGCCACGTCGGCGTCGCCTCGGCCGCGAGATGAAGCATACGACGGGAGACGGTCAGAGCAGCTGACGTGGCACAGTGCTTGCCGTGCGTTCCGGGCCGCGGTAGAATCGCCCATTCAAGAGAGCATGGCCGCCGGGAGTCCGTATGGACCTGGGCGATTGGCGCACCAGGATCAATAACCTCGACAACCAGATCCTCAACCTCCTCACTCAGCGCGCAGAGGCCGCCCAGGCGATCGGAGACCTCAAACGACGACAGGGAACGCCGTCGTATGTCCCCGAGCGTGAGGCGGAGATCCTGAGGCGGCTCAGCGCCGCCGCGACCGGTCCGATTCCACCGGAGAGCGTCGAGGCCATCTGGAGGGAGATCCTCTCCGCCTGCCGCCGGCTCGAACTGCCGCTCACGGTCGCGTTCCTCGGGCCGCCGGCGACGTTCACGCACCAGGCGGCGCTCCAGCGCTTCGGCAGTTCCGCCCGGTACCAGCCGGCGCGATCGATCGTCGACATCTTCGACGACGTCGAGCGCGGACGCGCGCACCACGGTGTCGTGCCGGTGGAGAACTCGACCGAGGGCGCCGTCAACGTCACGCTGGACCGCCTGATGGACTCCGAGGTGGTCATCGGCGGCGAGCTGTACCTCGACGTGACGCAGCACCTGCTGTCGCACGCGGCCGACCTCCGCGACGTCAAACGTGTGCTGTCGCACCCACAGGGGCTGGCCCAGTGCCGCGGGTGGTTGAGCCGGCACCTCGCCGACGTGCCGACCGAGGAGATCAGCTCGACCGCCGCCGCCGCCGAGCTCGCCGCCGCCGATGAGACCGCCGCCGCCATCGCGTCCGAGCTGGCGTCACGGCACTACGGCGTGCCGGTGCTCCGCGCGCGCATCGAGGACAATCAGCAGAACGCCACCCGCTTCCTCGTGATCGGCCGGGACAAGGCCGGCGCCACGGGGCGCGACAAGACCTCGATTCTCTTCGCCATGCAGAACGTGCCGGGCTCGCTGTTCCGCATCCTGGAGCCCTTCGCCGGCGCCGGACTGAACCTGACGAAGATCGAGTCGCGTCCGGCCAAGCATCGTCCGTGGGAGTACGTGATGTTCGTCGACTTCGAGGGCCACCGTGTCATGCCGGAGGTGGCCCGCGTGCTCGACGGGCTCGCCGAGCGCACCCTGTTCCTGAAGGTCCTCGGGTCGTATCCCGCGGGATAAGGAGACACCATGCACACGCAGTGGGAGTCGCTTGCCAACGATCACATCCTGGGGATCGCCCCCTACGAGCCCGGCAAGCCGATCGAGGAGCTCGAGCGCGAGTTCGGGATCCACGACGCCATCAAGCTCGCGTCGAACGAGAACCCGCTGCCCCCTTCGGACCGTGTGCGCGAGGCGATCATGGCGGCGATCACGACCCTGAACCGCTACCCCGACGGCAGCGGCTTCTACCTCCGTCAGGCCATCGCCAAGAAGCACGGCGTGGGACAGGAGCAGGTCGTCCTCGGCAACGGCTCCAACGAGCTGATCGAGCTGGTCGTGCGCACGTTCCTGCGACCCGGCGACGAGGCCGTCGTGCCGCACCCGTCGTTCGTCGTGTACCCCATGATCGTGCAGGCCGCCGGCGGCATCCGCGTGATGGTGATGCTCAAGGACTACCGGCTCGACCTCGACGCGATGGCGCGCGCGATCACGCCGCTCACGAAGATCATGTTCGTCGCGAACCCCAACAACCCGACCGCGACGATCGTCACGGCGAGCGAGGTCGAGCAGTTCATGTCGCGCGTCCCCGAGCGCTGCGTCGTCGTCTTCGACGAGGCGTACATCGAGTTCGCGCTCGGCCCCGACTTCCCCGAGACGCTGAACTACGTCAAGCAGGGGCGCAGGGTCGTGGTGCTCCGGACGTTCTCGAAGGCCGCCAGCCTCGCCGGGCTGCGCGTCGGGTACGGTATCGCCGATGGCGACGCGATCGCGCTGATGAACCGCATCCGCCAGCCGTTCAACGTGAACTCGCTGGCGCAGGCCGCCGCGCTCGCGGCGCTCGAGGACGAGGGCCACGCGCTCGAGTGTGTGAGGATGATCGAAGCCGGCCGGCACTTCCTGTACGAGGAGTTCAAGACTCTCGGCCTCAAGTACGTGCCGTCTCGCGCCAACTTCGTGCTCCTCGACGTCGGCCGGAGCGCGGCCGATGTCTACCAGAAGCTCTTGCAGCAGGGCGTGATCGTGCGTCCGATGACGCCGTTCGGCATGGAGACCGCGCTCCGCATCTCCATCGGCACGCCGGAGGAGAACCGCAAGCTGGCGAAGGCGCTCCGCACGGTGTTGGGGAAAAAGCCGGCGTGATCGAGCGGCTCGCGATCGTCGGGATCGGGCTGCTCGGCGGGTCCGTCGCGAAGGCGGCGCGCGCGGCGTCCCTCGCGCGCGAGATCGTCGGCATCGCCCGCGACCCGCGTCGGGTCGAGGCCGCGCTCCGCGACGGAGCGCTCGACCGGGTGACGGACGACGTCGGGAGCGGCGTCCGTGACGCCGAGCTCGTCGTCCTCGCCGCCCCGGTGCTCGCGAACGAGCGCCTGCTCGAGCGCGTGTGGGCGGCGGCCACGGACGGCGCCCTGATCACCGACGTCGGCTCGACGAAGGCCGGGCTGGCCCGCGCCGCCGGCCGGTTGCACGCCACGCGGCGGCTCGGCTTCGTCGGGAGCCACCCGATGGCCGGGTCCGAGCAGAGCGGATACGGCGCCGCCCGGGCCGATCTGTTCCGCGGCGCGCTCGTGATCGTGACGCCGACCGAGACGACCGAGCCGCGCGTCGTCAAGGCCGTCAGCGAGCTCTGGGAACGCGTCGGGGCGCGCGTCGCGACGCTCGATCCCGACACGCACGACCGTGTCGTGGCGATCGTAAGCCACCTGCCGCACCTGGCCGCGGTCGCGCTCGTCGACGCCGTGCGCCGGTTCGAGCCCGGCGCAACCGCCTTCGCGGGGCGCGGCTTCAAGGACACGACGCGGATCGCCGCCGGCGACGCGGCCGTGTGGGAGGAGATCTTGTTCGCGAACCGTGACGCGTTGCTCGCGAGCTGCGACGCGTTCCGCGCCGCGCTCGACGATCTCGAGCACCTCATGCGCGCCGGCGACGCCGCGGCACTCCGCGACAGGCTCGTGCAGGTCAAGCAGACGCGCGAGGCGATGCGATGAGACTGCGCGTCCGTCCCGTCGCGCGTCTCTCCGGCCGCGTCCGCGTCCCCGGCGACAAGTCGATCTCGCACCGGGCCGCGCTGCTCGGGGCCGTCGCGCCGGGCGTCACGGAGGTGCGGGGCTTCCTCGAGGCCGAGGACTGCGGCCGCACGCTCACGGCGGTGCAGGCGCTGGGCGCCGAGGTCACGCGCAAGGGGCCGGGAGAGTACCGCATCGCCGGGGCCGGGCGCATGAACCTCCAGGAGCCCGGTGACGTGATCGACTGCGGCAACTCCGGGACGACGGCGCGCCTGCTCCTCGGTGTCCTCGCCGCGCAGCCGTTCACGACCGTCCTCACCGGCGACGACTCGCTGCGCCGCCGGCCGATGGCGCGCGTCGCCGAGCCGCTCGCCGCCATGGGGGCCACCTTCCTCGGGCGCTCGGGGAACGCTCGGTTGCCGCTTGCGGTCCGCGGTGCCAGGCCGCTCCGTGCCATGAGCTACCGCACGCCGGTCGCCTCGGCGCAAGTGAAGTCCGCCGTCCTGCTCGCCGGCCTGTGGGCCGACGGAGCGGTGACGGTCACGGAGCCGTCGGCCTCGCGCGACCACTCCGAGCGGATGCTGCGGCAGTTCGGCGCCTCCGTCACGACGAGCGGGTGCTCGGTCACCATCGTGCCGGGGGATCTCGCCGGCGCCGCCGTCGACGTGCCCGGCGACATCTCGTCCGCGGCGTTCTTCCTGGTCGCGGCGTCCATCGTGCGCGACGCAGCCGTCAGCGTCGAGGCGGTCGGCGTGAATCCCACACGGACCGGGATCCTCGAGGCGTTGAGCTCGATGGGGGGGCGGCTCGTGGAGGCGGAGCGCCGTGACACCGGCGAACCGATGGCCACGATCACGCTCGAGCCGGCGGCGCTCTCGGCCACCGAGATCGGCGGAGCGCTCGTGCCGCGCCTGATCGACGAGCTCCCCGTGCTCGCGGTGGCCGCAGCGCTCGCGCGCGGCACGACGCGAGTGCGGGACGCCGCCGAGCTGCGCGTGAAGGAGTCCGACCGGATCGGCGCGCTCGCGCGCGAGCTCGGAACGATGGGGGCACGGATCACCGAGAAACCGGACGGCTTCGACATCGACGGCGTGAGCAGGCTCCAGGGTGCCGCCGTCGCGAGCGGCGGCGACCACCGGCTCGCGATGGCGCTCGCCGTCGCGGGGCTCGTCGCCGAGGGGGAGACCGTCATCGACGACGTGGCCTGCATCGCGACGTCGTTCCCGACGTTCGTCGAGACCATGAACGCGCTCGCCGGCCGCGAGGCGCTGACGGTGGAGCCGTGAAGGACCGGGAGCCGGTGATCACGATCGATGGGCCGGCCGGAGCCGGCAAGGGGACGGTCGCGCGGCGGCTCGCCGAGCGTCTCGGCTTCCAGCTGCTCGACACCGGCGCGATGTACCGTGCGGTCGCACTGTCCGTCGCCCGGGCGGGCCTTGCGGAGAGCGGCGTCGCGGCGCTCGATGGTCACCTGCAGAAGGTGGAGGTGTCGATCGTCGACGGCCAGGTGCTCCTCGGTGACGAGGACGTGGGCGCGCTCATCCGTACGCCCGAGCTCGGGCAGCTGACGTCGCGCCTGTCGGCGATCCCGGCGGTGCGCGAGAAGTTGACACCGCTCCAGCGGCGTGCCGCCGGGGCGGGCGGCGTCGTCCTCGAGGGCCGGGACACGGGCACCGTCGTCTGCCCCGACGCCGACGTGAAGTTCTACCTGACCGCCTCCCTCGAGGCGCGGGCGCGCCGGCGGCACGCGGAACTGCTGGCGCTGGGCTACGGCGTCACGCTGGAGGCGGTGCGCGAGGACGTGCGCGTACGCGATCGGCAGGACTCGGGCCGGACGCTCGCGCCGCTCCGGAAGGCCCCGGACGCAATCGAGGTCGATACCACGGACCTCACCATCGACCAGGTCGTGGATCGCCTGGCGGCGATGGTGGAGCAGAGACGATGCTGTACGCGGTCCTGAAGGTGCTCGCGCGCTGGCTGCTGCGCCTGCTCTTCCGCTTGGAAGCGCGCGGGCAGGCGCACGTGCCACGCGAGGGGCCCGCGCTGATCGTCGCGAACCACTCGAGCGTGATGGACCCGCCGCTCGTCGGCGCGGTCGCGCCGCGACCGCTGTCGTTCATGGCCAAGGCCGAGCTGTTCCGCATCCCGCTCTTCGGGCGGTTGATCTGGGCGGTCAACGCCCGGCCGGTGCGCCGCGAGGGCGCGGACGCCGGGGCGCTGCGAGCGGCGCTCCGCGTGCTGCAGGACAATCGCGCGTTGCTGGTCTTCCCCGAGGGCACGCGCGGCGACGAGGGCCGGCTCCGGCCGCCGAAGCCCGGCGCGGGTATGCTCGCGGTGATGAGCGGAGCGCCCGTCGTCCCGGCGTTCGTGGAGGGCTCGGGCACGGCCTGGCCGAAGGGGCGGCCGCTCCCTCGGCCCGGCAAGGTCACGGTGACGTTCGGGCCGCCGCTCACCTTCGCGCGGCGTGACGACGTGGACAGGAAGACGCAGTACGAGTCGGCGAGCCGCGCCATGATGGACGCGATCGCGCGACTGGCAGACAGATCAACGATCGATCCCGCCGGCGTCGACGCGGGCCGGGTCGCAACGAGCTGGAGACAGCCGGCGGAGCAGGCGACAGCGCCTGCGGTCCGCTCGATTACACGTGATGGGAGGACAGGGCAGCATGAACATGCATGAAACGCGCAACCCCCTCGGCGGGCCGCGCAAGGAGGGCGGGATGTCAGCGGCCGAGGAGCGCATGGAGGACTGGTTCCACGACGGGGTCAGCGAGTTCGAGGAGGGCGAGGTCGTCCGCGGCCGCGTCGTCCACGTCGGGACCAGCGAGGTGCTCGTCGACGTCGGGTACAAGAGCGAAGGAGCGATCCCGATCGAGGAGTTCCATCGGGTCGGTACGCTCCCCAGGGTCGGCGACGAGATCGAGGTCTACCTCGAGGCCAAGGAAGACTCCGAGGGCCTCATCGTCCTGTCCAAGGAGAAGGCGGACAAGATCAAGGTCTGGGACGCGATCACCAAGGCCCACGACCACGGCATGCCGATCGAGGGCCGCGTGGTCGAGGTGGTGAAGGGCGGGCTCGCCGTCGACGTCGGCGTGAAGGCGTTCCTTCCCGGCTCGCAGGTCGATCTGCGCCCGATGAAGAACCTGCAGGCGATGGTCGGGCAGACGATCCGCGCCAAGGTCATCAAGCTGAACCGCCGGCGCGGCAACGTCGTCCTCTCCCGGCGCTCGGTGCTCGAGGAGGAGCGCGAGGAGAAGAAGAAGCACACGCTCGAGGTCCTCTCCGAGGGCATGGTGCTGACGGGCACGGTGAAGAACATCACCGACTACGGCGCCTTCATCGACCTCGGCGGGATCGACGGCCTGCTCCACGTGACGGACATGAGCTGGGGACGCGTCGGCCATCCCTCCGAGATCTTCCAGGTCGGCGACCAGGTCGAGGTCGTCGTGCTGCACTTCGACCGCGAGAGCGGGCGCGTCTCGCTCGGCTACAAGCAGAAGTCGGTGGACCCGTGGGACCGGGTCGAGCAGACGTACGCGCCCGGCACGAAGGTGCGCGGCCGCGTGGTGAGCCTGACCAACTACGGCGCCTTCGTGGAGCTCGAGGCCGGCGTCGAGGGGCTCGTCCACGTCTCCGAGATGTCGTGGACGCGCCGGGTGCGTCATCCGTCGAAGATCGTGAACGTCGGCGACGAGGTCGACGTGATGGTGCTCGACGTGAACAAGACGGCCAAGCGGATCTCGCTCGGCATGAAGCAGGTCGAGCCCGACCCGTGGGCCACCATCGACGAGCGCTACGTGGTCGGGCAGCGGATCAGCGGCAAGGTCCGCAACCTGACCGACTTCGGCGCGTTCGTCGAGCTCGAGCCGGGCGTCGACGGGCTGCTGCACATCTCCGACATGTCCTGGACGCGCAACGTCGGACACCCGTCCGAGGTGCTGAAGAAAGGCCAGGAGATCGAGACGCAGATCCTCAACATCGACCGGGACCAGAAGCGCATCTCCCTCGGGCTCAAGCAGATCCAGCCCGACCCCTGGACGACGGTCGCGCAGCGGTACCCGATGGGCTCGCGCGTCACCGGCAAGGTCGTCCGCCTCACCGACTTCGGCGCCTTCGTCGAGCTCGAGCCCGGGGTGGACGGTCTGCTCCACATCTCGCAGATGGCGAACCGGCCGATCAGCCGGCCGGACGAGATCGTCAGCGTCGGCGACGAGCTCACCTTGCTCGTCATCCGCGTGGACCCCAACGAGCGGCGCATCGGACTGTCGCTGAAGGAACTGCACCACGCCATCGTCACCGAGCCTCCGAAGGACCTCGACGAGCGCGGGCGCGGCGGGCGGCGTGGCGGCAAGCGCGGCAAGCAGCGCGATGACTACGACTACGACGACGAGGACTAGCACCGGCCGCGTCCTCGCCGCCGCCGCCGCCGTCTATCTCGTCGTCCTGATCGGCTTCGTCGTCGCGCTCGGGTCCCTTCGCGACGGCGAGGTCGGTGCCGTCGGGTTCGGGCCCCAGGTCGCGATCGTGGAGGTCGAGGGGATGATCCTCGACGTCGAAGAGGTCGTCCGGGACCTCAGGCGGCACCGGGACAACCCGCTGGTGCGCGCGGTCGTGATCCGGATCAACAGCCCTGGAGGCGTGGTGGGCCCCACGCAGGAGATCCACCAGGCGCTGCTCAGGCTCCGCGAAGCGGGGAAGCCGGTCGTGGCGTCGCTCGGAGCGGTCGCTGCATCCGGCGGATACTACATCGCGGTCGCTGCCGATCAGGTGTTCGCGAACCCGGGAACGTTGACCGGTTCGATCGGCGTCATCATGCAGCTCGCCACGTTCGGCGAGCTCATGAAGAAGGTGGGCGTCAGCTACGTCGTCGTCAAGGCGGGCCAGTTCAAGGACATCGGCAACCCGAGCCGGCCGATGACCGAGGAGGAACAGCGCATTCTCCACGGCCTGCTCGACGACATCCACGGGCAGTTCATCCAGGCCGTGGCCGGCGGCCGCAACCTCCCCGAGGCCGATGTCCGCCGCTTCGCGGACGGCCGCGTCTTCTCGGGGGTGCAGGCGAAGTCGCTCCGGATGGTCGACCAGCTCGGCAGCCTGGAGGACGCGGTCAACCATGCCGCCGTCCTGGCCGGCCTGCCGGTGCCGCCGCGGGTGATCCCGCCGCGCCGCAAGCTCTCGCTGTTCGATCTCGTCAAGGGCGCGATCGGCGTCCCGCTCCCGGGTTCGCTTGCTCCGTCGCTTCCGCTCTTCAAGACGCCGCTCTATCTGATGGATTGACGGCGACGCTTCGACCCGTCGTCTCATGGTTATTCTGAGGCGAAAACGGCCAAGTCGCATATTTCTTGGTGTTTCTGGACTGGCGTACTGCGACAGTCGCCCGGGCGATCCGGTCGGCCGGCGCGATGCCGGCGTCGTCCCGTGCTCTCTAACCCCTTGTTCGGGTTGACATTCTCCGAGGCCGCATGCTACGGTGGCCCTCGGTTGCTCACCGCGAACTGGCCCGCTCCAGGAGTGCACGATGACGAAAGCCGATCTGATCGACGAGATCTCGAAGATCTCCAACCTGACGAAGAAGGAGACAGAGACCATCGTCAACACGATCTTCGACAACATCACCGACGCCCTCGCGCGCGGTGACAAGGTCGAGCTTCGTGGCTTTGGCAGCTTCCGCATCCGCCACCGGAACTCACGGAAGGGCCGCAACCCGAAGACCGGCAGCGCCGTCGACGTGCCCCAGAAGCGGGTTCCGTTCTTCAAGGTCGGCAAGCGACTCCGCGAGCTCGTGAACACGTGAGGCCGGGCCGCGACGCGTGAACCGCCTCTGGGCGCCGTGGCGGATGGCGTACGTCGGCGCCTCGGAGCCCTCCGCCGGCTGTGTCTTCTGTACCGCGCTCGGCGCCTTGGACGATCGCTCCCGCCTGGTTCTCCAGCGCGGCCCGCACGCGTTCCTGATCCTCAATGCCTACCCGTACACTTCGGGGCACCTCATGGCGGCGGTGAACCGCCACGTCGGCACCATCCGCGACGCGACGGCCGAGGAGCTCGCCGATGCGATGCGACTCGTCCAGATCGCCGTCGGCGTGCTGACCGACGAGTACCGGGCGCACGGCTTCAACATCGGCGTCAACCAGGGCCGTGTCGCGGGGGCGGGGATCGAGGACCACCTGCACATCCACGTCGTTCCCCGATGGAACGGGGACGTCAACTTCATGTCCGCCGTCGGTGACGTTCGGGTCCTACCGGAGTCGCTCGAGGCCACCTGGACGCGTCTCAGGAGTCGCCTCGGTGGCTGACGCGACGGCGCCGAGGGGAGCGATGTCCCCCACGGGCGCGGCCGCGCGCCCCACGGGCGCGGCCGCGCGCCTCTCGGACTCCCCGGAGCTGACGCCCATGATGCGTCAGTACCGGGAGCTGAAGCGCCGGTTCCCCGACCACCTCCTCCTCTTCCGGCTCGGCGACTTCTACGAGCTGTTCTTCGAGGACGCCGAGCTGGGCGCGCGCCTGCTCCAGATCACGCTGACGTCACGGCAGGGCGCGCCCATGGCCGGCATCCCGCACCACGCGGCGGAGGGGTACATCGCGAAGCTGGTGCGTGCCGGCCAGAAGATCGCGATCTCCGAGCAGATGGAGGCGCCGGCCAAGGGCAAGAAGCTCCTCAAGCGGGACGTCGTGCGGATCATCACGCCGGGGACGATCACCGACACCGCGTACCTGCCGGGCGCTGCGAACAATTTCCTGCTGGCGCTCGTGCCACGCGGCGCGCTGACCGGGGTTGCGCTCGTCGACGTGTCGACCGGCGAGTTCTGGTGCGGCGAGGACACAGGCGACGGCGGCGTGCTGGCGGCGGCCCTGCTCAGGCGACCGGCCGAGGCGCTGCTGCCCCACGGCCTCATGGGGGGCCCCGAAATGGCCCCCGACCATCACACGAGGGGGGCTGACGCCCCCCTCGGACTCCCCCGGCCCCAGCGCTCGGAGCGCCCCGGGGGAGGTGCGCGGACGCACCCGTGGTGCGCGGACGCACCGGCCGAAGCCGTGGCGCTCCTCGACCACCCGATTCATTCACGAGCTCTCCGAGGCTCTGCCGATCTGCTGGCGAAGCTCCAGGCGACCGGGACCGCCTTGACGTTCGTGGACGGCGCCGCCTTCTCGGCGCGCACCGCCGTCGCCGACCTCTGCACGCAGTTCGGCGTCGAGACGCTCGCGGGGTCCGGCGTCGAGACCCTCACGGCCGGGCTCCAGGCCGCAGCGGCCGCGCTCGGGTACCTGCGCTCGACGCAGGGTGACGCGCTCGGCCACCTCACCCGACTCCAGCGGCTCACGGCGTCCGGAGCGATGGTGCTCGACGAGACCGCGGTGGAGACGCTGGAGCTGTTCGAGGGCAGCGGCGGCGGCGCGCGAGGGTCGCTCGTCGGCGTGCTCGACGAGACCGTCACGCCGATGGGTGCCAGGATGCTACGCCGGTGGCTGCTCCGGCCGCTCCTCGATCCCGGCGCGATCGCCGCGCGCCAGGATGCCGTCGAGGCGCTCGTGGCCGCACCGTCGACCCGCGCGGCGTTGCGGGCCGCGCTCGAGCGCATCGGCGACCTCGAGCGCCTCACGAGCCGGGCCACGCTCGGCGTCGCGCACGCACGCGACCTCGTCGGACTCCGGAGCTGCCTGGACCCGCTCGAGGATGCACGGCGGGCGCTCGAGCCGCTCGCCGTGCCGCTCCTCACCGGCGCGCGTGACGACCTCGTCCCACTCGACGACCTCCGCGCGCTGCTCGCCGCCGCGCTGACCGACGAGCCGCCGTTCGCCCTGCACGACGGCGGGCTCATCCGCGAGGCATGGAACGAGACGCTCGCCGCGCTGGTCGCCGACGCCCGCGACGCGCGCCGGTGGATCGCGGGGCTCGAGGAGCGCGAGCGCGCGCGGACGGGGCTCTCGACGCTCCGCGTCCGCTTCAACCGCGTGTTCGGGTACGGCATCGAGGTGTCACACGCGCAGGCATCGCGGGTACCCGAGGGCTACATCCGGCGGCAGACGCTCACGAACGCGGAGCGGTTCGTCACGACGGAGCTCAAGGAGTACGAGGTCAAGGTGCTCGGCGCCGACGAGCGGCGCAAGCGGCTCGAGTACGAGCTGTTCGAGGACGTGCGCCGTCGCGTCGCCGCCCGGGCGCCGGATCTCCTGCGCACCGCCCGCGCGGTCGGCCTGCTCGACGTCCTCGCGGCGCTGGCCGAGGTGGCGCACCTGCGCGGTCACGTCCGTCCCGTGGTGGACCGCTCGTCCGCGCTCACGATCGTCGATGGCCGGCATCCGGTCCTCGAGGCGCGCAGCGACACCCCGGTGACGCCGAACGACGTCGACCTCGACGACGACCGCCGCATCGTCATCCTCACGGGGCCCAACATGTCCGGCAAGTCCGTGTACCTGAGGCAGGCGGGACACCTCGTGATCATGGCGCAGATCGGCGCGTTCGTGCCCGCGCGCGAGGCGCGGATCGGCCTCGTGGACCGCGTGTTCACCCGTGTCGGGGCGCAGGACAACCTCGCGCGCGGCCAGTCGACGTTCCTCGTGGAGATGGTCGAGACCGCGACGATCCTGAACCACGTCACGCCGCGGAGCCTCGTCCTGCTCGACGAAGTCGGGCGCGGCACCTCGACGTTCGACGGGCTCGCGATCGCCTGGGCCGTCGTGGAGGACCTCCACGACCGCACGCGGGCGAAGGTCCTTTTCGCCACGCACTTCCACGAGCTGACGCAGCTCGGCGACGAGCGCTCCGGGATCCGGAACTGCCACGTCGCGGTGCGCGAGTGGAACGACGAGATCATCTTCCTGCACAAGGTGCGGCCCGGCCCGACGGACCGCAGCTACGGGATCCAGGTCGCGCGGCTCGCCGGGCTGCCGGTGCCGGTGATCGCGCGGGCGAAGGCGCTGCTCGCGGAGCTCGAGACCGAGGGGCAGCGTCAGGCGGACCGCCGGGATGCCGTGCAGCTCGGCCTGTTCGCGCCGGCGCCGGACCCGATCCTCGCCGAGATGCGGGAGCTCGACCTCGCGCACGTCACGCCGATCGAGGCCCTGAACCTGTTCGCGAAGTTCCAGCGGCGCCTCGGCGGCTCATGACGCGGATCCGCAGGCTGCCCGAGCACCTCGTCAACAAGATCGCCGCGGGAGAGGTCGTCGAGCGGCCGGCGTCCGTCGTGAAGGAGCTCTGCGAGAACGCGCTCGACGCCGAGGCGCGCTCGATCACCGTCGATCTGAGGGACGGCGGGGCCTCGCTGATCCGCGTCACCGACGACGGCATCGGTATCCGCGCCACCGAGCTGCCGCTCGCCCTCGAGCGCCACGCCACGTCGAAGCTGAGCGCCGACGAGGACCTCGATCGCATCGTGACGCTCGGCTTCCGCGGCGAGGCGCTGCCGGCGATCTGCGCGGTCTCGCGCTTCACGCTGGTGAGCCGGACGCGGAGCGCCACGGATGGCGTGCGCCTCGCGGGAGAGGGCGGGACCGTCACGCAGCACGTCACGGTGCCGGCGGAGCCCGGGACGACGGTCGAGGTGCGTGACCTCTTCCACAACACGCCGGCGCGCCTCAAGTTCCTGAAGACCGCGCCGACGGAGCTGGCCGCATGCCTGCGTGTCGTGGCGCACCTGGCGCTCGCGCATCCCGAGGTGTTCGTGCGCGTCGCCTCCAACGGCCGCGCGACGATGACGCTGCCGGCAGCCCGCGACCTTCGCGACCGGCTCGGCGCGCTCTGGGGCTGGGACATCGCGAACCGACTGCTGCGCGTCGACCGTACCGAGCACGGCGTCACCGTGCACGGCTACGCGAGCCCGCCCGACGTCACTCGTGGCGCCCGGGACGAGATCGTCGTCACCATCAATGCCCGGCCGGTCCGCGACCCGGCGCTGATCCAGGCCGTGCTCGAGGCGTACCGGCCGCTCCTGCCGCGCGACCGCTTCCCGTGGGTGTGCCTCTCGATCGCGCTTGCCGCCACGGACGTGGACGTGAACGTCCATCCCACGAAGGCGTACGTGCGCTTCCGTCACCCGCGGCTCGTCCACGAGATGATCGTGGCCGCGCTCGGCGAGGCGCTGCGGGCACGCGCCGTCATGCCGACCGTCGGCGCCGCCGGGTTCGCGGCGACACCGGCCGCCACGGAAGAGGCGCGTGGGATGGGCGCGGCCGACTTGCTCGCGGCGGGAGCGGCGGCGACGGGAGCGCCCCGCGAGCAGACATGGCTTTTCGCGGAGTCTCGCGCACCGTACGGCGCCGGGCTCTTCGGTCGCGTGCTGGGACAGGTGCAGAGCACGTTCATCGTCTCCACGTCGGACCAGGAGGTGTTCTTCGTCGATCAGCACGTTGCGCACGAGCGCGTCATCTTCGAGCGGCTCACGGCCGAGCTGGCCGCGGGGGCGGCGCCGGCGCAAGCGCTCCTCTTCGCCGAGCCCCTGGATCTGGCCCCGGCTGGACGCGCGCTGCTCGAGCGCTGGCGCGAGCCGCTCGAGCGTCTCGGTTTCGCCTTCGAGGGCTTCGGCGGGCAGGCGGTCCTGCTGCGCGCCGTCCCGTCGCTGCTGAAGGGCGACGAGCCGCGCCGACTGATCGAGGCGGCCATCGACGACCTCGGCGGGCCGCGGGGCGGAGAGCCGAGCGTCGACCGCGCGCTGGCGTTCGTCGCCTGCCGCGCCGCGGTGAAGGCCGGCATGCCGCTCGCGCACGAGGAGATGGAGCGCCTGATCACGGACCTCGGCGCGACGCTGACGCCGTTCTTCTGCCCGCACGGCCGCCCGGTCGTGAGCCGCATCGCGCTTAGCGAGATCCGGCGGGAGCTCAGGAGGAGCTGGTAAGCTGAAGTGTCCGAGCGCATGAATCCGCCGTTGCTGATCATCGCGGGCCCCACGGGCGTGGGGAAGACGGCGACGGCCGTGGCGCTGGCGCGTCGGATGGCGATCGAGGTGGTCAGCGCGGACTCGCGGCAGGTCTACCACGGTATGGACGTGGCCACCGGCAAGCCGAGCGCCGAGGAGCGCCGCGCGGTGCCGCACCACCTGATCGACGTCGTGGAGCCGGACGACCGGTATCACGCGGCGCGGTTCCGTCGCGACGCGACCGAAGCAATCGCTGCGATCCGAGCCCGGGGCCGGCTGCCGGTGGTCGTCGGCGGCACGGGACTGTACATCCGCGCACTGCTCCGCGGGCTCGACCCGGCGCCGCCCGCCGACCCGGAGTTCCGGCGCGAGCTGGACGCGGTGGCGGCGACGCACGGTCGAGCGGCGCTCCACCAACGGCTGTCCGAGCAGGCACCGGAGGTGGCTCGCCGCCTGCATCCGAACGACCACGTGCGGGTGGTGCGCGCGCTCGAGCTCGTGCGGGCCGGGAGCCCGGCCGGGGCCGCCCGGGTGAGGTGGCAGGACGCCGGAGGCGAGTTCCGGGCTCTGTACGTCGGGCTCACCGCGGACCGTTCGACCCTCGCCCGCCGGGTCCGCGAGCGAGCGCGCGCGATGGCCGCCGCGGGGCTCGCGGACGAGGTCCGCCGGCTCCTCGCGGACGGTCACGATCCGGCGCTGCCCGCCATGCGGGGGATCGGGTACCGCGAGTTCGTGGGCGTCGTTCGAGGGAGGCTCGGCGAGGCCGAGGCGGTCCGCGCGATGGAGCGGGCGACCGCCGAGTATGCGCGGCGGCAGCTCACGTGGTTCCGCCAGGAGCCTCACGTGCGGTGGATCGACGTGGACCAGGCGGGCGGGCCGGACGGCGCGGCCCGGATGATCGAGGCGATGGCGAAGGAGGAGGGGCTGATCGAGTGAGCGAGCAGAGACGGAACGACAGCGCGTTGCTGACGACGGCGCCGGCGCGGGAACGGGCGGTGATCGGGGCGGTCAGGCTGCCGTCGCAGCGTCGCTCCGACGTGGAGGAGTCGCTGCAGGAGCTGGCGGGGCTCGCGGAGTCCGCGGGCGCGACGGTGCTCGAGCGCGTGATCCAGGAACGCCCGGGCGCGACGTCCGCGTACTACTTCGGGCGCGGCAAGATCGACGCGATCGGCACGATGGCCCGGGAGCTCGGGGCGAACCTCTTCATCTCCGACGACGCGCTCTCGCCGATCCAGGAACGGAACATCTCCGAGACGCTCGGCATGAAGGTCGTGGACCGCACGGCGCTGATCCTCGACATCTTCGCGCAGCGCGCGCGGACCGCCGAGGGCAAGCTCCAGGTCGAGCTCGCCCAGCTCACGTACCTGCTGCCGCGACTCGTCGGTCAGTGGAGCCACCTCGAGCGACTCGGGGGGGGCATCGGCACGAGAGGTCCGGGCGAGACGCAGCTCGAGTCGGACCGTCGCGTCATCCGTCACCGCATGAACCAGATCCGCCGCGAGCTCGGGCGCGTCGGCGTCCGCCGGCGCGTCAGGCGCGAGGGGCGGCGGCGCCGCGGGCTCCCCGTGGTCGCGCTCGTCGGCTACACCAACGCGGGGAAGACGACGCTCCTCAACCGGCTCACCGGCTCGCGCTTCGTGGCCGCGAACCAGCTCTTCGTCACCCTCGATCCGGCCGCGCGGCTCGTCGAGCGTGACGGCCGTCGGCCGTTCATCCTCACCGACACGGTCGGGTTCATCCGCAAACTGCCGCACGAGCTCGTGGCCGCGTTCCGGGCCACGCTCGAAGAGCTGACCGACGCGGACGTCCTGCTCCACGTCGTCGACGCCAGCCACGCGGCGATGGACGAGCACATCGCGGCCGTCGACCAGCTCCTCGCCGAGCTCGAGGTCGCCGATCGGCCGACCATCATGGTGCTGAACAAGATCGACCGGCTCGACACCCTGCCGCCGGCGCTGGCGGAGCGGCACGGCGCCGTGACGATCTCCGGCGCCACGGGGCAGGGGATAGACGGCCTTTTCGACCGCATCGCGGACGTCCTCCGGCCCCTCGCCGGCAGCGTCGTCCTGCGCATCCCGCACGGCGATGGAGGGGCGCTCGCGGTGTGCTACGAGCACGGCACGGTGCTCAACCGCCGCGACGAGTCCGACCACGTCGAGGTGGAGGTCGAGCTGCCGCCGGCCATCCGGGCGAGCCTCGAGCGGTACCGGGCGTGAGGTAGACTGGCGTCGCCATGGGGCTCGCGAACTGGCTCACCGTGCTGCGCATCCTGCTGATCCCGGTCTTCGTCGCGCTGCTCGTCTACCGCCGGCCGGGAGTCGCGCTGATGACGTTCACGGTCGCGGCGCTCACCGACCTGCTCGACGGCTACGTCGCGCGGCGGCGGGGCATCCAGAGTCGCCTCGGCGCGTTCCTCGACCCGACGGCGGACAAGCTCCTGCTCGTCGCGTCGTTCGCGACGCTGACGTGGCTCAGGGTGCTGCCCGCGTGGATCATGATCGTGGTGGTGAGCCGGGACGCGATCCTGGTGATCGGATCGTTCCTCATCCAGCTGGTGGGCGGGCGGATCCATCCGCGCCCGACGTGGGCGGGCAAGGCCGCGACCTTCTTTCAGATCCTCACGGTGCTGAGCGGCCTCCTCACGAGGTACTTCAGCTGGCGCATCGACCTGTCCCCGGTGCTCTGGCTCGCCGCGTTCTTCACGATCGTGTCCGGGCTCCAGTACATCGTCCACGGCATGCGGTATCTCAACGCCACGGACGCCGCGGAGCGCGAGGCGCGCGATGAATCGATCCTCCTCCGTTGACATGGGGGGACTATCGATGCCCCCGACACTTGTACGAAGGGGGCTCACGCCCCCCTCGTGCTCCCCCGGCCCCGCGCTCGCCAGCGGCCCGGGGGACCCGGGCCGCTCCTCGATCTCGCGGTCAGCCGGCCCCGACATGGCGCCCATATCCCCGACGCTCGGCAGCGGTCCGGGGGACCCGGGCCGCTCCACTGTTCGTCATGGGGGCCCCGACATGGCCCCCCACACCCCCCCACCGCTCGGAAGCGGTCCGGGGGACCCGGGCCGCTGCTCGATCTCCGGTTCAGTCGCGGGGCTCGACACGGGCCGCCGCACCGCCACGACGCTCGGGTGCGGGCCGGCGGCTGAGGCGGCATCCTCGGTCTCGCGTTCGCGTAAAGGCACCGCCACCGAGGGCGTCGTCATTGCCTCCGTCGAGCCGCGCACGCCCGCCGCACGTGCCGGCCTGTCGGCCGGGGACCGCATCGTCGCGGTGAACGGGCAGACGCTGCGCGATGCGATCGATTTCCAGTTCCATGCGGCGGACGATCGGCTCGAGCTGCTCGTCGAGCGTGACCAGGCGCTCCTGCCGCCGATCGCGTTGACGCGACGAGGGCCCGACCTCGGTGTGACGCTCGCGGCACCGCGTCCGGGCGAGATCGCCACGTGCGCGAACAAGTGCGTGTTCTGCTTCGTCCACCAGCTCCCCCGAGGACTGCGCAAGAGCCTCTACGTGAAGGACGACGACTACCGCCTGTCGTTCCTCCACGGCAACTACATCACGCTCTCCGACCTCGACGAGACCGCGCTCGCGCGGATCGTGGAGCAGCGGCTGTCGCCGCTCTACATCTCGGTGCACGCGACGGACCCGGCGCTGCGCCACCGGCTCCTCGGCCGTCCGCGGCACTCCGCCGAGATCCTGCCGCGGATGGAACGGCTCGCGAAGGCGGCGATACGGATGCACGCGCAGATCGTGCTCTGTCCCGACCTGAACGACGGCGAGCAGCTGCGGCGGACCGTGTTCGACCTGGTGCCGCTGCACCCGCACGTCACGACGGTCGCCGTCGTTCCCGTCGGGCTCACCCGGCATCGCCAGCGCTTGCCCGCGCTGCGCACGCTGACCGCGGGCGAGGCGCGGAGCCTGATCCACGTCGTCGAGGGCTGGCAGCGACACTTCCTCGCCACGCTCGACACGCGGTTCGTGTTCCTCGCGGACGAGATCTACCTGCTGGCAGGCCGCGACGTGCCTTCGTCGGACGCGTACGAGGACTTCCCGGTCGAGGAGGACGGCATCGGGCTCGTCCGGCGCTTCGAGGACGAGTTCGTCCGCGCCTGCCGGCGAGCCAAATCCGGTGGTCGAGGAGCGCCCCGGCTTTGTCGGGTGCGTCCGCGCACCACGGATGCGTCCGCGCACCCCCCCCGGGGCGCTCCGAGCGCGGGGCCGGGGGAGCACGAGGGGGGCGTGAGCCCCCTTCGTACAAGTGTCGGGGGCATCGATAGTCCCCCCATGAAGTCAGTCACGATCGTGACGGGCGAGATGTACGGCCCACGGATGGCGGCGCTCGTCGCCGCGCTCGACGAGCCGCGCGGCCGCGTGACCGTCGCACCGGTCCCGAACGAGCTGTTCGGGCCCGGCATCGGCGTCGCCGGGCTGCTGTCCGGCCGCGACATCCAGCGCCATCTCGCGAGCCTCGACGGGCTGGGCGACGAGGTGCTCGTGCCGTCGATCACCGTCCGCGATGGCGACGGCGTCTTTCTCGACGACCTCACGCCCGCCGACCTGGCGCGTGACCTCGGCGTGTCCATCACGCTCGTGGAGCCGACGGGCGCGGCACTGCTCCACGCGATCCAGCACGCCGTGGCGCCGCGCGTTACCGAGGAGCGCCCCCGTTCCTCCGGGGCGCGTCGGGGTCTGGGGGGTGTGGGGGCCATGTCGGGGCCGCCGGCCAAGCGCGAGTCCGAGGAGCGGCCCGGGTCCCCCGGGCCGCTTCCGAGCGTGGGGGGGGTGTGGGGGGCCATGTCGGGGCCCCCCACACGATAGTGAGCCGGACCGCGCCGCCGCCGCGACCCATCATCGCCATCGTCGGCCGGCCGAACGTCGGGAAGTCGACGCTCTTCAACCGGCTCGTCGGACACCGGCGCTCGCTCGTGCGTGACGTGCCCGGCGTCACGCGTGACCGCCTCTACGGCGTGCTCACCTTCGAGCGGTGGCAGGCGACCGTCGTCGACACCGGCGGCTTCGACCCGGCGTCGGAGGAGCCGCTCGTCGTCGGCGTGCGCCGCCACGTGCTCGCGGCGGTCGAGGAAGCGGACCTCGTGGTGTTCGTCGTCGACACGCGAGCCGGGATGACCGCGCTCGACGAGGAGATCGCACGGCTGCTCAGGCGGTCGCGCCGCCCGGTCGTCGTCGCGGCCAACAAGGTCGACGCCGGCGGGCAGGAGAGCGCGCTGGCCGAGTTCCACCGGCTTGGCTTCGGCGAGCCGGTCCCCATCTCCGCGGAGCACGGACGGGGTGTCGCGGAGATGCTCGACGTCCTGCGCGAGCGCACGCCGCCCGAAGCCCTCCCGCGGGTAGAGCGCACGCCCGGCGTGCGCGTCGCGATCATCGGACGCCCGAACGTCGGCAAGTCCTCGCTCGTCAACGCCCTCGTCGGCGACGACCGCGTCCTGGTCCATGACCAGCCGGGGACCACGCGCGACACCGTCGACACCATGTTCGTGCACGAGGGCCGCACCTACGTGCTGCTCGACACGGCGGGGATCAGGCGCAAGGGCCGCGTGAGCGAGCCGCTCGAGAAGCTCGCCGTCGTCATGGCGCTCAAGGGCCTCGAGCGCTCGGACGTCGCCGTGCTCGTCATCGACGCAGCGGAGAGCCTCGCCGCCCAGGACGCGCACATCGCCGGCTACGCCCACGACGCCGGCCGCGCGATCGTCCTCGCCGTGAACAAGTGGGACCTGCTCGCGGACCGCGGGGGGGCCAAGGCGGCCGTCACGGAGCAGGTGCGCGAGCGCCTCACGTTCGTGGACTACGCGCCTATCGTGTTCACGTCCGCGGCGCGACGCGAGGGGCTCGACGAGCTGCTCGCGGCCGTCGACCACGTCGCCGCCGAAGCGGAGCAGCGGCTCACGAACCACGAGGCAACGAGCATCCTGAAGGAGGCGATCGCGCGGCGGCCGTTCTCGATTCGCGGTGTACCGCTCACGCTGCATTCCGTGACCCAGGTGGCGGTGCGACCACCGACGTTCGTCGCCCGCGTCAACCGTCCCGACGAGCTGCACTTCTCGTACGAGCGGTACCTGCTGAAGTCGATCCGCCACGCAGCCGGCTTCGCAGGCTCCCCGATCCGGCTCATCTTTCGCCGGGCGCCGCGTCCCCGGCGCGTGGCGCGCCAGGGCGAGGGGTGAGCCGCCGGCGCTCGTTCGTCTCCCTCGGGCTGCTCGTCCTGGCCGTGGTCGGGCTCTCGGCGCTGACCGTCGTCAGCCGGAATCCGATCCACCGAGGCTTCTACCTCGGCGCGACGCGCCGGCCGATGCACGACGCCATCGCGCCCGCCGCATCGCCCGGGTCGGGCGCGCGGTCCGTGGCCGCATCCGCGCGACGCGACACGCCGGCCGGCGACCCGGCACGGATCGAGATCCACATCGGCGATCGTCTCGGTACGACCGTGCCCGCCGACGGCCGCACGCCGGGATGGTCCGTGAAGGAGCTCACGGGCCACGCTGATGTCGCGATCGTCCGGGCGGACGGGCGCGTGGCGCTCAGCCTCAGGAGCGACCGGTCATCCGTCGCGCTGTATCGCTCGGTCGTGCTGGACGTGGCCGAGTACCCGATCCTCACGTGGTCCTGGAAGGTCCTTCGGCTCCCGAGGGCGGCAGACGTGCGCGACCGAGCTCGCGACGATCAGGCGGCGCAGGTCTACGTCGTCTTCCCGCGATGGCCGTCGCCCATGACGACGAGCGACGTGATCGGGTACGTCTGGGACACGACCGCGCCGGTCGGCACGCGAATCGCGAGCCCGAAGGCGCCGAACGTTCGCATCATCGTCGTCGAGTCGGGCCCCGAGCGCCTCGGGAGCTGGGAGCGATATGAGCGGAACGTCGCCGAGGATCACGCTTCGCTCTTCGGCCAGCGACCGCCACGCGTCGGGTACGTGGCCGTCATGACGGACTCGAATGACACGCGGACGGACACGGAGGCGCTCGTCGGGCGTCTGGCCTTCCTCAGGTCATGGGGGGACTATCGAAGCCCCCCAAGCCCCCCGCGCTCGGAGCGCCCCGGCAAAGCCGCGGCGCTCCTCGACGACCCGATCCGGTCACGGGCTCCGAGGGGGCGCTGACGCAGTGCGCCAACACGGTCGGAAGTGCTGGAAATCGCAGTCGCCATGCTAAGATGACGCGCATGACACGGACCGACGCGATCGCGGGGACATGCTGGTCATGAGCACGGAACACGACGACGAGCGCATGGAGCTCCAGGACAACGAGGAGTGGGAGGAGCCGCCGACGCCGTTCCTGGCGCGCACGTGGGTCCGCGTCGCGCTCGTGGTCGTGGTCATCGGAGCGATCGCCGCGGTATCCGCGCCGTTCGTCATGGACGCGCTGAACCCGCCGGCTCCGATGGAGGCGCGTCCGTCAGCGCCTCCCGCACAAGCGCCCGCGCCGCCCGCGGTACCAGAAGCCGAGAAGAAGCCGGACGCGCCGGCGACCACGGCACCAGCGACCGCGCCGGCGCCCGCACCGACAGGGGCGCCTGCCGCGCAGGAACAAAAGGCGGCATCACCTTCAGCGAAGAAGACCGGCGCGTCGTCCCCGACCGCTGCGCTCCGTCAGCCGAAGCAGGAGCCGAAGCGCGCCGCGGCAGCGGTCGAGAAACGCGAGGAGCCGAAAGCCGCCAAGCGCGCCGAGCCCGGGCCGGAGAAGGCTGCCGCGGCGGCAAAGTCGTCCACCGCGACCCAACCGAAGTTCGACGCACCGAAGACGGCGGCCGACCGGCGAGCGGCGGCGGGCAAGACCGTCGGCGGCGAGACCGGCGACTTCTGGGTGCAGGTGGGCGCGTTTCGTGACGCGGAAACGGCCAAGCGCGTCGCGGCGCGCCTCGAGCAGCGGAGCTACCGCGTGGAGCAGTCGACGACGACACGTGGTCCGGCGCGGACGAAGGCGGCCGCACCCGCTGCCGCTTCCGGCACGGCGGGCGGCGCATCCGGCGCGGCCGGTGATCGCTACGACGTCTTCGTCGCCAGCACGACGCCCGCGCAGGTCGTGTCGAAGCTGAACGCCAAGGGGCTCTCGGCCGAGGGCGTCAGCGATGGCGCGCTCGTGAAGCCGAGTCTCCCGCTACGGGACGCGGTCGCGCTCTCCAAGGACCTCGCCAGCGAGGGCTTCAAGGTGCAGGTGAGACGCGCGCGTGGTGCGAGCGCCGGCGGAACCGCTCCGGCAGCGCCGGCGCCAGCGGTGGCGACGGCCGCAACGACCGGGACGCTGCACCGGGTCCGCGTCGGCGCGTTCACCGATCGCGCCACGGCTCTGGCGGCGCTCAAGAACCTCGAGGCGGAAGGCTTCAAGCCGTTCATCGCGAAGGAGCCGAAGTGACCGGGACAGGGGTGTTTCCCGAGGGAGGTGAATCGTCACCGTGACGAAGAACGATCTGGTGAACGCCGTGGCCGCGTACGGGTTGAGCAAGCGGCAGTCGTCGGCGGTCGTCGAGTCCGTCTTCGACATCATCTTTCGCTGCTTCGAGAAGGGCGAGGACGTGAAGATCGTCGGCTTCGGCCACTTCCGCATCCGGCGGAAAGCGTCGCGCCGGGGGCGCAATCCGCAGACGGGCCAGTCGATCGAGATCACCGCGCGCAAGGTCCTGACGTTCAAGCCCTCGAAGGGGCTCAAGCAGCGCATCAACGCGCTGCCGGGCGCCGCGCCCGCCCAGTAAACCGGTGTGGGGTCGCCGGCGGCCGAGAAGCTCTACTACCGCATCGGCGAGGTCGAGCAGGTGACCGGCGTGCCGTCGTACGTGCTCCGGTACTGGGAAGCCGAGTTCAAGCTGCTCCGCCCGAAGAAGAACCCCGCCGGGCAGCGTATCTACCGCCAGCGCGACGTCGACCTCGTTCGCCGCATCAAGCAGCTGCTCTACGACGAGCGCCTCACGCTCGAGGGCGCGAAGAAGCGGCTCGCGCAGGAAGCACGGCGAGGGCCGGTGCAGCTCGAGCTCGGGCTACGCGAGGCCGCGTACGCCCACGCGCTCCGCGGCATCCGCGACCGCCTGCGCGCGCTCCGCACCCGGCTGGGCGCTTGATGCGCCGCGGGGCGTCTGCGACAATGCGGTGTCACACCGGGGCGTAGCGCAGCCTGGTAGCGCACCGGACTGGGGGTCCGGTGGTCGCTGGTTCAAATCCAGTCGCCCCGACCACTGAGAGTTCGAGCGACACTCGACCGCCGCGGCGGTCGAGTGTCGCTCGAACCGAGCTGACGGGGGCTACGGCGCACCCGTAGCCCCCGATTCGCGATGTCCATCCTCCTCCTCACGAACGACGACGGGGTCCATGCGACGGGGCTCGCTGCGCTCGCGCGGGCGCTCGCCGACGTCGGCGACGTCTACGTCATCGCTCCCGAGCGCGAGCAGAGCGCGTGCGGACACGCGCTGACGCTGCACCGTCCGCTCCGCGTCGTCGAGGTGCGCGAGCGCTGGTGGGCCGTGAACGGCACGCCGTCCGACTGCGTCAATCTCGGCGTCCTCGGGTTCCTGCCCGAGCGAGCGGTCATGGTCGTGTCCGGCATCAATCACGGCAGCAACCTCGGCGACGACGTCACCTACTCGGGCACGGTCTCCGCCGCGATGGAAGGCACGCTTCTCGGCGTGCCGTCGCTCGCGGTGTCGCTCGTGGAGGGCGGTGACTTCGAGCTCGCCGGGCGGGTCGCTCGCCTGGTCGCGATGCGGGTGCTGGTGCACGGGCTGCCGCGGAAGACGCTCCTGAACCTGAACCTCCCCGCCGCCGCGGTCCGCGGTGTCCGCGTCACGCGGCTCGGTCATCGCGTGTACTCGGACAAGATCGTCGAGCAGACCGACCCGCGCGGGCGCACGCACTACTGGATCGGCGCCGGCTCGCCGCGCTGGGAAGAGCTCGACGGCACCGACATCGGCGCGATCCACGAGGGCTATGCGGCGCTGACGCCGCTGCACCTCGACCTCACGAACCACCGCGCGGCGGCCGAGATGTCCGGATGGGAGCCGAGCCTCACCGCGCAGGTCCTATGACCGACCTCGCACGGTCGAGGAGCGACCCGGGTCCCGCGAGTGCGTCCGCTCACCCCCCGGGGCGCTCCGAGGGTTGGGGGGCCGGGGGGGCTTTTTCGGGGCCCCCCACACCAGCGGTCCGCCGTGACGGCGGCCCGGCGTGAGCGCCGACGTCTTCGCGCGTGAGCGCGAACGCATGGTCGACGAGCAGCTCGCCCGCCGGGGCATCACCGACGCGCGCGTGCTCGAGGCGATGCGGAAGGTGCCACGTCACCTCTTCGTGGAGGAGGCGCTGCGCGAGCGCGCGTACGGAGACCACCCGCTGCCGATCGGGGAGGAGCAGACGATCTCCCAGCCGTACATCGTCGGTCTCATGTCGTCGCTGCTCGAGGTGCGCGGCGAGCACAAGGTGCTGGAGGTCGGCACCGGCTCGGGATACCAGACGGCCGTGCTCGCCGAGCTGGCTCGCCGCGTCTGCTCGATCGAGCGACTTCCTCGCCTGGGCCAGCGCGCCCGGGCGCTGATCGAGCGGCTCGGCTACCAGAACGTCTGGGTGCGCCTCGGCAACGGCACGCTCGGGTGGCCCGACGAGGCGCCCTTCGATCGGATTCTCGTCGCCGCCGGGGGGCCAGGCGTCCCCGCGCCGCTCTTCGAGCAGCTCGCGGAGAGCGGCCGGATGGTGCTGCCGCTCGGCGACGAGGAGGCCCAGGTTCTCACCGTCGTGACGAAGGTGAGAGGCCAAATGGTGGTCTCCCGCCACGGTGACTGCCGGTTCGTCAAGCTGGTCGGGAAGTTCGCGTGGGAGACGTGAAGCTCGTGTACACTGGTGCGGTCGGTGTTCGGGGCGTAGCGCAGCCTGGTAGCGCGCACGGTTCGGGACCGTGAAGTCGGAGGTTCAAATCCTCTCGCCCCGACCATCTGAATCTTCCTAAGCAGCTGAAAACACTGAGGCCCGGAAGGCGATTCCGGGCCTCAGTTGCGTGGGAGTTGCGCGGACTGGCCCGTCCACGGCGAATTCTGCGACCCGAGCGCCGCGCCCCGCATCCGGTCACCGACCCCGATGAACCGCTTCCACGGGATCTCGTTGTCGGGGTCCATGTAGTGCCGGACCACCGTCTGCACCGTGTCTCCGAGGTACGCGGCGACCAGGCGGACGTTACCCGTCCAGTCGAGCAGATTCACGGCCACCGTGTGCCGGGTGTCGTGCGGGGTGTGCCGGGCCAGCTCCGCGGCCTTCATCGCTCCATGGAAGTGACCGTAGACCGTCGGGTACGCGATCGGGCAGTCGGTGCGGCGCTTCCGGTTGCCGGCACCCATGGTGTCGGCGAGCGGACGCGGAAACACCCACGGCAGAACGACACGCCGCTCCTCGTTCTGCCGCTGGCGATGCTCGATGAAGCGGCGAGCCTCGTCGACGTAGGACGGGAACAGGCCGAGGTGGATGTAGAGATCCCTGACGTTCTTCCGGTGCTCGTGCCGGCCCTTCTGCGTCCACGTCCGGTGGACATGCAGGATCGGATCAGGGCTCGCGAGGCGCTGGAAGTCGGTGAGCTCGAGGGCGATGCACTCTCCGATCCGGAGGCCGGTGCGGAACATCGTCAACCAGAAGAACCAGGGCTCGTAACCGTACAGCTCGCGGACCTTGGCCAGGAAGGCGGCCTCGGCCTCCTCGCCGAACGCGCGCTTGCGCTGCGTCCCGCCGCCCCGCCGCCTCTCCTTGTCCGCGCTCAGGTACTCCCGGAGGCCCGGATCGATGCACGGGTTCAGGAATCGTCGGCCGCTCGCATCCTTGAGCTTCAGGGCGGTGATGCCCCACGAGTAGATCGAGCTAAGGCGACGCACGATCAACCCTGCGTAGGAGAGCGAGTTGCCCGCCCTCGTGGCGGTGGTGATGAGCGTGATGACGTCGCCCGGCTCGACGCTCGTGGCCTCACGCCGGCCGAGGAGCGGGCGGATCCACTTCTCGTAGACGTTCTTCGTCTTGTAGAGCGTCGTGTCGACCAGCCTGGAGCTGTGAGCCCGGTCCTCGAAGTAGCGCTCGGCAACTTGATCGACGAGGAGCGTGACCTCGGCAGCTTTCTCGGTCGTGTTCTTGAAGCAGGAGAGATCCGAGAACGACCTGCCGAGCGCCAGCTCGGCCCTGACGACGGTGAGGATGTCCTCCGCGGTGCGGGCATCCTCCCGCTTCCGGCGCAGCTTCAGCGAATGGGCGTGCCGGCCACTCCGCGTGATCTCGGGCGGGAGTCCGCGGAAGAAGAGCGTCCAGGAATGGTTCTCGTACCGCTTCGTGACTGTGATGCGCTTGATCGGTCGCGTGGTCATGACGTCGCCGTGTTCCGGATGACTATCGTTGGTTGGAGTTCGAAGTTCACGTCAGCGTTCTCCGTGATGTCGCGGCAGGTGGCCGGGGCATCTCCCGGCAGCCGACGAGGCGGGACTCTTGCCGGGCGTCGCTTGGAGAGCAGTTGGAGGACGCCGCTCCGAGCGTCAATGCCGGAGGACGGCGCGCGCGGCCTCGACCCGTTCCTCAATCCAAGACAGCCCCAGCCGCGCTTGCCCCATGGCCTCCGGGACCTCGATAGTCGGCCGGAGCGTCGCGATCCAGGCGTCGATCTCCTGCTTGACGAATCTCGGGTGGCGCCCGACGTAGCGGTGGGGTAGTGGGTTGCGGCTGTCGCGCATCCACCGTCGGACGGTGCTCGGATCGACGCTCAGGTAGGTTGCGACATCTTTCTTTGTCCACAGCTTCTCGATCACTTCTTCTCCGTCCGCCCCGGTGGGCATTGGCCGTCAGCGTAACGGCACGAGGCGGGGTTGACCCGCGGCAGGACGGCTCACGGAGCAGCGAAAAGCAAGCCCCACGAGCGCCTGGATTGGCGACTGGACGTCGGGGCCGGCGCTTCCGATCCCGCATCACCGCTGCGCGGGCCGCCGGCGGGTAGCGCTCGACCTCGACCCAGCTGCCCTCCGGCGCCTTCTTCACCCGGATGGAGGGGGTATCCGCTCGGCGAGCTGGACGAGGTGGGTGGCGATGCCACGCATTCAGTGGCTCCCTCGCAGGGGGCCTGGATCACCTGATCGAGCGGTTCGTCGGTGTCGAGCGCGCCGGAGGCCTCGTCGATGAACAGGCACTCGAGCGCCTCGTGCCCGTACGCTCCGGCGCCGAGGTCGGCCACCCGGCGACCGCGAGGGCCAGGGCGTGGCCAAACCGGCGTCCAAGTCTCGAAGCGCGGTCTTCACGTGGCTAACGTTCAACGAGCGCGCCGCGATTGGCTCCGTACACCGGATGGTCGGGCAGTCGGCGAGCCAGGTAGGTCTTGATGCCATTCGGTCGGCGAACGACGAGCGTGCCATCCTCGCGGGTCTCGAGCACTTCGAAGACGATGCCGTCGATGATCACGGTGCCAGCCATGCGATGCCTTCTCTCCGTCGACGCAATTCGGCACGTCTCTCGTTGTGCTCGTCCAGGCTCTCACAGCAGCGATCTGCCCAGGCACCGCCCGCGTCTGCCTAACCGTTGAGACGGACGCAGGACCGGAAGCGCCACTTCTCGTTCGAATTGAGCAACTGCCGAGCGACCCAGGCGGCGATGGTCTCCGAGACGGCGACGAGGTCCACGCGCACGTCAGCGGCGGACGGAGGGTGCGTGAACGTGACGAGATAGCGATAGTCCACGGGCCTCTCCTGCCTCAGGCGTGACGCGGGCAATGGGTCTCGCTAGCCGACTCGTTGACGTTGAACGACTCGCCACACTCGTCGCAGCCCAGGCGTTCGCCGTCGTCTTCGTCTTCGCCGTCGACTGGCGGACGGATCTCACGCCCGGTTGCGCGGACGACTTCGGCGACAGCCTCCAGGTCGTCCGCGCCGGACCATTCCCGGCCGTCGAGAATCCGGTGAATCCTTCGCATCGCTTCCGAGTCAGTGATTCGACGGGCCATGGCCAACCCTCTGCGGGAGATTGCGGTCACTATGCGAGATGCCGCCGGCGCGTCATCGCTCAACCTCGATCCAGCTCCCTTCCGGGGCCTTCTTCACCCGGATGTGGGTCGGCATCCGCTCGGCGAGCTGGGTGAGGTGGGTGACGACGCCGAGGACCCGGTGGTTCGTCTGCAGCGCCTCCAGGGCCTGGATCACCTGATCGAGCGTTTCGTCGGTGTCGAGCGCGCCGAAGCCCTCGTCGATGAACAGGCTCTCCAGCGCCTCGTGCCCGTACGCGCCCGCGCCGAGATCGGCCAGGCGCTCGGCGAGCGCCAGGGCCAGCGCGAGCGAGGTCAGGAACGTCTCGCCGCCGCTCAGCGTCTTCACGGACCGGACCGCGTCGGCGTTCCAGCGATCGACGACCTGGAAATCCAGGCCGTCGTAGTGGAGCCGGTAGCGACCGTCGGACACGCGCTCGAGATGCGCCGAGCCATCGTCGGTCAGGACCTTCATGGCGCCTTCGAGGACGTACGTCTGGAAGTTGTTCGCGCCCAGGAGAAGGCCGAGCTCGCGCGCGACCTCGCCCCGTGCCCGTGCGACGGCGAGCTGGCTTCGGGACTCCACGGCCCTGTCGACGCGCTCGTCGAGATGCTCCGCGTCGCCGACGAGGACCGCGTGCTGCCGCACGGCCTCCTGGTGCGACCGCGTCGCGAGGTCGAGCAGCGCCTCGACGCGCTCCTGCTCGTCGCCCGGGCCGTCACCGAGCTCCCAGCGCGCTTCGCTCGCGACCGTCGCAAACCGCGCGAGGTGAGTGCCGAGGACGTCCTTGGCTGCCGTCTCACGCGTCTGCTGCTCGAGGACTTGCCCTTCCAGCGTCACGATCTTCGCCTCGAGTCGGGCCAGCCGCTGCCGGGCCTCGTGCGAAGCGAGCGTGCGCTGCTCCTGCTGGCCGAGCAGGACGTCGCGCGCAGTCTTCGCCTCGACCATGCCCGCGAGCTCGTGCTCGATCGTGCCGGCGACGTCCTCGGTGTTCGGCACGACCAGCGCCAGGGCGGTTTCGAGCGGCTGTTTCTCGGCGAGGAGCCGCTGCCGCTCGTCCTGGCGCGCCTGGCCCCGCTCGGTCTCCGCCGCGACGTTCTGCTCCGCTTCGGTCCTGAGGACCCGGGTGCCGTGGAGGACCTCCTGCGCCTTCTGCCCTGCGGCGACCGCGCGCTCCACCTCCAGTTCTGCGGCCTGCAGCGCCGCGTCGATGGCCGCGAGGCGTGCGCCGGCGTCGGCGCCGGGAAGATCGCCAAGCACCTTCCCGAGCGCGGCCTCCGCTTCGCGGCAGCGCCCGCGAAGGCCCCGGAGAACCTGACGCCGTTCCTCGAGCTGCGGCGGGATCGCGCGGGACTCCGCCTCGATGCCGGCCACCTCGTTCGAGGTCGCCATCACGTTCGACTGCGCCGACATCACCGAACGCTCGGCATCCTCCAGTTGCCGAATCGCGCGCTCGACCCGCGTCCGCAGGCGCGCCCGCCAGTCGGAATCGCCGCGCAGATCCGCCGGCAGGAGCTCGCGGATCTCCTTGCCGAGTCGCTCGACATCTGCCTCGGCCTCCCCGAGTCCTGCCTTGAAGCTCGCCACGGCCTGGTCGGCGGCCGCCACGTCCCCGGCCGCCGACCGCAACGCCCGTTCCGCCGCGTCCAGGTCAGCCCGGGCGCCGGTGACGCGTCGCTGGGCGTTGTCGAGATCCGGCACCGGCTGGAGCGCCGGAACCTCGAGGACCGTCTGCTCGCACACCGGGCACGGCTCGCCGGCGGCCAGCGTCTTCTGCAGGTCGTGCGCGGCATGGGCGCGAAGGAGCGCCGCGAGGGCATCCTGCGCCGACACGAGCGCGGTCTGCGCGCCCAGGCGACGCTGCTCGGTCTTCGCGAGTGTCCGCCGCTTGTCTGCGGCCCCGCGCTCGGCGGCCGCGACGTCCCGTCGTGCCCGCTCAGCGCGCGAGCGCGCCGTGGCGAGGTTGTCGGCAAGGGCCTGAACCTGCCCCTCGTTCGTTCGCAGCGTCTCGACGGTCCGGACGGCTGCCTTCCTTTGCTGCAGCGCCGTCTCGAGGCCCTGTCGCGCCTCGCTCAGCGCCGCCTGCCGCTCGCCCAGCCGCTCGGCGAGGTCGCGCTGGCGGTGTCCGAGCGCGGCGATCGCCGTCTCGAGTTCGTCGCCGTTCCGGAGGTCGTCGCGGTACCGGTGCTCGCGCTGGATGATCGCCGCGATCGTGGCTCTCGTGCCGACTCGGTGCTCGAGGGCTTCGCGTCCCCTTCGCGCGTGGCTTTCCCGGGCGCGCGCCTCGGCGAGGGCCTGCTCGGCGTCTTCGAAGGTGCGCCGGGCCTCGTCCCGCCGGCGCGTGAGCTGGGCGATGACGTTCGTTGCCCGGTCGTCGGCGACGGCGAGGTCGTCGAGCCGTCGGTGGATCTCCACGAGGCGCGCGGCCTGCTCCTGCGCGCGCATGAGGACCAGGTGGCGGCCCGGGTCGTACGCGATGCCGGCGAGGGCTTCCTCAATGGCCCGCAGACCTTCCAGCCCTTCCCGGACGGCGTCCTCGGCCTCGAAGTGTTCCTCGCGAGCTTCCGCCAGGTCGCCTTGCAGCTCGGCCAGGGCCTCGCTCGCCTGCGTCCAGTCGCGCCGCGCCTGGCGGAGATCAACGGCGAGCGCCCGGCCGCGCTCGAGAGTCTCGACCGAAGCGGCGCGGACCTCGACCTCCTGGGCCGCTCGGCCGAGCGCCTCCCGGACCTCGCCGAGACGCTCGGGCGTGGCGTCCGCGTAGTCGCGCTCGAGGATCGAGGTGAGGACCTCCGTCTCGGTGCGGGCGGCGGCGGCGAGCTGGTTGGCGCGTTGCTGGATCTTCCCGTAGATCTCGAGCGAGAGCAGCCGCGTGAGGATCGCCCGTCGCTCGTC
>JACPDG010000080.1 GCA_016184125.1 Candidatus Rokuibacteriota bacterium | reverse complement strand
GAGGATGGCGGGCTCCGCCACCAGCGCCATGCAGAGCATCAGGCGCTGTCGCAGCCCCTTCGAGAGGCTCCGTCCCCGATCGGTCCTCCGCGCGTCGAGCCCAAACAGCGCGAGAAGCTCATCGCCACGGCGCACGCGGCGGGTGCGAGGCACCGCGTAGAGCTCAGCCGCCAGCATCACGTTCTGCCAGACCGTGAGGTCCTGGTAGATGCTCGCCTCCTCCGGCACCACGCCCAGGCGCTCCCGCGCGGCGAGCCCGTCCGTCACGATGTCGTGTTCGCCCAGGAGCGCGGTGCCCTCGCTCGGCGCGATGTACCCGGTCAGCATCCTGACCGTCGTGCTCTTGCCCGCCCCGTTGGGACCGAGGAAGCCGAAGATCTCGTGCGGACGTACCGAGAAGCTGACGTGGTCGACAGCGGTCACCGGCCCGTAGCGCCTGGTCAGGCCGCGCGCCTCGATGGCGCTCATGGTGTCACGACGCGCGACCGCCCAGATCCCGGCGCCTGGCCTCGAACTCCTCCTTGTCGATCTCTCCACGCGCGTAACGCTCGCGAAGGATGTCGAGGGCGCGATCCGAGCGATCCGGGCGCTCCTCCCGTCCTTGCCTCGCGAGCCACCGGACACCGAGGACCAGGCCGGTGATCACGAGCCCCCAGAACGTCAGCATCATGAGCATCATCACGACGCCTCCGGCTCCCCACATCCACCAGCCGGGATGCATCCCCCACCCCCACTCCCACGGTCGCTCTTGCGCCATGGCCGGCGCCGGAGCGAGTGCCATCGTCAGCAGACTCGACACCATGGTCCAGTTCCGCATGTTCCTCGTCCTCCGTTTCAGTCGGGACTCGATCGCGCCAGCCTCACGCGTCCTGCATCCCGATCCACGTCGTGATGACGGCCAAGGTCCTGTTGCCGCATTCGCGCTCAGAAGTAATACCGGACCCGCAGCTCGAGTCGGTAGTCGGTCTGCTTCTCGCCATACTCCGTGCGGTCCTCACCTACCAGCGCCGCGCCCCGGAGCCGGAGCTCCAGGTTCGTACGCGGACTGTAGGTGAGCTCCGGGATCACGACGAAGCTCCCGTCCACGACGTTGACGATCGAGGTGAGCGCGGGCGTGAAGTAGAGGATGTCGAAGGGCTCCTTCTGGCTGGCGCGCAGGTAGAGGTAGCTCCGCAAGGGGTTGGGCCGGCCGTAGGCCCCTTCGGCCAGCGTGATCGCGCGCCGGATCCCGGTGGGGTTCCCGGTGCTGCGGAAGGTGGCGTCGCTCGTCTCGACGAACCGGAAGAAGTCCTCCATCTGGGCGCCCGTGAACCCGGTGCCGTTCCGGTAGTACTCCGCAATGAACGTCGTCTCCCGCTCCGTGAGGTAGCGGAGCCCCACGAGATAGCTCATGACGTCCGCGACCCGCAGGACCGGCCGCCCCCGCTCGTCGACGGGCCGCTGCTCGAAATCCGTGATCAGCGCCCATTCGCCGTGGACCTCGAAGTTCGGCGTGATGTTCCGGGCGAAGTCGAACCCGAACCGGGTGGTGCGGCTGCCGCCGGTGAAGAGCATCGCGTCGAGGTCGGTGTCGAAGAGGAGGAGGTAGAGCTTGGCGGCGAGGTTCAGATGGTCCGCCTCCCCCAGCTCCTCGTTCACGTCCGTGTCGACGGGGACGCCCACGGCGGTGAAGGCCACGGTCTTCAGGGGCCCGCCGAAGCTCCGGATCGCCTGGGCGGCCACGACATAGAAGCCTTCGAGTGCGAGCTCCGGATCCTCGGGGTTCTTCGGCCGGTCGACGAAGGCCACCGGGTTCCACGCGTAGCCCTTGCCCCACTTGACGACCTTTTCCCCGACGTCGACGGCCAGACCGGGGGTGGGCTTCAGCGACGCGAATCCCTCGAGCAGGTTGATGCGGGACTCGCTGTCCAGGTCGCCCTGGGTGGTCAGCGCATCCGCCCGCCCGAAGAGGGAGAAGATGCCCTTCCGGTAGGAGCCCTCGAGCCGGAGCTTGAGGTCGTACTGCGCGGCGGTCGCGCCCTCGTCCCCGTCGAGGAACCGGAGCCGGTGGAAGGCGGCGTCCCGGTCGAAGCCGAACAGGGTCGGCTGGAGCTCGAGGAAGCCGCCGAGGCTGTAGGGGCGCTCGACCGTCCGCGCGATCTCCTTCTCGATGTCCTCGAGGCGGATGTCGTTCGTGCTCTGCGCCCCGGCCGCGGCGGCCGGGGCGAGGAGGGCCCAGAGCAGGAGCGTCACTGCCGCCCCGAGCGCCACGTTCATCGCATGGTCTCGAGCCGGGGCAGGAAGTCCAGCGTGAAGACCTCGTCCGGGACGACGCGCTTCTTGATGCGGGCGTAGACCATGAACGACCGGTAGCCCTTGTACAGTGGGCTGTCGGTCTCGAGGATCGAGGGCCGCACCCGGCCGTCGTCGAACGCCTTGGGTTCCTTGAAGTAGAGGGTCTTGATCAGGAGCCCGGTCGCGGCGTAGCACTCGATCCGGATCGGCAGCAGCCTCTTTCGGTCCACCCACATCTTCAGCTGGTCGTAGGCTACCGCCGTGCTCTTGGCCTTCAGGTCCAGGAAGTACTCGCCTCCCTGCTCTTCAACTGCGCGCACGTCGTACTCGACGTGGTAGTCGAGCTGCATGATGTCGGCGTTGTTGAAGACGCCGCCGACCACGGACTGGAGGCTGGTGATCCGGATGGGCTTCCCTACCGTTGGGATGTAGAGCCACATGTTGTCGCCGAGCCGGAGCGTTCCCCGACCCTTTTCGCTGGCCGGCGCCAGGAACAGGGAGGCGATCTTGTCGTCGCCCTTCTTGAGCGTCCAGAGCAGGTACTCGCGTTTCGCGCCATTGGGCTCGACGTTGATGAGCTTCCGGTAGGACTCGAACGACTCCGGCTGCAGGTTGGCGTCGACCTTCTTCAAGATGTCCACCCCGTCCAGGGCGGCGGCTGGCGAGACGGCGAGGAGGACGGCGATCGCGATCAGCGGGATCTTCATCGCGGCTCACACGTGCCGGAGCGCGTCGATCGGCTCCATCCGGGAGGCCCGGACGGCCGGCTGAACGCTGGCCACGACCGAGACCGCGATGACCATCACGGAAGCCAGCACGACCTCGAACAGGTCGATGCGGGGACTGAGCACGAACAGTTGGCGGGCGCCGCCGAAGGCGACCGAGACCTTCCACACGTTCAGGGCCAGGATGATCGCGGCGCCGGCGAGGACGCCCGCGGCGGCACCGGCGGTGCCGAGCATGACGCCCTCGACGAGGAAGAGCGACAGGATCTTGCGCGGGAGCGTGCCGATCGCGGCGATCGTCCCGATCTCCCGCACCCGCTCGTACACCGCCATGATCATCACGTTGAGGACGCTGATCAGCACGATCGCGATGAGCATCAGCTTCATGAAGAGGGCCATCATGTCGATGAGCGTCGCGACGGTCGCGAAGGGCGAGAGCTGCGCCCACGTGTGGACCTCGAGCGCCGCCCGGCTGCCGCCTCCGCCCTCCAGCCGCTCGCGCAGGGCACGGCCAACCCGCGCGACCTGGTCGAAGTCACGGAGCCGGATCGCCACCTCGGTGGCCTCCGTGCCCGGCATCCGCAGAATCTCCATCGCGTCCTCGAAGTGGATGTAGCCGTCGCGCCCGCCGGGGCCGGTGGCGCTCTCGAGGATCCCGCTGACCAGAAGGGTCTTGCCGTTGACGGATCCGTCCTTGTTGGTCGCCACCACGACGACGGTATCGCCGACCTTGGTGCCCATGCCGCGGGCGAGCAGCTCGGGCACCAGGATCTTCCCGCGCGCCAGGGCTGCGGGGGTCCGGTCACCCTGGAGGACGCGCGCGGGCAGCTTCGGGCTGACGGCGAACTCCCGGTCCGGATCCACCGCCGTGACGCGCATCCCGGTCGTCTCGACGAAGGTGCTGAACATGGCGTTGAACTTGATGCGCTCCGAGGCACCGGCCACGTCGGGCACGCTTTCGAGCGCCTTCTGGATCGCGGCGAGCTGCGCCGGCTCGAGGTTCAGGTTGAGCGGGAGGCTCTCGATCGACGCCACGTACCCCCGGCGGTGAATTTGAAGGTGACCAAGATAGTTGTCGGTGATCGACGCCACGATGGTCTCCTTGAAAGCGCCCGCCATGGCGACGAAGATCAGGACGAAGACGACGCCGAAGGCGATCAGCGAGACCGTGAGCAGGCTGCGCCGGGTGTAGCGGAGCAGGTTGCGGACGGCGATCTTGACCAGGTTGCCCATCAGGGAAGCTCCTGGCGGCCCGTCAGCCGCCCGTCCTCGACGGTGTAGACGATCTCGGCCGCCCCAATGATCCGCGTGTCGTGCGTGGCGAACACGAACGTGGTGCCGACCTCGTCGCGCAGCTTCTTCATGAGCGCGATGATCGTGTAGGCGGTCTCGCCGTCGAGGTTCGCCGTCGGCTCGTCCGCCAGCACCAGCTCGGGGCGTGTGACGAGGGCGCGCGCGATGGCCACGCGCTGCTTCTGGCCGCCCGAGAGCTGCTCGGGGCGCTTGTCCCGCTGGTCGGCCATGCCGACGGCGTCGAGGAGCTCCAGGACGCGTCTGCGCCGCTCGATCGCGGGCCGGTCCTGCACCATCACCAGCGGGTACTCGACGTTCTCGAACGCCGTCAGCACGGCAATCAGGTTGAAGCTCTGGAAGACGAAGCCGATGCGCGCGCCGCGGAAGGCGGCGGCTTGCCGGCGATCGAGGCGCGTGACGTCGCTCCCGGCGACTTCCAGACGCCCGCTGGTCGGCTTGTCGAGGCACCCCAGCAGGTTGAGCAAGGTCGTCTTGCCGCTTCCGGACGGGCCGACAAACGCGATGAAGGAACCCGCTTCCACGTCGACGCTCACACCCATGAGCGCGTGCACCTCCACGCCGTCGGTGGCGTACGTCTTCGTCAAGTCCCCGGCTCGGATGACGTTCACGTCTTGCGCCCCTCCCCTCTCCTGAGCCGCCGCGGCTCTCCATCGAGCTCGCGACGGTTCAAGCGAATGCCGGAACATGTCTGCATCACCGTCGCCAGGTCGATCGAACGCCGCCGCGCAGGTGGCGACGGCAGAGCCCTGGTGAGCGATGGCCAGGATGCTGAGGAGGTCCGATCCGATGGCGACCAGAGCCGACCGCATTGGTCGGCTCCCGCAGCTCCATCGACTGGCCGCGCGACACTACCGTCGAGACGCTCGACAAAATCGTCGCCGGATGACGCGAGCGCGCCGAAGGCGCCGACCGAACCATGCGAGCCTCACATCCTCAGTGGCCATGACCGGCGAGCGCCTCGCCCCTCGCCATCGCGAGGTGATGCGGTCCGTGGTGCGCGCCCAAGGTCAGCAGGCCGATGAAGCCCAGTCCTCGCAGCCGCGCCACCGCCTTCTCGTCCTCGGGCTTCTTCGCCGTCACCGTCAGGCGCACGCCCCCCGGAATCGTGTCGGCCTTCGCGGAGAGCTCCGCAATCTGATCGAGCTCGTGCGCGTGGGGCAGGAGCATCGCCCCGATGGCCGCCTGGGTTCGCCCGGCGCCGGTGACGTCCATCATCAAGCCGCCGGGCACCGGCGCCTGCTTCACCGCCGCCTTCAGCACCACCTCGTTCATGTCGATGAGGTGCTGGCGAAGCCGCTCCAAGTCGACCTTGCCCCAGTCGGTCTTCGGATCCGCGTCCAGGATCGTCACGACCTCGGCGATCGCCCCGAACGCGTCCTGACCGGGCAGGCTCGGCGCCCCTGTCGCGCCGTGCGTCGGGGGCTGCGCGAAGACGACATGAGCTGCGAGCGCCGCCGCGGACGCGACGCCGAGCGTGATGGCGAGAGCTCTCCACATGGACTCCTCCTCTGCGTCTTCCGAGTCACGAGTCCAGTGTGGCGAGCGCGACGCCCGCGTGTCGATGACTTAAGTCACAGCGCCTTATCCTTCGCCGCGCGCCAGCGCTGCCAGACGGGCAGGATCACGGATCACGACGCGACCGCGCTCCCGCCTGATCACCCCGGTCTCTTCGAGCCGCGCGAGGGCGCGGGCCACGAGCTCACGCACGGTGCCAAGCCTCGCCGCGAGCTGCGTGTGGGTGAGCGCGAGCGCCACGACGGCGCCGGGGGCGACCGGGTGGACGCCCGCGGCCGCCTCGAGGTGGCGGGCGAGGCGCTCGGTGACGGGACGGAATGCGAGGTCGGCGACAATCTCCGCGAAGCCGCGCAGGCGCCGGGCCAGCGCCTCGAGGATCGCGAGCGCGACGGCCGGGCGGCGGCGGCAGAGATCCAGGAGATCAGCCCGTGGAAGGCCCAGGACCCGTGTGGGCTCGATCGCGACGGCCGTCGCGATGAAGCCCCCGCGATCGAACAGCGGCCCCTCGCCCAGCGTGGCCCCCGGCCCCTCGGTGTGAAAGACCTGCTCTCGCCCACGGGGCGAGACCTGGCGAACCTCGACCTTACCCTCGGACACGATGAAGAGCCCCGAACACGACTGGCCCTCTTCGAAGAGGATCTCGCCGGCGCCGAGCTGGCGAGAGGCGCAGCAGCCCGCCAGCTCGCGGAGCTCCGCCTCCGACAGCGAGGCGAAGTAGCGAACCCGCTGGAGGACCTTCACATCGGTTTCCGGGGCGCGGCGGTTCTTCGCACGGCCGCCGCGGCCAGCGTTCACGCCCGCAACCATCCCCGCCGGAAGGCGTGCCAGAGCAGAAGTCCTGCGAGGTACCCCGCCCCCATGTTCCACATCGCCACACCGGCGGTGAGCAGCATCACGTAGCGGTCGTTTTTCGTGGCGTTGTCGCCGTGGGCGCCCGCCGCCAGCTCCAGGCCCCCGAAGAGCAGGATCACGCCGAGCAGCGCCGGCGGAAAGAGCTTGAACAGCGTGGCGACCGAATCGGCGAGGAAGAGCCCGGTGAACAGGACCAGCGCGCCCAGAATGACCAGCGCGCCACCGGTCCGGGCGCCGAAACGGACATGGCCCGCCATGCCGCCCGCCCCATGACACATCGGGACGCCGCCGAGGCTGGGGCCGACCAGGTTCATGATCCCGTGGTCGATCGCGACGCCGCGCACCGTGATCTTCCGATCAGGGAAGAGCGTGTTGTTCTCCTCGACGGTGGCGAGGATCGCGTTGCCGAGCGTGAGGGCGGCCTGGGGGAGCCCCAGGACTATCACGCCGGTCACGATGTCCGGCCAGCGAAGACTCGTCAAGGTGACGGACGGCAGGCGCAGCCGGAACGAGACTCGACCGACCTCTTCGATGAGCGCGGGCTCGCGCAGGACCGCCACCGCCGCGCCGAACGCGAGCAGGACCAGCATCGCCGGGATCCGTTGCCGCGACAGGAGCGCGAAGGTCAGCACGATGGCGACCACCGCGAGGAGATAATCCCCCTCCATCATCTCGACACCCTCGAGAATGAAGCCAAGCCCGAGGCTGAGCACGAGCCCCTGCACGATCGGGCGACTCGTGATCCGCGCGATCCAGCTCACCGCCCCGGTGAGGCCCAGCGTGAGCCACAGGACGCCGCTGAACAGGCCCGAGGCCCAGATCGCGGCAGGCGTGATGACTCCGGCATGTGTGATCGCCGCTATCCCGATGGCTTTCATCGGCTGGATCGGGACGGGCGTCTTGAAGTAGAGGCCCACGATGATCTTGAAGAGCCCGAAGCCCACCAGGACCCCGACCGGGTCCATCCGAGCGATCGTGAGGTATCCGACGACGAACGGGATGAGCGTGCCGAGGTCGCCGAAGGCGCCGGCCAGCTCGTGCACGTTGTAGTCGTTGCCGCCGATCCTCACGCCGCGTCCTCGCCCGCGGCTTCGGGCGCTGTCAGCGCCGGCGCCGGTCGTCGTTTCCACGAGCGCTCATAATATGCTCGGAAGAGCATAAATCAACGCAAAAGGTACGCCCGCTCACTCCCTGTCGAAGGATCTCTTGAACGCGCCAGCGACCGCCTTGTCCAGTCTTGTTCGGAAGCGCCAGTACCGTCCGAGAAACGCCTTCCCCCTTCGGGTGAGTCTCGTACCGCTCCGCGGCCCCGCGCCTTGCTTGCGCTCGAGGAACTGGAACCCCGCCGCATCCTCGAGCTCCCGCAGATACCCCCATGCGCTGCGGTAGGACATGCCGAGTCGCCCCACCGCCTTCTGGATCGAGCCCAGCTCGTCGATCAGCTCGAGGAGGTGCGCCCGCCCGTCGCCGAGCTTGACGCCGTCTCGAAACACGACCCAGACCTTGAGCTTGGGCTTCATGATCGCGTCCGTTGCAGGGATCTTACCTCCCGTGGTCCGCGAACTGGCGGCTCGCGGACGCGCATCTCCACACCGGCGAGGTGCCGCCGGTGCCGAGCACAACGCGGCTCCCCGTCTCCAGCCGGACCTTGTGCTGGACGGACGGCCGCAGACGGGCGGCGCATGTCGGTGCGTGGTAGCATCGCCTGGCGAGTGACGGTCAACCAGGAACCCGTACCTGGCCGGTGCCGTGACCGAAGGGGAGAAGCGCGTGACGAGCATCGACGTGGACGGCGTGCGCGACGCGGTCCGCAAGAAGTACGTCCACGTGGCGCGCACGCCCGAGGGCCGATTCCAGTACCCCGTGGGCCGGGCGGGTGCGCTCGCGGTCGGCTACGACCCCGCGCTGCTTGCCGCCGTCCCCGAAGCGGTGCTGTCGTTCTTCTGCGGCGTCGGCAACCCCTTCGCGCTCGGCGCGATCACCGCAGGCGACGCCGTCCTCGACGTGGGCTGCGGCGCCGGAATCGACCTCGTCATCGCGCAACACCTCGCCGGCCCTCGCGGCAGGGCGTCCGGTGTCGACCTCATCCCCGAGATGGCCGACCGAGCCCGCCTCAACGTCGGGCTCGCGGGAGCGGCGGCGGACGTCGTCGTGGGGGCCGCAGAGGCTCTCCCCTACGACGACGGGACGTTCGACGTGGTGATCTCGAACGGAAGCTTCAACCTGTCGCCCCTGAAGGCGCAGAGCTTCGGCGAGGTGTGGCGCGTGCTCCGCCCGGGCGGCCGGCTGCAGTGTGCCGACATCGTGCTCCAGGAGGCACTGCCTCCGGAGGTGGCGAACAGTCTCGAAGCCTGGTCCGAGTGAGTCGGCGGCGCGATCCCCGTGGGGGATCAGATGAAGCTGATGGAAGGTGCAGGGTTCGTCGCCGTGGAGTACGTCGGACCGACCGGCGTGGCGACCTCCCGGTTCACGATGGGCGCGGCGTTCCGCGCGCGGAAAGGGTGTCGGCGACCTGCGCGATCGAGCGTCCCTCGAAGCGATGGTTGCCGGGCTTCTTGAAGCATGCCGCGCCGGACCAGCGCCTCGTCCACCGCGTTCGTCCGGTGAGACCAGCGTCGAGGGGGCTGGCGCGGCGAGACTACGTCGACGCGCGGCCGCGTCGGAGCGCACGCCCGGCCAGCACGCCCGTGTGCTTGCCGCCGTCGATCACGACCTGGCCGTTGACGACGACGTAGTCGATGCCCACGGGCAACTGCTTCGGCTGCGTGCGCGTCGCCGGCGTCTTCACCGTCCTCGGATCGAAGACCGTGATGTCGGCCTTGAAGCCGTCGCGCAGGAGGCCGCGGTCCGGCAGTCCCAGGCGCTGCGCCGGGAACGACGTCATCTTGCGGATCGCGTCCGGGAGCGACATGAAGCGCTCCTCGCGGACGTACTCGGACAGGATGATCGGGAAGCAACCATACGTGCGCGGGCTCGGGTAGTCGCCGATCAGGAGCGCGTCCGAGCCGACCATCGACAGCGGATGGCTCACGAACTTCGGGAGCGTCGCGAGGTTGCCGCCCGCGGAGACGTACGAGACCTCCAGGTCCTCGTCCGCGAGCAGGTCGAGCACGACGTCGACCGGATCGCGGTCGAGCATGTCGGCGACCTGCGCGATCGACCGTCCCTCGAAGCGATGGTTTGCGGGCTTCTTGAAGTTCGTCAGCCACATGTCGTGCCACGAGCTCGCCCGTGGCCCCATGTCCTTGCGCAGCCGGTCCCTGAGCGCCGGATCCGCGACGACCGCCCGGAGTTTCTCGTAGCCGCCGTCGTGCGTCCACTGCGGCAGCAGGATCGTGAGGCGCGTGCTGGAGAGGTTGTACGGATAGCTGTCGAAGGTGACGTCGAGCCCTTCGTCGCGCGCGTCCTCGACGAGGCCCAGCATCCGCGACGCGCCGCCCGGGCTCGTCGTGCGGTGGTAGAAGTGCGTGATGTGCACGGGGATACGGCTGCCGCGGCCGATCTCGAGCGCCTCGCGGAACGGGTCGAGGTAGCGGTCGCCGAGGCTGTATCGGACGTGCGTGTGGTAGATGCCGCCGAGCGCGGCGGCCTGCTCGGACAGCGCGGTGAGCTCGGCGGTGTCCGCGTAGCTGCCGGGCGGGTAGTCGAGGCCCGTCGACATGCCCCAGGCACCTTCCTCCATCGCCGCGCGGAGCACCGCCTTCATGTCGTCGAGCTCGCGCGCGGTCGCGCGCCGATCGTCCCACCCGACGCCCGCGATGCGGATCGGCGAGTTCCCGACGATGTACACGACGTTCACGGCCGCGCGGTTCGTGAACATGTCGAGGTACTGCTCCACGGTGGACCACCGGCCGGGCAGCGGGGGGTTGCCGTCGAGCCCGGAGTTGATCTGCACGAACTTGCGGAAGTCGTCGTGCGAGTGGAACGGCGCGTACGAGCAGCCGTCGACGCCGATGAGCTCGGTGGTGATGCCCTGGTGCACCTTCGGCTCGTGTCGGGGCTCGGCCAGCAGCACCAGGCCGGAGTGCGCGTGCATGTCGATGAAGCCCGGACAGACGACCTTGCGCCGGGCGTCGATCACGCGCGCCGCCTGGACCCCGTCCAGGTCGCCGCGCAGGATCCGGACACGCTCGCCGTCCACGGCGACGGCGCCGTAGTAGCCGGGATTACCAGTGCCATCGATGATGAGGCCGTCGCGGATCAGGAGCTCGAGCATCGCTCACTATCCTCCATATCGCGCCGTCACGAGCGCGGTCAGCTCGCGCACGTCCTTCAGGTCTTCCAGGCGCGCGCACGTCTCGACGACCGCCTGCGCGCGCGCGGTGCCGAGCGACGGCGCCGCCAGCGCCAGGAACTTCGCCGTCAGCTCAGCGATCACGACGCCTCCGTCACCGGCCGACCGTCCGCGCCGCCGTCTGCGCGAACGAGTCGTCCACGAGCGACTCGTACGGCGCCGCGTGGCGGATCAGACCGCCGGCGACGAGCGCACCGCCCAGCCGCTCGAAGGCCGCGCGGTCCTGCCGCGGGCCGTCCGACCACGTGCCCGCGCCGTGGTAGCGGGTGACAACGTTCCTCAGGAGCGGCGGGCGGATCTCGGGGAAGTCGGGCGCGATGAGGTCGGCGATCGCCGCGCCGTCGTGTCCCGCCATCCAGCGCAGCGCGCGCGCCAGCGCGTTCACGGCCCGCTGGCAGAGCTCCGGGCGATCACGCCGGACCTCCGGCGTGACGATGAACGAGCTGTAGGGCACATGGGCGACACCGGGCGCCTGCGGCGTCACCAGGTGCGCCCGTCCCTCCTCGACCAGCTCTTCCGCCGTCGGTTGACCGGTCTGCAGGTAGTCGGCATCGCCGTTCTCGAGCGCCGCGACGCCGGCGGCCGGATCGAGGCCCTCGAGCGCGTGCACCTTCCCCGGGTCGACGCCGTGCTCGCGCAGGGCCAGCTGCAAGCACATCCACGGCGTGGGCGCGAGCCCGAAGAGCGCCAGGCGCTTGCCCTCGAGGTCACGCCAGGCGAACCCGCTCGCGGGACGCCGGGAGACGATGAAGAAGCCGTCGCGGCTGTTGACCTCGGCGATGGCGACGAGATGCTTGCCGCCGCGGTCGGCCTGGACGAAGCTCCGCATGACGCCGGACAGCGCGAGGTCCGCGTCCCCGGTCTGGATCATGTCGACGGTGCCGCCCGGCGGCGGAATCCGGAGCGTCGCGTCGAGCCCTTCGTCGCGAAACGCGCCGAGACGATGCGCGACGTGGACGGGCGTGTAGAACGGCGAGTGAAACGCGACCACGATCCGGATGCGATCCATGGGATCAGACTCTCGTCACCGCACGGCACCGCCGAGCGGCGGCCGCGGGGCCGTCCGCGCGAGGTAACGCCCGTAGCCCGGCTCCTGCTCCAGCTTCCTCTGGTTGAGCAGCACACGTCCCCGCAGCAGGGTCATCCAGGGCCGGCCGCGCATCCTCCAGCCCTCGTAGAGCGTCATGCCGGCGATGCCGCGGAGCTCGTTCGCCGTCACGGTCCACTCCGGCTCCGGGTCGATGATCAGGAGGTCCGCGTCGCTGCCGACGCGGATCGCGCCCTTCCTCGGGTACAGGCCGAAGATCCGCGCGGGGTTCTCGGCGAGCACGCGCGCCATCCATGTCAGCGGCAGCCCGCGCTTCACCACGCCCTCGCTGTACATCAGGGGCACCATCGTCTCCACGGACGGGTTGCCGAAGGGGATCGGCTTGCCCTCGGGATCGACGAAGATGTTCTTCCAGCCCGGCTCCTTCGCGGCCTTCACGCGCGGCGCGTGGTCGCTGCCGACGGTGGCGATGAAGCCGCCGGCGAGCCCGTTCCACATCGCGTCGCGGTCCGGCCCCGTGGCGGGGCGGAGCGGCGGCCCCATCTTCGCGTACGGCCCCCAGCGCTCCATGAGGCTGTCGTCCAGCAGCAGGTACTGCGGACACGTCTCGGTCCACACCCGCTGCCCCTGCACCTGGGCGGCCTTGATCCGCTCGAGGCCGAGCCGGGTCGACAGGTGCACGACGTACACGGGCGATCCCGTCATCGCGCCCATCGTGATCGCGCGGTTGATCGCTTCCTCCTCGGCCCAGTCCGGACAGGTCGGCGGGAAGTCCTTCGGCGCCGTCCGGCCCTCGGCGATCGCCCTGTTCTCGAGGAAGTCGAGCACGTCGCCGTTCTCGCAGTGCAGCTGCGTGACGCCGCCCGCCTTCGCGATCCGCTCCATCGCCGCGATGACGAAGTCGTCCGGGCACATGCGCGGCGGCCGCTTCTTGTACGTCATGAAGAGCTTGAACGAGGTCACGCCCATCTCGACGGCCTCGGGGATGCCGTCGAGGATGTACGGCGTGTGCGCGAGGATGAAGTGGAAGCCGAAGTCGAGCACCGACTGCTGCTCGGTCTCGTCCCGCAGGCGCTTGATCGCCTGCGGCAGCGTCTCCCGGGCCTGGTGATCGTAGAGCGCGAATCCGAGCAGCGTCGTCAGACCCGCGTGGGCGGCCGCGATCGGGCCGCCCCGCCAGTCGTCGTACTCCGGCCCGAGGTGGATGTGGCAGTCCATCGCACCGGGCAGCACGTACTTGCCGCGCGCGTCGATCGTGCGCTCGGCCGGCGGCAGCAGGTCCGCGGGTGCGAGCGCCACGATCTTCTCGTCCTTGATGCCGATCGCGACGTCGAGCACGTCGGTGGACGTCACGACCTGCCCGCCGTGCACGACGAGGTCGAGCCGCTCCGCCCCCGCGCCTGCGTGACGCGCCATGGCCGCCTCCTTACTTCACCTCGGTCCTGGCCTTCCACTTCACGAGCTTCGGGTCGACCTCCTCCAGCAGCCGGGTGTAAAAGACCTGCTCGGGCGGGAACTTCGACGGGATGCGGTTGAGCGAGTGGAGGAAGTTCACGAAGTCGTCCATGCCGCGGTAGATCTTCTCGTTCATCTCCATCGAGTAGATGTTGAGCGCCATGATGTCCCGCGCGAGAGCCTCGTCCATCTTCATCTCGCGGGCGACGATCTTCACGGCCTCCGGCCGGTTCGTGTTGATCGTGTCGGTCGCCTTCTTGAGCGCGCGCAGGATCGCCTTGAGCGTGTTCGGGTTGTCCTTGAGCATCTTCCCGCTGACGACGACGCCGGCGTGCACGAGCAGCCAGTCCACCTGGCCTTCCTTGCCCGGGATGTGGCTCTTGTTGCCCGTGAAATAGACCTTGCCGCCCGCCTGCTTCACCGCGTTGAACACCCAGGGCGCCCACGCCGCCATCGCGTCGATGTCCCCCTTGGCGAGCGCGGTGATCGCGTCCGGGGGCGCCAGGTTGACGAACTGGATCTTGCTGAAGTCGATGCCCGCGTCCTTGGCCATGGCCTGGATCGCCATCGTGATCGACGCGCCCTTCGGCATGCCGATCTTGAGCTTCTCGAAGTCCTTCGGGGAGCGGACCATCTCCTGCGCCTTCTTGCCGAGCACCACCTGCTGGGTGCCGGCGATGTCGCTCTGGGGCGCGATGTTGTAGATCGCCTGACCCGACGCCGCGATCGGGACCAGCATCGTGGCCGTCGCGGTGGCGACGTGGATGTTCCCCGCGCCCCACATGCTCGGCAGCTCCGGCCCGTTCACGTACCACCGCGGGTTGACCTTGATGCCCTCGGCCTTGAAGTAGCCCATCTGGTCCGCGACGGCGAACTGCGCCGACATCTGCGGGTCGCGCACGAGCCACGCGTCGATCTCGGCCACTTCCGGCTTCTGCGCGAAGACGTCGCCCGCGGTCGGCAGCAGCAGCAGCACGCTCAGCACGGCGATCAGGGTTCGCATGACATGGCTCCTTTCAGGGTCATGACGTTGCGCGCGCCTCGCGCCAGCGGAACAGTGACCGCTCGGCGGCGACGAGCAGCGCGTTGGCGGCGGATCCCAGCAGCCCGAGCACGAGGGCCCCCATGACGATCTGGGCCGGGTTGAAGAAGGTGCGTCCTTCCATGATCAGGTGACCGAGGCCGGCGTCCGCGCCCATGAACTCCGCGCCGACGATGACGAAGAGGGCCAGGCCGAAGCCGAGGCGGAGTGCCACGATGATGCCGGGCAGCGCGGCCGGAAGGATGACGCGGCGGATCAGGTCCACCCGCGTGGCGCCGAGGCTCGCCGCGGCCCTGAGGAGCATCGGGTCCACCCGCAGGACGCTCGCGGCCACGGCCACGAACATCGGGAAGAACGTCGTGTAGCCGATGAACGCGACCTTCGACGCTTCCCCGAGCCCGAACCACACGAGGAACATCGGCAGGAACGCGAGCGGCGGGATGGGCCGCACGAACTCGATGATCGGCTCGACGAGCAGCCGCACGGGCGTGGAGACGCCGACGAGCACGCCGAGCGCCAGCGCGGCGGCGGCGGCGAGCCCGAAGCCCTCCGCGACGCGCACGAGCGACGTCGTCACGGACGTCACCAGGCTGCCATCGCGGACGCTGTCGAGGAACACGCGAACCACCTCGCCGGGCGTCGGGAGCAGCGCCGGCAGCATCCACTCGACGGCCCGGTTGCCGTACGAGATCCCGGCCCAGAGCGCGAGCGTCGCGAGGATGGCCAGCCCGCGTGTCACGGAGGAGGACCTCACTCGTGCACCTTCGCGACCTCTTCCTTCACCACGCGCGTGATCTCGCTCTCGTACTGCGTGAACTCGGGCGCGAAGCGATCCCGGGTCTCCGGCAGCTTGATCGCGAAGATCTGCTTGATGCGCCCGGGCGCGGAGGTCATCACGACGACCCGGTCGGCGAGGTAGACCGCCTCGCGGATCGAGTGGGTGACGAAGAGGATCGTCTTGTGCTCGACACGCTGGATCCGGCCGAGCTCCTCCTGGAGGATCTCTCGCGTTTGCGCGTCGAGCGCGCCGAACGGCTCGTCCATGAGGATGATCGACGGGGCGTTCGCGAGCGCGCGGGCGATCGCGACCCGCTGCTTCATGCCCCCGGAGAGCTGCACGGGGAACTTCTGCGCGTGCTGGACGAGCCCGACGAGCTCCAGGTAGCGGCGCGCGATGCGGCGGCGCTCGTCGGCCGGCACGCCCTTCAGCGTGAGCCCGAATTCGACGTTGCCCTGGACCGTCAGCCACGGGAACAGCACGTACTCCTGGAACACGACGCCGCGGTCGGCGCCCGGTCCCGTCACGGGGCGGCCGTCCACGAGGATCGTGCCCGAGGTCGGCTCGAGGAACCCCGCGACGATGTTGAGCAGCGTCGACTTGCCGCAGCCGGAGGGCCCCAGCAGGCAGATGAGCTCGCGGTCCGCGACGTCGAGGTCGATGTCCACGAGCGCCGGCGTCCGGCGGCCGTCGGCCGTGAACGACTTCGAGACCCGCTGGACCTGGATCTTCATGCGCTAGTCCAACGGTGTGGGGGGCCCCGACATGGCCCCCCACGCCCCCCCACGCTCCGAGCGCCCCGGGAGACCCGTGGCGCTCCTCGATTTCCCCAACATGCTCCTAGACTGCCTGCTGCCAGCGCGCCACGCGCCGCTCGACGAGCCTCACGAGCGCGTTGCCCGCGTACCCGAGGACGCCGAGCAGCACCGCGGCGCCGAGCATCTGGGGCACGAGGAAGAAGCTGCGGCCGTCGTTGATGAGGAAGCCGAGCCCCTGCTCGGCGGCGATGAACTCGGAGATGACGATCACGAAGAACGACAGCGCCACGCCGAGCCGGAGCCCCGTCAGGATCTCGGGCAGCGCTGCCGGCAGGATCACGCGGAAGAAGAGCTGGCGCGGGCGGGCGCCGAGACTCTGCGCCGCGCGGATCAGCAGCGGGTCGATCTGCCGCACCGCGTGCACGGTGGTGAGGAACATCGGAAAGAACGTCGCGTACGTGATGAAGCCGGCCTTCGCCGACTCCCCGATCCCGATCCAGACGATGAAGAGCGGCAGCACCGCGAGCGGCGGGATCGGCCGCAGCAGCTCGACGACGGGCTCGACGAGGTTGCGGACGGCCCGGACGTGCCCGGCCGGCAGCCCGAGCAGGAGCGCGAGCGCCGCGCCGGTCGAGAACCCGATCGCGACGCGCCCGAGCGTGGCGCCGACGTGCGCCCACAGCTCTCCCTGCACGGCCATCGCGAGCACCTTGCCGAGGACGAGCCAGGGTCCGGGCAGGAAGATGGGGTTGAAGAGCCCGGCCGCCTGCACGATGCCGGCCGCGAGACTCCAGGCGCCGAGGAACAGCACGATCGAGAGCACGCGCAGTCGGAGCGCGCGCCGGCGCGGCACCGCCGGGCCGCGCAGGCCCCACTCCATCATCTCGGGCACACTCAGGAGAACCGAGCCGCGGGCCATGTCCTCTTCGCTGGAATCCGGTGCTGGTGCGCGCGCGCCGCGCGCACCGTCGCGACGTTGCGGAGTCTAGCGCGGATTATCCGGGAAGCAATGACCGACTGACTGACCGAATGGGGGGCCCCGACATGGCCCCCCATACCCCCCGACGCTCGCAACCGGCCCGGGAAACCCGGGCCGGTGCTCGACATCACGCTCGGCCGGGCAAGGACAAGCGGCCCACCCGCCGAGGCCCCTCGTCATCATCGAGCTCGAACGCGTCGACGCCGGGCCGTCAGAATCGGGGAGACATGGCGCGGCGTGTCAGGGCGACTGGTCCGGCAAAGCCAGCGCCCTCGCGCTGGTCAACCCGTTGCGGCGCGTTCCGATCAACGAGGAGGTCGTCAACGTCGCTCGCCACTACGTGAGGGAACAGCTGATTTCGAGCGTGGTGACCTTCTTGCCCGCGACCTGCGCGACGGGAATCGAGCACGAGCGGACGGCCTTGCCGTCCAGGATCACCGTGCACGCGCCGCACTGGGCGAGGCCACAGCGTCGAGCCGCTCGGTCTCGCCGCTGACGACGAGGGTGATCATGGGCCCCTCCTTCGGCTCGGGGAAAGGCGGCCGAACTCTAGGCCGGACCACCCAGTCTGTCGATCAATTGACGGGGGCCGCCACCTCCCGCCGGGCAGGGCTACGCCAGATCGAACGGCACGCCGAGCTCGCGCGCCAGGCCTCCGAGCTCCGCGTACACCACCCCGGACAGCGGGATGCCGTCGCGCTCGCGCTCGGCCTTGTTCCTGAACTCGATCTCGCCCGGCAGGAACACCTCGTCGACGCCGCGCGCCCGCTCGGAGGCCTTCACCATCCGCACGAGCCGGTCGATGCGCCCGCGAAACTCGTCGAGCGGCATGAAGTGCTCGGGGTTGATCGCGAGGTAGAAGGCGCTCGTCACGAGCGGCTCCTTGCCGAAGCTCTTCATGCACGGCACGTCCGAGCCGAAGAGCCCGCCGGATAGCACGGCGCCGAGCACCTCGACCACCGTCGCCATGCCGAAGCCCTTGTAGCCGCCGGCCCACTGCATGAACCCGTGGAAGATCGCCTCGTCGGGGTCCGTCGTCGGCACGCCGTGACGGTCGAGCGCCCAGCTGCCGGGGATCGGCTGGCCTTTCTTGAGCGCGAGCCGCAGCTTGCCGCCGGCGACGACGGACGTCGCCATGTCGAGCACGATCGGCTCCTCGCGATCGGACGGGAACGCCGCGGCGATCGGATTCGTGGCGTACGTCGGCGTGATGCCGCCGAATGGCGGTAGGATCGCCGGACCGTTGTTCATCGCGACGCCGATCAACCCGCGGCGAGCGGCCATCATCGGATAGAAGCCGACCATGCCGGTGTGCGTGACGTTGCGCGCGGTGACGCAGGCGACGCCGGCGCGCTCGGCCTTGTCCATGGCGATCTCCATCGCGCGCTTCGCGACGACGATGCCGAACGCCCGGTCCCCCTCGAGCATCGCCGTCGACGCCGCGGCCCGCAGCACGACCACCTTCGGGCGCGGGTTCAAGAGGCCGCGCCGGATCATGCTGACGTAGCCGGCCACGCGCGTCGTGCCGTGCGACTCGACGCCGCGGAGATCGGCCTCCACGAGCACCTCGGCGACGGTCGCGGCGTCGCGCTCCGGCGGGCCGGCCGCAGCGAAGATCCGGGCGACGAGCGGACGCAACCGCTCGGGTCGAACGACGACACTGCCTTCCTCTTCAGCCATGGTCGCCTCTCAATCTCGAAGACGCAGCGTACGGGAACCGTCGAAAAAGCGCCCTGCGACTGCTCTCGTAGATCTGCGGGAAGCGCTCGGGATTCCGTCCGATCTCCTCGAAGCAGACATCGACGGCTCGGAGGAACTCTGCACCCAAGCCGAGCGAACGGGCCCCGTAGCACAGCGCCGCCTCGGCGATGTCCGCTTCGGCGGCTGGCCGGACGATGAAGCGTGGCGTCATCCGCCACGCGCCAGGCGCCCGTAGAGACGGGCCTGGACTACCACCGAGGTTTCATCTGCGGCTGGGATGCTTGGCGGCCCGGATAGCGGACGGTAGACCCTTGGCTGGCCCTTCAACGCCGCATGGAGCTCAGCAACCTCGTAGCCGTTGAGTGGCGGTGGCACTGGCAGTCCCTCGACATCGAGGTGACGCTGCACGGATCGGAGAAGATAGTACCAGTCGTCCGGAAGATCCAAGCCCTGGATGCCGGAGTACGGTTTCGGCATGTGGCCCTTGCTCAGACCTCCAAAGCAGACAGGGATGAGGGCGTTGTCCGGCCAGCTTCGAAGTTGATCCACGGCCGAGTGACGGACTCGGGGCTGAGCATTAGCACGATGACGGATGCCTCCTGTAACTCGTGCCTGATCCGCTCGAGCCAGACCTCGCCGGCGAATACCTGCCAGTCATCTGCGGACAGGAAGACGCCGTTGGGCACCAGCGGCTGAAGATGCTGCTTCAGTAAAGCCTGTACGGCCTGAGCGACCCGCTGCTCTTCGTGAATATCACTGATGAATACGTCAGCCATCGAGCCCCCTCAGAGCGATCGCGTGCCAGACGCCATTGAGATCCGCCGGACGCTCAGCGTCAGCGGCGCCGTCTCGGCGTCCGCCGGACGCTGAAGTTGGGCGGTTCTCTAGCTTCCGCCGGCAGCGCCCCATGAGTGGCCCCGCCGCGGCAAGCTGTCGGGCCGGGGGTGCCGTTGGGCCCAGCGCCGCCTGGCTTGGCTTGTGATATAGAAAGGGTACGCTGCCCCTGTGGAAGATCTCCGCGAGCAACTCGGAGCTGGACCTCCAGCGGGCACGCTTCAGGTCACGCTGTTCGTTCCCAGCGTCGATCGCGACGGACACCCGATCGATCAGGCCCTCTGGCGCGAGGAGGCCCTCCGAGTGTTCGGACGGCTGTTTCGCGGTGCGACGGCCTTCCCGCCGGGGCGCGGCGTGTGGCGCGACGACGCTCGAGGCGGAGAGCTCGTCTTCGTGTGGACGATACCGTGCTGGTCACGTCGTACGTGGATCCGGCGGTCCTCCATGAATCGTCGCTGCGCGACCTGCGGCGCTTCCTGCACCAGCTGGGTCGGGAGGCTCGACAGGGTGAGGTCGGAATCGTGGTCGGTGGCAACTACTACGGAATCACGGAGTTTGACGATGCGAAAGAATGAGAAGGATCTCGCCCCCAGCGTAGGGCAAGCACTCGGCGCAAGCCGCGTCGTCGCGTTGCCCGATCTTCCAAGCAGCGGCCCCCTCGATCTGCTGCAACTTCGGGCCCATGTAGCGCAGCGCCTGCGGTCGTCTGGCGGGCGCCCCACAGACCCGGGTTGGACTGTCCAGCGGCTCGTCCCCTTTCGGGAGGCCGGCTGGCGGCAACTCGTCAAGCTCGCCGAGCAAATGAGCAGCAGCGAGCGAAAAGTCAGTCCGGGCCAGCTTGCGGGGATCCTCATCGACCGCGCCCTCAGGGGCATCGCCGAGTCAAACCGGTGACCGCATCCGAGACGGCCTCCATCTGCTCACGCTCACAACCCCCAACCCGCCGGCGTTGACCCGCGGGGATCCGACCGAGCCGAAGGCGAGGAAGGATGACCGTCGGGTCGAACGGCATGTTAGCCAAGCAGCCGATCGTAGTCTGCATGACTGCCGATCCAGAACCAGACGAGGCCGTCGGTCGCTTCGACCGCAAGCGCGCGGTAGCGCCCTCCAACCCGAGCGGACCAGAAGCGGCCGAACTTCTTGAACTGAAGCGAGGGATGTCGCGGATCTTGCTTGAGACGCGCGTACGCCTGATCGGCGAGCTTCTGCACCTCTGATGGCAGCGATCGGTAGCAGGCCCAGAAGTCGGGGGACGCGTGGTGAGTCAGAGACGGGTGGTCTTCCCGGCTGCGTGGTCGCGAAGAGCCTTTTCAGCAAGGTCATCGAGTCTGCCGTTCTGAACATCTCGTTCGATCTGGCGATCCCACGCCGTCCAGTCGTACTCCAGAAACCAGGCGCGGAACTCGGCTAGCTCCTCGGGCGAGAGCGCCTTGACATCTTGCTCGATCTTCTCAACCTTGCCCATGACCCTCGTACCGCTGGCTGATAGTTTAGCATCGCCGCCGTGCCACGGACCGACGCCGTTCATTCTGCTGGCTAACGATCAGGCTGAGCGGCCGGCGTCGAGCCGGGCCGCTCGAGCCTGCTGTTAGCCGCTCATCGTCTCGCCGGGTTCACGGCAGACACTTCTCCATGATGGCGACGTGTGCCTCGCTGAAGGGCTCGCAAAGGAACCGGACAAAGGGGAGGCCCAGCAGGAACGCGTAGTTATCACGCGTGGCCGGGTCGGGGTTGATTATGTAAATCGAGCGCCCAGGAACACCGGACATGCTCGTGACATAGGGCAAGTTGTGAAGGAACAAGCTTCGGATAATGAAATCGTCTCGTGACAGGCTGAGTCCGATGATGAAGACATCGTGCGTTGAACCGAACGCGAACTCCGGCTTATACCACAGCCAAGCCAACTGTCGAACATCGAATGCCTTGCCGTAACCGGGGAGAACGATCAACGGCTGGATCTCTCCCAACGGACCGCGGCCCGCCCCATTCCACGCATTCAGTAACCGGAGTTCGCTGCAACTGTGGATGGGCGTCTGCATCAAGCCATCATCGAACCCGACTGGTTGCCACGGCAGGGACAGCGTATCGGGCAGGCCGAGTCGCCAGTCGATTGACCCGTGCAGCTTCGCCAGGGGCACCGCATTGCCCTCGAACGAATAGGAGTAGAAGCGGCCTACCTGGGAGAGTGCCGCTTCCAGGAGACAGTCCCAATTGAAGCTGATGACAACGTCTGTCCCCTGCAGTTGTTTGGCGAAGCGGAGATAGACGTCGGGAATGCCGGAGCCTACGGGCGTACGCTCGACCACCGCTTTTGCGATGAAGTATCGCAGGGCCAGATTTGCACAGAGCCGCCGGCCGCTCTACTGGCATGTTGGGCGGGGCCTCAGATTCGTTCAATCCTGACGCGCTGGGCGTGCGAGGCGAGTGCTTCAAGGTCGCGCGGATCGGAAGTGAGCACGGTCCCGTCGGGTTCGGCGACCGCGACGACGAGGGCGTCGACCGCGGAGCCTCGACGAGCCCGTCGGCGTAGGAGAGCCGCCCGTCTGGCGAGGGGCTCGGACACCTCCTCCACGATGTCGCATGTCTTGAGGAACTTGTTCTCGGCGGCGTCACGGGCGGCGTGCCCCTCCAGGCACTCCACGAGGACGACGGAGGGCACCACGGGGGGCCAGAGACCCGCTTCTCGGAGCGCCAGCAGCAGGGCGACGACAGACCGAGACCGCTCCGCGAGGCGGCTGACCGCCCCGGAATCGAGCACCAGGACGGCGCTCACCCGGCCTTCCGGCGGGCCGCCCGCCTGGCGATTCGACCAGCGACGGCGCCCGCGCGGGAGCGTTCGGCTGCATTCGGCCGGCCGACCTGCGACATCAACTCGGCAATGTACTTGTTGCTCTCCGCGAGCAGGTCCAGCCGACGCAGTTCAGCCCGCACGGCCTTCTGTAGCAGTTCGGACGCCGGCAGCTGACGCTTCTTGACCAGATCGTATAAGTCCTCGGGGAGGTAGACCTGCATGCGCGGCATACGCCTACGTATACACCCATCGGCTGGTCGGATCAACTTCGGAATTCGCGCTTCCTCCTCCGACCAGGACGCCCGCCTGGCACCCCGAGGAGGGTATGACGACGCAACCGGTCTTCCGCGCGCCCAACGCCAGCGCTCAGCGGCCGGCGAAGCCGGCCCGCTGAAGCGCTTTGTTCGGCGGCACTCACGCCCGGATCCGTGCTCGTAGCGCCCCAATTTTGTCGCGGACCCAGCGGACGTTTTCCGGATCGGCGCGACCGCCCTGTCGCTGAAGTAGGGTGTAGGACTCCTCGGCCGCGCGCAGTGCCTTCCGAGAGTCGCCGATGTGTTCAGCGAGGTCGCACAGAACGAACCACGCTCCGTCGTCGTGTGGAAACTCGCGCAAGTGGTTTTCCAGTAGGGCAATACCCTCCCCAACTCGACCTGTGCCGGCAAGCAACTGAGCCTTGAAACAACGGGCTTTTGACACGTGACGGGAATCCGTCAGCAACCAGTCAAGTTCACGAATGGCGTCGTCGAGTCGGCCGGCTTCAGCGTACAGGCGAACAAGGAAGAATCGAGTTGCCGCATTCTCGGGTTCACACTCGAGGGCTCTGCGGGCGGAAAGGAGACCTTCCTCACGACGGCCGGTGGCAGCGAGTGTTACGCCCAGATTGTGCCACGCCTGACTGTTGCGCGGATCCGCCTCGATGAGAGCACGAGCGACCTTCTCGGCAGGCTGGAGTGCTTGAGCCTGAAGCATTAGGCCGACCACGTTGCCTGCGTTGAACTTCAGCGTGCCCTTTGACGGGACTAGGCGAAGGGCTCTGCAAAGCAGAGTTGCGGCGTCGTCAAACCGTCGGACCGCGCAGAGAGGTTGCGCGGCATTCATCATGGCGCCGGTGTTCAGGGGGTCGCACTCGAACGCCTGTTGATACGCGTCGCAGCTCTCGCGGGCCCGACCTTGTCGGTTGAGCACCACACCGAGATTGTTCCAAGCGTGACTATTGCCGGGATCGAGCGCCAGTGACCGACGAGTCGCTTCTTCTGCCTCCTGGTCTCGGCCCAACTCCTCCATGAGAATGCGCCCCTTCTCGGTCCAGGCCCAATAGGCGTCGGGCGCCTCTCGCAGATATTCGTCAATGGAGGCGAGCGCCTCTTTCGGCCTACCGAGTGCACCTAGAGACTGGGCCTTGACGTACAACTCCTCAAGGCTGGACGGCTGGGGACCAACGAACGGTGGGCACGGAAGGCCCAAGGAAACTGCAAGATCGTGGGCGGCGACGGCGAGCTGTTCTGGTGACTGCCAACGAGCAGCGGGAGAGCGTTCAAGGCATTTGAGGATGAGCGGCCAGAACGGCGTTGCGATCGGACGAATGGCGCCGTGGAGGTGAGCGGCCGCATATGCGGGTGGCTGGGAGGGATCATTGACCGTGTATGGGTAGGCTCCGCCAGAACATAGCTGGTAGAGAACAATGCCGAATGCGTAAATGTCGCAGCGGTGATCGACGGTCGGCTGCAGGAACTGTTCTGGAGCCATGTAAGGAACTGTCCCGACGAGTCCAGTAGCCTCGACTGTGGCCGCGGTAGGCACTGAGGCGGGATACTGCCCGAGCTTGCCAAGCCCGAAGTCGGCAATCTTCACCGTGCCTTCTCGGTTGAGCAAGAGGTTCGCCGGCTTGACATCGCGATGGGCGACAAGACCGCGGGCGAGTGCATGGCTCAGACCTGAACAGAATTGCACAATCCAGCGCAGTACTTGGCGCAGCGAAACGTCAGCACCGACTACATCGGCCAGTGAACCTCTACCAGTCTCGCTGCCATCTACATACTCGGCCGCGACGAATAGCTGGTCATCCAGGGACCGTACCCAGAAGGCCTTGGTCACGTTGGGATGGCTTCCGAAACCGACCCAGATCTCGGCCTCACGGGCGAACCGTGAGGCGAGCGCTTGGTCGCCGGGCTGACACGCCTTGAGGATGAAGGGGCGGGGCGCCTCCCGATCAGCAACGAGGTAGACCACGCCCATCCCCGAAGCTCCAGCGCCACCGAAGACGCGGAGGACGCGGTAAGCGCCCGCAATCACATCATCGACCGCGTACTGACGATCGTTCACGCCTGTGCTCTCGTGGCTGACACGTGCGCCGAACGCCCAGGATCACCCGCGGCCGAAGGCCGACGGGTGCATTCTGTAGTTCGCCAGCCGGCTGAGGAGAGTGCCGGTCACGCGGCTTCGCCCGGCGTACCTGGCTTCGCGCGCGGCGCTCGCGTAACAACCTGGTGTCCGGACCTGGCCTGCTTCTCACGCAGTCGGCGGCAGAACTCGTGGATGTCGTGGCCGGCAGCCGCGAACAATTCCTCGCGGACACGACGCACCTCTGCAACGATGGGGTCACGCCAGACCTGAGGCTCCTGGTCGGCTTCAGTCATCGCTTCCTCCCATGAGTTCATCCGGTGTGCATAGGACAGGCGGGGGATACCCGTTCTCCCGGCACACTCGCTCCACGCGTGGACGCAACTCCGCATTCGCGATGTGAGTCGAATTCCACGTCATGAGGAAATCCATCCGGTGGTACGCGGCCGTAGCAATGTGCGCGGCATCTGCTCCGGCCGTGGTCGGCAAGGGAACACGTTGGATTAGCGCGCCAGCAAGGTCGGCGGCTTCGGATGTGATGTCCAGCAGAGGGATTCCTGCGACCAGTGCTGCGCGCCGCTCGGCGGCATCGGGATCCCCGGCGAGAATCTCGTCGAGCACCACCTGAGATACGTACAGGTCAAACACTGGCCGACGTTCGCGCCACCAGGTATGCGTCAGCTGTTGGCGAGCAGCGACGATGAGGTCGCGACTCGGACGCGCCGCGAGGTAGCTGATGATGCTGGTCTCCACGTTCCACGTAGATGCTGGGCACCCCTTGATGCTACCTCCTTAGGCCATAGCCGCTCAGGATTCCTTGTCGTGGATTTCCCGCACGCTTTCGTCTGGCGAACTACAAGTCGGTCCAGCAATACGCAGACCTGTGTATCGCGGTAAAAGCTGCAGCGTCCTGTCGCCTATCCCGGATCGCGCGACCCCTTTCTGTCGCGCATGCCCCCAATTTTCCCCGGCATTTGTCCTTCGAAGTCGTGTTTGTGAGCCACGGTGTTGAACAGCGACACGTTGCAGGATATCCCGTCGCCTAGCACGGGACGGCGGTCCCCCGAGAAGCACCCAGAGGGCTCCTCACGCCTCGGGCATTCCGTCGACGGGACTGCGCACCCCCGACGGCCCGCGGTTCAGGACGTGCGCATAGATCTGCGTCGTGGTCACATCCCTGTGCCCGAGGAGCTCTTGGACAGTCCGAATGTCGGCCCCATCCTCGAGGAGGTGCGTCGCGAAGGAGTGGCGCAAGGTGTGGGGAGTCGCCCGCTTCGCGATGCCGGCCCGTCGGACCGCGGACTTCACCACGCGCTGCAGAACGGACTCGTGCACATGGTGGCGCCGCCGCTGGCGCGTGGCTCGGTCGGTGTAGATACGAGTCGCGGGAAACACCCATTGCCACGCCCACTCGCGGCCAGCCTTCGGATACTTTCGCATGAGCGCCGTCGGGAGCTCGACCCAGCCGGCTGTGCCCTGCAGGTCAGCCTGGTGCTGGTCCCGCATGGGCCGCGAGATGGCGTGCCAGAGCCGTCTTCACCGTTGAGGGCAGCACCGTGACGCGGTCCTTGTCGCCCTTGCCGCTCCGCACGATGAGCTGATTGGCCCCGAAGTCGATGTCCTGGACCCGCGGCCGGCAGCACTCGAGCAGCCGCAGACCCGCCCCATAGAGCAGGTGTGCCATCAGCCGCGGCACACCGTCGAGCCTTTGCAGCACAGCTCGGACCTCTTCGCGAGTGAGAACCACCGGTAGTCGCTGCGGCCGCTTCGCGCGCACGATGTCGTCCAGCCAGGGGACGTCCAGATCGAGAACCTCCTGGTACAGGAACAGCAAGGCGCTCAAAGCCTGGTTCTGGGCGGAGGCGGCCACCTTCCCGTCGACGGCAAGCCAACTCAGGAAGCGAGTCATCTCGGGCGCCCCCATCTCTACGGGGTGACCCTTACCGTGGAAGAGGATGTAGTGTAGTGGCGCATCTGGAGCGCCTGTCGGACGCGGTCGAGGAGTTTCGAGGCCGGCGGCTCCATGTGGGACGGAGACGGAGAGACACCAGCCACGAGCATGTGCTTCTCCCCTTTGGGTTCGCATGGCACCATACCACAGACCCGCCACGCGGGAATGGACAAGCGAGTCGTCAGCATCCAGCGTCGTGCATCGGCCGGCGGTCGATGCCGCTGGCCTCGGGCCGATGCGGCGGAACGGGGGAGCGCGCGCGCGAGCGACCATCGCGTGGCTCGACCGAGCAACCCGGGGACCAGAGCCCGATCGGTCGATTCCTACGGAATACTCGCCTTCTGGCGACTATGCTTCGACAGCGGTGCCCAAGAATATGGGCAGTGTGTAGCCCCGCGAGGGCGTACGGGGTGTTGGTGGACCGCCGGCCGATGATCGCTGGCCGCAGGTGCCGCACAAGCTGCCGGGTCGCAGGACGACCAAGCGGCAACAGGAACGGATCCTCTGGTCCGGGCCGGTGGGCGTGTGACAGGACGGACCTGCCTTTGCGCGTGACCGGCGGGCACGTCGCCGCCGGCGCGACATCGCGTCGCCGGTGACGAGATGGGCTTCGGCGAGTCAGGTCCGGCGGAGGTGGGCCGCGAGCGCGGAGCGAGCCGCGTCGAGGGCGGGCAGCGCGTGCTCGAGCTGGAGCGACAGGCCGAGACCTTTCGCGACGTCTGCCAGGGCCGCATGGACAAGCCCGCGCTTGACGACGACCGTCTGCGGGATGGTGCCGAGCCTCTCGAGGGCATCGAGGAACTGGTTGCAAGCGACGCCCGGCCTGAGTGGTGGTTCCCCGAGCTCCATGTGGAGCACCATCCCGCTTTGCTGGTCGACGAGGAGAACCAGGCTCGCGAAGTAAGGGCGCCGCTCACCGTCGTCGATGATCGCCGGCGAGTGATAGTAGTCGCACTCCCACCGCACGGCGTCCCGGTGCAGCCGCCCCAAGAGCCGACGCAGGCGCAGCTCGTCGACTGGCGGCGGCGCCTCGCGCACGGGAGGCGGCGGCGCGAGGCGTTGATCGTGCCACAGCGCGCAGGCGGCATCGGTGACACGGACGAGGAACCGGCCCGCACGGTCCGGCGCGACGGCTTCCGGATCGTCCCGCAGTCGCCCCGCCACGTGGACGGCCTGCGGCAGCGAGACCGTGAGGAAGCGAACGGCTGCGCCGCTCAAGCGCCAGGGGAGAAAACCGGGGTCGTACCGTCGAAACTTGGGCCATGCGCGCCGGCCACGAGACGTGAGGCCAAGGCGCTTGATGGTCGCGAGGTCCTCTCGGTCCAGTGCAGCGCGGTCCTCGAAGCTGACGAGCAATCCGCGCTGGAGGTAGCCGGCGTCCTCGGCAGGGAGCTGGCCCGTCGCCATGCCGTGGTGGATGAGGAGGCCCTCCGTCCCCTCGTACACCATGAGGCCGTACACCTGTCGCGCCGCTCCAAAGACGGAGCACCAGCCGATCTCTCCCGTCTCCGGGTCACGGACCCCGAAGACGTCGGTGTCCGCCGTCCATTGCCACGGGACCAGCGCTCGGAAGTCGAGGGCGGCAGCGTAGAGATTCTTCCAGTCCTCGAGCGTGGGATCGGCTGCGGCCGGCGTGTTCACCGATGCTCCCTGCGGGTCACGTGATCAGTCTAGAGCGGTCCGGGCCTTCGGCGCGAGTCAGTCACCGCGAAGGTGTTCCGGCGCGTGCCCGCCGTCGCCCGGCGGCATCCGGCGAGGACTCTGTGATCACGAGCCGCGGGCGGCTCATGCCGGCGCGGCGCCAGCGACGCCAGCGGCGGCGGCGACGGCGCGCAGGCGCTCGCCGTCGATGCCCATGATCCGCACGTCCGCGTCGGACGCGCCGAGGCGGCGGTAGAACTCGAGCGCGCCCGCGTTGGCCGCATGGACGCATAGCCGATCACCGTGCCGTCGATTTCGGCGACCAGCGCGGTGAAGGCCGGGTGGGAGCCGAAGCCGTCGGCCACGATCCGCTCCGGCGTGAACGGCCGGCCGCGAATGCCGACGTGATCGTTCAGATCGTTGGCCATCTCGGCCAGGATTGCGGCATCCGCGGGGTGGGCGAGGCGTAGCTGCACGGCACTCACGGGCGCGACGCGGTCAGCGAGCCAGTGCGAAGCCATGGCGGCATTATCGAGAGGGTCCGAGTCCTGTCAATCGGCGAGAGTCGGTCTCGGGTTTGACTTTCCAGGCGCCGCCACGGTATGACTTTCGCTCGTGCCTCGATCGGAAGGTGAGTCGCTGCCGCCCCTGGCCGGGATCCGCGTCGCGGACTTCTCGCGCGTGGTCGCGGGTCCGCTGTGCACGATGGTGCTGGCCGACCTCGGCGCGGACGTCGTGAAGATCGAGCATCCGGATGGAGGCGACGACGCCCGTGGCTACCGGCCGCCCGAGCTGCACGGGCTGTCCCCCACGGTCATCGCGCTCAATCGCAACAAGCGGAGCGTGACCCTCGACCTGTCGACCGGGACGGGACGCGCGACCGCGCGCCGGCTCTGCGACACGGCCGATTGCGTGGTGGAGAACTTCTCGACCGGCGTCATGGAGAAGTTCGGTCTGGACTACCAGACGCTCTCGCGGGATCGCATCGACCTGACGTACGCCTCGATCTCGGCCTATGGCCGGACCGGACCGTACAGGGATCGGGTCGGCTACGATCCGGTCATCCAGGCCGAGAGCGGCTTCATGTCGATGACCGGTGAACCGCACCGTGAACCGGTTCGGACAGGTGTCCCGATGATCGACGTGTCCGCCGGGATGATTGCCGCGCAGGCGGTGCTCGCGGCGATCTTCCACCGTCTTCGCACCGGGCAGGGGCAATTCGTGGAGGTGCCGCTGTTCGACACCGGCTTCGCCATGACGCATCACGCGTCGGTCGGGTACCTCGCCACGGGACATCGACCGACGCGGGTCGGCAACGGCAGCGTCGTGGCGCACCCGGTCGGCATCTACCAGGCACGGGACGGCAGCTTCTTCCTGTCGATCGCCGGGGACCGCGTCTGGGCGAAGTTCGCCGTCGACGTGCTCGGCCGGCCCGATCTGGTCGCGCATCCGGACTTCGCGTCGAACACCGCACGCCTTCGTCACAAGGACGCGCTGGACGATCTGCTCCGCCCCATGTTCGCGGCCCAGACGCGGGAGGACTGGGTCCAGCGGTGCCGAGCCGCCGGAGTTCCGGGCGGGGAGATCCGGAGCATCACGGAAGCCTATGCCTCCGACGAGGCGTCGTCGCGCGGTGCGATTGGCCGCGCGCCGAACCCCGCCTACGGTGACGTGCCCAACGTCCGCTCGCCGCTGCGGCTTTCCGCCAGTCCGGTCCGTGAGCCGCTCGGGGCGCCGCTGCTCGGCCAGCACACCGCCGAGGTGCTGTCGGAATGGCTCGGCGGAAACGATGTCCAGATCGCGGCGCCTGATGGCGTACGAGAGACGTGATGGACCCGGCCGGGCCGCTCTCGGGCATCCTCGTGGTCGACTTCACGCGCGTGATCGCCGGGCCGGTCGCCACGCAGACGCTGGCCGACCTCGGCGCCGACGTCGTGAAGATCGAGCACCCCGCCGGCGGCGACGACACGCGGGGCTACCGGGACCCCGAGATCGCCGGGCAGTCCACGTTCTTCATGGCCTTCAACCGCAACAAGCGCAGCGTCGCGCTCGACCTGTCGGTGCCCGAGGCGGTGACCGTGGCGCGTGATCTCGTGGCGAAGGCGGACATCGTCGTCGAGAACTTCAGCGCCGGCGTGATGGCGAAGTACGGCCTGGATTACGACAGCCTCGCGGCGCTGAACCCGCGCGTGATCTACGTGGCCGGCAGCGCTTATGGCCGGGACGGCGCCTATCGCAGTCGCGCCGGCTACGATCCCGTCGTGCAGGCCGAGAGCGGGTTCCTGTCGCTGAACGGCTTTCCCGACGGCGAGCCGGTGCGCACGGGGATCGCGATGATCGACGTGACGACCGGCCTCGGGCTCGTGCAGGCCTGTCTCGCGGCGCTCATCCACCGGGAACGCACGGGCCGGGGGCAGTACGTCGAGGTCGGCCTGTTCGACACGGCCTTGCAGATGTGCCTGCACTTCGGGATGCGGCACCTGCTGACCGGGGAAACGCCGACGAGGGTCGGCAACAGCAGCCCGGGCGCGGCACCGAACGGAACGTTTCGCGCGAAGGACGGCCCCTTCCAGCTCACCGTCGCGGGTGACCGGGTGTGGCGAAAGCTCTGCCAGGACGTGCTCGGGCGGCCGGAGCTCGTCGACGATCCGGCCTTCGCCACGGGCGCCGAGCGCGCCGCGAACAAGGACGCTCTGCACCGCGTCCTCGACGAGATCTTCCTGACCGACACGCGTGACCGCTGGGTCGAGAAGATGCGCGCGATGAAAGTGCCGGCCGGTCCCATCCGCACCGTGGCGGAGGCGTGCGAGTCCCCGGAGGTGAAGGAGCGCGATCTCGTCAGGCGAGCGCCGTGCACGGGCGTCGGGCAGGTGCCCGTGCTCAGGAGCCCGATGCGGTTCGAGAAGACGCCGGTCCGCGAACCGTTCGGTGTCCCGGCGCTTGGCGAGCATACCGAGACCGTGCTTCACGACCTGCTCGGTTACGATGCGGCGAGGACGGCGGCCCTTCGGGCCGCGGGGGCATTCGGGACCAAGCGCTAGCGCCTCAGGCGTCGGGCAGACGGTCAGCCGGGCTCCGCGCCGCGTCGGGCCCCCGGTTCAGGACGTGCGTCTAGATCGGGTCGTGCTCAAGTCGCGCGAGCCCGAGCAGCTCCTGCACCGTCCGGATGTCGTACCCGTCCTCGAGCAGGTGCGTCGCGAAGGAGTGGCGCAGGGTGTGTGGAGTGGCGCGCTTGGCGATCCCGGCGCGACGGGCGGCCGGCCTCACCACGCGCTGAAGGACGGACTCGTCGAGGTGGTGGCGGCGACGCTGGCGGGTCAGCCGCCACGGCGGTGCGCTTCAACCGGATCGCCGACGGCGCCCAGCGCGGGCTCGAGGACGCGCCGCTCGCCTGGACGCGGCGCATGCAGGCGCGCCACGGCGGCGAGCATCCGGCTCTCGGCGGCGGAGTCTGTATCAACGCGTTCGTTGGCGGGCGGCGGCGCGGCTACGCGCGGAAGGCCAAGCGCGCGCGCAGGCGCTCCACGAACTCGTCGGGACGGTCCGGCGACAGCGCCACCCAGCCGTTCTCCGTCGCGAGCCACACGACGCCGTCGGTGTTGGTGAGGTAGAGCCGGTACAGGCCGAGCCGCGGGCCCCAGAACCATCCGAACCGGCCGAACACGCCCTGTGACCCGAACGCCGAGATGCCGCCGACCGGTCGCGGCGCGCGATCGACGGAACGGATCGCGCGGTACGGGATGACCTTGTCGCCGGCACGCCGCTCGACATGGATGCCATCGGGGGCGAGACGGTAGCCGGTCGGCGCGAGCCGGCCGAGCACGAAGAGCACGAGCGCGAACGGCAGGCTGACGAACAGCCACTCGGGGCGGCCGCTCGTCACCGTCATCGCGATGCCGAGGACGGTCATCCCGACGAGGCCGAGACCGACCGCTGCGGTCGTCGACCACCGCTCCCGGCGACCGAGGGTGGCCGGAAAGACGTCGGCCTGCCCCGGAGAGGTGTGCGAACGGTCCCGGCCACCCGGGGTAGCCGGGACGTCATCCCGGCTCAGCGGGCCCAGAGCTCCAGCGCGCTGAAGAAGTAGGGGATCTCGAACGCGGCGGTCGCCGGCGCGTCGGAGCCGTGCACCGCGTTCGCCTCGATCGAGGACGCGAACTCCTTGCGGATCGTGCCGGCCGCCGCGTTCGCCGGATCGGTCGCGCCCATGAGATCGCGCCACCGCTGGATGGCATTGTCGGCCTCGAGGACGATCACGACGGACGGCCCCTGGGTCATGAACGTGCAGAGGCTCCGGTAGAACGAGCGCTCCTTGTGGACGGCATAGAAGCCGCTCGCCTGCTCCGCCGACAGGCGGAGCATCTTGATCCCGAGGATCTTGAAGCCGTCGGCCTCGATGCGCGCGAGGATCGTGCCGGCCACGCCCTTCGCGACGGCGTCGGGCTTGATGATCGCGAGGGTGCGCTCGACGCTCACCGTCCCATCACCTTCGCGACGGTCGCGCCCATGTCCGCGGGGCTCTTCACCATCGTGACGCCCGCGGCGCCGAGTGCCGCCATCTTCTCCGCCGCGGTGCCCTTGCCGCCGGAGATGATCGCGCCCGCATGGCCCATGCGCCGTCCGGGAGGCGCCGTCTGCCCGCAGATGAAGCCGACGACCGGCTTCTTGACCTTCGCCTTGATGAACGCCGCCGCCTCTTCCTCCGCCGTGCCGCCGATCTCGCCGACCATCATGATCGCCCTGGTCTCGGGATCGTCGTTGAACGCGGCGAGCACGTCGACGAAGCTCGTGCCGTTCACCGGGTCGCCGCCGATGCCGACGCAGGTCGTCTGGCCGATCCCGCGCCGCGTGAGCTGGTGCACGACCTCGTACGTCAAGGTCCCGCTGCGCGACACGACGCCGACCGGACCCCGCGCGTGGATGTGGCCCGGCATGATGCCGATCTTCGCCTCGCCGGGTGTGATGATCCCCGGACAGTTCGGCCCGATGAGCCGGCTCTGGTGCCCTGCGAGGAAATGCTTCGCACGGACCATGTCCGCGACCGGGATGCCCTCGGTGATGCAGACGACCATCGACACGCCGGCGTCGACCGCTTCCATGATCGCGTCGGTGGCCGCGGGCGGCGGCACGAAGATCAGCGCGCAGTTCGCGCCCTCCTTCTGCACCGCCTCCTCGACGGTGTTCCACACCGGGAAGCCCTCGTGCGTCGTGCCGCCCTTGCCGGGCGACGTGCCGCCGACGACCGCGGTGCCGTACTCCTTGCAGCGCGCCGCGTGGAACGCGCCCTCGCGGCCCGTGATGCCCTGCACGACGACCCGGGTGTTCTTGCCGACGAAGACGCTCATCGGGCCCTCCCCGCGAGCTCGACGACCTTCCTCGCGCCCTCGCCCATGTCGTCTCTCCGGAGGGGGCCTCGACGGCCCCCTCCGGGACCTCCCCCAGGATTCGTTGCGCCGGCAAAGCCGGCGCTCGAACGCGCCCGATCGATGCGCGGGCTCACCTGGCCCTCCCCGCGAGTTCCACGACCCTGCGGGCGCCGTCGCCCATGTCCTCCGCAGGCGTCAGCGCGAGCCCGGATTCCGCGAGCATCTTCTTGCCGAGCTCCACGTTGGTGCCCTCCATGCGGACCACGACCGGCAGGCGCAGCCCGAGCGTCTTCACTGCGGCGATGACGCCCTCGGCGAGGCGATCGCAGCGCAAGATGCCGCCGAACACGTTGATGAAGACCGCCTTCACGCTGGGATCGGAGGAGAGAATGCGGAACGCGTTCTCGATCTGCTCCGGCGAGGCGCCGCCGCCCACGTCCAGGAAGTTCGCCGGCTCGCCGCCCGCGAGCTTAATGATGTCCATGGTCGCCATCGCAAGCCCGGCGCCGTTCACCATGCAGCCGACGTTGCCGTCGAGCTTGATGTAGTTGAGGCTGTACTTGGACGCCTCGACGTCGAGCGGGTCCTCCTCGTGGATGTCGCGGAGCTCGACGATCTCCGGGCGCCGCCAGAGCGCGCTGTCGTCGAAGTTCAGCTTCGCGTCGAGCGCGAACACGCGGCCGTCCTTCGTCACGACGAGCGGGTTGATCTCGGCGAGCGAGCAGTCCTTCGCGAGGTAGAGCCGGAACAGGTTACGGATCAGCGCCACGCCCTGCTTGAACTGGTCGCCGGCGAGTCCCAGGCCGAAGGCGAGCCGCCGCGCCTGGTAGTCGCCGAGGCCGAGCGCCGGATGAGTCGACTCCCGGACGATCTTCTCGGGCGTCTTCGCCGCGACCTCCTCGATCTCCATGCCGCCCGCCTGGGACGCCATCACGACGTGCGTCGAGCGGGCGCGGTCGAGCGTCATCGACAGGTACAGCTCGCGGTCGATCGCGGAGGCTTCCTCCACGAGCACCGCGCGCACGAGGATGCCTTCCGGCGGAGTCTGCGGCGTCTTGAGCCGCATCCCGAGGATCTGCTGCGCCGCCGCCTCGGCGCCGGCCGGGTCGTCGGCGAGCTTGATCCCGCCCGCCTTGCCGCGGCCACCGGCGTGGACCTGCGCCTTCACGACGACCTTGACGCCGAGCCGGGTCGCGATCTCACGCGCGCCGGCCGGCGTGCCGGTCACGTCGCCCTTCGGGACGGCGACGCCGAACTCCTTGAGAAGCGCCTTCGCCTGGTACTCGTGGACCTTCATGAGTCTCCTGTCGCTTGCACCGCGAATCGCTCCCGGGCGCAGTCGAGCACAACGTTAGAGGAGTAGCTGCATCGGTTTGAGCTCGCGGCGAATCGGGTCGAGGGACAGACCGAGCGCCTCGAGGGTCAGCGCGCCGAGCAGGGTCGCGTCGCCGGCTTCGCCGAAAATCACGTCGCCGCCGCCGACGTACTCGCCAAACCTGAAGATGGCGACGCCCTTGCGACGAACGATCGTGGTCCCGTTCGCGAGACGAAACGTCTCACGCTTGAGCGGCCGGATTCGGAGCTTTCGAAGGACGCCGGCGGGAACGACCGAGTACGTGGCGCCGGAATCCACCACGAACTCGAGACGCTCGGTGACCTCCGGTTTCGTCGGGTTTGCGACGTCGACGAACAGCGTCGTGACCCCCACGGCGAGCGGCCTCCTCGACCCCGTCTTCGCCTTCCGGCGCGGCGACTGGCGTCGCCGTGACGTGATCGTGGAGGGGAACCGCGAAGCCGGCAAGAGTGTCTGGAAGGATACGGCGCCGGCTGCGGTCACGCGGGCTCCTTGCGCCCGCCCCGGAACTTCCGCAGCAGCCACACGATCGGGTCGACCTCGTCGGCCATCCGCTCCTTGAGCGGGATGATGCCGTTGTCCGTGATGTGGATGTGCTCGGGGCACACCTCGGTGCAGCACTTGGTGATGTTGCAGAGGCCGACGCCGGCCGCGTCCCGGTAGAACGGGGTCCGGTTCAGGGTGTCGAGCGGGTGCATCTCGAGGCCCGCGATCTTGATGAAGTACCTCGGGCCCGCGAACGCCTTCTTGTTCTCCTCGTGGTCGCGGACGACGTGACAGACCGTCTGGCACAGGAAGCACTCGATGCACTTGTGGAACTCCTGCGCGCGGTCGATGTCGTCCTGCATCATCCGGTACGTGCCGTCGGGCTCCGGCGGCTTCAGCCGGAGCGGCGGGATCTGCTTGGCCTTCTCGTAGTTGTACGAGACGTCCGTGACGAGGTCGCGGATCAGCGGGAACGTGCGGATCGGCGCGATCGTGATCGTTTCGTCCGGCTGGAAGAGGTTCATGCGCGTCATGCACATGAGCCGGGGCTTGCCGTTCACCTCCGCGCTGCACGACCCGCACTTGCCCGCCTTGCAGTTCCAGCGCACGGCGAGATCGTTGGCCTGCGTGGCCTGGACGCGGTGGACGACGTCGAGGAGCACCATCCCCTCGTCCGATTCCACGCGATAGTCCTGGAAGTCACCGCCCTTCGCCGTCCCGCGGAACACGCGCACCGTGAACGTCGGCATTATTTCTTCTCCTCGAACAGCCCCTTGAGGTCGGCCGGCATCGCGGGAATGGCCTCCAGTGCCGTCGCCATCTCGCCCTGACGGCGCCGGACCACCACGTTGACCGCGCCGAGCTTCGGGTCCGGCTTCGGGTGGTCGTCGCGGGTGTGACCACCGCGGCTCTCCTTCCGGTCGAGCGCCGCGCGCGCCACAGCCTCCGAGACGGTGAGCAGTGCGTACAGGTCGAGCGCGGTATGCCACCCGGGGTTGTACTCGCGCCCTCCCGTGACGCCGACCTTCTGCAAGCGCTGCTTGTACTGCTCGATCCGGACCACCGCCTCCCTGAGCTCGGACTCCGTGCGGATGATCCCCACGAGCGCCTGCATCGTCTCCTGGAGCTCGGTCTGGATCGCGTACGGGTTCTCGCCGCCCGGCCGCTCGAGCGGCGCGAGCGCCTCGCGGGCGCACGCCTCGAGCTGGCCAGCATCGACGGTCACCGTGCCCCCGAGGTTCTTCACGTAGAGCGCCGCGTACAGACCGGCACGCCGGCCGAACACGACGAGGTCGGAGAGCGAGTTGCCGCCAAGCCGGTTCGCGCCATGGAGCCCGCCCGCGACCTCGCCGGCGGCGAAGAGCCCCGGCACGGCGGTCCCGGCGGTGTCGGCGTCGACCCGCACTCCGCCGTTCATGTAGTGCGCGGTCGGCCCTACCTCCATCGGCTCCTTCGTGATGTCGACGTCCGCCAGCTCCTTGAACTGGTGGCACATGCTCGGCAGGCGCTTCCGGATGTAATCCGCGGGCCGGCGCGAGGCGATGTCGAGGAACACGCCGCCGTGCGGGCTGCCGCGCCCGGCCTTGACCTCGGAGTTGATCGCGCGCGCCACCTCGTCGCGCGGCAGGAGGTCCGGCGTGCGGCGGTTGTTCTTCTTGTCCTCGTACCAGCGGTCGGCCTCGGCCTCGGTGTCCGCCGTCTCCGCCTTGAAGAACTCGGGGATGTACTTGAACATGAACCGCTCGCCCTTCGAGTTCTTCAGGGTCCCGCCGTCCCCCCGGACGCCTTCGGTGACGAGGATCCCGCGGACGGAGACGGGCCACACCATCCCGGTGGGATGGAACTGGTAACACTCCATGTCGATCAGCTCGGCGCCGGCGTCGAGCGCCAGCGTCACGCCGTCCCCCGTGCCCTCCCACGAGTTGGTGCAGAACTTCCAGCACTTGCCCATCCCGCCGGTGGCCAGCACGATCGCCTTCGCCTTGAACACGACGAACTTGCCCGTGTTGCGCCAGTACCCGAAGGCGCCGCACACGCGCTCGCCGTCCTTGAGCAGCCGCGTGATCGTGCACTCCATGTACACGTCGATCGTCTGGTGGATGGCGTGGTACTGCAGCGTCCGGATCATTTCCAGCCCGGTGCGGTCCCCGACGTGGGCGAGCCGCGCGTAGCGGTGCCCCCCGAAGTCACGCTGCAGGATGCGGCCGTCCTTCGTCCGGTCGAACAGCGCGCCCCATCGTTCGAGCTCGAGGACCCGTTCGGGCGATTCCTGGGCGTGGATCTGGGCCATGCGCCAGTTGTTCAGCATCTTGCCGCCGCGCATGGTGTCCCGGAAGTGCACCCTCCAGTTGTCCTCGGGATAGACGTTGCCCATGGCGGCGGCGATGCCGCCTTCCGCCATGACCGTGTGCGCCTTGCCGAGGAGCGACTTGCAGATGAGGCCGACCGACACGCCCTGGGCCGCCGCCTCGACCGCCGCGCGCAGGCCGGCGCCGCCGGCGCCGATGATAATGACGTCGTGCTCGTGCGTCTCGTACTGTGTCGTCGCCATCACTGACTCCTCCGGCGCGCCATCAGATGATCCTCAGGTCGCTGATCACGCCCATGGACACCAGGCGGATGTAGATGTCGGTGAACCCGACCCACAGCAGCGAGACCCACGCGGACATCGGGTGCGTCTCGTTGATCCGCGTGATCGCGTGCCAGAGCTTGTACCTCGTCTGGGCCTTCGAGAAGACGTCGACGTGCCCCCCGCACACGTGGCGGCAGGCATGGCACGAGAAGGTGTACCAGGCGAGCAGGATCACGTTGATCCAGAGGACGAACGTCCCGATCCCGATGCCGAACGTGTGGCCGCCCCCGGGGACCGGGAACCGGAACGCGAGGATCGAGTCCCAGGTGAGGAACACGATGAAGAGCACCGCGACGTACCAGGTGTAGCGGTGGAACGCCTGGAGGATGAGCGGGAACCTGGTCTCGCCCGTGTACTTCGAGCGCGCGTCCGGCACCGCGCAGGCGACCGGCGCCAGCCAGAACGAGCGGTAATACGCCTTCCGGTAGTAGTAGCAGGACAGCCGGAAGAGGCCCGGGCCCCACAGGATCAGGAACGCCGGCGACAGGATGCCGATGATCGGCAGCTGGATATCCGGCAGCCCGCCGCCGAACGTCGGATGCAGGCAGCTCGCGGACAGGCACGGCGAGTAGAGGGGCGAGAGGTACGGCGCCGCGTAGTAATGGGCGTTCTGGAGCGCGGCCCAGGTGGAGTACACGACGAACGAGCCGAGCACGATGACCACGGTGAGCGGCAACGCCCACCAGGCGTCCTTGCGCAGGTGTGGCGCCGCGATCGGCGCTCGGGCCACCGCGCCGCGCACGTGGCCTCGCTGGTCCTTCAGGATCTCGCGGATCATGGGTCCTCCCGGGCGTAGGCCTTCTGGCCGTCCTGGTAGAGATCGCCGCCGTGGCAGTCGTTGAGGACGATCGCGGGAAACCCCTCGACCTCGAGGCGGCGGATCGCCTCGGTGCCGAGGTCCTCGTACGCGACGACCTCGAGCTTCTTGACGAAGCGCGAGAGCACCGCGCCGGCCCCGCCAATGGAGCCGAAGTACACCGCCTTGTGCTGCTTGAGCGCGTCCTTCACCGCCTGGGACCGGTAGCCCTTCGCGATCGTGCCCTTGAGCCCGAGCTTCAGGAGCGCCGGCGTGTACGTGTCCATGCGGCTCGCGGTCGTCGGACCGATGGAGCCCACCACCTCGCCCGGACGCGCCGGCGACGGGCCCGTGTAGTAGATGATCTGCCCCCGCACGTCGATCGGGAGCTTCTCGCCCTTCTCGATCAGCGGGAAGAGGCGGCCGTGGGCGGCGTCGCGCGCGGTGTAGATCACCCCGGTGATGCGGACGCGGTCCCCGGCCTTGAGCGATGCGGCGTCCGCGTCGGTGAGCGGCGTGTGGATGTCCTTGATGCCGTCGGATGCGGTGGTGACACTCACAGCGTCACCTCCTTGTGGCGATGCGCGTGGCATTCGATCGTGACCGCGACGGGGAGCGAGGTGATGTGGCACGGGTACGTCAGGATGTGGATCCCGAAGGCGGTCGTGTCACCGCCGTAGCCCTGGGGGCCGATCCCGAGGCGGTTGGCCTTGTCGAGCAATTCCTTCTCGAGCACGTCGAGCTGCGGGTCGGGGTTCGGCGAGCCGAGGGGCCGGAACAGCGCCTTCTTCGAGAGGATCGCGGACTTCTCGAAGGTGCCGCCGATCCCCACGCCCAGCACCAGCGGCGGGCACGCGTCCGGGCCCGCCATCTTCACGCACTCGATGACCCAGTCCTTCACGCCCGGGATCCCGTCGGCCGGCGTGAGCATCTTGTACTTCGAGCGGTTCTCGCAGCCGCCGCCCTTGGTCATGATCATGATCTTGAGCTCGGCGCCCGGGACGACGTCGACGTGGATGACCGCCGGCGTGTTGTTGCCGGTGTTCACGCGGTCGAACGGGGAGCGCGCGACCGAGGCCCGCAGGTAGCCTTCCGTGTACCCCTGCCCGACGCCCTCGTTGATCGCGTCGTAGAGCGCGCCGCCGGTGATGTGCACGTCCTGCCCGAGCTCCACGAAGCACACGACCATGCCCGTGTCCTGGCAGTACGGGATGCGCCGCTCGCGCGCCATCGCGGCGTTGTCCTTGAGGATCTGGAGCACCTGCTTGCCGGCGGCGGAGCGCTCGGTCTGGAGCGCCCGGTCGAAGGCCTGGAGCATGTCGGGCTCCAGGTACCAGTTCGCGTCCATGCAGAGCTTCTTCACCGCATCGGTGATGGCGCTCGTGTGAATGTCTCGCATTACGTGCGCTCCTGGGCGCCCGCGCCGCCGAAGAGCCTCTTCACCCGCTTGGCGATCTCCTCCGGCGTGAGCGTCATCTTCGTGGTCGACTCGGACCATTCGTGGCCGAACGAGTGGCTGAGGGCGGGAGGGACGGGATGCTCGATGGCCCGGGCGGCGCCCCGGACCCCGAGAGAGGGGACGACCGTCTGGTGTCTCTCGGGGGCCGGGCGCGCCGCCTTTGCCATCCTGTCCGATCCGCGGCTCAGAGCTTCAGCTTCTCGACGAGCTCGCGGACCGACGCGGCGGACTTGTTGAGCCCGGCCTGCTCCTCCGCCGTCAGCTTGATCTCGATCACCTGCTCGACGCCGCTCCGGCCGAGCTTGACCGGGACGCCGACGTAGAGACCCTTCACGCCGTACTGGCCGTCGAGGTACGCGGCGCACGGCAGGATCTTCTTCTTGTCCTTCAGGATGGCCTCGACCATCTCGACGGTCGCCGCGGCCGGCGCGTAGTACGCGCTGCCGCTCTTGAGCAGCGCGACGATCTCGCCGCCGCCGCCGGCCGTGCGCTTGACGAGCGCCTCGACCTTGTCCTTCGGCAGGAGCTCCGTGATCGGGATGCCGGCCACCGTGGAATAGCGCGGCAGGGGGACCATCGTGTCGCCGTGCCCGCCGAGCACGAACGCCGTGACGTTCTCCACCGAGACGTTCAGCTCCCGCGCGATGAAGGTGCGGAACCGCGCCGAGTCGAGGATGCCGGCCATGCCGACGACCCGGTTCGGCGGGAACCCGGACCGCTTCCACGCGAGCTGCACCATCGCGTCGAGGGGGTTGGTGACGAGGACGAGGATCGAGCTCGGGGACCGCTTGACGACCTCGTCGACCACGCTGCCGACGATCTCCGCGTTCTTGAAGAGCAGGTCGTCGCGGCTCATGCCGGGCTTCCGCGCGAGCCCCGCGGTGATGACGACGATGTCCGAGTCCGCCGTCTCGTCGTACCCGTTCGACCCGACGAGCGTCGAGTCGTAGCCGTGGACCGGCCCCGCCTGCGCGAGGTCCAGGGCCTTGCCCTGCGGGATGCCGTCGAGCACGTCGACGAGGACGACGTCCCCGAGCTCCTTCTCCACCGTGTACTGGGCAACCGACGCCCCGACGTTGCCGGCGCCGACCACCGTGATCTTCGGACGAGCACCCATGTTGGATCTCCTAGCGACGCCTTACAGCTTCGCCATGTTCTCGATGATCGCCGTGCCGAACTCCGAGCACTTGACCTCCTTGGCGCCCTCCATCAGCCGCGCGAAGTCGTAGGTGACGACCTTGGACTGGATCGTCTTCTCGAGGGCCGCGATGAGCCGGTCGGCCGCATCGGTCCAGCCGAGGTAGCGGAACATCATCTCGCCGGACAGGATCACCGAGCCGGGGTTCACCTTGTCCTGCCCGGCGTACTTCGGCGCCGTGCCGTGGGTGGCCTCGAACAGCGCGTGGCCCGTGTCGTAGTTGATGTTGGCGCCCGGCGCGATGCCGATCCCGCCGACCTGGGCGGCGAGGGCGTCGGAGATGAGGTCGCCCGTCAGGTTGCAGCACGGGATCACGTCGAACTCGTCGGGCCGGGTCAGGATCTGCTGCAGGAACGCGTCCGTGATCGCGTCCTTGATGAGCATCGTGCCGGCGGGGGGCTTGCCGCCGCAGTCGTCCCAGCTCACGGTGCGGTCGCCGAACTCGCGCTTCGCCAGCGCGTAGCCCCACTTCATGAACATGCCTTCCGTGTACTTCTGGATGTTGCCCTTGTGCACGAGCGTGACGTTCCGGCTGTTGTTCTCGAGCGCGTAGCGGATCGCCGCGCGGATCAGCCGCTCCGAGCCTTCCTTCGAGACGGGCTTGATGCCGATCGACGACGACCCGGGGAACCGGATCTTCGTGACGCCCATCTCGTGCTGCAGGAAGTCGATGACCTTCTTCGCCTCGGGCGTCCCCTGCTCCCACTCGATCCCGGCGTAGATGTCTTCCGTGTTCTCGCGGAAGATCACCATGTCGATCTTGTCCGGCCGCTTCACCGGCGACGGCACGCCCTTGAAGTACTTCACGGGG
>JACPDG010000079.1 GCA_016184125.1 Candidatus Rokuibacteriota bacterium | reverse complement strand
CCGGGCAGCCGGGGTCACCGCGGATCAGATCGAGCAGATGCTCGTGCGCAACCCCCGGGCGATCTTCGAGGCCTCGGGGCGTTGAGGCGCGCCGCCTCGGCTCCCTGATCGGCCGCACCTCACCGGGAGGTAATGGCGAGCTCCGCGGGCGAACGCCGCCGCGGGGAAGGCGAGCCGGAGCCGGGGGGTGACGGGTGGCTCGACGGCGCACGGCCGCCATCATGCCCGACGGCGGGAAGCCGCGCGCCATGATCGTGCGTCCACGCCGTGGTATATTCCGCGCGCCCGCACACATCTCGACGCTGGAGATTCGACGATGAGGAAGCTCGCGTCCCGACACAGTCGCTTGGTGCGTACGGCCGTGGTCGTCATCGCGGCGATGCTCGCGGTCCCGCCCGGTTTGCCGACCGCCGTCCTCGCCGCCGAGGAGCTGAAGATCGCGCTCGTCGCGCCGCTCTCCGGCCGGTGGGCGCGGCAGGGCCAGCTCAAGAAGATGGGCGCGGAGATGGCGATCGAGGAGATCAACGCCCAGGGCGGCATCAAGTCGCTCGGCGGGGCGAAGATCGTCCTTCGCGAGGCGGACGCCGGCGACAGCGTCGAGAAGGCGGTCAGCGCAGCCCAGCGCGCGCTGACGCGCGAGAAGATCAGCGCCGGCATCGGCTCCTGGCTCAGCTCGTTCACGCTCGGCGTCACCGAGGTCGCGGAGCGCCTCCAGGTACCGTGGTTCACGCTCTCCTCGAGATCTGGACGCCGCCGCTCGCCGACGCGACGGCGATCGTGCAGAAGATCCGGTCCACGCAGCCGGACATCGTCTTCTACGGCGCCACGAACTTCCCCGACTCGATCCAGGTCCTCCAGAAGGTGAAGGAGTTCGGTCTCAAGGTGCCGATCCAGGGTGTCGGCGCATGGCTCGTGACGCCGGAGTACGTCAAGACCGTCGGCAAGGAGCTGCTCGACAACATCATGACCGTCACGGCCAGCCACCCGCTCAAGGGGCAGGAGGAGCTCGTCGCGAAGTTCAAGAAGCGCACGGGCGAGCCGTTCATGACCCAGGACCCGCTCATGACGTACGCGCACGTGTGGATCATCAAGGAAGCGGCGGAGCGGGCGAAGTCGACCGATCCCAAGGCCATTCGCGACGCGGCCGCGAAGATGGAACTGACGTCCGGTCCCGGGGCCGCTGCGCTCTATCCGGGTAAGGTGAAGTACGACGCGCGCGGGCGCCGAGTCGGCGCAGCGCCCATCATCGTGCAGTGGCAGAACGGCGAGCCGTTCACCGTCGTGCCGACCGACGTCGCGACGCGCAAGCCCGTCTGGCACGGCGGACGTTAGGGATGGGGGGCCCCGACATGGCCCCCCATACCCCCCCGCGCTCGCACCCGGCCCGGGACACCCGGGGCGCTCCTCGGGCCCGGCTCGCGGCCGCCCCCGACATGGCCCCCCATACCCCCCACGCTCCTAAGAAACTGGTCATTCTGTGACCAGTTTCTGGACGGCAGCCTCACGACGCCGTCGTGTGATTGGCTCGCAAGCGCCCCGGGAAACCGCGGGAAACCCGGGGCGCTCCTCGGTTCTCCTCGGCGGTCGGGAGGCCTGACGAAGCTCCTGGACTTCCCGCGCTCGGTCATCGGGTCGGCGGCCCCGCGTCGGCGCGGTTCGAGTAGAGGTGGCGGCCGTTCGCCGACACGACGTGGTGGACGGTGCCCGGGGGCAGCGAACGGACGACGCTTCGCTCTGGGTCGACCACGGACACGAGGAACTGCCGGCCCGGCGCGGTCCACTCGGCACGCATGCGGTCGTCGTCCCAGAAAACGTCGCGCGCGTCCGGGAGCGTCGCGCCGAAGGCGAGATTCGACTGGAGCCCACCGACCACGCGCACGGGCCGGGCGAGCGCGATGAGGAGGGCGCCGGAGTTCTCGAGCGCCCCCTCGTGAACGACCACGTCGCCGGGCGCGAGCCGGGCCAGGAGCGCCGCGGCGATCGGCGCCACCGAGCGGGTCCGCGCGAACTGCGCCATCCCCTGCCCCGCGACCGGGAGGAACGCGAGCATGGCCGCGAGCGCCGTGACGAGTCCGGGCGCGAGCGCGCGCCGCCACGTACAGATCACGAGCGAGACCGTTGCCGCGCCGAAGATGATCGCAGCACTCCCCACGATGGGCGCCCACTCGTGCGCCGGCGCCGACGGCGGCGTTCCGCCGCGCGCGGCCAGGTTGCGCGTCGCGACGTCGACCGTGGCGAGGCTCCCCGACGGGATCGTCAGCGCGCCGGTGGCCGCCCCTCCGAGCAGCACGGCCGCCGCGGCGAAGACCACGAGCGGCGGCACGAGCAACACGCCCGCTCGCGGCGCTCCTGGCCCGCGGCGAAGCGCATCGTCCCACGCGCGCGCCGCGAGCAGCGCGGCATGGAAGCCTTCGGGCGGATCGACGAAGGGCGCCGTGCCGAGCGCCGTGAAGCAGAGGACGCCGGCGACCGCGGCGACCGCGATGGGAACGCCGCGCACGGCGGGGAGCTACCCGAACGCCGGGTCGTCGAGCACCGCGGGCCCCGTCGACGCGCTCATCGCTTCACGCTCCGACGCGCACGACGGCGTCCGCGGGCAGCCGGTCGAGGAGCTTGGCCAGCGCGGCCTCGACGTAGCTCTGATCCCTCGACTCCAGCGTGACCTTGACGCGGTAGTCGGGATTCGAGAACTCCGGGTACGAGCCGAGCGCGAGCGCCGGGAAGTCACGCAGGAGCGCGTTCAGGTGCTCGGCGAGCGCGCCCTCGCCGATGCGGACGAACACGTTCTTCAGGTGGATCGGGTCGTCGCGGAACCGCTCGCGGAGCGCGTCGAACTTCCTCCGGAAGATCTCCGGCACGCCCGGCAGGATGTAGACGTTCCGCATCAGGATCGTGGGGAACCGGACCGTCTCGTGAGTGAGGAGCTCGGTGCCCTGCGGGACCTCCGCCATCTTGAGATTCGCCTCGTTGAGCGAGGTACCGTAGTAGTGCTCGAGGATGGCGACGAGCGCGGGGTGCCGGACGACGGCCACGCCCATCGCCCGCGCGACGCCTTCGATCGTCACGTCGTCGTGCGTGGGCCCCACACCGCCCGAGGTGAACACCACGTCGAACGTGGCGCTCGCGAGCCCGACCTCGCGCGCGATCACATCCACCTCGTCGGGGATGACGACGATGCGGCGGACCTCGACGCCGAGGTGCCGCAGCTCCCGGCAGAGGTATGCGGCGTTCTGGTCCTCGATCTTGCCGGAGAGAATCTCGTTGCCGACGAGGACGATCCCTGCGGTCCTGGGCATGGGCTGCCCGGATTTTACACCGCGCGACCTTGACGGGCTCCAGACGGCCCCCTACACTCGGCAAGTCCTGAGAGTTCGAGCAGCAATCACCGCCGCGGCGGTCGATTGTCGCTCGAACTGCGATGACGACGGCAGGCGGCGGCGCTCGCTGCCCCGAGAGCCCGTGAACGAATCCGGTGGTCGAGGAGCGCCACGGCTGTGGCGGGTGCGTCCGCGCACCCCCCGCGGCGCTCCGAGCGCGGGGCCGGGGGAGGACGAGGGGGGCGTGAGCCCCCTTCGTACAAGTGTTGGGGGCATCGATAGTCCCCCCATGATCCGAGAGGAACGGACAATGGCGAACGAGACACACGCAAAGGCTCCGCTCGCGACGGTCAAGGAGCGGTTCGGGGACAAGGCGAAGCTGGTCGACGAGGTAGCGGGCGCGGTGAGCGCGCGCCCCGGCGAGTCGAAGGGCGATCTGAAGAAGCGGCTCTCCCGGGTCTCGAACGGGAAGCTGCTGAGGCTGCTCGAGCGCGCTCGGGGTGCCGAGCCCGGCCGGTAACGCCGGTGGCCGTCGAGCCCGTGAGACTCGAGGGCTGGGCGCTGGTCCTGGGTGCCTCGTCCGGGTTCGGCGGAGCGACGGCCGTGGCCCTCGCGCGCGCGGGGCTCCACGTCTTCGGCGTCCACCTCGACCGCAAGGCGACCCTGCCGAACGTCGAGCGGATCGCCGGCGAGATCCGCGGCGCCGGGCGGGAGGCGCACTTCTTCAACGTCAACGCCGCCGACGGGGAGAAGCGTGCCGAAGTCGGCGCGGCGATGCAGAGGGTGCTCGAGTCGCGTGGCGAGCTCGGCACGCTGTGCGTGCTCCTGCACTCGCTCGCATTCGGCACGCTCAAGCTCTACGTCGCCGACCCGATGAAGGAGGCCGTCACTCCGGCGCAGATGGACATGACGCTCGACGTCATGGCGCACAGCCTCGTCTACTGGACGCAGGAAATCGTCGGCCGCGCGCTCATGGGTGAGGGCGGCCGCATCTTCGCGATGACCTCGTCGGGCGGGACGCGGGTGCTCCCGCACTACGGTCCGGTCTCCGCGGCCAAGGCGGCGCTCGAGTCGCACGTGCGGCAGCTCGCCGCCGAGCTGGCGCCCCGGGGGATCACCGTGAACGCGATCCGCGCGGGTGTGACCGCGACCCCCGCCGCGCAAAAGATCCCCGGCTACGAGCAGATCGCCGCCGAGGCGCGGCGGCGCAATCCGCACGGCCGGATGACCACGCCGGAGGACGTCGCGCGTGCGATGGTCGTGCTGAGCCATCCGGACACGTACTGGATCACCGGAAACGTGCTCGGGGTGGACGGCGGCGAAGACATCGTCGGGTGAGCTACACCCAGGGCGTCGTCCTGGGAATCGTCCAGGGCCTGACCGAGTTCCTTCCGGTCTCATCGTCCGGACACCTCATCCTGGTGCCGCACGTCTTCGGGTGGCCCGATCAAGGTCTCGCGTTCGACGCCGTCATGCATCTCGGCACGCTCGGCGCGCTGCTCGCGTACTTCCATCGTGAGCTGCTCGGGATGGCTCGCGGAACGCTGTCGCGCCGGGTGGGCGCGCTGCTGATCCTCGCCACCGTCCCTGCCGCCCTCGTCGGCGTGCTGTTCGAGTCCGCGATCGAGGCGCGCCTGCGCTCACCGCTCGTGATCGCCACGACGACGGCGTTCTGGGGGATCGTCATGTGGATCGCGGACCGACGGGCGCGCGCGGCCCCGACGAGCGGCGGTGACCCGCTCGAGCACATCGGCTGGGCGCAAGGACTCGCGGTCGGCACGGCGCAGGCGCTCTCGCTCGTGCCCGGCACCTCGCGCTCGGGCATCACGATCACGACCGGTCTGCTGGCGGGCATCGACCGCGCGACGGCGGCGCGATTCTCGTTCCTGCTCGGCATCCTGATCACCGGCGGCGCCGGGGCGAAGAAGGCCCTCACGCTCTTCCAGGTCGGCGTCCCGACGGCGCAGGCCGGACCGCTCGCCGCCGCGCTGGTCGCCGCGCTGGTCTCCGGCTGGCTCGCCGTCTGGTTCCTGGTGAGCTACCTGAGACGCGGCTCGCTGACCCCGTTCGTGATCTACCGTCTCATCCTGGCCGCCGTGATCCTCGTCGTCTGGATCATGGGGGGCCCCGACATGGCCCCCCATACCCCCCAACGCTCGCCGGTCCCGGGGTGAACCCGGGCCCGGCTCGACACGCCGATTCGTCCCCGAGCCCCCGAAATCGCCCCCATCCCTCCCCAGCGCTCGGAGCCTCCCGGGAAAACCCGGACGGCCCTCGATGACGCGATTCGTTCACGGGCTTTGAAGTCGCGAGCGGTGGTGCTGCGAGCGCACTGACGAGATCGACTGGAGCCAAACAATTACTCGCCGCTCCGAGCGCCGGCTTTGCCGGCGCAACCGAAGGGGGATGCTCGAAGGGGGCCGTCGAGGCCCCCTTCGACGGGGATGGGGGGCGAAGCCCGCCTCCCGAGTCTCTCAGCGCACGCGGTCGGGAACGGCGCGCGCGAGGGCCTCGAGCAGTCGCTCGCGCGTGAACGGCTTCGCGACCACGACGTCGACAGGAGCGCCGTTCTTGTCGTCGAGCTCCTCGGCCCAGCCGGTCAGCAGGATCACGGGAACCTGCCGCCGCCGCTTGAGCTCGACGGCGAGTGCCAGGCCGGTCATGCCCGGCATGCCGAGATCCGTGACCACCAGGTCGATCGTCTCCGCCTCGAACAGCGCGAGCGCCTCGCGCCCCGACGCCGCCGTCACGACCAAATGGCCGGCGTGCGAGAGCACGGCGCGGAGGACGTCGAGCACCTCCGGCTCGTCCTCGACGGCGAGGATCCGCATCGGTTCGATGACCGGGAGGAACACCGCGGTGCCGGCCGCCTCGACGGCCAGCGCGGGGAACGAGAGCGTGAACGTCGTGCCCACGGCCTCGCGGCTCTCGAGCGCCACCGCACCGCCGTAGCGCTGCACGATCTCCTGCGCGAGCGACAGTCCGAGGCCGGTGCCGCCCTCGCTGCCACGCGTGGTGAAGAACGGCTCGAACGCGAGGCGCTTGACCTCCTCGCTCATCCCCTTGCCGGTGTCCGATACGCTCACGAGCGCACGGTCGCCTTCGCCTCGCACGTGGATGGCGAGCCTGCCGCCCCGCTCCATGGCCGCGAGCGCGTTCTCGAGGATGTTGAGCAGGGCCTCGCGGATCTCGCTCGCGACGGCGAGGACCGGCGGTGCCGGGTCCATGCGCAGGTCGATCTCGTAGCGAATACCCCGGCGCGCCGCCTCGTTGTCCCACTGGGGGCGCGTCAGCGCGAGGAGCTGCTCGACGACCTCGCGCAGCTGCACCGCCTCGGGCCCGCGGAGGCGGTTCGGCCGCGAGTACTCCTGGAGGCGCCGCACCGTGCCCACGCTGTCGGACGCGCCCTGGTTGATCACCGTGAGCGCGTGGGCCAGCTCGTCGCGGTCGATGGCCTCACCTGCCGCGAGCCGCTCCAGCAGCATCTCGGTCCAGCCGAGCACGGGCGTGAGCCGGTTGTTGATGTTGTGCGCCACGCCGGCCGCAAGCGAGCCGAGCGTCCGGAACTTCTGCTCCCGGATCACGCGGAACCTGAGCTCGTGCTCCTGGCTCACGTCGCGGAACACGCCGATCCGCTGCGCGCCCTGCCCGTCCGGGCGGCCGACCGTCGAGACGGTCACGAGCACCGGCCGCGGCTCGCCCGAGCGCCTGATCATCAAAACCTCGCCCTGGAAGCTGCCCTGCCGGACCTGCCCCGCGATGGCGGCCACGTCCTGCGCGGTCGAGAGGAACTCGGTCCACACGCGGTCGCGCAGCGTCTCGCTCTCCGGCGCGCCGACCATGTCGAGGAACGCGTGGTTCGCGAAGACGATGCGGTCGTCGGCGTCGGCGACGACCACGCCTTCCCCGATGCGGCGGACGACGTCCGCGAGCTCGCGCGCCTCGCTCTCGAGCCGCGCCTGCTCGATCGCGACGGCCACGCGGTCCGCGACGATCCTGAGGGGCCGGTCCGCACGCGGGTCGATGCGCAGCGCCCGCCGCGCCATCTCGATCACGCCGAGCGGCGCGCCGCCGATGACGAGCGGCGCGACCATGAGCGACCGGAAGCCCTCGCGGCGGAGGACCGGGTTCGTGACGCGGGGATCGCTCGCGGCGCCGTCGGGGATCAGGATCGGCTCGCGGGTCATCATCGCCTCGCCGGCCGTGCCGGTCGCGAGCGGCATCGCCATCCCGGCGACGGTGTCGCCCAGGCCGACCGCGGCGCGCACGCGCAGCTCCTGTCGCCGCTCGTCGACGAGCAGGATGAGGCCGGCGTCGGCGTCGAGCACCTCCGTCGCGATCTCGACCATGCGGTGCAGCAGGAGGTCGGGGCTGGCGGCGGTGAGCGCGGCCTGCGCGATCTGGCCGAGCGCGGCGATCTCGCGCGTGCGGCGCCGCAGCAGCCGGGTCGTGACGAGCGTGCGTGCGCGCGCGACCAGCTCCTCCGGCAGGAAGGGCTTCGTCATGTAGTCGTCCGCGCCCTCGCGCAGGCCGCGGATCCGCGCCGAGGCGCTCGCGAGCGCGGAGAGCACGAGCACCGGGATCTCGGTGAGGTGCGGCAGGCCGCCGAGGCGCTCGATCACGTCGTAGCCGCTCATGCCGGGCAGCATCAGGTCCAGCACGATGAGGTCGATGTCCGGGGCGCGCTCGAGCATCTCGAACGCCGCTTCGCCCGTCGCCGCCGACTCGACCTGATAGCCTTCCGCCTCGAGCAGGTCGCGCAGCAGGGCGGACGTGTCCCGGTTGTCCTCGACGACCAGGATGCGGGCCGACTCGACCGCCTTCATCACGCCGCCGCCCCCTGCCGCCCGAGCGCACCCGAAATCACGCGGGCCATGTCTTCCGGCGTGAACGGCTTGGCGATGTAGGCGTCACAGCCCGCGTGCACCGCGGCCTCGCGCTCCTGCGCTCGCGCGAGGGCCGACACGGCGACGATCGGCACCTCGCGCGTGCGGGGACTCTGGCGCAGACGGCGCGCGACCTCCCAACCCGACACGCGGGGAAGCATCAGGTCGAGGAGGACGATGGCGGGCGGCTGCTCGAGCGCCTCGTGAATCGCGCGCTCGCCGTCCTCGCACACGGTGGCCTTGCCGCCCAGGATGTCCTCGATCACCGAGCGCATGAGCGCCTGGTTGTCCGGCTCGTCCTCCACGATGAGGACGTTGCGGCCGGCGAGCACTCGCTCGATGCGCGCCGCGACCGGCTGCTCGGGCACCTCGGTGCCCGCGTCGCGTGCCACCGGCAGGGTGAAGGTGAACCGGCTGCCCTTGTTCGCCCCCTGGCTCTCGGCACGGACGACGCCGCCGTGAAGCTCGACGAGCCGGCGGACGATCGTGAGCCCGAGGCCCGAGCCGCCGTGACGGCGGCGCAGCGGAGATTCCACCTGGTAGAAGGGGTCCCAGATCCGTGCGAGCTCGTCGCCCGGGATGCCGACGCCCGTGTCCTCCACGGCGACCCACGCCTGCTCGCCCGTCGTGCCAGCCGCGATCCGCACGAGCCCGCCGCTCGGCGTGAACTTGACCGCGTTGCCGACGAGGTTCACGAGGATCTGCTGAAGGCGCGTCGGGTCCGCGTTGAGGTGCGGCAGATCCGCCGGCACGTCGTTCTGCACGCGGATCTGCTTGCCGTGCGCGGCCGCGCTCACGACCGCGATGACCTGATCGGCAATCTGCCTGAGGCTGGTCGGTCGCGGCTGCAGCTCGACGCGCCCCGCCTCCAGCCGCGAGACGTCGAGGAGGTCGTTGATCAGATCCGTGAGACGCTGCGCACTCCTCAGGATGGCTTCCTGCTGCTCGAGCTGCTTCGCCGTGAGCGAGCCGTGGACCTGCCGCATCAGGAGCCGGCTGTAGCCGACGATCGCGGTGAGCGGCGTGCGTAGCTCGTGGCTCACCATGGCGAGGAACTCCGACTTGAGCTCGTCGAGCCGACGCAGCTCCTCGTTGACCTGCACGAGCGCCTGCGCCTCACGTTCCTTCGCGGCGTACTCCGTCTCGTATTCGCTCACCATCGCGGCGCTCTCGATGAAGACGCCGTACCGGCGGTGCAGCGAGAGGAAGGCGACCGCTGCGGCGGCCTGAAGCCACTCCACCGCGACGAGGAGCCCGCCGAACGGCTGCCCGCCGGCGCCCGGCTCGAGCGCCAGCACCCGCGTGAGCGCACGGACGCCGATGGCCACGAACACCACGAGGAACACGACGCCGAGCGGCGCGAACGTGCGCGTCGCGCGCCGGAATGTTGCGATCGCGATGAGAGTCGCGATCAGGAACGACGCGGTACCGAGGACGACGTTGGCGAGACGGTCGAGGACGTCGACCAATTCAGGCGACATCGCGCGTCATCATAGCAGCGGGGCACGACAGCTGCACCCGCGAACTGGTCGGGTCGCTGTGAAAAACTTTCCACACGGACGATGCGCGAGCGAGCGGCGCGGTGGGGGACGAGCGTTCGGCGCACGCAGCGCGTGTGATCGTCAGCCACCTGACGGACGCTGTCGAGCCGGACGAATTGCAATTCTTGTCTCGCGCGCATCTTCGCGTCGCCGCAGCGATCTTGTGCGGCGCGAGCCAGGCACGTCGGTTGCTGAACGCATGCGCCGTGCTGTCATTTCGACCGGCCTGGACGCGCGGTCTCACGCTTTTCGAAATGCCGGCGCCACGCCTGCCCGCCGTCGATCACGACGGCGACGCGCGCGTGGCTGTGCGATCGCGGTTCCGGAGCGTCAACGACCCGCGCCGGTTCGCGCTCTATTCGGTCGAGGAGAGGGCACGATCCGGCCCGGCGCTCTGCAACGATCACACGCTCCTCGTCGTACGAGAGTTCCGCCGCGTCCCGCTCCTCGCGTCGACCCTGGCGCTGACGGTGTTCACCGCGAGGGCCGGCCAGGTGGCGCCAGTCATCGCGACGCTCGCGCTCTTCGCCGAGCGTGCGGTGAGCCTGTTCCAGCCGTCATACCTGCTCCTGGCCCGCTCCCTCGAACAACCGCCCGTCGCCGTCGTCGTCACCGGCGTCCATGAGGGAGCAGCGCTCCAGGCGGCGCGCAGTACCGCGTTCAGCTTCGAGCGGCTCTTGCCGGAGCTGTCTCCGATGCTGGCCCGCGAGCCCGAGGACTACGTGTACGATGCCGGCGCTCAGGTCTCCGGTCTCACGTCGCTGGTGTCGCCGCACGCCGTGTGAACCGACCGACCGACATGGGGGGCCCCGACATGGCCCCCCATACCCCCCAACGTTCGCAGCGCCCCGGGAAACCCGGGGCGCTCCTCTTGTTCACGCTCGGCCGGGGCCCCGACATGGCCCCCCATACCGTTCGAAGCCCCCGGGGAAACTCGGGAAACCCGGGGCGCTCCCCTTGTTCACGTTCGGCCGGCCCCGACATGGCCCCATGGCCCCCGTCGCTGGCAAGCGGCCCGGGAAACCCGGGGCGCTGCTCCGTTCTACGCTCGGCCGGGCGTTCGGCGTCCCGGTCAGAGGTGCTTGCGGTACCAGTCGAGGCTCACCGCAAGTGCCTGTCGCCGGTGCTCCGGATCGCTCAGCCGATGGTCGGCGCCGGTGAGCGTGACGATCCTTGTCGGCATCGCGGCCCGCGCGTGGAGCCGCGCGCCGTGCACCGGCGGAACGACGTCGTCGAGCGCCGCCTGCACGACGAGATGACGGCGCAGTCCGCCGGGCGCCGACGCGTAGCGCCCGGTTGTGACCTCTTCGTAGAACGCGGCGCCGAGACCGCTGGGCTCCTCCGGACGCCGGAGGTCGCGAAGATCGACCGGCGAATTCCACGTGACGACCGGCGGCTCGTCGCTGCGGCGCGCCGCGACGTGAAGCGCCACGAATCCGCCGAGGCTCGACCCGAGAAAGCCGAGCCGCCCGCTGAGCCGGCCGTGCGCGCGCACGGCATCGATCACCGCGTGGACGTCGTCGACGCGAGTGGCGATCGTGGTGTCGGCTTCGGCGCCGGTCGACTCGCCGCATCCGCGGAAGTCGAACCGGACGAGTGCGATCCCGGCAGCGGGGAGCGCCTCGGCGAGGAGCCAGTACTTGTCGCTGTCCTTGGACGCCGACAGCCCGTGACACGCGACGACGCACGGACACGGCCGGTCTCCCTCGGGCAGGTGCAGCACGGCGGCCACGCACCCCCCAGGAACGAGTACGGTGAACGGCTCGGCGTTCCGACTTACGACTGTGTCACCGCCATGGCAGCTCGAAGAGCCGGCACGCATTGCTCGAGACCTCGAACGTCACGTCCTCGACGGGCAGTTGCTTGAGCTTCGCGACCTCCTCGACCACCCGGCTCGCGAGCCACGGTCCCGACGGGAGGCCGTCGAACTCGCCGCGATACGGCCACGGCGCGTCCGTCTCGACGAGCAGCGACCCGAGCGGAACCGCCGCGACGAGCGCACGGTCACGGTCGCGATAGACGACCTCCGGGGTGACGGATACCAGGTAGCCGGCGTCCACGATCGCGTGCGTGACGTCGGCGGGCGCCTTGTGCCAGTGGAACACGGCGCGCTCGATGCCGTGACGGCGCAGCGCCTCGAACGCGCTCTGCGCCGCACCGTGCGGCGCGTGGAGGATCACCGCGAGGTCGAAGCGAGCGGCGAGCGCGAGCAGCCGTTCCAGGCGCGCGCGCCCGGTCACCATCCGGTCGGCAGCGTCCGCGGCATCGGCCAGCGAGTACCACGGCAGCCCGATCTCTCCGATCGCGACCAGACCGGCGTGGTGCTCCGCCACCTGGGCCTCGACGCGATCGAGCTCCTCGTCGTCGAGCTGCGGCCGGTCGGGATGGAACCCGAGCGCGGGCCACACCGCCTTCGGGACCACCTCGGCCACCTCCAACGTGCGCGCGTTCGTGCCGGGGTCGCATCCCACCGCGACGATCCCCCACACTCCGCACGCAACCGCCGTCCGCACGGCCTCCCGGACGTCGGCGAACGCGGCATCGTGCAGGTGACAGTGACTGTCGATGATCATTCGGCGTCTCCGTCGATACGGTGCACCGCTGCGCTTAGATCATGGGGGGACTATCGAAGCCCCCCAAGCCCCCCGCGCTCGGAGCCGGCCCGGGGAACCCGGGCCGGCCCTCGGGAATCCGGTTCGCTCACGCGTGCCTAGTTGCCGGCCACGACCATGCGGCCGACCTTGATCGTCGGTGACGCGCTTCGTTCGCGGAGCACGAGGTCGTTCCCGATGCCTTCCACGGCCGCGAACATCTCGAGCAGGTTTCCGGCGACGGTGACCTCTTCGACCGGGTACGCGAGCCCGCCGTCGTCGATCCACATCCCGGACGCGCCGCGCGAGTAGTCGCCCGTCACGCCGTTCACGCCGAAGCCGATCAGCTCGGTGACGTAGAGGCCGTCGCGGACCGACGCGATCAGCTCCTCGGGCGTCGCCGTGCCGGGCAGCAGCGTCAGGTTCGTCGTCGCGACGGTCACACCGCTGCCGTCACGTGCCGCGTGATGCGTCGACGCGAGTCCGAGCTTCCGGGCGCTGTAGGTGTCCAGCAGGTACGATTCGAGCACACCCTGACTCACGAGCTCGACGCGCCGGGTCGGGAGCCCTTCGCCGTCGAACGGCCGTGAGCCGAGCGCCGCCGGGATGAGCGCATCGTCGACGATCGTCACGCTCGGCGCCGCGATCCGCTTGCCGAGCCGGTCGACGAGGAACGACGCCCGGCGATAGAGGCTCGGGCCGCTGGCCGCGCCCGCGAGGGCACGCAACAGGCTCGCGGCGGTCTCCGGATCGAAGATGACCGCCACCTCGACCGTCTTCACCTTGCGCGCGCCCAGGCGGCGCAGCGCGCGCGCCGCCGCGCGCCGGCCCACCTCTTCCGGAGCATCGAGCCGGGAGCGCTTGCGTGCGACCGAGTACCAGCTGTCGCGCTGCATGTCGCCGTTCTTCCCGGCGACGGGTGACACGGTCAGCCCGAACGACGTGGTGGTGTAGGCCCGCGCGAAGCCGTGCGAGGTGGCGTACGCATACCGCGAGCGGCGCTCGGAGTACTCGGCACCCTCCGAGTTCGTGATTCGCGGATCGCTCTCGAGCGCCGCCGCCTCCGCACGCCGCGCCAGCGCGATCTTCTCTTCCGGTGAGAGCTCCGCCGCGTCCCGGTCCTCGAGGTCGAGATCGGGAACGTCGCGGATCAGCTCCGCCGCGTCCGGCAGTCCCGCGAACGTGTCCTCCGCGGTCGCCCGCGCGAGCGCCGTCGCGTCGTCCACGACCCGCTCCAGCGACTCCCGGGAGAGATCGGACGTCGACGCGGCCGCCGACGCCTTGCCGGCGAAGACGCGGAGCGACAGTCGATGATCGTGCGAGTGCGTGACGGTATCGACCTGGCCGAGGCGGACGAGCACGCTCGAGTGCCGGTCCTCGACCAGGAAGCCGTCCGCGGCGGTCGCGCCACGCTGGCGCGCCCGCTTGAGCGTGTCGACGAGGACCTGCGGGTCCATCAGACCGCCGTCCCGCCCACGGTCATGCCGTCGAGCCTGATGGTGGGCAGCCCCACACCGACCGGCACCGACTGACCGTCCTTGCCGCACGTCCCGACGCCCTCGTCGAGCCGCAGGTCGCGCCCCACCCGGCTCACGCGAGTCAGCGCATCCGGCCCGTTGCCGATCAGCGTCGCGCCCTTGACCGGTGCCGTGACCCGGCCGTCCTCGATGAGGTACGCCTCGCTCGCAGAGAAGACGAACTTGCCGCTCGTGATGTCGACCTGGCCGCCGCCGAACGAGACCGCGTAGAGCCCGCGCGTCACGGATCGCAGGACGTCTTCGGGCTCGTCCTCGCCCGCGAGCATGAACGTGTTCGTCATCCTCGGCAGCGGCGGGTGCGCGAACGACTCGCGACGGCCGTTGCCCGTCGGCTTCATGCCCATGAGGCGCGAGTTCAGGCGGTCCTGCATGTAGCCGGAGAGCACGCCGCGCTCGATGAGCACCGTGCGACCCGTCGGCGTGCCCTCGTCGTCGACGTTGAGCGAGCCACGCCGGTTCGGGATCGTTCCGTCGTCGACGACCGTGACGAGCTCCGACGCGACCTTCCGTCCGAGCCGGCCCGCGAAGGCGGAGACGCCCTTGCGGTTGAAGTCTCCCTCGAGGCCGTGCCCGATCGCCTCGTGCAGCAGGATGCCCGGCCATCCGGGCCCTAGCACGACCGTCATCGTTCCCGCCGGGGCGTCGAGCGCGGACAGCTTCAGCGTCGCCTGCCGCGCGGCCTCGGTCGCGTAGCGCCGCCAGCGCTCACCCTCGAGGAAGAAGTCGAACGCCACGCGGCCTCCGCCGCCCCACCCGCCCATCTCGCGCTTGCCCTCGTCCTCTGCGATCGCGGTGACGTTGAGCCGCGTGAGCGGTCGGATGTCGCCGACCGTCCATCCCGCGGCCGTGGCGACGAGCATGACGACCTGCTCGGCCGCGAGCGACACGATCACCTGCTTCACGCGCGGATCGACGGCCCGGGTGGCGGCGTCGACCGTGCGGAGCAGCGCGAGCTTCCTCTCGAGGTCCGTCACGATCGGCGGCTCGTCCAGCGCGTAGAGGTCGTGTGGCCGGCGATCGCCGGTGACGGGGACGACCGCGGACGCGGCGGACTGGTCCGCGATGGCGCGTGCCTGGCGCGCCGCCTCCTCCAGGTTCCCGAGCTCGATGTCGTCGGTGTGGGCGTAGCCGGTCCTCTCGCCGGCCTGCGCCCTGATCCCGGCGCCCTGACTGACGTGGCGTGAGGCTTTTTTGACCGCTCCTTCCTCGAGTACGAGCTCTTCGTTCACACGATACTCGAGGTAGATGTCCGCCTCGTCGACCCGCCCCTTGAGGGCGGATCCGAGCAACCGTTCCATCAGGGACGGCGTCACGTTGAACCGGTCCGCGAAGAATCGCTCGGGACGGGTGTGCGCGAGATCGTTCATGTCGTTCAAAGGCTCCCTGGGTGGTTGCCAGCGGGGTCCAATCGTAGCCCGGGCCCCTCGGCACCCCAAAGTTTTCCGATCGGCGGGCACTACACCTCCCCATATTCTACTCGCCGCGAGAAGCGAGCCCCGTCGACGACGCCGGGCCAGAGCCTGAGAACGAGCCGGATCATCGAGGGCCGTCCCGGGTTTCATCCAGGACAGGCCTGGATGATCTCGTGGATGTGCCGGAGTCCGTGCATGAGCGACGGACCGGGTACCAGGATGTCGCCACCGTCGACCTCGTGGATCTGTCCGCGCTTCACGGCTTCGACGACGTCCCATCCCGGACGCGACGCGATCGACTCGCGATCCACCGGCTTGCCACACCACGATGCGAGGATGATCTCGGGATCGCGGCGCACGACGTCTTCGGGCGCCACCACCCGGTCGCCCGCCGACCGGCGGTCCCTGAGGTCCGCGAAGACGTCCTGGCCGCCGGCGACCTCGATCAGCTCGGACACCCACCGGATCCCCGCGATGAGCGGGTCGAACCATTCCTCGAAGTACACGCGCGGTCGATCGGGCCAGAGCGACGAGTACTCGCGCACCTGCTTCATCTCGTCACGCATGTCCTGCACGACCTCGCGCGCGCGTGCCTCGCAGCCGAGCGCGCCGCCGATCACGAGGATCGTGGACAGCGCCTCGTCGAGCGAGCGCTGGTTCGTGCAGAGCACCGCGACGCCGGCCGCGACGAGGTCCCGGACGACGTCCGCCTGGAGATCGGAGAACGCGAGGACGAGATCGGGCTCGAGTGCCAGGATCTTGTCGGCGCGGAAGGTCGTGAAGCCGCCGACCTTCGGCTTCGCGCGCGCCTCGTCCGGCCGCCGCGCGGTGCCGGGCACGCCAACGACACGGTCGCCCGCTCCGACGGCGTGCGCGATCTCCGCCGTGTCGGCGGTGAGGCACACGATGCGCTGCGGGAAGCCGACGCCCGTCTTGCCGTACACCTAGACTGACGGTGTGGGGGGCCCCGAAATGGCCCCCCACGCCCCCCAACGCTCGGAGCGCCCCGGGAAACCCGTGGCGCTCCTCGATTTCTTCGACATGCCCCTCTAGGCTAGCCCTCGAACGTTTCGCGCCGCCGGAGGCCCCGCTGGATCTCGAGGTACTGCTCGCGCGTCATCGGAGGTCTCGACCGTGCGAGGACGTCTCGCGCGCCGCGCGCGCCGTCCCCGAGCAGGTCGATCACCATCGCGGCGAGCGCCTTCGCCGGGCCGACGTAGGCGAGCTGCGGGTCGACGATCTCGAAATCGGCCGCGTGGTGCGTGCCTCGCGCGCCGCCCATGTAAGGGTGCAGGATCGGCATGACCTGCGAGAGGTCGCCCATGTCGGTGGACCCGGTCCGGTGGCCGATCTCCCGGTAGTTCGCCTCGCCGACGAGCGCGCCCGCCGTCGTCTTGAAGTGGCGCGCCATCACGGGATCGCACTGCATCGGGAGGAACCCGGGAATCGTCTCGATCTCGACACGCGCGCCGAGCGCGACCGCGCCGGCCCGGAGCGCGCGGTCGATTCTCGCGCTGGCGTCCAGGATCGCGTTGACCGTCTTGCCGCGCACGTACGTCTCCAGCCGCGCTTCACCGGGGATCACGTTCACCTGCGACCCGCCGTGCGTGAGGATCGGGTGCACCCGGATCGTGTCCTCGTCCCGGAATGTCTCGCGCACGGCATTGATCGCCGCGAGCGCGACCTGGGCGGCGTAGAGCGCGTTGACGCCCATGTGGGGCGCGCCCCCGGCGTGGGCGGCGCGGCCGACATACCGCGCGGTCTTCGCGAGGAAGCCGTTGTTCGACGCCGGCACGCCGGCGAGCCCGTTCTCCGGCTCCGACGTCGTGTGGATCATCATCGCGAGGTCCACGTCGTCGAGGTGACCGAGCCGGAGCAGCTCCGGCTTGCCGCCGAGGAACTCGATGCGCCCGGCGCGCGCCTGGGCGACGCGCCACTCGATGTCGCCGTACTCTTCCGCCGGCACCGCGAAGAAGACGACACGGCCGGCGAGACGCTCGAAGGCGACCGCATCGACGAGCCCCATCGCTGCGCCGAGGAGGGCCGCGAGCTGCGCGTTGTGGCCACACGCGTGGGCGGCGCCGGTCTCGTGGTCGGCATCCGGATGACCGGTGACGACGAGACCATCGAGCTCTCCGAGCAGCGCGAACGTCGGTCCGTCGCCCGCCCGCCCTGCCGCCTCGGCCCGCACCCCGGTGAGTGCGAGGCCGGTCTGGGGCGCCAGGCCGAGCGCGCCGAGGCTCTCCTCGACGACCGCCGCCGTGCGGAACTCCTTGAAGCCGAGCTCGGCGTGGTGGCGGATCCGCTCGCCGAGACCGATGATCTCCCCCGCGCGACGGTCGATGGCGTCGAAGACCCGCTGCTTGAGGTCGTTCATCATGGGGGGACTACCGAAGCCCCCCATACCCCCCGCGCTCGCACGCGCCCCGGGGGGTGCGCGGACGCACCCGACAAAGCCGTGGCGCGGCTCGAGTTCGTCTACCGGCTCCGATCATCCAGCTCTCAGCTTACTCTCCAGCGCCTCGAGCAGCTCACGGGTCGCGTCGGCCGGACACGCCGCGCCCAGGATCGCCGAGATCACGGCGATCCCGCGCGCTCCGGCGTCGATCACCTCGCCGACGCGCTCGGGAGAGATGCCGCCGATCGCGATCACGGGGATCCGGACCGCGCGCGACGTCTCGCGGAGCTTCACGAGACCCTGCGGAGCGCCGTAGCGCCGCTTCGACGGCGTGTCGTACACGGGTCCGAACACCACCCAGTCGGCGCCCGCGCGCTCGGCATCGGCCGCTTCCTCCGTCGAGTGCACGGACGCGCCGATGCGGAGCCGGGTTCCCGCGACGGCGCGGATGTCGGGGATCGCGAGCGACGTCGACGTGCGCTGGACGGCGTCGGCGCCGACGGCGAGGGCCACGTCGACGCGATCGTTCACCGCGAGCACGGCGCGCCGCGCCCGCGTGAGCGGCACGAGCCGGCGACAGAGCGCCGCGAGTTCGCCGGCGCCGAGGTCCTTCTCGCGCACCTGGATCGCCGGGAGTCCCGCATCCAGACACGTGTCCAGGACGGCGACCAGATCCTTCCCCTCGATCTGCGCCCGGTCCGTGACGAGCCAGAGGGTCAGGCGTTCGCCCAATCCGGCACGCCTTCGAGCGGTGACGAGGCGCTCGCGTAGAGCTTCTTCGGGATGCGGCCGGAGCGGTACGAGAGCCGACCGGCCTCCACCGCGAGCCTCATTGCGCGCGCCATCGCGACCGCGTCGCGCGCGCCCGCGATCGCCGTGTTCATCAGCACGCCGTCGACGCCGAGCTCCATCGCGATCGCCGCATCCGACGCCGTCCCGACGCCGGCGTCGACGATCACGGGCACCGACACGGTCTCGAGGATGATCTTGATGTTGTACGGGTTGCGGATGCCCAGCCCGGAGCCGATGGGCGCGGCCAGCGGCATGACGCACGCCGCGCCCGCGTCCTCGAGGCGCTTCGCCACGATCGGGTCGTCGTTGGTGTACGGCATCACCACGAACCCCTCGCGCGCGAGCGTCTTCGTCGCCTCGAGCAACCCCTGCACGTCCGGGAAGAGCGTGCGCGCGTCCCCGATCACCTCGAGCTTCACCATCTCGCCGAGCCCCGCCTCGCGCGCGAGATACGAGGTCCGCACGGCCTCGTCGGCGGAGTAGCATCCGGCGGTGTTCGGCAGGATCGTGTACCGCGTGGTGTCGATGTGGTCCAGGATCGATTCGCCGGTCCCCGGGAGATTCACGCGGCGGATCGCGACCGTGATGATCTGGGCGGCGGACGCCTCGTGCGCCCGGCGCATCACGTCCATCGACGAGTACTTCCCCGTCCCGACGATGAGGCGCGAGCTGAACTCCTTGCCGCCGAGGACCAGGCTGGTGTCCGAGAACTTGAAATCCGTCATGGTGCTCCCCTCCGTCTGGTGGGGGGGTTCCGAAATGGCCCCCCACGCCAATGGTCCGCGCTAGCCGCCGCCCATCGGCCGCACGATCTCCACGCGGTCGCCGTCGCGCAGCATCGTCGACGTGTACATCGCGCGCTGCGTCACCTCCCGGTTGACTGCCACGGCCGTGAACTCCCGCTTGACGCCGAGGTGTACGAGCAGGCCATCGACCGTGAGCCCCTCGGGCACCTCGACCGGCTTGCCATTCACGGTGATCTTCATCGCCTTGCGCCGCCGGAAACGAAAATGGCCGCCCCCGAATACCGGGCGCGGCCAGTCACCTCGCCGTCGCGTTCCCTTCGCTGGCGTTACCCAGATCAGGTTCGAGGGGTCCCGGGCCGCGCCCGGTTCTCAGGGAACCCTCCCCCCACGACGACGTTCAGAAGTATACCGCGGAGCGCCAGCTACTTCGCCTCGCGGATGGCCGCGACGCTCGCCGGGTTCTCGAGCGAGGACAGGTCCCCCGGCTCGCGCCCGAGGTACGTCGCGCGGATCACGCGACGCATGATCTTGGCGCTGCGCGTCTTCGGCAGGTCTTGCGTGAACAGCACGCGCTCGGGCTTGAGCGCCTTGCCCATGCCGTGGGCGACCTGCGCGGCGAGCTGGGCTCGGAGCGCCTCCGAAGGCGCCTGTCCGGGCCGCAGCACGACGAAGCAGACGAGCGACTCGCCCTTCACGTCGTGCGGCACCCCGATCGCGCCGGCTTCCGCGACCGCCGGGTGCGCGACGAGCACCGACTCGACCTCCGCCGGGCCGAGGCGCTTGCCAGCGATTTTGAGCGTGTCGTCCGAGCGGCCGTGAATGAACCAGAACCCGTCCGCGTCGACGAACGCCCAGTCGCCGTGAACCCAGACGCCCGGCCATCGCGACCAGTACGTCTCCTCGTAGCGCTTCGGATCGCGCCAGAACCCCTGGGTCATCCCCGGCCACGGGCGCGTGATCACGAGCTCGCCCACCTCGCCGCGCACCGACCGGCCGGCGTCGTCGAACACGTCCGCCGCGATCCCCGGGATCGGGCCCGCGAAGGAGCAGGGCTTCACCGGGGCGACGGGGAAGCAGCCGAGAATGCCGCCGGAGATCTCGGTGCCACCCGTGTAGTTGCTGATGAGCAGCCGGCCGCCTCCCACGTTGTCGAAGAGCCAGCGATACGGCTCCGGGTTCCACGGCTCGCCCGTCGACCCGATGAGCCTCAGCGACGAGAGGTCGTGGCGGCGCGGATGCTCGGCGCCGTGCGGCATGAGCGCGCGGACGGCGGTCGGGGAGATCCCCATCACGCTCACGCGATGCCGCTCCACCAGCGACCACAGGCGATCGGGCGTGGGGTAGTCCTGCACGCCCTCGAACAGCACGGCGGTCCCGCCGTGCGCCAGTGCCGCGGTGATCACCATGGGGCCCATGAGCCAGCCGAGATCGGTGAGCCAGAACAGGCGGTCGCCCTCGCCGACGTCGTGGCAGTACGCGAAGTCGTGCGCCGTCTTCAGCAGGAAGCCGCCCTGAGTGAGCACGGCGCCCTTGGGCCGTCCCGTCGTGCCCGACGTGTAGATGATGATCGCGGGATGGTCGGCGTCGACCGGGATCGGCGCACAGGTGTCCGGCCCCGGCCGGAGCTCCTCGTGCCACCAGCGGTCACGGCCGGCCGTCCACGGCACGTCGCGGCCGAGACGCCGCAACACGAGCACGTGCTCGACGCTCGGACACGCCGCGACCGCTTCGTCCGCCGTCTCCTTCATCCGCACGACCTGACCACGGCGCAGGAATCCGTCGGCCGTGATCAGGACCTTGGCCTCGCAGTCCTGCAGGCGCGAGATGACCGCCTGTGCGCCGAAGCCGGAGAAGCATGGCGTGTAGATCGCGCCGAGCCGCGTCACGGCGAGCGTCGCCATGGCGGTCTCGGGCAGCATCGGGAGGAAGATGCCGACGCGGTCACCCTTGGCGACGCCGAGGCGCGCGAGCGCGTTGGCGAGCCGGCTCACGTCGCGCTGAAGCTCGCGATAGGTCACCGAACGCGCCTCGCCGTCGTCCCCCTCCCACGCGATCGCCACCTTCTCGCCCCGGCCCGCGTCGACGTGGCGGTCCACGCAGTTGTCGGAGACGTTGAGCAGGCCATCCGGAAACCAGCGGGGCCACGCGGGTCCGCGAGATTCGTCGAGGACGCGCGTGTAGGGCCTGGTCCAGCGAATCCCGAAATCACGCACGACCGCGTCCCAGTACCACTCGGCGTCCTGGACGGAGCGGCGCACGAGCGCGTCGAGGGACCCGATCCCGTGAGCGCGCATGAAACGCCCGATGCGCGATCGCTCGGCGAACTCGGGCGTCGGCCTCCAGATGATCTCGTCGCTCATCGCTGTCGTCCCCTTCCTGCGGCGCATGATACCCCGATCGACATGCCGTCATCTGTAGAGTAGTTTGTGGACCGACGTCCACGGACGGCTCCGAGCGCTGGGGGGTTGAGGGGGCATCTCTGGGCCCCCCATGACATCAGACGTCGAGCTGTCGCGCGAGCTCGTCAGCGTCGGTGACCGGAAGCTGGCACGTGTAGTTGCGGCAAACGTACGCGGTCGGTCGCGCGTCGATCGTGGCTCTTCCCTCGAGCAGCGGGATGTCGGACGCGGCGCCGTGGCCGGCGACGATTCCCGAGGAGCGGCCCGGGTCCCCCGGGCCGCTTCCGGGCGTTTGGGGGGAATGGGGGGCCATTTCGGGGCCCCCCATTCCAACGACCGCGCCGGCGACGACACGGTTCGGCAGGTACCGATGGAAGACGGTCGCCACGAGCGGCGTGGGGTCTCGGTCCGGCGGCCACACGAGCGCCACCTCCGCGACGGGCCCGAGATTGAAGTCGAGCGCGCAGAGGAACCGCCCGAAGCCGCCGGGATGCCGCGCCATCAGGTCTGCCATCGGACGGAGCGCGGCCGTTGCGCGGGACGCGTAGCGCCCCTCACCCGTGAGGGTCGCGAGCCGGAGCAGCGTCTCGATCGCCACCGAGGAGCCGCACGGGACGGCATTGTCGAAGAGGTTGCGCGGCCGGACGATGAGCGGCTCGTGGTCGCTTCCGGTGTCGTAGAAGCCTTCGGTCGCGTCGTCCCAGAAGAGCCGGAGCATGTCGTCCGCAAGCCCGCGTGCCTCGTCGAGCCAGCGACGGTCGAACGTCGCCTCGTACACGTCCACCAGCGCCGCCGCCACCATCGCATAATCCTCGAGGTAGCCCTTCAGCTTCGCGGCCCCGGCCTTCCACGTCCGGAGGAGCCGGCCGTCACGGTCGCGCATCTTGCCCAGGACGAAGTCGGCGTTCGTGACCGCGACCGCGACGTAGTCGTCGCGGCCCAGCGCTCGTCCCGCCTCCGCGAAGGCTCGGCACGCGAGCCCGTTCCACGACGCCAGCACCTTGTCGTCGCGACCGGGGCGCACTCGCCGCTCGCGCGTCTCGAAGAGCGCCCGACGAATGCCGGCGATCCGTTCGGGATCGGGAGCTGCGGCCACGAAGAGGATGTGCTTGCCCTCGAAGTTCGGGCCCTGGTCGAGCCCCCAGTACGGGAGCGCAAGCTCGGCCTCGTCGCGCGAGAGGACGCCGCGGATCTCGTCGGGTGTCCAGACGTAGAACTTGCCCTCGTGCCCCTCGGAGTCCGCATCCTCCGCCGAGTAGAAACCTCCCGCGGCATCCGTCATCCGGTCTCGCAGGTAGTCGAGCGTCTCCTCGACGACCCGCCGGTATTCGCCGGCCCCGAACGCGAGCCACGCGTGCAGGTAGAGGGAGGCGAGCTGGGCGTTGTCGTACAGCATCTTCTCGAAGTGGGGAACGAGCCACTGTGCGTCGACGGAGTACCGGGCAAAGCCGCCACCGAGCTGGTCGTAGATTCCACCGCGCGCCATGCGCGTCAAGGTCGTGTCGACCATTTGCCGGGCGTGGTCGTTGCCCGTCCGCTTCCAGAACCGCAACACGAACTCCCAGCTCATCGGCTGCGGGAACTTCGGGGCTCCCCCGGTCCCGCCCCACGTCTCGTCGAACTGTGCGGAGAGCGCGTGGAACGCGCTGAAGAGCACCTCGTCCGTCAGGAGTGTCTGCGCGCGTCTCAGGTGGGCCGTGCGGTTCAGCTGCGACGAGATCTCGCGGCCGGACTCGAGCACCTCGCTGCGCCGCTCGCGCCACGCCTCGGAGATCGCGAGGAGCACACGACGGAACGACGGCATCCCCTGCCGGTCGACCGGGGGAAAGTACGTCCCGCCATAGAACGGCACGCCGTCGGGTGTGAGGCACACGGTCATCGGCCAGCCGCCGTGCCCCGTCATCGCCTGCACGGCTTCCATGTAGATCTGGTCGACGTCGGGCCGTTCCTCGCGGTCCACCTTCACGCTGACGAAGCGCTCGTTCATGAGGCGCGCGGTGTCCGCGTCCTCGAACGACTCGCGCTCCATCACGTGACACCAGTGACAGGCGGAGTAGCCGATCGACAGCAGGATCGGCCGGTCCTCCGCGCGCGCCCGCGCGAACGCCTCGTCACCCCACGGATACCAGTCGACCGGGTTTCCCGCGTGCTGGAGCAGGTACGGGCTCGTCTCGCGCGCGAGGCGGTTCGTCATCGCGCCGGCTTCAGCGGGCGAACGGGAGCGTGGAGACGGTTGCGGTCGCGAGGCCGCCGTCGATCGCGACGTCGACGCGGGTGCCGGGTTCGGCGTGCTGGCGCTTGAGAAAGCCGAGCGCGATGGGTCGCTTGAGTGCCCACGACCACGCCGCGCTGGTGACGCGACCGATCTCGGCACCTCCGACCGAGACCCGTGCGCCCTTCGCCGGGACGGGCTCGGCGTCGAGGACGAGCCCGCTGAGCATCCGGTTCACGTGGCCACGGTCGCGGATGCGGACCACCACCTCTTGCCCGAGATAGCAGCCCTTCGTGTACGAGACGCGGTCGAGGAGCGGCACTTCCGGAAGGAGCACCGAGGGATCGACGTCCGCACCGAACACGGGGGTGCCCGCTTCGATCCTGAGCACGTCCCACACCTCGGGCCGGACGCGCGTCGCGCCGGCCGCGAGCGCCGCGTCACGCACCCGGGCGCTCTCCGCCGCGGCACAGAGGATCCACACCTCCGTCTCGCCGCTCTCGCCGCTGCCCCGGACGACGCGAGCCTGCACGTCCGCGAGCGTGGCCGGGGCGTGATCCCACGCGCGCTCCGGAACCTGACCGCCGCCGAGCCGCGCGAGCATCTCGCCGGCGCCCGGGCCAGCGAGCACGAGCAGCCCGCCCTCGCCGGTCGCGGCCCGCAGGTACGCCTTCTCCGAGAAGAGATATCGCTCGAGCGCCTCGATCGTCGGGCCCGCGAGCCCGGGCGGTGTGAGCATCAGCAGCCGGTCCTCGAGCGCCCAGAGCCAGAGGAACGTCTGGACCTTGCCGTGCACGTCCAGCAACGCGGCGGCGCTGCCCTGGCCCGGCGACAGCGACTTCACGTCGTTGGTCAGCATCGCGTGCAGGAACGTCGCCCGGTCGCGGCCGGTGACCTCGACGATCCCGAAGTCACCGCGGTCGATGAGGCCGACGGACTGGCGGACCGCTCGGTACTCGAGGCTCGCGTCGTGACGATCGTCGGTCATGCGACCATTCTACCGTCCCGTGCTAGACTGGCGCGCCATGCGGGGGACGGATCACCGCCTCGTGACCCGCTTCCAGCGACGACTGCTCGCCTGGTATGGCAAGCATGGCCGCGACCTGCCGTGGCGGCGCACGCGGCATCCGTATCGCATCCTCGTGAGCGAGATCATGCTCCAGCAGACGCAGGTGGACCGCGTGATCCCGAAGTACCGCGAGTTCCTCCGCCGCTATCCGACGCTCCGTCGACTCGCCGCCGCGGACGTCTCGGAAGTCCGTCAGGTCTGGTACCCGCTCGGCTACAACGCTCGCCCGGTCCGCCTGCACGCGATCGCGCGCGAGACGCTCGCGCGCTACGGCGGGCGCCTCCCCGACGACCGCGGCGCGCTGAGACGCCTCCCGGGGATCGGCCGCTACACCGCGAGTGCGATGCTCTCGTTTGCGTTCGGTCGCGACGCCGCGCTCATCGACACGAATGTCCGCCGCGTGCTGGGTCGCGTCTTCCTCGGTCCGCGCCGTGCCAAGCGCATGCGCGGCGAGAACGCGTGGTGGCAGCTCGCGGAGACGCTGGTGCCCGCCGGCCGCGCCTACGACTTCAACCAGGCGCTCATGGACTTCGGCGCCACCTGGTGCACGCCGCGGCGTCCGCGCTGTCCGAGCTGCCCGATGAAACCCATCTGCGCGACGTACCCGGCGCTCGCCCCGGCGTCGCGGCCATCCCGCCGAGCCCGTGAACGAACCGGGTGGCCGAGGAGCGCCACGGCTTTGCCGGGTGCGTCCGCGCACCCCACGGGTGCGTCCGCGCACCCCACGGGTGCGTCCGCGCACCCCCCCGGGGCGCTCCGAGCGCGGGGGGCTTGGGGGGGCATCGATAGTCCCCCCATGATCTGAGACGCGCGCGATCGCGATGCCGCTCCTCCTCGAAGTGACGGCCGCACTGATCCGCGACGACACCGGACGCTACCTCATCACCCGGCGGCGGCGCGGCTCGCATCTGGAGGGGCTGTGGGAGTTCCCGGGCGGCAAGCGCGACACGGGCGAGTCCCTGGAGGCCTGCCTCCGGCGGGAGCTGTCCGAGGAGCTCGGCGCCACGTTCGCGGTGGGCCCGTCGGTTGCGACGGTCAACTGGGAGTATCCCGACCGGACGATCACGCTTCACTTCTTCGAGTGCCGGCTCGAGGCGGGAACGATCGAGCCCCGCGAGGGCCAGGCGATGGCGTGGGTCGAGCCCGAGCGGCTGTCCGAGTACGACTTCCCTCCCGCCGACCGCGCGCTCATCGAGCGGTTGCAACTGACTTCATGGGGGGGCTATCGATGCCCCCCAATCCCCCCGCGCTCGGAGCCGTCCCGGGGGGGGTGCGCGGACGCACCCGTGGTGCGCGGACGCACCCGTGAAACCCGGGACGGCCCTCGATAGCCCGATTCGTTCACGGGCTGTGACTTCTTGGGGGACTATCGATGTCCCCAAGCCCCCGCGCTCACAAGCAGCCCGGGAA
>JACPDG010000104.1 GCA_016184125.1 Candidatus Rokuibacteriota bacterium | reverse complement strand
ACGTTCGCGGAGGAGATCGGCGCCGACTTCCACTCGAACCACGCCGCGACCGCCTCCAGCTACGCGCGGGAGTACATGGAGGCGCGCTCGGCCTGACCGCCCCAGGAGCGGCTGAACGACCTCGTCCACCTCCCCGCGATCCTCGACGCCGTCGAGGACGCGATCGGCCTTGTCGGATACTGACCCGGATGCCGGAATGTCTGTATCGCGAAGACCGACACGGAGGCGATCCAGAAAGCGCTCCAGAAGGCGGTGGAGGACCGCCAGATCGAGGACGCCCTGGACAGGCTCCTGCAGGAGGCACGGTTCCGGACGATCTATCGGTGAGGTACCTTCTCGACACGAACGTCTACCTGGACGCCTCGCGCCCTGCGGCCAGGCTCGACCGGTTCAGGCCGCGCTCTCCTACCTGGGGGCCCGGGGGCCGCCGAGCCGACGCCGTCGTGGGGGCTTATGCTCTCGGGCTCCGCGCCGTCGTACGCGGAAAAAGCCCCGTGGATCGAGCTCTTCCCCGGCATCGCGATCAGCCTCGGCGTGTTCGGCTTCAACTCTTCGGCGATTCGCTGAGGGACGCGCTCGACCCCGAGCTGCGGCGAAGCTGATCCCGGCAAGCCCGACAGGTTTCACGCGCCGACAAGCTTGGCGCCGCGGGAATCGGCTGGACTTCGCTCGCGCCGGCACCGAGAATCGGCGAGGGCATGGACACGCGCATCGTCGTCATCGGTGGCGGCGTGCTCGGCTCGAGCATCGCGTATCACCTCGCGGTCGCGGGCGAGCGGGGCGTCCTGCTCGTCGAGCGCGACGAGATCGGTGCCGCGACGACAAGCTGCGCCGCTGGGCTCCTCGGCCAGGTGCGGCCGACGCGCGTCGAGGTTCAGCTGGTCCAGCGGACGTTCGCGTCGATCCGCGCGCGCCCGAGTTCCGGCGCCTGTGCGCCGCCGCCAGATCGGGCTCGCACGCCACGCGCGTGCCGGCCGGAGAGACGAAAAGGGGGATCGTGATGACGAACGTGTCGCGTCGTGACGTGCTCGGGATCTTCGCGGGAACGGGCGCCGCCGCCCTGCTCGGACCGATCGTCGGCCCGGGCATGGTGCTTGGGCAGGCGCCGAGGAAGGGCGGGCAGGTCGTCGTCGCGCTCTCGCAGGAGCCGACGGTCTTCAACCCGCTCCGGCCGCACATCGAGGTGGACCGCGGCGTCCACTTCGGCCTGTTCGACAGCCTGTGGCGGACGGACGAGAAGGCGCAGTTCATCCCGAACCTCGCCACCGAGATCCCGTCCGCGAAGAACGGCGGCATCTCGAGGAACGGGCTCGAGTACACCGTCAAGCTCCGGAAGGGCGTCACGTGGCACGACGGCAAGCCCTTCACGTCGAGGGACGTGAAGTTCACCTGGGAGCTGGTCGCGAGCCCGAAGTTCGGGGCGTTCACCAAGGTGGGGTACGACGTGATCGCGAGCATGGAGACGCCGGACGAGTCCACCGTCCGGGTCCGGCTCAAGGAGCCCTTCGCGCCCTTCATGACCGCGTGGGGCGACACCTACATCGTGCCCGCGCACATCCTCGCCGGCGTGGCCGATCCCAACACCGCCGACTTCAACACGAAGAGCCCGGTGGGGACCGGCCCGTTCAAGTTGGGCAGCCGCGTGGCCGGCGACCACCTCGTCATCGTCGCGAACCCCGCGTACCACGGGGGCCCGCCGCCGCTCGAGCGGGTCATCTTCAAGTACATCCCCGACCTCACCGTCCTCTACACGCAGTTCAAGACGGGCGCGGTCGACGTGACGGGGATCCAGGGCATCTCGGCGGAGTTCTACGCCGAGGCGAGGAAGCTGCCCGGGGTAACGGTGCACCTCCACTACGCGCCGTCGGTGGAAGTACATCTACTTCAACCACGGCAAGCCCTGGTTCAAGGAGCGCGCGGTCCGGCAGGCGCTCTATCACGCCATGGACAAGCGCGCCATCATCGAGCAGGTCTACTACGGCCTGCCGAGGCCGGTGGAGGGCTACCTGCCGCCCACCTCGTGGGCGTACAACGCGGACCTGCCGAAGCACGAGTTCAACCCGGGGAAGGCCAAGCAGATCCTCGACGAGGCCGGCTGGAAGCCGGGGCCCGACGGCATCCGCGCCAAGGGCGGCGTGAAGCTCGCCTTCACCAACTCCACGACCGCGGGCAACAAGCTGCGCGAGCAGGCGCAGGCGCTCCTCCAGCAGGACTGGCGCGCGGTCGGCGTCGACATGCAGATCCAGAACATGCCGGCCGCGGTCATCTGGGGCGAGTTCTACGTGAAGTCGAAGTTCGACACGCTCATGGTCGGCATCCAGGCGTCCATCGGCGACGACCCGGACTGCCTGAACCGCATCCACTCGAAGTACATCGCGGCGGAGACGGGCTCGGGCCGCAACGTCTCCCAGTACAAGAACCCGGAGGTCGACAAGCTGCTCGAGGACGGCGTGCGCGAGGTCGACCGCGCGAAGCGGAAGGCGCTCTACCAGAAGCTCCAGGCGGTGATCCGTGCCGACCTCGCGTACCTGCCGATCTTCTCCTACGTGCGCATCGAGGGCGTGAAGCAGGGGATGCTGAACTACAAACCCAACAGCAACGTGATCCACAACACGTGGAACATGCACGAGTGGGGCTGGAGGGCGTAGCCCGGCGTGCGCGCGTACGTCGCCCGCCGGGTGGCCCAGGCCGTCGTCGTCCTGGTGCTGGTGTCGCTCGGCGGGTTCTCCGTGCTCCACCTCGCCCCCGGCGGGCCCGCCGCGATCTACGCGATGAGCCCCACGATGGCGGCCGAGGACCTGGAGCGGCTGACGCGCGAGCTCGGGCTCGACCAGCCGCTCCACGTCCAGTACGTGAAGTGGGCGCGGGGCCTCCTGACCGCGAACTGGGGGCGCTCGTACCGGGACGGACGCCTCGTGCTGGAGGTCGTCACCGACCGCGTGCCCGCCACGCTCGTGCTCATGCTGAGCGCGTTCTCCGTCGCGATCCTGGTCGGGCTCGCCACGGGCATCGTGAGCGCGGTCCGCCAGTACTCCGTCTTCGACCACCTCGTCACGCTCTCGGCCATGGTCGCGCTCTCGATCCCGACGTTCTGGCTCGGCCTCATGGGGATCTACGTCTTCGCCGAGCTGCTCGGCGCGCTGCCGCCCGGCAACATCGGCACGATCGGCGCCCCGTTCGCGCTCGCCGACCGCCTGCGCCACCTGGTGCTGCCCGCCTCCACGCTCGGCGTCGTCATGGTGGCGACGTGGAGCCGGTACACCCGCGCGTCGATGCTCGAGGTGATCGGCGAGGACTACATCCGCACCGCGCGGGCCAAGGGCGTGTCGGGCGCGGCCGTCGTCCTCAAGCACGCGCTGAAGAACGCGCTCATCCCGCTGATCACGCTCGGCGGCCTCCAGCTGCCGCTCGTCTTCAGCGGCGCGCTCGTGACCGAGACCATCTTCACGTGGCCGGGGATGGGCCGGCTCTTCGTCGACTCGATCGGCTACCGGGACTACCCCGTGCTGATGGGCATCCTCATACTCACGGCGACGCTCGTCGTCGCCGGCAACCTCGTCGCCGACCTCGCGTACGCGGCGATCGACCCCCGGATCCGGCACGCGTGAGCACGGTGACCACGACCGCGGACGCGCTGGCCGTCCCCGCGCGGCAGGGCCTGTCGAGCCTCGTCCTCGCGCGCTTCGCGCGGCACCGCCCGGCCGTCGCGAGCGTCGTGGTGATCGCGTGCCTCGGGCTCGGCGCGCTCCTCGCCGACCGGGTGAGCCCGCGGGACCCGCTCCGCATCGAGCTCGCCCACAAGTTTGCCGCCCCGCTCACGAAGGGCCACCTGCTCGGCGCCGACGAGCTCGGGCGCGACGTGCTGAGCCGCCTGCTGCACGCCGGGCGCATCTCGCTCAGCGTGGGCCTGGCGGCCATGGCCGTGACCGTCGTGGTCGGCACGGTGCTCGGCTCGGTGGCGGGCTACTTCGGCCGCTCGCTCGACGCCGTGCTGCTCCGGCTCACCGACGCGATGCTCTCGTTCCCGCCGATCTTCATGCTCCTCGCCCTCGCCGCGTTCGTGCGGCCGTCGCTCCCGTCGATGACCGTCATCATCGCGGTCACCTCGTGGATGGACGTGACGCGCATGGTGCGCGGGCAGGTGCTCTCGCTCCGGGAGCAGGAGTTCGTCACCGGCGCCCGCGCGCTCGGCGCCGGCGCCGCGCGCATCATGGTGCGCCACCTCTTCCCGAACACGGTCGGGATCATCGCCGTCGCCGCGACGCTCTCGGTGGCGCGGGCGATCCTGCTCGAGTCCTACATCAGCTTCCTCGGCTACGGCATCCAGCCGCCGCTCGCGAGCTGGGGCAACATGCTGAACAACGCGCAGAGCTACTTCTCGACCGCCCCGTGGGTGGCGATCTTCCCGGGGCTCGTGATCACGCTGGCGGTGACGAGCTTCAACTTCCTCGGCGACGGCCTGCGGGACGCGCTCGACCCGCGGAGCGTGCAGTCGCGCGCGTGACGGCGTCGGCGTCGCGGTCGAGGGCGCCCGGGGGCGGTGGCCGCGTGGGACGGGCCGCCGGTGCCGGCGCCCGGCGGGTCGTCGGCGCTCCGCCGGGCGCCGGCAGACGGCGGCACGAGCCGTGGGCCGCCGTTCGAGGCCGCGCACGACTCGACGCCGCGATCGGACGGACAATGGGCAGCGAGGGCGGCCGCTTCGTGCTGCAGCAGGCGGTCCAGCAGAGGTGGCAGCCGACGCTGCGGCGACGCCTGCACGACCCGACTGCGGAGGTGGGGGGCCGCGCGGACGGCGCTGGTGGCGGGAACCGTCCGGGTCCGGCCGACGCGGGACGGACGAGTGGACGGCGGCGCGGAGCCGTAGGACCGGCGCCCGCGATCGAGCGCGAACGACGACGAGACGGCGTCGGCACGGGGGATCCATCGCCGACGGGAGGTCAACATGGCTGAGACGGCGGACGTCGTGGTGGTGGGCGGCGGCGTGAACGGGACGAGCATCGCGTACGCGCTGGCCGCGCGGGGCGCGAAGGTGACGCTCCTCGAGAAGGGCGCGCTCGCCAGCGGCGCCTCGGGCTACTCGAGCGCGCTCGTCCGCATGCACTACACGAACGAGACCGACGCGCGACTGGCCTTCGCGAGCTTTCCGGTCTTCCGGAACTGGACCGAGATCATGGGCGGCCCGCCGGTCTTCACCCACACCGGCTTCGTCACCGTCGTCGCGCCGGAGTACGCCGAGAACTTGCGGCGCAACGTCGAGATGCTGCGCGCGATCGGCGTCAACACCACTGCCCTGTCCCCGAAGGAACTGAAGGATCTCCAGCCGTTCGTCAACGTCGACGACGTCGGCGCCGCCGCGTGGGAGCCGGACAGCGGTTACGCGAGCCCCGCCGAGACGGTCGACGGCTTCCGCCGGCGCGCCAAAGACCTGGGCGCGCGCATCGGGCCGTCGACCGAGGTCACGCGGGTCGTGCGCGAGGGGCACCGCGTGCTCGGCGTCGAGACGACCGGCGGCCGCGTCGACGCGGGCGCGGTCGTCGTCGCCGCCGGCGCGTGGGCGCCGCGGCTCTGCCGCGAGCTCGGGCTGCCGCTCCCCGCGCGACCGAAGGGCATCGACACCGTGCAGGTGACCCGGCCGCCCGAGGTCCCCCGCCACATGGTCTTCATCGACAACATCCAGGGCAGCTACTTCCGGATCGAGAGCGGCATCCTCACGCTCGTCGGCGTGCCGTGCCAGGAGTGGGACATCGATCCGGACGGCCCGCTCGCGCTGCCGGCGGACGCGCCCGCGGTGGGCGCGCAGATCCTCACGCACCGGATCCCGGGGATGGAGCGCGCGACACTGGCGCGGGGCTACCGCGCCTTCGACTGCTACAGCGGCGACCGGTTCGCGATCCTCGGCCCCGTGGACGGCGTGGACGGCCTCTACCTCGCGACGGCGTTCAGCGGCTCCGGCTTCAAGATCGCGCCGGCCGTCGGCACGTGCATGGCCGAGCTGATCCTCGACGGCCGCGCGAAGACCGTCGACATCGAGCCCTTCAACCTCCGCCGCTTCGCGGAGGGCCGCTCGCCGCAGGGCCCGTACCCGTACGCGCCGCGCCTGGACCAGGTGGATCCGCCGCGCCCGGCCTGACCGCGGACCGGGTGCCTTGCTCCTTTCCCCCTTCCCCGCCCCCTTCCCCCCCGGCCGCGAGGCAGGATCGCGCTGCCCGGCGGTCCAAAGTCAGGGGTCCTGGTGGGGTCGTGACCGTCAGCGGTGCTCAGAAATGGAGAGAGAGAGCGGCCGAGAGCAGTGGCGGCACCGGCCGATGGCGACGTCGAAGTGGGTGACGTGGGGGCGCACGGGCGGCACCTCCGTGAGCACGACACCGTGGCGTCCACCCTGGCTCCGTACCGGGACTCATCCGGTGATGTGGTGAGGACCCGCATGAACAGCGGCGCCTCACCACTC
>JACPDG010000078.1 GCA_016184125.1 Candidatus Rokuibacteriota bacterium | reverse complement strand
TCCGTCCGGAGGCCCACGTGCTCCACGTGGTGACCTTCCCCGTCGAGTAGCGGAGCGCGTGAACCCGGTCACCCTCGCGCCGTTCGCGCCGGACCACGCGGCCGGCGCCGTCGAGGTCATCCGGGCGGTGTTCGAGGAATACGGGATGACCTTCGACCTCGAGGACTTCGATCGTGATCTCCAGGACATCCCCGAGCACTATGCCGGCTGCGGCGGCGCGTTCTGGGTCCTCCTGGACGGCGACCGCGTGGTCGGCACGGTCGCCGTCGTGCCGAAGGACGCCGCGACGGCGGAGCTCAAGCGGCTCTACCTGCTCTCGGTGTATCGCCGCATCGGGTTCCGTCAGATCGGCGAGCGGGCGGTGGAGGATCTCGACAGGAGCCGCGAGTACGGTTTCGTGCTTCCGCTCGACGACTGAGCCGGCCTCAGCTTCGAGCACCCGGACATCACGTACGGCGAGGTCCCGGAGGGTCCACGGCTCACATGCCGTTTCCCCGGCCGGCTAGGGGGGCAGGTGAGACCGCCAGCCGGCGCTCGAGGCGGGCTAGGCGGTACGCGAAGTCATCGATCACGCGAGGCACGGCGTCGGCCGTGCGGGCACGGTGGAGCGCCGTGACGACGAGCTCGCGCGCCGTCGCGAAGTTCCGCGTCCGGTGCTCGTGAAACTTCGCGAGCTCCTCCCATGGGCGGGGGTCGAACGTCGCGTGGCGCACCGCGGTTTCCCAGAGCGCACACGCCGCGTCCCAGCGCTCGCGTCGCTTCTCCCACGCCGCCAGGCGGAGACACGTCCAGAGCCCGGCGCCGCCGTCGAGTCCCCGCTCGAGCGCGGCACGGTAGCAGGCGAGACCGCGCTCGACGTCGACCGGCTCGAGCAGCCGTCCCAGTCCCGCGAGCTCCGCCGCCGACAGCGTCGCACCGTCGCGCTCGAGCGCACGGGCGAACCAGCCGAGCAGCGCGACCAGCGAGAGCACGTCGTCGCGGTTGTGCGCGAACACGCGGGTGAGCGGCCGCGCCTGCCGCGTCCGGAGGAACTGGAAGTAGAGCGCGGGAATCATCGCGCCGGGAACGTCGTCCTCGCGGGCGAGACCGAGCGCCTCCCGCTCGACGGTCGCCAGACGGCAGTCCGCGAGGTGCCCGAGCCAGACGCGACGCGCCGGCCTCAGCAGGTCGACGTGCGGGATCATGGCGGGCCATCGGCGCCGGCCCAGGATGAACCGTGTTTCGAGCAGCGGCAGGTCGAAGCCGCTGCCGTTGAACGTCACGAGCCCCGACGCGGCGTCGAGCCGCGGACCGAGCGCCTCGAGCAGCGCGGGCTCCTCGTCGAGGTCGCGCATGAAGTACTGCGTGACGACGAACCGGTCGTCCTCGATCGCGCCGACGCCGACCAGGAACGCATACGTGCCGGTGCCCCCCGCCAGCCCGGTCGTCTCGGTGTCGATGAACAGCAGCCCGCGCGGCTCGCCCGGCTCCTCCCCGGCACGGGCGACGACGCGCAGCACCGGCTCGGACGCCGCGAACGCGTCCGCGAGCGCGACGGCGCCGTGCCGATGCGCGAGCGGGTACTCGCGTCGCGTGACGAGCAACGTGCCCGCACCGGTGTCCAGCAGCGCTCCGCCGAGCACGCGCTCGATCGGCTCCGGCGCGGCACGCGGCACGTGCCGGCTCTCGATCCGGCGGATGACGTGCCGCAGCTCGTCGAGGGTCGCGTCACGCGTCGAGCGGTCGGGTCCGTTCGAGGGCGCGCCATCTCGGGTCCACCTCGCGCCGGGCGTCGTGCCGTCGTGCGTGCCCCCGCCCGACGCGCGGAGGGCCGTGTCTCGCGGGACAGGAACTCTGCTCGCGCTGGACGACCGGGCCACCGGGTGAAACGGCCCGAGGATGGCGCGGGTCCACGCGTCAGCCCGAGGCGTGAGGCCGGACGGGACGCCGTCGCGCTCTGTCATCGCTCCGATCAGGCTGTGAGCTGGGCCAGCAAGGCCCGGGCCGTGAGCTTCGCGCGCCGTCCAACCTCGTTCACCGGCCCGACGCACGACGGGCAGCCGCTCCGGCACGCGCACTGCTCGAGCGTCTCGAGCGCGCGGACGAGCAGGTCGGGAAAGACCTCGAACAGCCGCTCGGCGAGCCCGATGCCGCCCGCGTGCGCGTCGTAGAGATAGATCGTCGGCTGAAACCGCTCGGCCTCGAGCAGGCGCTGGCGCGTCGACTCGCGGGTCGCCACCGCGCCGGTGGCTGCCGGTGTCGTGTCGCCGAGCCAGGAGCCCAGGTCGCGCACGTCGCAGAGCAGGAAGAACGACGACAGGTGGTGCAGCAGGTACGTGATGCCGCGCAGCCCGTCGATGAGCTCGTCGCGGGACCGGCTCACGCGCGCGAGCACGTCCGACGACACCGTGAGCCAGACGCTGGTCGTCTGCATCTCCTGCTGCGGCAGCTCGACCTCGCCCGAGCCGACGTTCTCGAGCGTCCCCATCTTGATCTTCTTGAAGCCGACGACCTTCTCGGCGACGAGCACCTCGCCCTGTTCGAGCTGGAAGCGCCCGTCCTCCCGGCTGTCGAGCCGTCGCAGGATCCACACCCCCTTGGCGCTCACCGCGTCCGTGAAGTAGTCCACCACCACGCGCTTGACGTACGCGACCTTCTCCTCGTCCTCGCGGAAGTGCAGCTCCTGGACCTCGTACGGCTCGCTCTCGACCATGTAGATGGCCTTCGGGTAGATCGTGGCGAAGGCGCTCGACCAGTCGACCTCGGCCACGATCTGCCGGCGCTTGGTCTGCCTGGCGTCGCGCGCCGTCGTGTCGATCACGAGGAAGTTGTCGGTCGTGACGGTGCGGAGCGAGACGTGATCGGCCGGGTACGTCTCGGACGCCCAGTGAAATCTCTCACCGGCGTGGTGCAGCACTCCTTCGTCCTCGAGCGCCGCCAGGAACCGCCGGACGTCGAGGTCGCCGAACGGCTCGGCGTCGGCGAGCGGCAGCTCGAAGGCGGCGCACTTGAGGTGGTTGACGAGGATGAACGGGTTGTCGGGATTGACCCGCGCGTGCTCCGGCGGCGTGCCGAAGAGGTAGTCGGGGTGGTTGACCATGAACTGGTCGAGCGGTGCGCTCGTGGCGACGAGCACCGCCACGGACGGCCCGGAGCGCCGCCCCGCGCGCCCCGCCTGCTGCCAGAGCGAGGCGATCGTCCCGGGGTAGCCGGCCAGCACCGCCGCGTCGAGCGACCCGATGTCGACGCCGAGCTCGAGCGCGTTGGTCGACACGACGCCGAGGACGTCACCGGAGCGCAGCCCCTGCTCGACCTCGCGCCGGCGGTTGGGCAGGTAGCCGCCGCGGTAGCCGCGGATCGCGCTCGCGTCGCCGGTCTTGTCCGCGAGGCCCCCTCGGATCGCGGTCAGCAGCACCTCCGTGGAGAGCCGGCTCTGCGCGAACACGATCGTCGCGACCTTCTCGCGCAGGAAGCGCAGCGCGATGCGGCCGGCCTCGCCGAGGTAGGGCGCGCGGATCCCGAGCTCGGGATTCACGACCGGCGGGTTGTAGCAGAGGAACGTCTTCTCGCCACGCGGCGCGCCGCTCTCGGCGACCTCCTCGACCGGCGCGCCGATCAGGCGCTCCGCGAGCTGCCCGGGATTCGCGATGGTCGCCGACGCCATGATGAACTGCGGCGTGGAGCCGTAGTGCCGGCAGATACGCGCCAGCCGTCGCATCAGGTTCGCCACGTGGCTGCCGAACACGCCGCGATAGGCGTGGAGCTCGTCGATGACCACGTACGTGAGGCTCTGGAAGAGGCTCGCCCACTTCGTGTGATGCGGCAGGATGCCGGAGTGCAGCATGTCGGGGTTCGTGAGCACGAGGTTCGCGCGCGCGCGCACCGCGCGGCGGGCATCCTGCGGCGTGTCGCCGTCGTACGTGAACATGCGTAGCGCGGGCCCCGGCGACGCCGCGGGCGCGGCCGCGCGCCCCTCGCGCCCCTCGCGCCCGGCCGCGGGCCTCTCGGGCCCGGCCGCGGGCCTCTCGGGCCCGGCCGCGGGCCTCTCGGGCCCGGCCGCGGGCCTCTCGGGCAGCAACTTGCCGAGTTCCTCGAGCTCGGCGAGCTGGTCCTGCGCGAGCGCCTTCGTCGGGAACACGTAGAGGATCCGCGCGTCGGGCTGGCAGAGGAGCGCCTGGAGCGCGGGCAGGTTGTAGCACAGCGTCTTGCCCGACGCCGTCGGCGTTACGACGACGACGTTCTTCCCCGCGTGGACGAGCTCCCAGGTCCGAGCCTGATGCGAGTAGAGCGCCTCGACACCCCGGCGGCGGAGCGCGCCGGCGAGACGCGCATCGAGCGAGGGGGGGAACGGCGTCGTGACGGCTTCGCGAGCGGGGAAGACGCGGGTCGCGGTGATGCAGGGGCCGGTGGGCTTCGAGATCAGGAGATCGTCGATGATCTCGCCGAGCATCGCCCAACTCTAGCACGGCACGTACGGTGACTCGCACAGGCGCGAGGCGGGTCGATCGGAGGAACAGGTAGAATAGGCGGCTGATGCCCCTCCTCGTCTTCGCGATCTACTTTCTGCTGTGGCTCCTCCTCTCCGGTCACTTCGGCCCCATCGAGGTCGGGCTCGGCATCGTGGCCTCGGCCGCGGTCTGGATGTTCACCCGTGATTTCGAGGCCTGGAGCTCCGTGCTTCGCGTCGCCCCACGCTTCATGGCGTACCTGCCGTGGCTGCTGAAGGAGATCGTGCTCGCCAACTTCCAGGTCGCGCGGGTCGTGCTCGATCCCCGCCTCCCGATCGACCCGACGGTCGTGCCCTTCCGGGTGCCGTTCCACGACGACCTCACCATCGCCACGCTCGCGAACTCGATCACCCTCACGCCGGGCACCGTCACCCTCGACGTCGAGGGCCAGGAGTTGACCGTCCACTCGCTGCTCGGGCCCGAAGCGGTGGCTGTCTGCCAGGGACCGATGGCCCGGCGCGTGGGTCGCGTGTTCGGGGAGCGCATGCCATGAGGATCGAGGACGCCTTCCTCGGCGTGACGGTCGCCCTGCTCGGTCTCGTCCTCGTCTACCTGTTCCGCGTGGCCGTCGGCCCGACCGTCTTCGACCGCATCCTCGGCGTGAGCGCGCTCGGGACGACGACGACGATCATCCTCCTCCTCGTCGGCGTCCTCTACGACCGCATCGAGCTCTTCGTGGACCTGAGCCTCGCCTACGCGCTCCTGAGCTTCGTCGGCGCCCTCGCGGCCGCCCGCTACTTCGAGCAGACGGGGGACCGGTGACCGTCCTCGTCGTGCTGCTCCTCGCCGCCGGCCTGTTCTTCCACGCGGTGGCCGCGCTCGGTGTCCTCCGGCTGCCCGACTTCTACACGCGGCTGCACGCGGTGAGCAAGGCCGAGACCCTCGGCATGCTCTTCACGCTGGCGGCGATCATCGTCTGGATCGGTCCTTCCCTGACCGCCGTCAAGGTCGCCCTCGTCGGGGTGTTCGTGTTCATGGCCACTCCCACCTCGGCGCACGCGATCGGGCGCGCCGCGCTGCGGACGGGACTCAAGCCCTGGAGACGACGCGGCGGGTCACCGTGAGCGAACTCGTGCTCGCCGGCCTGCTGGTCCTGCTCGGGGCGCTCGCCCTCGTCGCGGTCAGCGCGGCCGATCTGCTGATCGCCGCGATCGCGCTCGGCGCGTATGGGTTCGCGCTGGCGCTGGTCTGGGCCGCGCTCGGCGCGCCCGACGTCTCGTTCACCGAGGCCGTCGTCGGAGCCGGGGCCACGACCGTGTTCTTCCTCGCCGCCCTGCTCCGCACCTCGCGGCGGCGTTCGAACGTCCCGAACCCGCAGCGGCTCGTCGCGCTGGGGGCGGTTCTCGCCGTCGGTCTCGTGCTCCTGGTCGCCACGCGCCAGCTCCCGCTGTGGGGCGACGTGGGAGCCCCGCCCTCGACGCACGTCTCCCCCCGCTATCTCGAGCGGACGCTGGAGGAGACGCTGACGCCGAACGCCGTCACCGCGGTCGTGGCCGACTACCGCAGCTACGACACGCTGATCGAGACCCTCGTCATCTTCACGGGCGGCCTGGCCGGCTGGCTCCTGCTCGCGAGACCGCGATGATCGAGCGCCACGAGAGCGTCGTCGTCACGACCTTCGCGCGTCTCGTGATCCCGCTGACACACCTGTTCGCGCTGTACGTGCTGGTCCACGGTCACGAGAGCCCCGGGGGCGGGTTCCAGGCGGGCGTGATCCTCGCCGCGGGCTACATCCTCATGGCGCTGGCGTTCGGGCGCGAACAGCTCGATCGTCACGTCAACGAGCGGCTCTGCCTCGCGCTCGCGTCTGGCGGCGTGCTCCTCTACGTGGGCACCGGCGTCCCGGGGATCGTCACCGGGAGCGCATTCCTCGACTACTCCGCGCTGCCGCTGCCGCTGTCCCCGGCGCGGGCGCGCTGGCTGGGGATCCTGCTCGTCGAAACCGGCGTGACGGCGGCCGTCGCCGGGACGCTCATCGTCCTCTTCGTCAGGCTCGCCGACCGGGATCCCGACGCATGAACTACCCCTACTGGGCGGCGATCGCGCTGCTCATGCTCGGTCTCTACACGATGATCGCCCAGGCCAACTACTTCAAGAAGTTCATCGGCATGACGATCTTCCAGTCCGCGATCATCCTGTTCTTCCTGCTCACGAGCGTCAAGCGCGACGCCACCCTCCCGGTCGTCGCGACGCCGGGCACGCCGAGCGCCGCGATGATGAACCCGCTGCCGCACGCGCTCATGCTCACCGCGATCGTGGTCGCCGTCGCGACGGCGGGCGTCGCGTTCGCCATTCTCGTCCGCCTGTATGCCACCTACGGGTCGCTGGAAGAGGGCGTCATCGCCGCACGAGTGACCGCCGAGCCGCACGAGCCCTGATGCACCGGCAGCTCGCGATCTTGCCGGTGCTGGTGCCGCTCGTCGCCGCGCTGATCCAGCCCATCCTGGCGCTCGCGAGCCCCGCCGCAGCCTGGCCGATCGCCGTCGCCGCGGCGGCGGTCACCACGGTCCTGGCCACCATCGCGCTCGCGGCGGTGCTCACGGGAGGAACCATCCGCTACCCGCTGGGCGGCTGGGAGCCGCCGTGGGGGATCGAGGTCGTCCTCGACCCGCTGAGCGGGTTCACGGTGATGGTGCTCGCCGCGGTCGCGACGGCGAGTCTCCTGGCGGGCGGCCCGCAAGCGCGGGCGTACGGGGCGCGCGAGCCCATCTATTACGCTCTCGCGCTGATCGTGCTCACCGGGCTCATCGGCATGGTCGTGAGCGGCGACCTCTTCAACGTCTTCGTCTTCCTCGAGCTCAGCTCGATCGCCAGCTACGCGCTCGTCGGCAGCGGCGGCGGCCGCGCGCTCGCCGCGGCGTTCCGCTACGTCATCCTCGGCACCATGGGCGCGTCCTTCTACCTTCTCGGCGTCGGCTTCCTCTACGCCGTCACCGGCACCCTCAACATGGCGGACCTCGCGGCCCGCGTGCCAGACGTGTCGGGCTCATCGCTCTACCTGGGTGGCGTCGTCCTCATCGCGATCGGCCTGGCGCTCAAGATGGGGCTCTTCCCGCTGCACTGGTGGCTGCCCGACGTGTACACCTACGCGCCCTCGCCGGTGGCGTCTCTGCTCGCGCCCATCGCGACGAAGGCCGCCGCGTACATGGTCGCGCGGATACTGCTTTACGTGCTCCGGCCGGTGGAGGCCGTCGGCCTGCCCGTCGGGACGATCCTCGCGTGGGCCGGAGGCCTCTCGATCCTCTTCGGCGGGATCCTCGCCATCCGGCAGACCGACGCCCGGCGGCTCCTCGCGTACTCCAGCGTCGGGCAGGTCGGCTACATCGGCGTCGGTCTCGGGCTGGCCAACGACGCTGCTTTGGTGGGCGCGTACCTCCACATCCTGAACCACGCGCTCCTCAAGGCCGCGCTCTTCATCGCGGTCGGCGCGACGGCGCTGCACGTCGGCTTCCGGACGGGTGGCCTCGGCCGTGGGATGCCGGTCACGGCGACGGTGGCCGTCGTCGCCGGACTCTCCGCCGTGGGCGTGCCGCCGGCGGGCGGGTTCTTCTCGAAGTGGTACCTCCTCCAGGGCACGCTCGAGGCGCGGCAGCCGCTGCTCACGGTGGTGATCCTGCTCGGCAGCCTGCTCGCCGTCGCGTACATGTACCGGCTGACGGAGACGGTATGGCGCGGCCAGTCGGCCGTGCCGCGCGTCACGCCAGAGGCCCAGCCGGCCGTGCTGATCAGCCTGGTCGTGCTGGCGTTCGCGATCGTCGCCGCGGGGGTCGGCAACACCGCGATCGTCTCCCACGTCCTCACCGCCGCCGTCCCGTCGGCGCGATGACCGACGCGCCGTCGATCCTGCCCGGGCTGGCGCTCCTGCCGGCCGGCCTTGCGACGGTGCTCATCGTGCTCTCGCGCCATCGGCCCGCGCTCCGCGAGAGCTGGAGCATCGCGGCCGCCGCCGTCCAGACGGTCATTGCGGCGCTGATGATCCCCGCGGTCCTCGAGGGCCGGCAGCTCGTCTGGCACGCGATCTCGCTGACGCCGGACGTGCCACTCCTGCTCCGCGCGGATGCGCTCGGGGTGCTGTTCGCCGCGCTCGCCTCGGCGCTCTGGATCGTCACCACGGTCTACTCCATCGGCTACACGCGTGCGCTCGCCGAGCACTCCCAGACGCGCTACTTCGCGTCGTTCGCGATGAGCCTCTTCGCCGCGGTCGGGATCGCGCTCGCCGGGAACCTCCTCACGTTCTTCCTGTTCTTCGAGCTCCTCACGATCGCAACCTACCCGCTCGTCATCCACCGCGGCACCGACGACGCGCTCCGCGCAGGTCGGGTCTACCTCCTCTACACGCTCGGAGGCGGCACCGCGCTGCTCGCCGCCGTCGTCTGGACGGGCGCGCTCGCCGGTCACCTCGACTTCGAGCCCGGCGGGATCCTCGCCGGCACCGGCGCCGCGCCGGGCGCACTGTGGACGCTCTTCGTGCTGTTCGTGGTCGGCGTCGGCGTGAAGGCCGCGATCATGCCGCTTCATACGTGGCTGCCGGTCGCGATGATCGCGCCCACGCCGGTGAGCGCGCTCCTGCACGCGGTCGCCGTCGTGAAGGCTGGCGTCTTCGGCCTCGTCCGGGTGGTGGGCTTCGTCTTCGGCCCGGAGCTCCTCGACGAGCTGGGCGCGGGCGTCGCGCTCGCAGGCGTCTGCGCCGCAACGATCGTGCTCGGATCGCTGGCGGCGCTGCCTCAGGACAACCTGAAGCGGCTTCTGGCCTTCTCCACCGTGAGCCAGCTCTCGTACATCCCCCTCGGCGTCGCGCTCGGGATGCCCGCCGCGTTCACCGGCGGCGTGCTCCACATCGCGAGCCACGCGTTGCTGAAGATCACGCTGTTCTTCTGCGCTGGCGCGCTCCACGCCACCGCGCACGTCGACCGCATCAGCGAGATGACTGGGATCGGCCGACGGATGCCGCTCACGATGGGCGCCTTCGCCGTCGCGGCCTTCATGCTCGCCGGGCTCCCTCCCGGCCCGGCATTCGTCAGCAAGTGGCACCTGCTGAGCGGCGCGGCGGCGGCCGGCACGTGGTGGGCGGTGGCGGCACTGCTGACGAGCACGCTCCTCAACATCGCGTACTTCACGCCCATCGTGGTGCGCGCCTTCTCGAAGCCGGCCGCGGAGGACCACCATCACGGCAGCGGCGAGGCGCGGCCAGCGCTCGTCGTGCCGCTCCTCCTGACTGCTGTCGCCGGCATCGTGCTCGGACTCGCGCCGGATGGCCTCGTTGACGTGCTCTCGCTGGCGCGGCTCGTGACGGTCTCCGTGCTCGGAGGGAGCGGATGAGGGCGATCGCGGTCCTTGTCGTGGTCACGGCGCTGCTGGCGGTCGCGGAGGTCGTGCTGGTGGCCGGGCCGCACTACCCGCGCGGCGTCTTCGCCGTCTTCGGGCTGCTCGGCTGCGTGACGATCGTGGTGGTCTCGAAGCTCCTCGGCAAGATCTGGCTGCAGCGTCCGGCGCCCTCCGATGAGTGACTGGCTGCACCCGGCGTGGCCGTACCTGGCTGGAGCCGTCGTCTCCCTGCTCGCGCCCGGGCCGGTGGCGAGGCCGTTCCTGCTCCTCGCGCCGGCCGCCGCCGTGGCCATCGCGTGGAACCTGCCTGACGGGGCACGCGCGACGGCGACCGTCATGGGCCAGCAGCTCACGTGGCTCGCGGTGGACGCGCTCGGGCGCGTATTCGCGATCATCTTCTCCGTGATCGGCGGCCTCGGGGCGCTCTACGGCGTGCCGTTCCCGTCGCGACGGCTGCACACCGCAGCCTTCGTCGCGTGCGCCGCCGCTCTCGGGATCGCGCTGGCCGGGGACTGGCTCACGCTCTACGTTGCCTGGGAGGCCCTCGCCGTCGCGTCCTTCGTCCTCGTCCTCGACGGTGGAACCGGGCGGGCCGCGAAGGCGGCCCTCCGCTACTTGCTCGTCCACGTCTCCGGAGGCGCGTTGCTCCTCGCCGGCATCGCGTGGCATCTGGCGGCCGGCCGCAGCAGCTCGATCCAGCGCCTCGAGCTCGGCGGGCCGGGGATCCTGATCCTGCTGGCGTTCGCCGTCAACGCGGCCATCCCGCCGCTGAACGCCTGGCTCACCGACGCCTACCCCGAGAGCTCGCCTGCAGGCACCGTCTTCCTGTCGGCGTTCGCGACGAAGGCGGCCGTCTATGCCCTCGCACGGGTGTTCCCCGGTCACGAGCTGCTGGTCTGGGCGGGGGTCGCGATGGCGCTCTACGGCGTGGTGTTCGCGGTGCTCGAGAACGACATCCGCCGGCTGCTCGGCTACCACATCGTCAGCCAGGTCGGCTACATGGTGACCGGCGTCGGGCTCGGCACGCCGCTCGCCGTGAGCGGCGCAGCCGCCCACGCCTTCTCCCACATCCTCTACAAAGGACTCCTGCTCATGGGCGCCGGCGCGGTCGTGCACGCGACGGGGCGGCGCAAGCTCACCGAACTCGGTGGGCTCTGGCGCGCCATGCCGTGGACGCTGGCCCTCTACATGATCGGCGCGTTCTCGATCTCGGGTGCTCCGCTCCTGAACGGCTTCGTCTCCAAGTCGCTCGTGGTCGCGGCTGCGGAGCTCGAGCACCGCGAGGTCGTCGCCTGGCTCCTGTACCTCGCGTCCGTCGGCACGTTCCTCCACACCGGGCTCAAGCTTCCGTTCTTCACCTTCTTCGGCGAAGAGCAGCGGATCACACCGCGGCCCGTCCCGGGGGCGACGCTCGCCGCGATGGCCGTGACCGCGGCGCTCTGCTTCGCGATCGGCGTCGCGCCTGCGGCCATGTACCGCCTGTTGCCCCACCCGGTCAGCTACGAGCCCTACACCACGGAGCACGTGCTCGGCATGCTCCAGCTGCTCGCCGGAACCGCCATCGGGTTCGCCCTGCTGGTCCGCCACCTCGGGGGCGAGGCGACGGTGACGCTCGACACGGACGCCCTCTACCGGCCCCCCGGGCGGTGGCTCGCTCGAAGCGCGGCGCCCGCGGTCGCGCGGGTCGCGGACGTCCTGGAGTCCGCGGTCGGCCGTGCCGTCGCCCTTCCGGTCAGCGACATCCCGCGGGCGCTCCAGCTGAGGCTCGGCTCGGCCGTCCTCGTCGTCCTCGTGATGCTCGGCGCGGTCCTGGCGTTCCTCAGCATCATCGGCTGAGGGGCGCTCCGGCGCCTCCGGCCTGCGACCGACTCCCATCCTTCGCCGCCGGCTGACAATGGTCGCAGGATGCAAGGCCCGGTGATCTTCGAGATCGAGAGATCATCGACGAACTCCGCGCATGGCGTTCCCATGCCATGCGCGCTGATCGGCCTGGAAGACCGCCGTGGGATCACGACCCCACGAAAGTGAACCGGGCGCCGGATTGTTCGATCGAGGCGCCCGACCGACACTGGTGTGGCCGAATGTGGCCGAGGAGATTCGATCACGCATTCCCTGGGTGAGGTGCTGCCGCTCGCAAGCGTCCTGCCGTTCGCCGTGCTGCTGCTCTCGATCGCGATCCTGCCGCTCGCGATCCCTCGTTGCTGGGGCTCCAACCGCAACAAGGCCATCGTCGCCGGCATCTTGGCGGTGCCCTTCGCAACGTGGCTCGTGGCCACGTACGGCGGGCCCGCGGTGCACCAGCTCGAGGACTCGATCCTCGACTACGTGTCGTTCATGGCGCTCCTCGGCTCGCTGTTCGTCATCTCGGGCGGGATCCACGTCCGGGGGTCGCTGGCCGGCACGCCCTCCGCGAACACCGTCCTCCTCGCGATCGGCGCGGTGCTCGCGAACTTCGTCGGCACGACGGGCGCCTCGGTCCTCCTGATCCGGCCGCTCCTGCGCGCCAACCAGACGCGAAAGCGCCAGGCGCACATCGTCGTCTTCTTCATCTTCGTCGTGTCGAACTGCGGCGGCCTGCTGACCCCGCTCGGCGACCCACCGCTGTTCCTCGGGTTCCTGAAGGGCGTGCCGTTCGCCTGGACGCTCGGGCTCTGGCCGCAGTGGCTCCTGGTGAACGGTCTCGTCCTGCTCGTCTTCAACATCGTCGACCAGCTCGTCCTCCAGCGCGAGGAGCGCGAGCGTCCCGGCGCGCAGCTCGAGGAGGTGCTCAAGCACCTGCCGGTCGGCATCGTCGGGGGACACAACCTCGTCTTCCTGGGCGGCATCGTCCTCGTCATCGTCGCCAAGGGCCAGGGCTGGGGCGCCGCGGCCGGGACGTGGCCGTTCGGCGTGCAGGAGCTCGCGATGGCCGCGCTCGGCCTCGCGGGGTTCGTCTCGACGCGCCACGAGGTCCGCGCGGCGAACAACTTCACGTTCGCGCCCATCATCGAGGTCGGGGCGCTCTTCGCCGGGATCTTCGTGACCATGGGCGCGCCGCTGCTCATCCTCAATGCTCGCGGTGCGCGACTCGGACTCACGGAGCCGTGGCACTACTACTGGGCGACCGGTCTGCTTTCGAGCTTCCTCGACAACGCGCCGACGTACCTCACCTTCGCGGCCACTGCCGCCGGACAGGTCGGCGTCTCCGCGGAAGGCTCGCGCTACCTCGCGGCCTTCCTCGAGAAGGGAGGGGGTGCGGCGGCGCTGCTCGGCGCCATCTCGTCTGGCGCCGTGATGATGGGGGCGAACACGTACATCGGCAACGGCCCGAACTTCATGGTGAAGGCGATCGCCGAGGAGAACGGCGTGAAGATGCCCTCGTTCTTCGGCTACATGGCGTGGTCGGGCGCGATCCTGATCCCGATCTTCGTGGTGGAGACGCTGCTCTTTTTTTGACTGCGGACTACGTGTCGGCGAGCTCGCTCACGATCGTGGCACCCGGGGCGCGGGACGCGAGGATTCGCTCGGCCGGGCCGCGTGACAGCCCGTACACGGCCGTCGTGGCCGCGTCCGCGGCCACGCACGTCGCGGCCATGACCGTCACACTCCGGACTGGCGTGCGACGCGGCGCACCGGTCGCGGGATCCAGCAGATGATGATATCGCTGGCCGCGGTACGTGAAGGACTGCAGATAGTCGCCTGACGTCGCGACTGCGCCGTCTCGGATCGCGAACTCGCCGGCGAGCCGGCTGCGTTCCCAGGGCGACTGGACACCGATACGCCACGGGTCGCCGTCCTGCGTGCCACCGATCGCGACGAGATCGCCGCCCACGTTCACGAGCGCGTGCGAAATGCCACGCGCGCGGAGGGCGTCAGCCGCACGGTCCACCGCCCAGCCCTTCGCGATACCGCCGAGGTCGATCTCGACGTCCGGCGCGGTGAAGCGCACGGCCGGCGCGCCCCGCCAGTGGCCGACGTCGAGCGCCCGGTAGAGCCGGCGACCGGCGAGACGGCGAACGACGCGCTCCTCGGGCGGCGTGGTGCGGTGTCCGACGTCCCACACCCGGATCGCCTGGCCGAGCGCCGGATCGAACGCACCGTCGCTCGCCTCCGCCCACGCGAGGGCCTCGCGAAGCACCATCATGGTCTCGGCTGACACACGCACGCCTTCGACCGCCGCCCGCCCGTTCGCGCGTCCCACGTCGGAGCTGCCGGTGAACCGGCTCATCAGCGCATCGACCCGGGTCAGCTCGGCGATCGCGGCGTCGATGGTGGCGTGCGCCTCGGTCGCGTCGCGGTGCACCACCGCGAACTCGGCGATGGTGCCCATCACGGGCACCGTGCGGCGGATCACCTGCGCGCGAGCGCGAGTCACCAAGCCGGTCCCGAGCACCACGAAGGCGCCCACGCCGATCGCGAGCACTTCCCTGCGCGTGACGGCCGACGACACTGTGCGAGCCCCGTTCATCTGACGACTCCCCATCTTCGCCGCCGGCTGACGGCGATCATCCCGACGAGCTCAGGAGCCCCGCGAAGCCCATGAACGCGAGCGAGAGGCTCCCGGCGATGACGAGCACGAGGGCCAGACCTCTGGCGACGCCGGGCACGTCGGCCAAGTCCATGTTGACGCGAATGGATGCCATGAGCACGAGGGCCAGGGCCAGCCCGAAGCCGGCGCCGACCGCGAACACCAGCCCCTCGACCAGGCCGTATCCGCGCGCGGTGGTGAAGATCGCGAGCGCGAGGATCGCGCAGTTCGTCGTGATGAGCGGCAGGAAGATCCCGAGCTGCCGGAACAGGGTCGGGCTCACCTTCTTGATGACCATCTCGACGATCTGCACGAGCGACGCGATGACCACGATGAACGCGATCAGCCTCAGGTACGGCGCCGTCTCGAGGACGAAGCGGTTGAGGACCCACACGGAGAGCGACGTCAGCGTGAGCACGAAGATGTTCGCGAGGCCCATCCGGAGCGCGGTCTCGATCCGGCCCGAGACGCCCATGAACGGGCACAGCCCGAGGAACAGCGCGAGCGTGAAATTGTTGACGACCATCGCCGAGAAGAAGATCCACGCCAGATCGCCCATCAGACCGCCCTCCCGGCCACCGCGACCTCGGCGACCTCGCCGAGCGCCGCGCGGGCGGTGCGTCGCGCGCGGCGCTGGTGGAGCCACGTGAGCGTCAGGTGAATGAACGCGAGCGTGAGAAAGCCTCCCGGCGGCAGGATCATGATCACCCAGGGCTCGAACGACGGCCCGAAGACGTTCCACCCGAGGAAGGACCCGCTGCCGAGCAGCTCGCGCACCGCGCCCATCATGAGCATCGCGACGGTGAACCCGGCCCCCATGCCGATCGCATCCAGCCCTGCCCGCCCGACCGTGTGCTTCGACGCGAACGCCTCCTGACGGCCCAGGATGATGCAGTTCACGACGATGAGCGGGACGAAGGCGCCGAGCGCCTTGTGGATGTCCGGCACGAGCGCCTCGAGCGACATGTCGGCCACCGTCACGAACGTGGCGATGATCAGGATGAAGCTCGAGATCCGCACCTCGCGGGGGATGAACCCCTTGACGCCCGCGACCAGCAGGCTCGAGCAGACCAGGACGAAGAACGTCGCGACGCTCATGACCATCGCGTTCGCGACCGAGTTCGTCACCGCGAGCATGGGACACAGTCCGAGCGTCTGGACGAGCACCGGGTTCTCGCGCCACACGCCGCGGAGCATGTCCTCGGTGGCCGTCGTGGCTCGCCGCGGGCGGCCCGCGCCGTGCCCGGCCATGCCGCAGTGCGGCGTCTCGGTGGCCGCGTCGAGCCTCATCCCCTCACCCCTCGCTCGCGCGCCGCCGGCGTCTGCCCGGGGCGCGGGCGGTCGTCGCCGGCCCCGTCGGCGCGGTACGTCTCGAGCAGCGGCCCGACGCGGACCAGGGCGTTGTTGATCGAGCGGATCACGGTGCGCGAGGAGATGGTCGCCCCGGTGACCATCTGGATCTGGCGCCTGTCCTTGCCGGTCGGATCCTTCGCCTTGACGCCGACGAGCGGCGTCTGGGCGCCCACGAACTGCGACACGAACGGATCCTTCTCCACCTTGTCGCCGAGGCCCGGGGTCTCCTTCGTCTCGAGCACCTTCATGCCGAGGATCTGCTTCGTGCTCGGGTCATAGCCGAAGATCAGACCGATCACGTCCTGGAACCCCGGCTCGCCGGCCATGATCGCGAAGCCGACCCGCCGGTCGCCGCGGTATCCGACGAAGACCCGCTGGACCTTCCGGACGTCGCTCCCGGGCGCCAGCGACGCGACGAGCGTTCCGCCGACGACATAGAGCGTGTCGTAGCGGTCGGGCGCCTTCAGCACCTCGTGGATCGCGGCCTGGAGCCGCCGCGCCTTGTTCGCCTCGATCGTCGGCTGGGTCACGCCGAACACGAGGACGATCAGGAGCCCGGCCACGGCACCCGCCGCCCCGAGCGTGGCGAGCAATCGCGACGCCCGAACCTTCGCCTCGGGAGGCCGGGTGAGCCCGCTGACGACCCCTGCGTCCAGCGGCGTCGGGTCGCTCATGCCCGACCTCGCGACGGCTTGAGTCCGAACACGCGCGGCTCCGTCCACTGGTTCAGGTACGGCACGAGCGCGTTCATGAGGAGGATCGCGTACATCACGCCCTCGTTGAGGCCTCCCCAGACGCGGATCACGACGACGAGGAGCCCCACGCTCGCGCCGAAGATCCAGCACCCCGCGTTGGTCACCGGCGTCGTCACGAGGTCGGTCGCCATGTACATCGCCCCGAGCATCAGGCCGCCGGAAAAGAGCATGAAGGTCGCGTCGGGATACTTCGCGTCGATCGCGTGGAGCGCGGCGGCGAGCACGGCCACGGTCGCGAAGATGCCGGCCGGGACGCGCCAGTTGAGGTAATTGCGCAGCGCCAGGTAGCCGCCGCACAGCAGGATCACGAGCCCTGACGTCTCGCCGAGCGATCCCGGCGTCGACCCGAGGACCAGGTCCCAGAGCGGCGTGCCGGCATGCTCGAACTTCATCCGGCCCAGCGCGGTCGCCGCGGTGACGGTGTCCGGGGCGTGCGGCGAGAGGAACGGCAGCGCGAAGTTGTCGCCGCGGAACTGCCACCACGGACCGCCCATCGCAGGGAACGTCGTCAGGGCCGCGGGGAACGCGGCCTGGAGAAACGCGCGGCCGAGCAGGGCCGGATTGAAGATGTTCTGACCGAGGCCGCCGAACATGATCTTGCCGACGCCGATCGCGAACGCACCGCCGAGGAACGCCATCCACAGCGGGAGACCGGCGGGGAGCGTGAGGCCGAGGAGGATGCCGGTGATCGCCGCCGAGCCGTCGGCCAGCGTGCCGCCCTGCCCGCACGCGCGCTCGGTCACGAGCGCGCCGGCGAGCGCGGCGCCGACGACGAGCAGCGCGCTGATCCCGAAGAACCACGAGGACACCGCGATGACCGGCACGAGGCTGCCGACCACGTGCCACATGATCTTCGGCGTGCTGTCGCCGGCCGCCAGGTGGGGCGACGCGGTGATGAGCAGCTCGGGCGTCTTCATGCCGGCGCCTTCACGCGCCGCGCCGCGGACTTCGCGAGCGCGAAGAGCTGCGGCAGCGGGATGTTCGACGGGCACGTGTAGCCGCAGCACCCGCAGAGCATGCAGTCGGCCAGGTGGTGCGCCTCCATGTCCTGGTAGCGGCCTTTCATCGCGAGCTGGCCGAGGAGCTGGGGGTTCAGGAAGACGGGGCACGCGGCGAGGCAGTGGCCGCAGCGGATGCAGGGGTAGGACCGCCGCGGCTTGATCTCGGCTTCGCCGAGCACGACGACGCCGGACGTGCCCTTGAGCACCGGCGTATCGAGGTTCGCCTGGGCCAGGCCCATCATCGGCCCGCCGAAGATGACCTCGCGCGCGTCCTCCGTGAACCCGCCGCACGCGGCGACGAGGTCGCGGATCTTCGTCCCGACCGGCACGATCAGGTTCGAGGGCCGCCGCACGCCGCGGCCCGTGACGGTGACGATCCGCTCGACCAGCGGCAGCCCGGTGTCGAACACCTCGGCGATCGTCGCGGCGGAGGCGACGTTCTGCACGACCACGCCGACGTGCATCGGCAGCTTGCCGGACGGCACCTCGCGTCCGAGCAGGGACGTGATCAGCATCTTCTCGGCGCCCTGCGGGTACTTCACCGTGAGCGCCTCGACGGTGACGTCCACGTCCGCCGGCACCGTCGCCCGGATCGCCGCGATCGCGTCCGGCTTGTTCTTCTCGACGCCGATCACGGCCCGCTTCACGCCGAGCGCCCGCATCATGATCCTGAGTCCGAGCTGCACGCGCTCCGGGTACTCGACCATGGTGCGGTGGTCGGTCGTCAGATACGGCTCGCACTCGCACCCGTTGATCAGCACGGTGTCGATCGGCTGCTCCTTCGGCGGCGACAGCTTCACGTGCGTCGGGAAGGCCGCGCCGCCGAGGCCGACGACCCCGGCATCGCGGATGGCGGCGATGAGCTCGGCCGGCGACAGCGTCTGCCACTCGGGGACGAGGCGCGCCCGCGCCGCCTGGGCGGAGTAGCGCTCGACGGCGATCCGCACCGCCGGCGACCACGAGCCGTCGGGATGCGGCCACGGGTCCACGGACTCCACGGTGCCGGTCGCGGACGCGTGGATCGGCACGGAGACCCAGCCGTCCGGCTCCGCCACCACGTCGCCCCGCTCGACGTGGTCGCCCGGCTTCACGGTCACGCGCGCCGGCTTGCCGGTGTGCTGCCGGAGCGGGAGCACGACCTCGTCGGGGTACGGCAGGCGCCGGATCGGCACCTCGGCCGTGAGCTCCTTGTGGTCCGGCGGGTGGACGCCGTGGCGGAACTGCAGGCGGCGGTTCCAGAGCATCATCATCAATTGAAGGGCCTCGCCCGCTCCACCCACCTGTGCAGATCCTTCTCGCCGGGATCGAGCGGAGAGCCGGGGTGGATGATGTGCACGGGGCACTTCTCGGCGGCGATGACCAGCTCCTTGAACGTGCCGGCGCGCGCGTCCTTGATGTACGCCTGCTTCTTCTTGTTGTACGCGAACAGGCGCTTGTTGAGGTTCGTGCAGTCGTTGCACGCCGTGCACATCTCGGAGTCGATGTACGCCTCCATCACGAGGGGCTTCGACTCCTCGACGGCAGCCGGCGCGGCCACGGCTGCCGGCGCCTCCAGCACGGCCGTCGCCGCGGCAGGCGCCAGCGCCGGAGCCACGCCGTCGGTCGGAGCTGCGGGGGCACGGTCGGCGCGCGCCAGCAGCTCGTCGACCTTCGGCACGCTGTCGCCACCCTTCAGGATCGCCTCCGCGAGCCGGCGAGCGATCAGGCGCGGGTAGCGTGACCTGAGATCGGCGACGGTCGCCTCGTGCTCCGCCTTGAGCTTCGCGAGCGCGCCCTCGTGCTCCGCCGCCAGCCGTCGCTCGCCGGCCCCGGCCATCTCGCGCAGGAGCGACCACACCTCCAGGCGCTCCTCCGCGAGCCGGACGATCGCATCGCCGACCACGAGCCGCCCGAGACGCCGCTCCGCGTCGACGACGTGCACGAACGGCGCCTTGCCCGCCCGGTCGCCGGGGGCGAGCGCCAGCCACGTGGGGAACGGGACGAGCTCCACGTCGCCGTCGGGCGGCGGCGGCGTGAACTGGGTACGGAACCGTCCCTCGGCCGCGGCCCAGTCGGCAACGGTCAGGGCGAGCTCGAGCCGCTGCTCGCTCCCGTCGTCGCCGACGTAGCCGAGCTCCCACGTGGGCCATGGCTGGTCGGGAGCCGGATTCCCGTCGAGGCTGAGCCGCTCGGCCAGCCGGCTGCCGGCCCCCGGGTCGTAGACGAGCAACGGACACGCCCGGCTCTCGACGGCGAGCCGTGCCGCGCGCGGCGTCGCCGCCGCCGGCAGCCCGTGCGAAGACGGACACGGCGTATGCAGCACGAGCAGCGCCGGCCGCCGCGATCGCAACCCCTTCAGCACACCGGCCAGGAGATGCGACGGCGCCGCGGCGGACGACTGGAGCACGAACGCATTGCGCTGGGCGACGCCGAGCAGGGCGAGCTCCTTGCGTGTCTCCTCCGGCGCGCGCGCCTCGGTGCCCCGCTGCCCGCAGAAGGCGCTCCCGCTCGGACGCCCCGACGCGCTCGCGTGACCTTCCGTGTCGAGCACGACCACGCGGACCGGGCGCCCGGACGCGAGCACGGTCGAGAGCGTGTGCAGCCCGCGATCCAGCAGCGCGGCGTCGCCGCCCACGGCGAGGATGGGCGGGCAGAGCGCCATCTCGTCGTCGGTGAATCCGCGCCAGTCGAGCGCGGCGAGCTCCGCGTCGTGCACCGCGGGGTCGTACTCGCCGGCGACCTCGAGCTCCGCCCGACGCACCGCGGCGAAGACGCACGCCATCTTCTGCATCTGGCCTTCGAACAGCCCGAGGGCGAGGGCCGGCGAGTCGTGCCCGGCGTGCTGGACCCACGGGACCGGATACGGGTTGTAGGGGTACGTGCCGCCCCACAGCGCGGAGCACCCGCCGCTGTTCGCGATGCCGCACGCGGACCGGCCGCGACCGGTCGGCCCCTCGGCGTACCGCCAGCGGATGTCCTTCAGCTCGTCGAGCATCGACGAGAGCCGCTCGACGTGCCGGCGCTTGCCGGGATCGAGCGTGACGTCCACGCGGCCGCCCGCGCGAGCCGCCACCGTCCCGAGATCGGCGTCCGATGCCAGGATGGTGCGGGCCTTGTCGTCGAGCGAGGCGATCAGCTCGTCGAGGCGCGTGACGAGCGCCCGGACCTTGGGGAGCACGAGCGCGTGGACCGCGGCGAGCACGAGGTGCAACGCGGTCTTCTCCCCGCAGCCGGCGCACGCGCCGTCGCCACCGAGCAGCGAGCCGTAGCTGGCCTTCTTGAGCATGAGGCGTGGCAGGAGCTCGATCGCCGGCTCGACCGCACCCGGATCGAGCCTCCGGTCGTCCGTATCCGGCAGATCGCGCCAGAGGCGCCAGCGCCGGCGCATGCGATCGACCACGCGGCTGTCCTGCGGCACCATGGTGAGCGCCTGGTCCAGGCACACCTCGACGCAGAGGCCACAGCCCTTGCAGGTCTCGGGGTTGATCGCGAGGGCCAGCAGCCCGCCCGTCCCGCGCTCGCGTGACTCCGGCGCGTCGAAGAACGCCTCGGTCCTGACGATCGCGGCTTCGGCGAGCGCCGCGGCAACCGGCTCGAACTCGCTCGCGACGGCGGCCCGACGGTCGGCGTCCCACCCGAGCTTGTCGACGATGTTGGCGTACGCGACCGGCAGCGCCTCGGCGAACGTCATGGAGGCGGTCGCCCGCATCAGCCGGCGCGCCTCGTCGGCGAGCGGGCGAACGAGCTGGCGCAGCCGATCGACGGCGCGCCCGGCGCCCGCCGCCGCGATCGCCGTACGGAGCACGTCCTCGAGGCCGTTGACGACACCGGGAATCGCGGAGTCCGGGCACTGGGTCCAGCACGCCGCACACCCCGTGCACCGGGCGGCCTCGATCTCGGGGACCTCGCGGCGAAGCTCCGTCATGTCGCGGATCGCGGCCGTGACGGCCGGCATGGCGCCGACCGCGACGAACGGGTCGGCGATCCCGTCCTGCCCGCTCGCGTACAGGAAGCCGACCTGCTCCCAGAACCGGCCGGCGCTCGCCGGGCCTCCGGGTGCGCGCGACGTCTCGAGAAGATGCGGAATCCTGGGCACGGAGGCGATCTCACCGCCGGCGGGCGGCAGCGCCGCAAGATCGATCTCGCGGGCGCTGGTGAACCCGTGACGGATGGCCGCGACGACCTCGAGGCCGGCGTCCGGGACGGCGCGCTCGGCGAGCCGGCGCGCGAGGCGCTCGAACACGGTCTTCTCGTCGAGCCGCTCGCGCTCGACGAGCCCGGACACGCCGAGGAACGCGCCCACGAGCGTGGCGGCGATCGTCATGGCGCGCGCGTCGGGGGCCATCCGCGCGTGCGGCGAGAGACCGCCGACCGTGTACACCCGGACCTTCGACTGCACGAGCGCGCGCCGGACCGCCGGCGCGAGCCCCTGCCAGACGTCCTCGGGCGATGCGTCCGTCGCCACGACGACCGCGCCGCCGTCCCACACGCACGCAGGGTCGAGATGCCCGAGCGCGATGGCATCGGCGGCGAGGAGCACGTCCACGCGCGGGGGACCACCGCTCGCTCGCACCGGCGTGCGCGAGAACCTCGCGTGGAACGCGACGGGCTCGGCGTCGCGCTCGGCGGACCAGCCCGGTCCCGCCTTCACCTGCAGCCCCAGCGACTGTGCCAGCGCCGCGCTCAGGGTCGCGGCCGTGCCGAGCAGCGTCGACCCGCCGGTCGCATCGAGCCGGAACACGACCGTGTCGTCCGCGCGCACGACACCGTTCGCGGCCGGTACCAGCGCCAGGTCCGCCACGGCGGGATAGCGCTCGAGCAGCTGCTCCTGCCAGATCTGCAGCTTCGGCAGCCTGGTGCCCTTCCGCACGAAGTCGATGCCGAGGTAGAACTGGCGGCGGGGCCCGCCCTCCCGTATCGCGTTGACGGCGGCGAGGAGGTCGGCGGGACCGAGGTCCCGGCCGCCGAGCCCGAAGCACGCCGAGTAGAAGTCCGGCACCTCGTCCGCGCCGCACCTCGCCACGTCCGCGCGGGGGACGCCGGCGCGCGCCCTGCCGTTCTCGACCGCCTTCGCCATCGCCGCACGGATCTCGCGCACGAGCGGCGCTTCGAGCGCGAGCGGCTGGTCGACACGCTCGAGGACGAGCACGCCGCGCCGGCCGCGCAGCCGGTCGACGACGAGATCCACGGGGAACGGCCGGAGCATCGTCACGCCGACGACGCCGACCTTCCACTTCTTCGCGGCTCTGAGGTGGTCCGCGATCGCCTCGGCGTCCGCGACCACCGCGCCCTGGGCCACGATCACGTGCTCGGCGTCGTCGATGCGATAGGCGGAGCAGGGCGCGTACTGCCGTCCGGTGAGCGCCGCGTACTCCTGGAACGCGCGGTCCGTCAGGCGGGCGATGTGGTCGAGGTAATACGGGCGCTGCGCCGCGGCGCCCTGCGCCCAGGCGTCCGCACGCTGCACCCCGCCGAGCGCGACGGGCAGGTCGGGATCGAACCGCTCCGGGACACGCCGCCGCCGCTCGCCGAACACGAGCCCCTGGGCGGGCGTCGGCGCGTCGATCACGTCGGCCGGGCTCCCGAGGTACTCGCGCACGAGGTCGCGGCCGGGCAACGAGATCGACTCGAGCGTCGCGCTCGTCAGCCCCGCGTCCTGTGCCGCCACGCCGGGGGTCAGCGCGAGCTCCGCGAGCCGGTGGGCGATCACGGCGAAGTCGGCGACCTCCTGCACGTTCTTCGCGAAGAGCTGGAAGGCCCCCGTGTCCGCGAGCGCATGGTAATCGTCGTGCCCGGCGCCGGTGGGGACGGCCTGGCGGGAGAACGGCCGGCACACGAGGTGCAGCACGCAGGGCAGCCGCTTCCCGGCGGCCGCGGCCAGCGAGGCGTGCATGGCGGCGGCGCCGTCGCCGCTCGCGCCCACCGAGGCTCGCGCTCCCGTCATCGCGAGGCCGGTCACGATGGCGGCCGCGGCCTCGTCGCTCTCCGGCTCGAACATCACGAGCCGGCGACCATGCGAGTTCGTCGCCCCTGCGCCGACCGCGCGCGCCCACGCGGCGGCGATCGTGCTCGTGAACGGCGACGGCGCCAGGGCCAGCGCGTCGCTCGCCATCGTCTCGATCCTGGCGACGGCCTCCGCGCCGTCGACGACCGTCGGTCCACCGGGGTATGCGGGACCGGCCGTTGCCGGCTCCTTCTTCCGCCACGTCATGCGAGAGCCTCCGCGAGCTTCGGGCTCTCCGCGAACTGCGAGCCCTCCACCCAGACGATGGCGCCGGTCGGACACCGGGCTGTCGCGCCCGGCCGGGCCAGGTCGTTCTTCGCGTAGTCGATCACCGCCAGCCCGTCCCTGATCTCGATCAGCCCGGGCGCGGCGTCCATGACGCACTTGCCGCACGCCGTGCACGCCACGCGGCACCGCCGCTCGGCCTCGTCGCCCTCGAGCGCGCTCTTGCACTGGACGATGAGCCGCTGCTCGATGGGCATGATCGTGAACAGGTCCTTCGGACACGCGACGACGCAGTCGCCGCACGCGGTGCACTTGTCCGGGATGACGACCGGCAGCCCCACCGGATTCATCCGGATCGCGTCGAACGTGCACGCGACCTGGCAGTCCGCGAGGCCCAGGCATCCCCACGCGCACGATTTGCCGCCGCCGTTGACCGCGGCGGCGGCCTTGCACGTCAGCAGCCCGCGGTAATCCGCGATGGGCGGCGCGGCGTCACAGCCGCCCGCGCAGAGCAGCCGCGCGACGCGACGGTTCGCCTCGCCGACGGCGACGCCCAGGTAGGCCGCGATGTCCTCCAGCACCTCGGGGCTCGAGACCGTGCACAGGGCCGGCTTCGCCGCGGCGCCGACCAGCGACTCCGCGAACGCCCGGCAGCCCGCCTGCCCGCACGCGCCGCAGTTCGCGCCCGGAAGCAAGCCCGTGACCTCGTCGATCCGCGGGTCCTCCCACACGTAGAACTTGCGGTGCGTGAGCGCGATCATCGCGGCGAAGCACACGCCGACGCCTCCGACGATCGCGACCGCGGTCAGGACCGCTCCGATGCTGACTGGGCCCACGCGTCACCTGATGTTCGCGAGATCCGCCTGGCGGAGCAGCCAGGACGCGAGCCGGTCGACGGGATCGGACGACGTCGCCTGCGCGGATGCCTCCGCCGCCGCGACGGCGGAGCGCGGTGGCGCCGCCAGCGAGCTGAGGAGCGCCAGCTCCTCCGCCTGCTGGACCGGGCTGAATCCGCCGATCGTCTTGCGTGGGGGCGTGTCGGGGACTGCGATGATCGTGATCCGTTCCCACGATGCCCCGCCCGAGGCCGGGTCATGGAGGAATCGCGCCGCGGTCTCCGGGACGACGGCGGCGACGCCGGGCCCGTCGAAGCGGACGAGCCCGTCGAGCGCGGCCAGGTCACCGGTCTGCGCCACGAACGTGCCCGGCGTGATGAGCCTCACGAGCGGCGCCGGAGCGCAGTCACCGCGAACGACGAGCACGAGCTTCTGCCGGCCGTCGAGGAACTCGGAGAGTCCTGCGGCACGCAGATCGGCGCCGTCGACCTGGACGACGAGCGGTGGCGCGAGGCGCCGCTCGCTCCGGCTCCACCGGGCGAAGGGTAACCGCTCGAGCGCCGCGGCGCCGTGGGCGCCCGGCCGGCGGCCCGCGCGGGCGTCCTGCGCGACGCGCGCCGACGCGAACGCGCGGCCGACCTCGGCGAGCGCCGCGGCGACGGCATCGCAGAGGTCCTCGCCGTCCCCCAGGCGGACGGTGAAGAGCCCGGCCCCCCGGGCGAACAGCTCGCCGAGCACCTCGCGGGCGTGCTCGACCGCCTCGAGGGTCGCGGGGTCCGCGTGCGGCATCCGATCGACGATGGCGACGAGGCGGTCGGCGTCGAGATGCCGGGCGCCGAACGGGCCGAGCTCCGCGCGGAGCGCGGCCGCGCGCCCCTCGACGTTCGACTGCTGCGCGGCGAGCCAGCGGCGCACCTCGTCCGCGGTCGTGGCGATCGAGCCGAGAAACGCCTCCGTCGCGGGCCGGAGCGTCGAGAGGACGTCGCGCGTGCGGTCGTCAGACGGCATAACGGTCGAGCTCCGCTTGCAGGAGTCGGATCTTCTCGGCGGCCGTGTGCTGGGGCACCTGCCGCACCTCCTCGTACACGGGCTGGTTCTCGTTCCGGTAGAACACGCCGAGCCTGATCTTCCCGTCCGGCTCGGCGAGCCGGCGCGCCTCGTCGAGGTCGGCCGGGTCGTGACGCAGCTGGTTCTTGAAGATCCTGCCGAGCTCCGGCAGCTCCACCCCGTCGGGGTGCACCAGCAGCTCGACCAGGCTCGGATCGCGCATCGCCGCCTCGAACAGGTGATCGGTGTACTGCGGGCAGCGCTGCAGCACGCGCACGAACGCGAAGCCGTTGTGGTGGTAGGCGGCCTGGATCGTCGCGAACAGGTGCGCCGGGATCCAGTCCCCGGTCTGCGCGACGAACGAGGCGTTCGACACGCCGAGCGTCGCCGAGATCGGGTTCATCGGCGGCAGGTAGGCGCCCCGGGGCTGGGTGTTGGACGGATGCCCCTGTCGAGCAGGAGCGCGGTCAGCTTCGGGTTGTAGCGCGTGGTGTGGATCCAGTGCCCCGCGCCGATCGACGTGCAGTCACCGTCGCCCATCACGACGAAGACGTTCAGCTCCGGGCGGCGAAGCTTCGCGCCGATCGCGACGGGCAGCGCGCGCCCGTGGATCCCGTGGAAGCCGTAGGTCTTGAGATAGTGAGGGAACCGGCTCGAGCAGCCGATGCCGGAGACGAACACGGTGCGCTCGGGCGGCATCTGCTCGGCCTCGAGCACACCAAGCTCACCTTCCGTTTCCAAGGCCGGGACTTTCGACTGACGGACGTCGAAGGCGACGTGCTCACGAAGCTGCTGGCTTAGTCAGCTTGGCCATTCCATAAATGATGGGGAGCACACGCGCCTCGCGTGTCTCGACCGGCGCCCTCGCCGGTCGAAA